>JBEKKL010000010.1:0-79234 GCA_050010735.1 Occallatibacter sp. | reverse complement strand
CCTGTTGCCGTTCCAACGCAGGAGTGCGCGTTGCCGTCGTAAGTAACCTCAGCGCAGGCAAGAGACAGAGTCGGTGTTGCCGGATCGATCTTCAGCATCCCATTGGCAGTTCCGCCTGCGTAATTGGAGTTGCTGCTGGTGAAGGTTCCAGTGACCAGCGTGCTTCCCGCTGACGTCACACTCGCAGGCGAATAGCTCCACGTACCGCTGACCGCGACTCCGCCAATGCCGGTTGCCGTCCCAACGCAGGAGTGCGGGTTGCCATCGTAAGCAGCCTCAGCGCAGGCAAGCGACAGAGTCGGTGTAGCTTGGTTAACTAACAACGAATACGGTTGGCTGGAGGAATAGGGGCCGGTTCCAGTACTACTGTCGGTCGCCGTAACTGTGAAGTTAAATGAGCCTGGAGTTGGTGTGCCTGACAGCACCCCGGAGTTGAGAGAAAGGCCGGCCGGCAGGGATCCGCTGGTAACAGCAAAGGAATAGCTCGGAGTTCCGCCCGATGCCGTTAGCGTCTGGCTATAGTTCGCTCCATAGGTCGTGTCCGGCAGGGAGGAAGGCGAAAGTGTGATCGTTGGCGCGCCGATATTCAGCGAGTAGGTTTGGGAGCCGGTAATTGCCAGGTTGTTTGAATCAGCCACGGCAATCGTGACGGAAAAGCTGCCGCCTGCGATCGGTGTGCCCGAAAGCAGCCCCGAGGTACTAAGAGCGAGACCGGCAGGCAACGTTCCGCTGCTGACAGAGAACGCGTAAGAGCCACTCCCGCCAGTTGCAGCAACGTTTTGGGAATAGGCTGCGCCTACGGTTCCGCCAGGCAGACTCGCCGGCGACAATGCGAGCGTGCCCGTGCCACTCACACCAATGTTCTGTGTTCCGCCCCCGTTGAACGCGTTATTCGTCAATGCGATCTGGCTGGTGAAAGCTCCTGCGGTCGAAGGCGTGAAGTTTGCCGAGACGTCGCAGCTAGCACCCGCGCTCAGAGAAGTCCCGGCAGCGCAAAGATTCGAGTCAGAGGAATTCTCAGAAAAGTTCGCCGGATAGAGGGGATTGCTGCCCCCTGTCGTTGAAAAGACAAGCGACAAATTGCCATTGTTCGCAACAGTCACGGTCTTGGGACTGTCGCTACTGGAGAAGCCGACGGGCGTTGACGCAAAGCTGAGCGATGGCGGATCAGCGACATCCACCTCAACCACTTGGCTATTTCCAGCATCCGCGATGTAGATATTCCCGCCTCCGGTCACCGACACGCCAACGGGAACAAAGCCATTTCCGTTTGTCGTTAAATCGGCGATGGTCGATTGCGCGCCATAATTGCTGCCCGTCCACGAAACCTTCACTACGTTGTGGTTGCTTGAGTCTGTAATGTAGACGTTCCCGATCCCGTCCACTGCTACGCCAACGGGCGAACTCAACCCGCTACCCACAGTCGAAGACGCGCCGTAGCCGCTGGCGGTCCATGGCACCTTCACGACCTGGCTGTTGCCTGTATCGGCAATATAGACGTTTCCGCTTCCATCCACCGCCACATCGACGGGATCAAAGCTTGTCCCATTCGTTGTGGAATTCGCTAGCGCCAATGGCGCTCCATAGACACCAACGATCCATGGTATCTTCACCACGACTCGGCTGCCTGAGTCCGCTATGTAGAGATTCCCGCCGCCGTCTACTGCAACGCTCTTGGGTGAATTCAACCCGCTGATTACTTTGGTTTGCGTGCCATAGGCGCTGCCTGCCCATGGAACTTCGACAACCTGATGATTCCCGGAATCGGCGATATAGACGTTCCCGCCACCGTCCACCGCCACTCCTGAGGGCGAACTCAATCCACTCGCGACCGTGCTTTGCGACCCGCCGCTCGTCTTCACTACACTGCCGCTGCCGGAGTCGCTGACATAGACGCTGCCACCCTCATCCACCGTGACCCCAGTAGGCAAACTCAATCCGCTGCTCACAGCCAGACTCTGCGTGCCGGGGCCGAAAGCGATCTGCGAGGCTACGCCAACGCCGTGCAAGTAGGCCGTAGCGAGCACATTTCCGCTCGTATCCTGAAGCACAAGTGTGCCGGAACGCAGCCCCGTAGCCTGCGGAGTAAAGCTGACGTTTACCGTGCAACCGTCATTCACGATGTATGAGGCGCTAGGGCCCGTCGATGAGCATGTGCCACCCGAGGCATCGGAAAAGTCCAGCCCTGTTGCGCCATGGGTCATAACCGTCCAACCGCCAATCGTGGTGTTATCAATGAAGACGAACGAGACTGCGATCGTAGCGCTGGAGCTACTCACGCTCTCGGCTCCGAAGTCGACCGCCTCGACGTCTCCCTTCTCCACGCGGTTGTTCGCGGTATCGCTGAAGAAGACGTTGCCACTCGGGTCCACGGCAACGCCCGTTGGATAATACCTGGAATTGACCGCCAACATCCCCGAGTTGAAGAGTGGTGGGTGGGTTGAGCTATAGGCGCTGCCCATCCACGGCAGCTCCAGTATCCAGCCAAATTGATAGTCGGCGACGAAAAGGTTTTCGTTCGCGTCCACTGCGATGCCTTCGGGATAGTGCATTCCACTGTCTAACTGATCTATCTGACAGCTTTGAGCTATCGCTGCGGCTGCCGTACAACCTGACGGTATTTCGGTCACGGTTCCGTCGACCGTACCCAGGTTGTACTGGTCGCCTCTATCGGCAACGAAGACATTTCCGCTTGCATCGACCGCCACCCCGTAAGGGGTGAAGTCGCCACCGTTCGTCGACGTGGATGTATTGGCAAGCGTCACTGGCGTTCCGGTTGCGGCCGGCACCTCGATCACCGTTTGATTACCGGCATCGGCGACGTAGAGGTTTCCCGCATCGTCTACCGCGACCCCTTTGGGCGAATTCAATCCGCTGACCGGAGTCGTTAACGTCCAGCCTCCGCCAGCTGTCGGCGGTGACGCCTCCATCACGGCGCCTGTGTTGGTTCCAGGACCAGTGCCGGAGACAGCGATAAAGATATTCCCGTTCTTATCCGCCGCAATGCCAAAGGGGCTTCCCAGTGCTGTGGCAACGATAGTCGCTGTGCCATAGCCGCTGGCTTGCGTCCATGGCACCTCGACCACACTTCCACCGATGTAATAGGGGTAGGCGATGTAGACGTTCCCACTACTGTCCAGCGCCAGACCGGCAGGCGAGCCAAACCCGCTGTTTACGGTCGCCAGCACGCCAGCATAAAGCACTGACTGCGCAGAGGCCTTTGGCGAAAGACAGACAAAACCGCAAGCATCTACGAGGAGCAGACTGAGAATCGCACCAAACCGCCCAGCGCCACGTCCAGACAGAACACACCACTTACTGATCACCGGAAACCTCCAAGGCGAACCGAGACAAAGATCGCTTGCGTTTCCGGTGCCCCCGGAAGCGCGCGAGCAAATTACCGCACTCCTGCCTGGGAGAAACTGGGGAAAGGGTAAGCAATGCAATTCCATTGCTTGTCAATAGAGCCCAGGCAATTCTCTTGTTTATGCTTGACCCGCTCCGAGAGGAACAGATTCAGGTTGGCCTTCACATCGAGGAGCGCGCTGCCAACAGAGTGTCTGCCTAAAACCGCGGAAGTCCCAAAAGAAGATCAAGCGAGGTTATGTTATTCAGATACCGGGAATTATGTTAGGCTCTGGTTCTACGAGGCCAACATACAGAGATATCGATGCATCGTGATCCTTAATCGGTGCAGCTTTATTAAACCAATGCAGGCGCTTCGGCAGAGACGTTGCCATAACAGTTTTTATTTGGTGCCCGGAGGGGGACCCGAACCCCCACAGCCTTGCGGCTCGCGGATTTTAAGTTTGTGACGAACGCTGTAAACCTATGAAAAACAAGGGAAACTGACCGTGATCTAGTGAAAGTGCAGCGGCTTCAATAACAGGAAGTTAGCGCAAACGAGAGTAATCGAACGGAACTGACTGTGATTGTTGGCAATACAGTTTACTTGCACCTATCTCGGGTATTCTTTTGCTGATAAGGAAGGTGCGAATGCGTATTCATCACGGCCGCTGTAGCGTTTGCCTGCTTCTTTGCTCCGCCACACTGGCGCAGTCGGGACCAGGCGGGCATCTCACCTCGGCGATGCAGGCTGTGGCAACGCCAATTCAAGGGGAAACCGAACACGCCATCGGTCTTGCGGGAGGCTATCTGGTGAGGATGTGCGGCCCGAACGGGCGCTTCGTCTATAGCGTCAACATCCGCACCGGCGAACAAAGCCGCTCCTATAATATCGTTCGCCATGCCGGCGCCATCTATGCGCTCGGCCTTCTCAACAATCGCAAGCCCAGCCCGGAAGCTGTCGACGCCATGGTCCGCGCCTCGGCTTTCATGCGTCGCTACTACATGGGCCCCGGCCCGCAACCAGGTCAGATCGTTGTCTGGTCCGCACCTTTTCCCGCCCCCTCGGTCGCCGACCTCGGCGCAAGCGGTCTCGGCCTGGTTGCCCTCACCGCAACCGAAAAGGCAAGACCCCGCAGCATCCCGATGGATGAGATGCAGGGCCTCGCCCGCTTCATCCTCTTTCTCGAGCGCCCCGACGGCAGCTTCATCGACAAATACAAGCCCCTCAGCGGCCCCGATGAGGACTTCGAGAGCCTCTACTTTCCCGGCGAGGCGGTGCTGGGTTTGATCGATCTCTACGAACTCGACCACAACAAGGAATGGCTCGAAGCCGCAGCCCGCGCTCTGATGTACCTAGCTCGCAGCCGCGCCAGTCTCACTGAGGTTCCACCCGATCACTGGGCCATGATCGCCACCGCGAAGCTTTGGCCCTACCTCGAAGAAATCCCCGGTTCAGCCTCAAGCGACGCTCTCATCCATCACGCCGAACAGGTCTGTCGTGCCCTCATGGCGGGCCAAATTACCGGCACGGACCTCCCACTCGTCCAGGGCTCCTTCGACCCAAACGGACGAACCGCCCCTGCCGCCACGCGTATCGAAGGCATCCTGGCCGCTTCGAGTTTCCTCTCCGACCCCGCCCTCAAAGGAGAGATCCGGCGCTGTGCGGACGCCGGAATCCAGTTCCTTCTCCACGCTCAACTACAGTCAGGTCCTCTCTCCGGCGGCCTGCCTGACTCCATCGTTGTCTCCGCACGCCCGAAAGGCTACGTCCGCATTGATTTTGTCCAGCACGCCCTGGGCGCGTGGCTATAGCCAAACCAAATCTGGTGTATCCCCGCTCCAGCGCACAAATCTTGTCGGATCGCTTCCGCTCAGCGATGGAATGGGTTCCAGAACCACTTCCGCCACGGCGGTTGCTTCGAGCGATGATATGGCTCCCAGCTCCAGAATGCGACATTCCTGCCTCCTGGGAGACTCTCCACTTTTTGAAAACGCGTAAATCCGACACCGAGCACGCGCTCTATGACGCTCAAAGCCTCATCGCGGAGGTCGAACCTCAATGGCCCTCCCATCGCAATCTCACCATAGTACGGATCGTGCTCAAACCTCTCCAGCGGCTCGACCTCCTTCGCCTTGCAACACAGTTCGTAGCCCGCCAGCGCTTCATGCCTGACTCCGGCCTCCTCCGAACCCAGTGCCTTCATCACCCGCTCGCGAAAGTCCACAACCCGTGCATGGAATCGAACCAAAAGACGCAGCGCGTAGGGCTTCACCGGATCGGATCCACAATCCAGAAGCGTGGTCATCCTCGAAACAAATCGAGCCTCGTGGGCCGCATCCAGAACATCCGGATGAAATAGAGTCTCCGCGAAGAACAGCGCGAACTTCTGGTCTAAAACGTCCGGCGATTCCAGCGCATCCTGTATCTCGTCTGCTAGTTCTTCGCTCCACGGGATCTTTCGGATCGCCTCCTTGCTCAAAAACGGCGAACTGCCACCGACACGGCTTAATAGCTTATCGGAACGTCGCATACCTACCACACCCGCCCAGCTGCCTGGAGGAACGATTCAAAGAGCGTTTCCTGGCTCAGAAGTTGCACCCCCGAGACGTCGGCAAAGTTGATGAACATTTGAGTCCCTGTACCGCCGGCAACTTCGCCAACGAAAACTCGCGTGCCGGCTGGAACCATATAGGTGCTTACGACCTGCCCATAATTGCCCCACTTCAGCGTGTTATACATCATCTCGGCATCCAGCGAGTTCATGGGCCTTACCGTGCCGAAGAATCGGCCAACACCTTGGCCGATATTCTCTCCTCGGTAAACGAGGGTGTCGGCTTTCGTCACGTAGCTCGTATAACGCCCGTTGGCAAACGATGCGCGAATCGTGCCCGATAGCTCTCCCGCGCCCTCTGTGGCGACTTCTGCCGACTCAGCGCTCAATCCGGCTTCTGCGGTCTGCGCGGCAAGTCCGAACTCCATCAATGGCGCCAGCGGAATCGTAGCCACGCTAAGGACAACTTGCTTCGTCGCCGCGACCACGGTTTTGTAGGCGCCGCCCCAATACGGCTGGCCGGCCCCATGGAACATCCCTTGCAGATACGGGTAGTCCGCAAGTCCGTCTTGTTCAAGCCCCTGCGTGGAGTCGCTCACGTTCTGCGCGTAGTCGCCAACCCCGTACGTGCTTCCGTTGACAACGAACCAGCCAATTGCGTAGACCGGCGCCCCTCCGGGATCGGAGGAACCCTGCAGCGCGTCCCCGCTATCGGAGGAATCTATGTAGCCGGGGTCGCCGCCGCCGCCATCGTCTCCACTCCATCCTCCGTCGTCATCGTCATCGTCACCACCGCCGCCGTCATCGTCATCGTCGTCATCGTCCAAACCTAGCCTGTCGGTATGAGCCATCGGGCGGTTGGTGAGATATGCATAGCGGTTCAGCGATTGCGGGTCGGTCAGAACATAACTGCCGTTGGATGGATCAGGCGAGAGCCAGCGCCCCTGGGTCGATGCATAGTGACGGTAAAGCGTGGCGTCCGTGTTGTTTTCTGTATCTCGCTCGTGATCGGTGAAGACAAAGTTGTCGCCAGTAGAGTTAGTCGCTGACTCTCCGAACGGATAAACGCTCGAGACTCCCTGGATGGTACCGGAAGCGCCGATCGTATAATGCAGCGAACCAAGATGGTCAGAGAGCCTGTATACGGGCGCGCCCGTCACAGTACCCGGAACCGTGGCTAGCGCCCCTGTAGGACCATAGATGCGGTCCGTCCATGCACCCGTTGACGGATTGCGCATCGCTAGCAACCGGCCGCCAAAGTAGAAATACTCATTCGCGGAAGTGCCGTCCTTGCGCACCCGCTGCCCGAGGGCATCGTATGTGTAGCTCCAGCCGTTGCTGCCATTCATTAGTCCGTCGGAGCGATAGGAGTAGCTGTTTCCTAGCGCATCCTGCGTCTGATTCCCGGCCGAGTCATATTGATAACCCTCGCCTGGAGCGATCTGGTTGTTCGCGCCGACCGTCGCCTGGAACGAGAAGGTTCCGCTCGCCTGCAGGTTTCCCCAGGGGTCGATCGTGTAGATCTGCGAGGTCGCTGGCACTCCAGGCAGACCGGCTGTGCAAGCGTTCGTGGTGGTTCCGGTGTCGCTCATCGTCGACAGCCGGTTCATCTCGTCATAGCTATAATTCTGTGTGCGCCCCGCAGCCAGATCGTTGACCGTCACCAGATTCGTCGCGTTTGTATCCCATGCGTAGGTTTTCTCAACGATCGGTGTTCCATTTACCGTGTACGCAAGAGAAGACAGATTCTGGTCCGCATCGTAGGTGGCGCCTGCCTGAATTATTCCGCCAAAACTCCCTTGCTGGAACTGGCCGCTCGGGTAATACGAGAGACTCGCCGCGTACGGCGTGCCAACTGTGCTGCTCTTGAACGACGCATATGTCTGGCTCAGAGGATGGTTCAATTGATCGTACGTCCACTGAATCGCCCTCCCGTCCGGGTAAGTCAGCGACGTCATATTATTCTGATAATCGTATTGCGCCTGCGCTCCATAGGTGAATGTGCAGTCACTGGGCAGGCAGTACGCTGTCGAAACTACCCTTCCCATTGCATCGTGCTGGTACAGGGTCTGCACATTCGATCCGTTACTGGTTCCCGTTAGACGCCCCTTCCCATAAGTGTCGCCTGATGCGTCTTGCCCATCGTAAGTGTAGGTATAGGTCGGCCCTCCGCTGATCGCATTGGAGATGATGCGATTCAGAGCATCGTAGCTGCTCGTCGTCGTATTGTTCGAACTGTTCTGGTTCGTCGCGCGGACCACGTTCCCGTTATTGTCGTAGGCGAAAGTCGCGGTTCCTGCCTCGGGTGTGGTCTGCGAGATCAGCCGGCCTGCGCCGTCGTATGCGAAACTCCGTTGGCGCCATTGCGTCGTATCGGTCGTACCGCCCTGCTGCTGCACTCCAACTGGCTGCCCCTGCCAGTTGTATTGGTAGTTCGTTGCGTAGGTCAGCACTCCAGACGCGTTCGGCTCGAGAACTGTAACAGTGTCGCCGAACGCGTCCGATGTAGTCTGCTTGCTCCTTCCCGTTGGATCGGTGATCGTGACCGAGTTCTGAGAGTAGGTATAACTCGTTGAATACCCATTGGGTATCTTGATTGTCTTCGGGCGGTTCAGCTCATCGTAATAGTAATAAGTGGTGCCATCCGTGGAGCTCGGCGTGCTTAGATGGGCGTTCGTGACAGAGTACTTTCTCCCCTGCGCGTCGTACGTCGTCTCCGAAGTTGTGCCCGACTGCACGCCCTGCGCTGGACGCCCGTAGCTATCAACGATCGAAGCGGCGCTCAAGTACACGCCTGACGACTGCAACACCGATACCTCGGTCTCATTTGCTGTCGGATAGGTCGTGGTTTGCAGCGTGATCGGCGAGCTCAAACCCGGGTATTGCACCTGGATCGTTGACGGGCGGCCGATGCTATCCCATCCATAAATCGTCGTCGCATTGTTCTGGTCTGTTACCTTTTGCAGTTGCCCGGAGTTGAAGTCGTAGACCTGCTGGATCACATGCGACACCGCCGGGCTTCCCGTCGGAGGCAGAGTGACCGTCTGCGGATAGAGATCCGTCGGATCATACTGCATCGACGATTTATTCCCGTTGGGATCAACCGTCGCGGTCACTGCGCCGGCGTCGTCATAATAGATATGACTCGATAGAGCGGCATAGCTCGTTCCGTTCCAGCCACAGCACCTCGTCACTGTGGTCACATTGCCGCGGTTCCCTGTTACATAGGCATCATTGTGGTTCGGCGTCGTCGATGGCGCCGCTCCACTTTGATAGGCCGCCTCGTCATACGTGTAGTACGTCGATGCGGCGATCGCTCCCGTTGAGCCTCGCTCGTCGATCTCCGTCGGGAACAACTGGCCATTCACGACATACCCGTAGGTAAAGTCTGTCTCCCGCGTTGGAAGTCCCGGCGGATTATCCGGCAGCGAGGTCGGGGAAGCAGCATAGTAGTCCCACTGCTTGACCGCCGTCGGTCGCCCCGTACCCGGATTGCCATAGACATACTGAATGTCCGTCGTCAGCGTAGCCGCGGAGCTTCCAGGCGGTGGGAGTAGTTTCGTGGTCTTGCCCGTGAGATTCATCCACATGAATCCCGTGCACGGCTGCGTAGTATAGGTGTACGGAAGGTTATAGAAGCTCCCCGGAACCCACTCCGACCACGACGGGCAGGCGTGGGTCGTGTCATAGCTGTAAAGGTCGACCGCGTCGATCTGCGTTGAATTCGCAACCCCGTGGTCCGTTTCCTGGAGAAGGATGTTGCCCCCGCAGTGGCTGAACTTGTAGGTATTCTGCGCACTTAGCGTTGTTAGCTGATTCTGAATGTAATGACACGTTGTGCCTGCCTGTGAATATGGCGATGAAGAGCTTTCCGACCATTGGAACGTCGTTGTGCCATCCGAGCCGGTATGCGACTGAACCCAACGCGTTGGCAATACCGTAGTGGTGTCCGCATTCGAGATGTTTAGGCCAGGCGCGGTCTGATATTGGAAAGTAACCTGTCCGCCATGGGGCAGGGTCATGCTCGTAACTTCACCAAATGAACTCTGGTTATAGCCAAAACTGTACGATGACCCATCAGGCAGGACGATGCTCTGCACCACTAGCATCTGCTCCCCTTGCGGGTCAGTGATGTAAGAAATCCCAAACGAGGTCTGAACGGGCACGTACTCGTAATTGATCGTGTAAGTGGCTGTTCCTCCGCCGGCCACAGGTACCGTCAAATACTCAACCTGCCCGCCTCCGGTCTGCGTGATGATCCCGCTATCGGCGAGCAGAGCCCGGCCAATGCTGTCCTGCGGTATGGAACTCGTCACATAAGTCGTGTTTCCGTTGCGGTCCACCGGCAGCATCGGCCCTGTCGTTACCTTGATCCCGCCTACGGTTGAAATCAGCGGCTGATTAAAACTGTTGCTGGCGACAAGCGTTCCGTCCTTGTCGTACACATTGAGTGAGAAGTTTGTGCCTTGCGCTGGATTGAACCCAACCACCCCAAGATAGCCGCTGCCGTCGACCGCATAAGCAGAGGCATTCGTGTTCATCGTGTACTGCTTGCCATCGGTCCCGGTACACGACGACAGGCCTCCGCCTCCCGCTGTGACGATCGTGGGAAAAGCATGGGTCGTCCCGTGCTGATCGATCCAGGTGAAGCCCGGAATCAGTTCGCCTCCCGCTCCATTACTCGCGCAAATGAAAGACAGAGCAGAAAGAAACGCCATCGACTGGTTCTGCTGTGCAAACGACACATACCAGCCGCCCGTCGTTGTGTTGCCGGCCGGCGAAATGGCGTTGGGTGCCCAATATGAGGAGTTGAGCGATGAGTTGTAATTGGCCTTCCAGATATTACTGTCGTAGACAATCGTGATCGGCTGTTGAATATTCCCACGCTGTGAATAGTTCACAACAGGAATCTCCAGGTGCAGCGCCCCGTTTGCCAGATTCACAAACCCGTGCTCCACCGGGAATGTCGAAGAAGCAGTGGGAATTCCACCTGCATCGGGCAAAGTCTGTGCGCTAGCCATCCCGGCAAGCGCACCCGCGAAACAAAGAACTGCAAGCTTCATAGCCTCAGACATCGCCGACCTTCTTTCCCTCACTCTGCTCACCTCGTCTACTCGAACCGGAAGTACGAATCATCATGCCGGGCAATGAGACTGGCGCTGCTTACTCGCAAGGTCGATATCACTTGCCCGTCTTCAGAAAACTCAAATTCAAAGGGAGCTATGACGCTATCCACTGGGCGGTAGTCGCGGTACGTGACGATCTCGAGAGACTCGGTCGGTCTATATCCGAGACTCTTCCGAACGCGAACAAATTTCGCCAGCTGTGGCGTCTCCTTGAGAAAGAACAAGGAAGCCGTTTCCTGTGTCCCGTTCCCGTTGGAAAACAAGGTCAACGCAACGGCCCTGGATGGCTGGCCTTCCACGACTCGATCACCCTGATCCGCCGCGGCAAGATCCACGCGCCTGGCAATGCTGCCCAGGCTGTAGGGGATTGCCATGGCCTCGCCGAATTCCGACTTCTCTCCTGGGGTCATACCCCCGTCCGCGCGCTTCGCGACTTTGAGATTCCCTGAAGATCGAACCTCGTGGACCCCATTTTTCTCGCTGATGATCATTCGAAAACTGCCATTGCCGGCAATCACGAACGTGACTGGCACAGGTTCGGCGTTCGAGCTTCCGCCGCGATACAACATGCCCTTGCATTCAATGTCATACTTTTCCAGCGCACTCAGATTGGCTGCGGCGGCATTCAACACCGCCATCGCGCTATCGCTCTTTTCGCCTCGCTTGGCATTGACGTTTGGGATGAGCACGTCGTCATCCGCGAGTTCAATAACAACCCGCGGCCTTGGCGCGGTAACCTGCCCCGGCAGCCTCACGGCCATCAAAAGCGCCCCCGCGAGAACAGCACTGCCGTAAAACCGCGCTGACTCTTTGAACCTCATAGCAGTCACCTCGAATCTCTTCTGCATACCTGATCTGTCTTTCTTTCCCACCGCCGCCATCGTTGCCTCATGCGGTTCTTCTCGGCTGGCATTCTTACTGGCCGCAAGCGATTGGCACCATAAATAGGAAAGCGTTGCTCTGTACTCCGGCCACCGTCACCACGACGTTCCCGGTTTTTGCGCCAGGCGGTACCGTCACGGTGATCGATTGATCCGACCATGCGCTCGCGGTTGCGGTCACCCCATTGAAGGTAACCGTGCTTTGCCCTTGGCTCGCCGCGAAGTTCTGCCCCGCAATTGTAACGGTGCTCCCGGGCAAGGCCGGACTGGGAAGTATCGAAGTGATCACAGGAATATCTCCCGTCACTACAAGCTGAACGCTAGCGTTTACCGGCGTATTGCTGGTGTTATACGGAGAGGATGTCGGAGTAAAGACGACACTAAGTGTCTGAGTCCCGATGGCAAGGACCGCTCCCAATGCGGGATTGTACGCAAATGTCCCCGGTACGTTTGCCGTCGCATTCAATTGCGCGGAGGTTAGCGCCGTTCCGTATTGAATCGAACTCGGATTGCTCCACTTCACGGCCGGCGTCGTCTGGTTCACCGTAATCGATGTGGTAATAGCCGGTGGCGCCGCATAATCGGTTGCATCACTCGGTGAGAATGTCGCGCTTAGAGTATGCGAGCCGACGCCCAACACCGTTCCCGCGCTTGGTGTGTAAACAAAGACACCAGGCACGGAGCTCTTTGCATCGAGTTGCCCCGCCCCCAAAGCGGTCCCGTAATAAATCGGACCCGGCGTTGCCCATGACAGCACCGGCATCGCCTTACTTGCGGTCAGAGGCGTGGTCGATGTTCCTACTGAGGGCTGATAACTTCCCCCGCCACTGTAAGTGGCGACAACATTGTATGTCCCTGCGGCCAGGATCGGTGCCTGATCGCTTGCCTGGCCTCCCTGCAGAGCAATAACGCCGCCGTAAGTAATGGCGTTCGTCGAAGAGTTGACATAGGCAAAATCCACGTTGCCACTCGTCCCGGCCGACACGCTCGCCGTACACGTGGCCGAGGTATTGAAAGTAATCGAGGAAGGAGAGCAGGAAACTGCCGAAACGCCGGAAGCCTGCGTCTCCGTACTTGGGAACGGCGCCACCAGGCGGACACGCCTGCCATAGAAATCTGCCACGTAGATGTTACCCTGGCTATCCACCGCATGGTTTCCCGGTCCGCCGCCGAAAATCCCATCGATCGACAGACAACCGTCCCCCGCGCTATTGGCTTCTTCGATGCAGCCTTCACCACCGCCCACCGCGGCCACCGTGGATATGATCCCGGTTCCTGCATTCACCTTGCGCGTGCCGCCATTCAAGTACAGATTCCCTGAAGCATCTACCCAAGTTGGACCACTATTAACCTCCGCGCTCGTCGCCGGACCCCCGTCCCCTGAGTATCCAGCCGTTCCGTTGCCGGCAATGGTGCCCAGGCTCGTGCCCGTGATGGAGGAATACTTGTTGATCGCTCCGTTCGAATAGACATAAAGATTCCCCGCTGCATCGACCACCGGAGTCACGGCGGTGAGATTCGGGATGGTGGTGATGATGCCAGACGTGGACACCTTCTGCATGACACCCGGATACGACGAGGTATTCCCGAAATAGAGGTTGCCGGAACCATCCACGGCAATTCCAAACGGATAGATCTCGGCGCTGGTGGCCGACCCGCCCACCCCGGTCATGCCGCATGTCCCGTTGCCGGCAACCGTAGTGATGATTCCACTGGTCGACACCTTGCGGACGCGGCAGTTACTCAGATCGTTGATGTAAAGATTCCCGGTGGAGTCGACAGCTACCCCATAGCAATAGTTGATCTCCGCCGATGTCGCCGCCCCCCCATCGCCCGAATAACCTTGAGTACCATTGCCTGCAACCGTGGTGATAATGCCCGTTGCCGCCGTTACCTTCCGGATTCGGTAGTTATTTGAGTCACAGATATAGAGGTTTGAATTCGTGCCCAGCGCAACCCAGTAGGGGTCCGTCAGTTCGGCACTCGTAGCCGGCCCGTTATCCCCGGCATAACCCATCGTGCCGTTGCCCGCTATTGTCGTAATCGTGTCGTGGATCGTAACTGTCTGGGTGATCGCCGCAGAAGTCACTGGCTGGTAATACATATTCCCTGGCCAGGAAGCGGTGATCTTCGCACTGCCAGGAAACAGGTGGCTTGTCACCAGAGAAGCGGTCGACCCGCTGAGTGAGGCGGTTCCGATCGTCGTACCGTTGGCATAGAAGGTCACGGTCCCTGATACTCCGCCCGTCATGGTCGCAGTGAATGTCACCGGATCGCCGTAGTTGGACTGGCTAGTCGAAGTCGTCAGCGTCAGCGTGGGCGACGCCTGTATCACAGTGAAGCTCTGCGCGCTGCCCGTGGCCGCGGTGTAGTTCGCCGTCGCACCTGCGCTGGCTGTCAATGTGCAAGTGCCTAGCCCGGTAAAGGTGACCGTATTCCCAGAGACCGTGCAGACACTCGTCGTGCTTGATGCAACCGATTCGGAGGGAGAGCCATTCCCTGAATAGCTGTATGCCACCGTAAAACTGCTGCCATAGTAAGCATTCCCAGGAATGTTATTGATACTGATCGTCGGCGTGGCCTGATTGACCACCTGAGTGATCGCGGCCGATGTTGCCCCGGCGTAGTTTCCTCCAGCCGCAATCGTCGCCGTAATGCCGTCTGACCCAGCCGGCAAGCTGCTCGTCGCCAGCACCGCCCTGCCTCCGCTCGGGGTCGCTGTGCCCAGTGTCGTCGACCCATTCAGGAAGGTAACTGTGTTCGTGTCGGTCGCCGTCACCGTCGCCGTAAATGTCACGGAATTACCATAGGTCGATGGCGTCCCGGAAGTGGCCAGCGTAATCGTTGGCGTGATTCCGTTCACTACCTGCGTAATGGTGCTCGAAGTCGCCGATCCATAATTCCCTCCAGCCGCAATCGTCGCCGTAATGCCGTCTGATCCCACCGGCAGGCTGCTCGTCGCGAGCGTTGCAGTGCCTCCGCTTGGAGTAGCAGTACCCAGTGTCGTTGACCCATTCAGGAAGGTAACTGTGTTCGTGTCGGCCGCCGTCACCGTCGCCGTAAACGTCACGGAATTACCATAGGTCGATGGCGTCCCGGAAGTGGCCAGCGCGATCGTTGGCGTGATTCCGTTCACTACCTGCGTAATGGTGCTCGAAGTCGCCGATCCATAATTCCCTCCAGCCGCAATCGTCGCCGTAATGCCGTCCGACCCCACCGGCAGGCTGCTCGTCGCGAGCGTTGCCGTGCCTCCGCTTGGAGTAGCTGTGCCCAGAATCGTCGACCCGTTCTTGAAGGTAACTATGTTCGTGTCCGCCGCCGTCACCGTCGCCGTAAAAGTTACTGAAGCCCCGTAACTCGATGGAGTTCCCGAAGTGGCCAGTGAAATAGCCGGCGTAATCGGGTTCACCACCTGCGTAATCGCGCTCGAGCTCGCGGATGTGTAATTTCCCCCTGCGGCGATCGTTGCCGTAATGCTATCTGAGCCTACCGACAGGCTGCTCGTCGCAAACGTCGCCGTGCCTCCGCTCGGCGTCGCTGTACCCAGCGTCGTCGAACCGTTCGAGAAGGTAACTGTGTTCGTGTCGGCCGCCGTCACCGTCGCCGTAAATGTCACGGAATTACCATAAGTCGATGGCGTCCCCGACGTGGCCAGTGTGATCGCCGGCGTCGCCTGACTCACAACCTGTGTTATGGTGCTTGAAGTCGCCGCTGTGTAATTACCGCCAGCCGCAATCGTCGCCGTTATGCTGTTCGAGCCCACAGGCAAGCTGCCCGTCGCAAATGTCGCAGTGCCCCCGCTCGGAGTCGCAGTACCCAGCGTCGTCGAACCGTTCGAGAAGGTCACCGTGTTCGTGTCGGCGGACGGCACAGTCGCCGTGAAGGTCACCGAACCGCCGTAACTCGACGGTGTCACTGATGTCGACAACGCGATCGCCGGAGTCACCTGGTTCACCACCTGCGTCATTGCACTCGAAGTCGCCGAAGCATAACTACCGCCAGCCGCGATCGTCGCCGTGATGCTGTTCGAGCCCACAGGCAAACTACTCGTCGCAAACGTCGCAGTGCCTCCGTTCGGCGTCACAGTTCCAAGCGTCGTCGAACCGTTCGAGAAGGTAACTGTATTCGTATCGGCCGCGGTCACTGTCGCCGTAAACGTCACCGAATTCCCATAAGTCGAGGGCGTTCCCGAACTTGTAATACTGATGGTTGGCGTGATCAGATTGTTGGTATAAGTCGCTGATGCATACCCCGCCCCTGGATAGAAAGTGATCGTGAAGGTCGGTCCGTTCAACGGAACGCCAGAAGGCGGCTCGGGCCCCGAAGGCACACCCGAAACACAGTTCCCGTTCCAGGCGTAGTACGCTCCACCGCTCGTGTTGAATGTGGTCACAGCGCCGCTCGCGCTCGTGAAAGTCGACACCGTATACGCATACGTAGTCAGTGTCCCGTAACCCGGGGGACCACATTGACCAGTCGATGTGGTGTACGAATAGACGAGCGTGCCACCACCTACGGAAAGACTGGCTGCGTGAAGTGGGCAACTTGCGGCAAGCAACAACAGAATTGTCACAAACACTGCAAAGGGCGATCTATTTCGGCTAGCCATCTCTAACATCCTGACAGGCACACTCGCTTTCTGCCGCACTTAAGCGGATATTGCGGAAACTGCCAGCACGCGCGCTCGCACGCTGAATGCTACGAAGCGGATCATTTCCACCATCGCCGGTAACACTGCATCGGGTTGTTCGGGCTATTACAGCCCCCGTGTCGATTGCAACACCGTATGGATAAGATAGCTTTGCACCGGCGGCCAGGTCGTCATCGCCAGAATAGCCACCAACCACACCCGATACAGTGCCGATACCTCCGGCTGAGGGCAATGCCATGAGATTCAGAACTACCGTCAGCGCAAAAGGAACAATGCCAAAACAATGAAATCCGGGACGGGCAATTCAATGACGACCGATCTGTCGTTTCAATGGTGCGCCCCCCGCGGCAATATCCTTCCGCTTGGCTGAAAGTCGAAGGTTTGGGGGCCAGATCCGATCGAACTTGGGAAGCCTCGGTTTGAGACAGAACACAATCTTTTCTGCTCGGAATTACTCGAAGCAGATTGAGTTTCAACTGAGTTCTCTTGACCGTCACAAGTATACACACCAAGCTCTCCCTCGCAAGATAACTTTTCTTCATAAGACAATTCTCTTTAAAACGGTTTTCCGAGAATTGACAGTCTAAGGAGCCTCTGCAAAGGCCCTGGTTTTTCAAAGGCAAAGCGGCGCAACGGTTAAACAGCGGTTCTCAAGCCAGCTTCCTGTCCAATCCTGTATCGCTCGATTGTACGGCCAGTTAGGGGACTCTGATCCAGTGAGGACTTGCTCGCCGCAGCACTATCGACGGTGAATTGGGGCTGAAAGGTCAGCGACCGGGGGCCAAAGCGGGGAGAAACAGCCGGGATGACTTTATCCTGGCGGCCCTTTGGGAGTGTGGTGCGGGCGGAGGGAATTGAACCCTCATGGCCTTGCGGCCTGCGGATTTTCATGCCACCTCGGCTTTCGCCGCCCCGCTAGGCGGGTTCGTGGTCTGGACTATCCCTTCACCATTCCCCAATCGAGGTTTAGGTGCTGCCCGTCTAGTCTCTACACCTTCCCGGCAGTGCTTCCGGGCTTGGCTCGGGATTGCCATTTCAGGTTTCCCCGACTTTGAGCAGTTCTACGCCGCCGGTTTCCCGATTGGCGCACTCATTTGTTTAAGTCCGCTGCGTCTGCCATTTCGCCACGCCCGCGGGAAATTGGCACAGCCCCATCATAATGCAAGCAGCGATGTTCGATGGTTCGTCCGCGAGGCGGAGATCAGTTATCTGCGAGACTCACTCGTAGGCCAGCGCGTCGATCGGGTCCTTGCGGGCGGCCATCCAGGCTGGATAAAGTGCACCGCAGAGCGCTCCCAAAAATGCGACCGTCGCGCCTCTAGCAATCCAAACGCCTGTGATCTCAAAACGCTGCATAGGAAAGGCGTGGGCCATCAGCAGCTTCACACTGAATGCGCCGGCGATGCCGAGGACGACCCCGACCAACGCCATCGCGGCTGTTTCGCGCAACACCACGTTGACGATCGTCCACTTCGATGCGCCCATCGATTTGAGAATGCCGATCTCTCGCGTCCGCTCCAGCACCGCCGTATACATGGACTGGAAGATGGCCAGGAACCCGACCACCACCGCGATGAACGTGACCACCTCGAGAGCGATATTGAAGCCCGGGATCTTATCCGGGGTCATCTCTTCGAGCCATTCGTCGACTGTCTCGACCGGATAATTCTCCAGACCGCGCGTGGCGTGAATCTCCTGAATGACGGTGTTTTCATCGGCCGGGCTGTCGCATTTGATGTAGAAGAGTGACGCCTTGCCGTCGGCATCGGTCAACTGGCCCATGGTGGCGATCGGCATCAGTTTGCGCCCTCCCTTGCCGTGCTCGACGATGCCGGAGATGCGGAAGGGATGATCCATGATGGTGACGGTGTCGCCGACGTGGTAGCCCTTGTCAGAACCGGCAAATACATCGTCGACGATCACGTCGTCGGGCCCCTGAAAGGGACCGCCGGCGACGAAGACGAAGGGTTTGAGGGCATTGAAGCTGGGATAGTCGATGCCATAGAGAATCTCGATCTTTCCCGCGGCAGAGAACTTCTGCACGACCGGCGAGACCACAGCGACGTGGGGCAGTTTGCGGAGCACGTCGGCGAACTTCGCCGGCATCGGCGCTCCGTTCATCGCGGTAAAGGTGCTTCCATTGGAGGGGCGCATCATAAGGTCGGCGCCGATGCCATTGGTGCGCTGCTTGCTGTCGTTCAACATGCCCATGAAGATGCCGGCGATCGAGAGAATCATGATGACCTCAATGGCCACCGCCAGCACGCTGATGATGGAGCGGACGGGCCGGTGCAGCAGATTGGCGACGATAAGCTTATTCATTCCTTACGACGGCTCCGATGATCCCGAAGAGATGCTTGTATTTAGGGTATCAGGGCAGGGAAGGCTGGAGAGCCAATGAGGCTTTAAGCGAAGATCGCCAAAGGCCAAAACCTCTGGACCATTTTGATCCACAACTTCCGCGCTGCACCAAATTGGGTGCAAATCAGCAATAAACTCTTTGACCTGAGCACAAAGCCGGTTTATCGTGGGTGTGGAAACCCTTGCAGACTTGTACTGTTCCTCGGGTATGCAATGAGCACGTTTGGCGAAGACCTGCGGATGGAGCGGTTGTCTCGCGGCATCGCGCTGGAAGATATCACGGCGATCACCAAGATCAGCGTCCGGCACCTGGAGGCGCTCGAGCAGGAGAAGTTCCGTCTGCTTCCCGGTGGCATCCTGAGCAAGGGCATCGTGCGCGGTTATGCCGGAGCTGTCGGTCTGGACCAGAGCGACTGGACGGAGAGGTTTCTCAAGGCCTACATCGCCTCAGGCCAGATGATCGACGATGATCGCGACTGGATCAACTTCGCCGCAAATGTAGGCAAGCAGCGCCCGCGGAGCCGAAGCGCGGAGCTCCGGATGGGCTGGATCGGTCTGATCTGCCTGATGCTGGCGGTGGCAGCCGGGGTTTGGTTCGCTATGCGCCACTTTTAGAGCGGCCCGGTTCGCGCTTATTGGAGCGCCGCATCCACGGCCGCGGCAAGTGTCTCCAGTCCTCCCGTAATGTCGGCTCCCAGATGCACGCGCAGCGCGCGGCGTCCGCGCGACTCAAGCACCGCCAGATCTCCCGCGGCCTGAGCATCGATCACAACACCAAAGCTCAACTTCTGGCCGGGAATATCGACATTGACGGCATGGTCTGCGGTGATCTGCAAAAAGACCCCGGTGTTGGGACCGCCCTTGTAGTCCTGGCCCGTCGAGTGCAGAAAGCGCGGGCCGAAGCCCAGGCAGGTGGCCACTTTCTTGGCGTCGCGCACCCGATGACGCAGCTCCTGAATCACCGATTCGTGTTCGGGGAACATGGGCAGGAAGGCCAGCGTGGCAAAGTAGTCGCCGGGGTGGATCTGGCCGAGGTGCGCACGCAGATAGCCTGAGAGTGATTGGCCGGGCGCGGCGGCTTTAAGCTTAGCCCCGTACGCATCGGTGGCGTAGAGCTTGATGCCGCCGTCTTCGAGCACCGGATCGCGTTGCGCCAACTTGCCGGTCTTCTCGTAGGCGGCGGTGAGGGCGCGGGTCTCGATCTTGGCCGATTCGACGTCGGGCTGATTGAAGGGATTGATGCCCATCACCGATCCGGCGACAGCGGTTGCTACCTCCCAGGTAAAGAACTGGCCGAAGATCTCATAGAGATCGGCGATCTCGATGTGGACGACCGGATGGCCGGCGGTTTCGAGCTCGGCAACTTTAGCGTCCTGGCTGGAGTCGGCCGTGCCTGCGTAGCGGATGTAGGCGAAGATGCGGTCGCTGCCGTAGAACTCCGGTGCGGCAACGGCTTCGCGGTCCACCGGCGTGATGCCCTTGCCCAGCTTGCCGGTGGATTCAGCAATCAACTGCTCCATCCAGGCGCCCAGGTCGTAGATCTCGGGCGAGGTGAAGATGGTGATCTTGTCGCGTCCGGCTTTGGCTGCAGTGCCCAACAGCAGGCCGAGTTCCACCGCGGGATTCTCCGCCGGCGCAAGTTTAGCGGCCGCAACGGCCTTGGCGGCTTCGGCTAAGAGCTTCTCGGTGTTCAGGCCGGCCAGCGTCGCCGCCACTACGCCAAACGGAGAGAGCGCAGAGAAACGCCCGCCGATCTCCGGGTCGCCGTAGAAGACGTAGCGGAAACCGTCGGCCTTGGCCACCTGCTCCATCTTGGAGCCGGGGTCGGTGATGGCGATAAAATGGCTGCCTACCTCCTCCGGACCCACGGCTTCCTTCATCTCGTTGAAGAAGTACTGCTTGAGGACATTCGGCTCAAGCGTCGAGCCGGATTTGCTGGCCACCACCACAAGCGTATCGGCCAGATTCACATCGTTGCGGGCTGTCCACACCTGCACGGGATCGGTGGAATCAACGATGCGCAGTTCGGGAAAGTTAGGCTGTTGTCCAAAGGTGACGGCAAGCACTTCGGGGCAGAGGCTGGAGCCGCCCATGCCCAGCAGCAAAATACTCTGGAAGTCAGAGGTCTCGATCTCGGCGCCGAGTGACGCGTACGTGGCCAGATCGGCCTGCTGGCGCTCGACGATGTCGATCCAGCCGAGCCACTTCTCTTCGCCGTCACTGGTCCAGAGGGTTGGGTCTTTTTGCCAGAAGCGGGCGACTTTGCTATTGCTGGTCCAGTCGGCGGCTGCCTGATCAACGGCGCCGCGAAGTTGGGAGGGGATTGCGAATCGGATGCTCATCTCGTTATCTATTGTGCACCAAGGGCGTGGCTTGCGGCGATTCCTGAGTGATCGCATGATGACAATCGCTTGAATCTCCTGGAGCCGTCTCTGTTATCTCTGGGCCTTTGGCCAGCGCGGCGAGATGCGCATCAACTCCAGTCTGCTCGAACCGGCCTCATTCAAATCCTCAACCGTAAACTCCGGCGAAGCTGCGGGAACGGCGACGATGCCTCCCGTCGGAACCTCCAGCGCCGCGAAGCCTTCTCCGGCAATCCTCGCCGCTCCACGAGATACAAACAGGTAAGCCAGGCCAGGAACCGGTTCGTCTTCGCACGGCAAACTGCCACTGGCTCGACTGCCCGTCACAGGAATGCGTTCCACCCGAAAAAAATCTCCATCCATCAGAATGGTCCGGTCGGCCAGCACTTTGGCAGGCACCCTTCCAGCGCGGGTCTCTAGGCGTGTCGCTTCGAGTGACTTGGCGATGTGCAACTCGCGTCCCCGCCCATAGTCGTACATCCGGTAAGTCAGATCGCAGTTCTGCTGAGTTTCGAGCAAGATCGAACCAGGCCAGATCGCATGAACCGTCCCCGCATCAACAAAGATCATATCGCCTGCCTCAACATCGACAATATTGAGGCTGTTTTCGAGCGTGCCTTCGTCGATTCCGGTTTTGACTTTCTCCAGCGTAACTCCGGGCTTGAGCCCGCAAGCTACCTGCGCGCCCGGTTCGGCCTCAAGCGCATACCAGCACTCTGTCTTACCGCGAGGCTCACCATACTTCTGCGCCATCTTGTCGTCCGGATGCACCTGCACGCTGAGTTTTTCTTTAGCGAAGATCACCTTAATCAGCAGCGGCGAGGCGCCTGCCGCGCCGGTTTTGCCGAGCAGGGCCTGGGAGTTCTCGGCAAAAAGCGACCTCAAAATCTTGCCGGCCTGCGCGCCGCTCCACACTACACACTCGTCTCCGGTGAGCCAGGCCTCACCGATAGGCTCTCCGCTCTCCGATACCATCTCGTACCAGGGACGGAGGTCCTGGTAGCCCCACACTCGTAGCGAAAACTTCGGCTCGATGCGAAAGGGAGCCCACGAGGAAGAAGTCAATTGCGAAGGAGTTGCCAAGACAGTAGCCTCAATTCAACAAAAATTAAAAATCGATCTCCGGTCCAACCGCACCCTGAGCACACGCCTATGGCGGTAGTCTCACTTTACCAGAGGCCCAAAAGATGCCGCAGAGCGCGCAGATTCTGCGGTTGCTCTCTATTGTGAGACTTCGAATTCGCGAGTAATTCGTCGATCGCGATCAAGCTTGCCCCGCCATCCCCGCAACGAATAACCTAATCTTGATCAACTCTCGACCGCTTGAGCGCATGATTGACGGCCTCTGCCTAACCGGCAGATCAAACACTCACGGACCTTTGTGATGAAGAGCCCTTCGAAGGTTGTAGCGCGGCTCGCATGGTCTAAGGCAGAAATCACCTCTGCCGCCGCCCAGCGGGAATCCGCCAAGGAGACTGCATAAGCAGATGTCGAAGCCAGTATCTATCTGTGTGATCGGGTCCGGCTATGTTGGACTCGTTGCCGCTGCTTGCTTTGCAGAGATCGGGCACAAGGTCATCTGCGTCGACAACGACGAGGCGAAGGTAACTACTCTTCGCGAAGGCGGCGTGCCGATCTTCGAGCGCCATCTGCCCAAACTACTGGCCAAACATGGCGGACGCGGCGTGACCTTCACCTCCAATCTGAGTGCTGCGGTGGAGCAGTGCGAGGCGGTCTTCATCGCTGTAGGCACGCCCCAGGGCGATACCGGCGCGGCCGATCTCTCTTACGTTGAGGCCGTGGTCTCAGAGATTGCCCGCTCCATCGACGGCTACAAAGTGATCGTGGAGAAGAGCACCGTTCCGGTCTACACCAACGAGTGGATTCGGCGCGTATTGCAGCGGCGAGGCGTGGAGCCACAAAGCTTCGATGTCGTCTCCAATCCCGAGTTCCTGCGTGAAGGCACTGCCGTCATCGATTTCCTTCATCCCGACCGCATTGTGGTGGGCGCCAACTCCCAGCGTTCCGCGGAGGTGTTGCAGCGCATCTATGAGCCGCTCACCTCGGGCGCCTACTATGAATCGCCGGATTCTCTGCCTGGAGGCTGCTCGATCGAATGCCCTGCCAAACTGCTGGTGACCACCGCGCAGAGTGCGGAGCTCATCAAGCACGCATCGAATGCCTTCCTGGCTCTCAAGATCTCGTTTATCAACGCAGTGGCCAACCTCGCCGAGACAGTGGACGCCGACATCGAGGACATCGCCGCGGGGATGGGCATGGACAGCCGCATCGGCTCCAGGTTTCTGCGCGCCGGCCTCGGCTATGGCGGGTCCTGTTTCCCCAAGGATGTCGCTGCCTTTCACTGGGTGGCGCGGCAGCAGGGCGTGGACTTTCAGATTCTCAAAGAGATTCGTAAGGTCAACGATACCCAGCTCGATGTCTTTTTCAACAAGGTGCGCTCGGCTCTCTGGACACTGCGAGGCAAGAGGCTGGCTGCCCTCGGCCTGTCGTTCAAGTGCGATACCGACGACATCCGGGAGTCGCCTGCCATCGCCATGATCAAGAAGCTGCTCGATGCGGGAGCCTGCATCACCGCCTACGATCCCGCCTCGATGGAACATGCAAAGAAGGTGTTGCCCGCCTCGGAGCAGATGGGTTATGCGGCAGATATCTACGGGGCCGCAAACGGCGCCGACGCGGTCCTGATCCTCACCGATTGGAAGGAATTTGCCGAAATCGATCTGACCCGCCTCAACCGGGCGGTGCGCTTCCCCATCGTCATCGACGGCCGCAACCTTTACAAGCCGCGAAAGATGCTTGATTATGGCTTCACCTATCTGAGTGTGGGACGGCCGGCAATCTACCAGGCGCAACAGGGCAAGCCCCGCAAACTGATGGTGTAAGAACGAGAAGCGCCGCCGCCGCTGCGGCCGATGAAATGCAAGACGATTTTGGAGCATGAAGATTTGAAGATGCACGTCCTTGTTACCGGTGCAGCCGGCTTTCTTGGTTCTCACCTGACCGACCGGCTGCTGGCCGACGGCCACTCGGTCGTCGGCGTCGATAACCTTTCGACGGGAAGCCTGGACAACATCGCCCATCTGACCAACGAGCCTCGCTTCCGATTTGACGAGCTGGACATCTGCCATCCTTTCGATTTGGGACCGGTGGATTACGTCTTCAACATGGCCTCGCCGGCCAGTCCGCCCGAATATCTCCGTCTGGCCATTGAGACGCTGCGCGTAGGCTCCGCGGGAGTCGAAAATACTTTGCAAATCGCTGCCCGCCACAGCGCGGGATATTTGCACGCCTCAACATCCGAGTGTTATGGCGATCCGCTGGAGCATCCGCAGCGCGAGAGCTACTGGGGCCACGTGAATCCGGTGGGCCCGCGCTCGGTCTACGATGAGGCCAAGCGCTTTGCCGAGGCGCTGGTGATGGCATACAACCGGACACGCGGCGTCAATACGCATCTGGTTCGCATATTCAACACCTACGGCCCGCGTCTTCATCCCAGCGACGGACGCGTCATCTCCAACTTCATCATGCAGGCACTGCGCGGCGAACCGCTGACCATCTACGGCGACGGCCGCCAGACGCGAAGCTTCTGTTATGTCGACGACCTGATCGAAGGCATCCTGCGCCTCTCGCGCAGCGACGAGCACTATCCGGTCAACATTGGCAACCCCGATGAGTTCACGATTCTCGAGTGCGCCCAAGCCGTGCTCGAAGTCACCGGCTCGAAGAGCGAGCTGCGCTTTGAAGACCTGCCCGAGGACGACCCCACCCGCCGCTGCCCCGATATCGCCAAGGCGCGCGCTCTTCTCGACTGGGAGCCGCGTGTGAACCTGATCGAGGGCCTGCGCCGGTCGCTCGAGTTCTTTCGAAACCATGCGTCAGCGGGCTCGTAAGATCCTGAGCAAACGCAATCGCTTATGCCGATGATTGTCCGGCTGATGAAAGAGGACCTCTTTCCCCACAGCCGCATCTTTGCTACTCTTGCCCTACCATGATCCGCCATACTTTTCTGTTCCTGACGGCAATCGTCGCGCTTGCCACTCTGCCTGCTGTCGCACAGAAGTATCAGCCAAATACCATCCAATTCACCGGCGATCCGGAGTACTCCAGCAAGGAGCTGAAGGCTGCCGTGGGCCTGAAAGATGGCATGGCCCTTGATTTGGCGGGAATGAACGCGTACACACAGAAGCTCATCGACACCGGTCTCTTCGCATCTGTCAACTTCAGGTTCAACGGGGTCGATCTCGTCTTCAGCGTGGCGCCCAACACTGAGCTTTATGCCGTCCAGTTGGAGAACCTGCCGCTCACGCCTGGCACGGAGCTGGACACGGAATTGCACAGCCGTCTTCCGCTCTATCACGGTCAGGTTCCCGCCGAGGGCGGGTTGTTGGATGGAGTGCGCGGCGTTCTGGAGGCGATGCTTGCGGCAAAGGGAATGAAAGCCGCCGTCACATCCATGCCCGGACCGGATCCAAAGCATCGCATCATGAGCTTTATGATCTCCGAGCCGCAGGTGCATGTGGGGAAGATTCAACTGGGAGGCGCTTCGGGCACGATGCAGGCCGCGGTCCAGAGCTTCGCACAACACGAGACAGGGCAGGCGTTCAGCACGGACAATTCGGCGGCAAATCTCGAGCGCGCCTTCGGGATGTTCTACGCAGACCGAGGCTACGCGGCGGCAAAGATACACGTCGTTCGCTCCGGAGACGCGGTGGCCACAACAGATGCAATCGAAGTCCCCTTCTCGGCGACGATTGAAGAGGGCCGGGTCTACAAACTCGGCGCAATCCACCTGCCGCCCGATGCTCCGGTGACACAGAGTGAGGTTGACAAGACTATTGGACCGAGAAGTAGCTCCGAGAGCGGCCAGGCCCTTCGCGACACCTGGTTCCTGATCTCTTCCCGGTACAAATCCAAGGGATTCCTGGACTGTAAATTGACGCCTCATCCGGAGATCGACGAGGCCTCTGACACTGTTAACTATACGGTGGAGGTTGTTCCAGGCCAGGTTTATCGTCTAGCTGCCGTCAAGTTTGAGAATGTGAGCGACGAACTGCGGGAGCAGTTAATGCGCCACTGGAAGATGCAACCGGGAGACCCCTTCGACGAAAGCTATATCGCTGGCTTTCTCGTCAATGCGCAGAAAGAAGACTCTGCTCTGATGCGTTCGCTCTCAGGAGTGGCTGCAAAGTATACGATCGCCTCTGACCCTGAGACACATCAAGTCGTCTGCGTCATGCACCTTGTCAGGCTCAAGCAGGCGCAGTAGGCTTGGCGTCTCGATTAGCGCTTTCACGGGCATGGCCGGCGTTCTATCCTCGTCTCATGCCTCACTCCGTGATTCTCGACCACATGTTTCAGTTGCCGCTTCCCATCCTGGAGAAGCTGGCCCGCCCGGTGATCGTCTACCTCGTGCTGGTGCTGCTGCTGCGCCTCTTTGGCAAGCGCGAACTCGCCCAGCTCAATCCCTTCGACCTCGTCGTGCTGCTTTCGCTCTCCAACACCGTGCAAAACGCCATCATCGGCGACGACAATTCGGTCTCCGGCGGCATCATCGGAGCCTTTGGACTGCTGGCCATTAACTGGCTCGTCGTGCGCGTGCTCTTTCGCTCGCCGCGGCTCACCCGCGCGCTTGAGGGCAGAGCCACCCTCCTGGTGCGTAACGGCCAGGTCGACAAGAAGGCTCTGGAGCGCGAGTCATTGAGTCACACCGAGCTGCTGGAAGTGATCCATCGCCAGGGTTTTGACAGCATTCACCAGGTGCGCAAATGCCAGTTGGAGCCGAACGGAACCTTTTACGTAGAGACTTTTGATCCGACGGCGGCGGACAGGCACCATGCCGAGTTGCTCGCCCGCCTCGACGCTCTCAGCCGCGAGGTCGCCACACTGCGGGCGCAGTCAACTGCAGGTTAACGCTCTCATTTGGGTGGCTCGCGCGTCTGATCTGCAGAACTGAACACCCAGGAGCCTTCCCCAATGCGTCTCTCCCTTCTGCTGGTTGCGGCCGCATCGCCACTTGCCAGTGCGATATGCGCGCAGACACTTGAGCACAGGCCGGCGACCTCACCTCCGGCCGATATCGCCAAGCCGAGCGAGACTCCGCAGACCGCAAGGCCAACCCTTCCCTCCGGAACCAATCTGCAGGTCGAGACGCTGCGTCACTATCCAATGAGACAAGGCGAAGCCATCGACGCCGAGCTTCTCAATCCCATCTTTGTCGAGGGCAACTTGGCGGTCCCGCAGAACACTGTGCTGCACGGCAAGATCGTCGCGCTTGAGCCGGACTCGAAGACGCGCTGGCACGCCAGGCTGCGCGGCGACTTCACGCCGTTTCATACCGTCGAGGTTCACTTCGACGAGCTCGCTCTTCCCGCGGGAGAGTTTGCCATCTCGGCCGGAAGCGCTGACAACGGCGCCCCTGTTTTGCGGCTCGCATCGTCGGGCGCGCGTCCACACCAGTCGTTTGTCTCACGCTATTGGACCCAGGCAAAGAACCAGCTTCACGACCGCATAGCCGTCTTCACCGCGCCGGGACGTGGCGACCGCGCCCTCCAGATGCTCTATCATCAACTGCCTTACCACCCCGAGAGGATCGAGGCGCACACGATGTGGTCCTTCGATCTCACCGAGCCGCTTGCTCTGCCCCCCGCCTCTCAAACTGCGCAAACACCGGCGCAACCCGCCCAGACAGGCAGCGCCAAAGCGGAGACGTGGTCGGTGCACGCTCTGCTCACAAACGGAGTGACCTCGGCAACCGCCAAGCCGGGTGACCCGGTTCAAGCGCTGGTGGTTGAGCCGGTCTTCGACAGCGACCGGCGACTTGCGGTGCCGCAAGGCTCGGTGCTCGTGGGCAGAGTGAGCGAGGCCAAAGCCGCCCGTTCCCTGGGCCGCAACGGCAAGCTGCGCTTCAACTTTCAGCAGGTGCGTTTCCCGCAAGCAACCAGCCAGCCGGCGGCAGATCGCCCCGTCGAGGGTTCGCTCGCCGGAGCTACGACCGAGAGCCGTCACGACCTCTCTCTCGACGCCGAGGGAACCGTCACGCCGCGCAATCAATCGAGCGCCATCGCGCCGCTGCTTTTGACCGTGCTCGCCGGACGCGCTCTCGACGAGGACGGCAATATCACTGCGCAGACCGGCGTCGCATCCAACGGATTTGGTCTTGTGGGAAGATTCGTCGGCATGGCAGCCGGAAATCGCAACATTGCGGCAGGAATCGGCTATTACGCAGCCGCGCTCTCAACCTATGAGAACTTTTTGCGCCCCGGACGCGATGTGATCTTTCCGAAAGACACGCGCATCGAGATCGAGACAACTCCGCTGCGAGCGCCCGTGCTGAAACCGGATCGACAGTAGACCATCGAGCTGAGCATCGAAATCGTCCGAACAACGGGGCTTGAGTTTGCCGCGCCCGCCGCAGTTTGCTAATCTTGGCTGGACATGAACAAACCGGCTGCACTGCTTGCCGCTGCACTTCTACTTTGCACTCATTCAACTCTCGCGCAAACGAAGCCTCAACCCGCGCAGAAGAAGACTGCGACGCCTGCCGTCCGTTTTCAAGGCGCGCCACAATTCACGCAGGACGAACTGCTCGCCGCCGCCGGCCTGAAAGCCGATGCGCGCTTGACCCCGGCCCAGATCAAAGCCGGCGCCAAGCAGCTCAACGACACCGCCTTCTTCTCGGTCATCAAGTTCCGCACCGACAGCAAGGGAGTACTCTTTGCGCTAACGCCGGCCGCGCGTCTCTACCCGATCCATCTTGACAATCTTCCGCTCTCGTCCGGCAAACAGCTCGACGACAAGCTCCACGCACACTTCCCGCTCTATCACGGCCAGGTGCCCGCCAGCGGCGCGGTGCTCGACGGCATCCGCCACGCGTTCGAAGAGATGCTCGCCGCGGAGGGCATCAAGGCCACCGTCAAGGCCGACGTTACCAGCGGCCTCGGCTCGCAAAAGATCACGGCCATGAACTTCGTCGTGACCTCACCGGCAGTGCGCATCGGTCCCGTCCAGCTCTTCGGCGTCTCTGACCCTATGGCGGCCAAGGCCCATCTCCTCGCAATAGGCCAGGCCGGCAACCCCTTCGACACAGAGAACACCGCGGCCGGTCTGAAGCGCGCCTTTGAAGAGCTCTACCAGGATCAGGGTTACGCCGCCGTCGAAGCCGAAGTCACTCAGGTCGATCCGCCCATCGTCTCGGCCGAGGCCGCGGCGATCCCTTACAAAATCGTGATCCGCGAAGGCGGCGTCTATAAGCTCGGCACGATCGACTATCCATCCAACGCGCTCATCTCTCGCGCAGAGGTTCAGAAGATCCTGTCCAAATATCCAGCCAACTCGGGAAGGCCCCTCGACCTGTTTCTGCTGGCCATTCGCGACGCCTATCATGCCCGCGGCTATCTCGACTGCTCGGTCACGCCGCATGCGTCCTTTAACGAGGCGACCCACATCGTGAACTACAGCGTGGAGACCACAGCCGGCCCGCAGTATCAAATGGCCGCGGTTCAGTTCGACGGCGCTCCCGACGCGATGGCCGCGAAGCTCAAAGCCGCGTGGAAGCTCGCGCCCGGCGCTGCGTTCGACGAAAGTTACGTCACAGGCTTTGCGGCTCTCGCTCAAAAGAAAGACAAGCCGCTGTCAAAGTGGATGCAGACCGTCATCACAACCTACGACGTAAAGCCCGACGCGGAAACTCATCGCGTCAACTGCATCTTCCACTTCGCCAAGGCTGCGCAAAGCGGGAGGTAAAGCTCATTGACTAGATCTCGGGTTTGTCTTTAGCGGAGCATTTTGAGCTTTGCGCCCACCGGCATCTGCGCCCAGATCTTGTCCGTTGTCCAGGCCGTCGAATCGCGGTAGCTCGCCAAGCTAAGACAAGCACGGTCTCCCAGAGAGATCTCGGGGCATCGTTTCGCCAGCGACGCGGCCCGTTCCGCGTCTTCCTTACCAAACGGAATGACCTCGACGCCGGGCAGAATCGCCGCCAGCTTACCAGCCGTCATGACAGCACTTTTCTCGCTTAGTTTTGCTAATACTTCGCACCAGTTGACCGCGCTGATCGAAATCGCATGGAGCGAAGAAGCGATGGCTGCTTGGACCTTGGTGCCGCCCGGCTCACCGTAGACCATCGCCAGGACCGCGGACGAGTCGAGCACAATGCTAGTCACGCTCGGCCTTTTCACGGCGGCATTCTTCGTGCCGCTCCTCTAGAAACTCGTCCAAAAGTCCTTCCATACTCCCGCGCGTTTCGAGAATCGAGGCCCGTATCTCTTTAAGCGCCATATCCATGCTCAGAATCTCGATTCGGTTGCCATTCGTTGCCACCGTCAGGCGATCCCCAGCCTTCAGCCCGAACTGGTTGCGGATTGCGGCCGGAAGAACAATTCTGCCACTCTCTCCAAGAATTACTGTTTCCGGCATATCCTGCCACCTTGAGTATATTATGCCACGATTGAAATATTCTGTCATCTGCGCGAGAGTCTGCCACAATCGGGTGCCTACCCGATGTTAGCCGTGCAAAATTTCCTCTGGTCTGATTCCTTACTCCCACTCAATCGTTCCCGGCGGCTTCGAGGTGATATCGTAGACGACGCGGTTGATGCCGCGCACCTCGTTCACAATCCGGCTGGAGATGCGCTTGAGCACCTCATACGGCAGCGGAGCCCAATCGGCGGTCATGCCGTCTTCGGAGTGCACGGCGCGGATCGCCGCAGTGTAAGCATACGTCCGCTGGTCGCCCATCACGCCGACGCTCATCACCGGCAGCAGCACGGCAAAGCTCTGCCAGATGGATCTGTAGAGGCCAGCAGCCTTGATCTCGGAGACAACGATCTCGTCGGCCTCTTGCAAGAGCGCCACGCGCTCAGACGTCACCTCGCCAAGAATGCGCACAGCGAGGCCCGGCCCGGGAAATGGCTGGCGGCCGAGAATCTCCTCGGGCATGTCGAGGTCGCGGCCGATGCGGCGCACCTCATCTTTGAAGAGATCGCGCAGAGGCTCGATGAGCTTGAGCTTCATGCGTTCGGGCAGGCCGCCGACGTTGTGGTGGCTTTTGATGGTCTGGCTGGGGCCTTTGACGCTGCTCGATTCGATCACGTCCGGATAGAGAGTGCCCTGTACCAGCCAATCGACACCGCCAGTTTGCTTGGCGATGCGCGTGGCCTCGTCATCGAAGACGGCGATGAACTCGGCGCCGATAATCTTCCGCTTCTTCTCTGGCTCTGTGACGCCGGCCAGCTTGTTGAGAAATCGCTCACTGGCGTCGACGGCCACGATCTTCAGGCCCAATTTGTCGCGCAGATTCTTCTGCACGCTTTCAAACTCGTTTTTGCGCAGGACGCCGTTATTGACGAAGATGCAGGTGAGCTGGTCGCCGATGGCCTTGTGCACCAGCGTTGCCGCAACCGAGGAATCTACGCCGCCCGAGAGGCCGCAGATGACGTGCCCCTTGCCGACCTTTTCGCGGATCGAGCTCACCGTCGACTCGATGAATCGCGCCGGGGTCCAGTCGCCGCGTGCGCCGCAGATCGAGAGAGCAAAGTTTTTGATGATCTGCGGACCCAGCGGCGTGTGGTGCACCTCGGGATGGAATTGCACAGCCCAGATGCGCCGCTCAACATTTTCAAATCCGGCCATGGCGTTGGCTGAGATGGCCGTGCGATGGAAGCCCGCGGGCAGCTCGGCTGCCTCGTCGCCATGGCTCATCCATACCTGCATCGTAGCGGGCAGTTCGGCAAAGAGCTGCGATGCGCCGTTCTCAATCATCACTTCGGCGTGGCCATACTCGCGACGGGGCGCCGAGAGCACCTTGCCGCCCAGGTGGTGCACGATAAAGTGCAGCCCATAGCAGATGCCCAATACCGGGAGGCCCAATTCAAGGAGCTTGGGGTCGGCGGCCGGCGCGTCGGAGTCGTAGACGGACGACGGCCCGCCGGAGAGAATGATTCCCAGCGGCTTGTGCGCCAGAACTTCGCTGATGGGCGCCGTGCAGGGCAGTACGACGGAGAAGACATTCAATTCGCGTACGCGCCGTGCAATCAGTTGCGTATACTGCGAGCCGAAATCCAGGATGACGATCGTTTGGGTGGGCACTCTCTAGTGTGGCAGGGTGCGTCGCCGGTTTGCAAGTCTAATTCGGTTTCTCAGGGTTGCGGCTTCGCCCCAGATTTCCACAGCGCTGAATCACTGGTTGTTAGCGCGCCTTGAAGGGCTTGGCGGCGGCAGGCTGGTCCTCACCCACCTGTCCAACTTTGACGCTGGCGATGAAGAAGTTCTCGCCGTGCGTGGGGCTGCCGGAGAGACGGCGCATCATCGCCAACTGGCCGACATGCGTCAGCGCATCGGCGATCGGGCCCTGAAAGAGCTGTTCGGCCGGCGCACGAAGCGGCTGATCCGAAGCCAGGTACGCGTCCAGCGTCTGCAGAGATTGGAAGAATCGCCGCTGCTCCTCGGCCCAGGCCAGGGGTTGCGACACCTGCCAGCGCTGCTGCCCGATGGCCACACTCAACGCCCAATCGAAGAGGTCGCCCATGTGAGCCACAATCTGCACAGGCATGCGTCCCGCGCCGGCAAATCCGGCAAAAGAATCGGGAGCGCCTTCGAGGGAACGGGCGGCTCTGTAGGCGACGGTGGCCAGCGTGTGGCGAAGCAATTCGCGTTTCTCATCCATACCGGGAACTATAGCGCATCCCTCGCCAGGCACAACCCTCCCCTTTTGTAGTAAACTTAAAGTTCTGAGTCCATCAGCAGGAAAAGACCATGTCAATTCATCCCGTTATGCAGCGCCTGGCCGACAAGCTCAAGCGCACCGACCTCCCCGAGTTCGTCCCCGGCGATCAGGTTCGCGTCCAGGTGAAGATCAAGGAAGGCGATAAGGAGCGGTTGCAGGCCTTTGAGGGTCTGGTCATCGCCATCAACAAAGGGCCCCAGGGCACCTTCACCGTTCGCAAGATGAGCTTTGGCCAGGGCGTCGAGCGCATCTTCCCCTTCAACTCCAAGGTCATCGAGAAGATCGAGAAGGTTCGCAGCTACAAGGTTCGCCGCGCCAAGCTCTTCTACCTTCGCGGACTGCGCGGCAAGGCCGCCCGTCTGAAGGAAGTGGGCCGCGCCGTCGCCAAAGAGGCGTAGATCGCATCAGATTTCGATTGCACCGACAACCCCGGCCCCGGCCGGGGTTGTCAGTTTTACGGCAAACACTTTCGATATCGCCTCCGGCCTGAGAGGCAGGTCTTTCAATTCCGCCTGCCTCTTCTGTCGTCGGACGAGGATCGCCACAAATCTACTTCTTCTCCTCGCACGCCTTGACGCCGTTGTACTTCAGGAACAATGCGCAGTCATTCGCCCCTGCTCTAGGGCATGACCAAGTGTTGTCATAGCAGCCGGCCTCGTATTTGCCAATCGATTTGCAGCCATCCTTCAGCAGAACAGCGTCCTGCGACAGAATGTAGTTCATCGGCGATTCGCAGAAGCCTGGCTTCCAGTGCACCAGTTCGCAACTGATCACCTTGCTTGCGTTCATCAAGCCAACACACTCCGCCAGCGCCGTTCCGGGGCATGTGTAATCGCCGATGTGGTCGTTGATTCGCGCACACCCCTTGCTGGTCAGCTCTTTATCCTGCGCGCCAAGGATCGCCGTTCCGTCGCACGATTCCACGCCGAGAATCGAATTGGCGCTGACCAGGTTCAAGCAGGTCGTGTACCCGGCCAGAGGCCCGCGGCAGACAATCTTGTTGCCCTGCTTATCGCAACCCAAGGTCTTCAGAACCTCCAGCCCGCCTGAAGTCGAACTCGTCTCGCGCTTCGGTTCAAAATCGAGCACGCATGCGGTGTTCGAGTGGCAGCCGAAATCCATTCCTCCAGGCGGCAGATCCACTGACAGCTGCGGGAACCAGACCGGCCAATCCCAACTATCGCTCCACACGGCAACGTCAACAAACAAGCGCGCATCGATGCCTGGTGTGAGAGTAAAGCCGAGGTTGTACACCGGGTTGCCAAAGCTGAAGTGACTATCGTTGCCCGCTCCGGTATCGACTCCCACAGGGATCGTCTCGCCGGTCTGCATCACACGCGTCTGCTTCCTGCTGACCTCGTCGTTGAACGTAAACTGCAGCTTGTTCGAGTGCAGATTGATGTTGATCGCCGGAAAGACCTGTCCGCCAAGAACTCCAAAGTTCAACAGCCCTCCAAGCAGGTCGATCTGATCGAAGACATATGGCGTGTCGATGCCATGCGTGCCCGGCGCGGGCGGTTGAAAACGCCCGCCTTTGTAAGGAGAAGGGAGCCAGTCCGTGAAATCCACGCCGACGTTGGCCCCTATGCCGCCACTTCCGATCACAGGCAGGCTGTAATTCACTCCGGCCTTGGCGCCGACCTGTGCGACCAGTTCCTTGCCGTCGAATAACTGATCCTCCGGCAATCCGGTGCTGCGAAACGCATTCGTGTCCCCCTCAATCGGAACATAATCGGCATGGAACGTCGCCTTTCCCTGCGCATTGTGATAGCTAAGCTTGGCCTGAACCGGAAAACGCAAGCCAAATCCGTAGTTGAAGCCCGCATACGGCGAGATGCTAAAGGTTGAGGAGCTGACCACGTAATTAATCGTGATGCTTACGTTCATGCTCCACTCGTAGTCATGACCGAGTGTGAACCCGGTCAAATAAATATACGTTCCAAGATCGATATCCACCGGCTGATCCGGCGCACTCTTTTGTCCGCCGCCGCTCTGTGAGCGATAGCTCGTTGCGGGAACAATGCGCAACAACCTCGGATAACCCGCCGGACTCTGCGCATTGGCTGGAAGAGAGATCTTCATCAACTGCTCGGCCGCGTCCACCTCGCCGCTCGAGGGCGACGCCCTCAGCACCAATGGACCCTTGGCATAAAGCCCTGAATCCTGCTTCGGAACAAAAGCAGTCTCTTCAAAACGCCGCGTGCTCGAATTGATGATCTCCTCTTTCAATTGATCGTCAGTCAGCTTGTCCCAGCGAGCCGCACCGTCCTTGCCCACCTGGCTCTCAATCGTGCCGCGCTGTCTCGGGTCGGCAAGCGCCTTTCGCAACGCGCTGATGTGCTGGCTTAGATCGGCGTCCGCCTGTGCACTCTTAGTCTGGTAGGAGGCGATCGCCTCGCGCCGCTTCCCCGGATCGGCCACATAGCGTGCATTGCCGGGGATCGAAAACTCCTGAAGCCGCTGGCTGGCGTTGGACCTCTGGAAGCACCCAATCCCCGCCTCGCTCAGCTGCGCCCTCGCGCTTGCATCGGCGCACTTGCCCGGCAGCACGCGAAAGCTGAGCACATGATGGATGATCAGCCCCTGATCGACTTCGTTGATCTCCGAACTCTCCTCCTTCACCTCAACATGCTGCGGCAGCGTGTGCAGGCGAAGCGCCAGATTTGGCAGAGACTTGGGATTGTTCAATACAGGTGTGAAGTCGAGTGGTATCGCGCCCAGTGTGATGTGTGGATTTGCTCGCAAGCTGTTGAGCGGATACTGACGCACAACACGCAGCTGCTTGATTGTCTCGGCCGGTGCTGGGCCTTTTAACGTTACCGATTCTGGCACGTTACGCTCTGAGCGTACCGTGACCTGTGAGTACAGCGGAAAGCAGCCAACAAACATCACCAGAGCACAGGCGGGTTGGCGCAAAAAAACGAGTCGTTCGTGCAAATGCATCCGAGCCATTCTTGGTACCTCCTTACCTTGTCTTCAGAGTGTGTATCCCCATCAGCCGAACGCGTCATCACCGATCTCTGCCTGTTCAATGCCCACAGCCCACTCAGTCGCAGATTTATGCTGCGTCTGCCGCCGAGCGAGCGGATGGCCGGGGGCGATCTGCCTCCTTCCACCGGACATAGGTATCTCACTGCTTTTGGGGACCGGGGAACTGCCCTAACAGAGTAACGCAACCGGCCCTGCGCCGTGGATGCTCAGCCGTAATAATTTTCGCTAGCCCCGCAGCAGGGGTGCCACGGAAACTGAGATCAAACGTCAAAGATGAGTTCCCGTTGCGCCTCGTTTTTGGGTACCAGGCATCGTTCGCGGTAAGCTGTAAGTGAGCGATGAATCCGGCGCAACAGGCAAACCCGAACACCTTTCAAGAGACGCTGCTGAGCGCTCGCCGCACGATGGTACTGAGCGAGATCCTCAAGCTGGCGGTCGACAGCTTCAGCTCCAGCAAGGTGCGTTTTGCCATGACCGCGCTGGGCATGGTCATCGGCACCGCCTCGGTGATCCTGGTGGTTACGATCGGCCTGACCGGCAAGCAATTCATTCTGGCCGAGATTCAAAAGATCGGCACCAACTCGGTGGAGCTTGAGTACTCGGGCGGCGGAGCCAACACGGCCGAGGGCACCGTATACAACGACCCCTTGACCCGAGACGACGAGAAGGCCGTCCTGGCGCAGCTGCCCGGCGTGATGTACTCTTCGCCGGTGATGGAGATGCACTCGCGCATCAGCTTTGGCGGTGGCGTGGTCAAGGACACGCTGGTGCTGGGCGTGAGCCCTCAGTACATCAACATCCGCAACCTGCTGGTTCCCGTGGGCCGCTTTCTCGATGAGAACGACGACGCAGCCCACATCAAGTGCGCAGTAGTCTCAGAGATCTTTGCGCATGACCGCTACGGCAGCTCGGATGCGGCAGTCGGCCAGAGCTTTGAGATCAGCGGCATTCCCTTCACCATCATCGGCGTCTTCAAAGAGAGCGTCGACACATTTGGAGAGTCCGAGATCGCCGACCAGACGATCCTGATTCCCTACTCCGTGGCGCGCTACTTTACCGGAACCGAAAATGTGAAGCAGATTTATTTTTCGATGCGCACGATGGACGAGGTCCCCGACGCGAGCCACGAGATCGAGCGCATCGTCAGCTCACGCCATCGGGTAAACTCGGTTTACAAAGCGACAAATCTGAAAGAGCTGCTGACAATGGCAGCCAAGATTGCCAACGCTCTCACGCTGGTGCTGCTGGCCGTGGCCGCTGTCACGATGGCGGTGGGCGGCGTTGGCATTATGAACATCATGCTGGCAAATGTCCGCTCGCGGATCCGTGAGATCGGCATCCGCAAGGCGCTCGGCGCGACCTACCGCGAGATCAAGTACCAGTTCCTCGCCGAGGCCGTCATCATCTCTCTCGTGGGCGGCGTTGTCGGCACCATCGCGGGCCTCTCGGTGCCGCTTTCGATCCGATTCCTCACCGACTATGAGCTGCCGATCTCAGGCTGGTCGGTGGTGATTGCCCTGAGCGCGGCGACGATGGTGGGCGTGGTCTTCGGCACAATTCCTGCAACTCGCGCCGCGCAGTTGGACCCCGTGGAATCGCTGAAGTATGAGTAAGCCCAATCTGCAGCCGGAGACTCACGGCAACGATGCAGAAGACCGTCAGGGCAAAGCACCGAGCCTGACGGCGATGTATGGCCTGCTGGCGCTGGCTCTCGTTGCGGCCATCGGCTTTGCACTGCTCATCGTCCTGCCGTTTTATCACCGGCGGTGATGGCGCGCGGTTTCAGGTCTGCAACTTCTCTTCCCGCTCGGGGATCAACACCGGAATTCCATCCACAATCGGGTAGGCACGGCCGCAGCCGTTACAGACTAGCTGCGTCTCTTCGAGGCGAAGCTCTCCAAGACAGATGGGACACACCAACTGGCCGAGGACGGAGGAGATAGCATTGGGATCGGCAGGCATGAAGGCCTAGTGGATGGTCGCGTCGGGACCAAGGTCGGGATCGGTGAGCTTCTCCGGTCTGATCCCATTGCCACCTTGATTTGGACGGCGGGCAAACTCGGCTTCGATGCTGCGGATCACACCGCCTTTGGCGGACTCGTAGGCCACGCGAATGCCGTTGAAGATGGCGCGGTCATTCGAAGAGCCGTGGCCAATGATGCAGACACCGCGCACACCGAGCAGGTGCGCTCCGCCGTATTCGCGATAGTCGAGGCGATGGCGGAACTCGTTAAACGCCTGACGCGAGAGCAGCGCGCCGACCTTGGCGGTGACGGTGCGGGTCAACGACTCGCGCAGTACATCGCGCACAAAGCGGCCGACTCCTTCGCTGGTCTTCAGCGCCACGTTGCCGACGAAGCCGTCGCAGACGATCACATCCGCTTGGCCCGAGAAGATGTCGCGCCCCTCGACATTGCCGACAAAGCGAATCGGCAGCGCCTTAATCAGCGGAAAGGCCTCGTGGGTGAGGTCGTTGCCCTTGGACTCCTCTTCGCCAACGTTAAGCAGTCCCACCCGCGGCGAGTCGATCTTGAGCACCGTGCGGGCGTAGATCTCGCCCATCACGGCAAACTGTGCCAGGTTGGTGGCTTTGCAATCGACATTGGCGCCCACATCGAGCAGCACACAGGGATTGCCTTTCGAACTGGGCATGGGAGTCGCCAGCGCCGGCCGGTCGACGCCGGGCAGAGCGCCCAGCACCATCTTGGCCGTGGCCATGGCTGCGCCGGTGTTGCCTGCGGTCACAAAGCCGGCGGCTTTGCCCTCGCGCACCAGCTTGAGGCCGACGCGCATAGAGCTGTCCTTTTTGGTGCGGACCGCATGCGCCGCCTTCTCCTCCATACCGATGCGTTCCGAGGCATGGCGAATCAGGATGGGCAGATCCTCATTGCCCAAATACTCGTCAAGAAGATCGCGCAGCTCACCCTCCGGCCCAACCAGGTGGACCCGCACGGGCAGAGCCTTGCACGCGAGAATCGCCCCGCGAATCTCGGCCTCCGGTGCTTTGTCGGTGCCTACCGCGTCAAGCGCAATGTCGATGAGCATGGGCTCTCGCGGTTACTTGGCTTCCTTCACGTCGACCACGGCGCGGCCCTTGTACTCGCCGCACTTGGGGCAGGCGCGATGGGGCAGCTTCTTCTCGTGGCAGGCGGGGCACTCTGACACGCCGACGGCGGTGAGAAAGTCGTGTGAGCGGCGAAGTGCGGTGCGGCGCGTTGAGTGGCGCCTTTTCGGATTCGGCATGACTAAAAATTCCTTTCGTTTCCCAGCCCGCTTCAAGCGGCCCAAGCGTTACCGGTTTCAGGCCGCACAACATTGTGGCTGCCTTCCGGCCTGGGCACCCTTGATGGATCCAGATCAACTCTGGGGGCTTTTTTCCTTGGGCTCGATCCGGCTGCGGAGGCCTGCCAGCGCCTCCCAGCGGGGGTCGTCACCCCCGGCGCAGGTACATGCCTGACTATTGCGGTCTGCACCGCAGCGTGGGCAAAGTCCCTTACAGTCGGGCTTGCAAAGCGTCCTGACCGGCAGGGACAAAAGCACCTGCTCTCGCAGCACATCCTCAAGCGCAAGGCTGTCTCTCTGATAATACCCGATTTCGGTCTCCGGTGCAGTAATCGACCGCTCCGGGGCCCCCGAATCGGCCCCCGCGGGACGAAAGATCAGGTCGAACTCGGCGGCCAGCGGAATCTCCACCGGCTCGACGCAGCGGGCGCAGGGAACCTGGAATTTGCCTGCAAAATGACCCCGAAGCCTGATGTCGGCGACAATCTCTTTCGGCCCCCGATGCTCGTGCAATACCTCTGCTCGCCCCGAGGCGGCCAGCGGCCCGTGCTGTTCCGCTTCCTCGCCCAGATCGACCACGCCTGGAGGCAGCTCCAGATCGAACTCGATCGGCTCCTTTTCAAGGTCGATGATTCTGAATTCCATGCCTTGAGCCTACGGCGCGGAGTTCAGCGCAGTCAATGAGGAGAACTTGCGATGCGCCGGCCACAGCACTGCAACATGAAGAGCTCCGCCGTGCCGAAGCCATAGAATGAAATTCAGGCAAAGCACGATTTGAACTCATCCTTGCCCATTCTGAATGCCATGACCAAGAAAGTATCCTCCGCTCCCGAACTCGTATCTACCCTCGTAATCCGTCCGGCCACCGACGCCGACAGACCACGCCTGATCCCGCTCATCAACTCGGCCTTTTCCATCGAAACCTTCCTTGAGGGCGACCGCACCAACGAAGAGAGCCTGAGGGCAATGATGCGCAAGGGCGACCTGCTGGCGGCAGAGGATTGCGACGGAAGGCTCGTGGGATGCGTTTATACCGAAGTGCGCGGCGAGCGCGGCTACATGGGTATGCTCACCGTCGATCCCGCGCGCCAGCGCTCCGGCCTCGGCACGCGGATCATGGAGGCTGCCGAAGAGCATCTGCGAAGCCACGGCTGCAAGGCCGTCGATATTCTCGTTCTCAATCTCCGCACTGAACTGCCGCCCATCTACCGCCGCCACGGCTTTGTCGAAACCGGCACTCAGAAGGAAGGCCTGCACCGCACGATCAAGCCGGGAGTGGACTGGCACTTCATCATCATGTCTAAAGAGTTGTAAACCCGCCTAACAGACGCTTAATCAGTGTCTTTGACACCTCTCATCTCTACGGCCCGACGGAGGGTTGTCACTCTTCTGTAAACTTGCAACCTCCAATTTTCGTCCATTCAAACGGGGGAACTCTTGGAGACACGTTTTCGCTGCCCATGCTGCGGATCGAAGACGCTTGAGGCGCCTGGCGCGCTGGCGCTCTGTCCGGTCTGCTGGTGGGAGGACGACGGACAGGAAGATGCCGATGCCTTCGATGTTCGTCTCACGGTCAATGGCGACCTGAGTCTGGCCGAGGCTCGTGCCTTCTATGCGCGCTGCGGCGCGGCCCATCCCCGCTTCCTGCCCTACGTACGCAAGCCCGAGGTCACCGAGCAGTAAGGTATCGATTCCGGCCCCTTCAGCTCGGAAAGAGCTCTCTCCGGTTTGACCCTTCCAGCAAACCCACTTACCATGAATCGAGGGTATTCCCTGGCCGCACGGAGCCGGTATGGCCCGTAGCACAAGCGGGGCATCTGTTCGCAACAAAAAGGGCGCTTCCTAGGCCCCCGTCCGGCGATTTCCAGTCGGAACCAGACAGCTCGCAGCCCACTCCTGAAGTTTATTAGGCGCGTAGCGCCCGGAAGGCAAAACCTTGAGTTCTACCGACACCGTCGAGAAAAAAAACCAACCTGAATCCACCGAGGCAACGCTTCTCCGCCCCGAAGGCGGCAATGACCTCGAAGCTCACGATCACAGCTACGAAGACCACGATCATGACGGTCACGATCATGACGGCCACGACCATCCGCACGGCCCGGTTCTGAACCCCGAGTGCACCCGCGAAATCGTACTGGACATCCCGGCCGATGAGGTCTCCAAGGCCTATCGGAACGTGACAGCCAATTACAAGAGATACGCCAAGATCCCTGGCTTCCGCGCAGGCAAGGTGCCGGAGACGGTCATCCGCCGCCGCTTTGCCGACGGCATTCGCAAAGACGTCATCGACGGCCTGCTCCCCGAGCGCTTCAACAAGGCAGTCGTCGACCTGGGTGTGAAGCCCGTTGGCGAACCGCGCGTGACCGAGCTGACCATCGAAGATGGCCAGCCGCTCCACGTCAAGGCCGTCTTCGAATATGTTCCCGATTTCTCCATCGAGGGCTATCAGTCGGTGACGGTCGAGAAGCCCAAGGTCGAGGTGACCGAGGAAGACTCTAAGCGCGAACTCGAACAGCTGCGCGCAGCCCACGCCACGATGGAGCCGGTCGAGGAAGATCGCGTCCTCAAAGACGGCGACTGGGCGCAGATCACCTATAGCGGCCAGGTCGAGGGCGACGAGCAGGCTGCCCCGGTCTCGGGCGAAGACACGCTGGTCGAGGTCGGCGGCAAGGATACGATGGAGGCCTTCACTACCGCTCTGCGCGGAGCCAAGGTCGGCCAGGAGTTGAAGGCCGAGGTCATCTATCCTGCCGATTACGCCGAGCCCAAGCTGGCTGGCAAGACCGTCCCTTACCAGATCGAGGTGAAGGCCATCAAGAATCGCATCCTGCCCGAGCTGAACGACGACTTTGCCAAAGAGGTTGGCCAGTACGAGAGCCTGGCGGAGCTTGAGACTAAAATCCGCGAGTATATGACCAACCGGCTTCGCCGCAGCGTCGAGGGCCAGACCAAGGACCAGCTCTTTGCCGCCTTGATCGAGCGCTATCCGTTCGCCGTGCCCGAGTCGCTTGTTCAGGAGCAGATCGACACGCGCCTCGAGCGAGGCCTGCGGGCTCTGGCCGCCCAGGGCATGAATACCGATCAGATGCGCAAGCTCGACTTTGCCCGCCTGCGCACGGCTCAACGTGACGGCGCGGTCGCCGAGGTCAAGACCAATCTGCTGCTCGATCGCATCGCCGCTGAGGAAAAGATCACCATTAGCGACGAGGAAATGGACCGGGAAATGCAGCTTGCTGCCTTGCAGGCCGGCGAGCCGGTCGACACTTTGAAAGCGCGTCTGACAGCGGACGGCGGGCTGACGCGGATCCGCACACAACTGCGGCGAGAGAAGACCGCGAACCTGATGTACGAGCGGCTGCCCTAGTAAGATGGGGATGGCCGGAGGTTCATTGTCGCCGGTCAAATTCGGCCTTCGGGCCAGTGGGTACAAAGGAACGGGGAGCTAGCCTCCCCAACCAGAGAGCGAGAAGAAGAATCAATGGCATTGGTTCCCATGGTGGTTGAGCAGACGAGCCGGGGCGAGCGCGCCTACGACATCTACTCCCGTCTGCTGCGCGACAACATTATCTTTCTTGGTACCCCCATCGACGATCAGGTGGCTAATCTGGTGGTGGCGCAGATGCTCTTCCTCTCTGGCGAAGATCCGGAGAAGGACGTCCACCTCTACATCAACTCCCCCGGCGGCTCCATCACCGCGGGTCTCGCCATCTACGACACCATGCAGTTCATCAAGAACAAGGTCGAGACCATCTGCATCGGCCAGGCTGCCTCAATGGGCGCGTTTCTTCTCCTGGCAGGCACCAAAGGAAAGCGCTTCGCCCTGCCTAACTCGCGTATCCTCATACATCAGCCGTCCATGGGCGGCTTGAGCGGTCAGGCCACCGACATCGACATTCACGCTCGCGAAATCCTGCGCATCCGCGAGATCACCAATAACCTCATCGCCAAACACACCGACCAGCCCTTGGAGCGGATCGAACGCGACGTCGAGCGCGACTTCATCATGAACGCGGAACAGGCCAAGGAGTACGGCATCGTCGATGAAATCATCGACCGGCCACGTTCGTAACCGGAAAGCTGCGTGGCCGTAACCGAAATGCTGGTGTGGGGCCAGTCTTACGGCATGCAGACCTGCTAAACTATGCGGGACGCAAGAGCAGAACGGGAATGTAGCTCGTCCTAAGGGGAGCCGTATGATGAAAACGCGTGTGGGACCTGAAGAAGCGCTGCGCTGTTCGTTCTGCCACAAGTCACAAGACGCCGTAGCCAAGCTGATCTCTTCGCCCAGCGATTACCCGCGCGCCTATATCTGCGACGAGTGCGTTGCCGTCTGCAACTCGATTCTTGAGGACGATCGCACCACCGATACCGCACATCCTGCCAACGCCGCCGGCCACCTGCCTAAACCGCAAGAGGTCAAGGGCTTTCTCGACGATTTCGTCATCGGCCAGGACCAAACCAAGAAAAAACTCGCCGTCGCGGTTTATAACCACTACAAGCGCATCCAGATGAATAAGATGCGCAATAACGAAGTCGAGTTGGTTAAGTCCAACATCCTTCTCATCGGTCCCACCGGCTCGGGCAAAACTCTGCTGGCTCACACGCTGGCCAAGATGCTCGACGTCCCCTTTGCCATTGTGGACGCGACCACCCTTACCGAGGCCGGCTACGTGGGAGAGGACGTCGAAAATATCATCCTCAAGCTTTTGCAAGCCGCCGACGGCGACGTCACCCGCGCCCAGCAGGGCATCATCTACATCGACGAGATCGACAAGATCGGCCGCAAAGACGAGAACCCCTCCATCACCCGCGACGTCTCGGGCGAGGGCGTGCAGCAGGCGCTGCTCAAGATTCTCGAGGGCACCGTGGCCAACGTGCCGCCGCAAGGCGGGCGCAAGCATCCGCATCAGGAGTTCACCGCCGTCGACACCACCAACATCCTCTTCATCTGCGGCGGAGCGTTTGTAGGCCTTGAGCGCGTGGTGGGCCGCCGCGTCGGCAAGAAGGCGTTGGGCTTCAAGACCATCGATGCCACCGAAGGCGATGCCGCAACCAGCCGTTCGCACCGCGACACCGAACTGCTGCGCCGCACCGAGCCTCAGGACCTGATCAAGTACGGTTTGATTCCCGAGTTCGTCGGCCGCCTGCCGGTGATGTGCGTCCTCGACGAGCTCGACGAAGCGGCGCTGATCGAGATCCTCTCCAAGCCCCGCAACGCCATCCTCAAGCAGTACCAGAGACTCCTCGAGTACGAGAATGTCCGCCTGCACTTTACGCAGGAGGCCATTGGTGCCGTAGCTCGCGAGGCCCTGGCCCGCAAGGTAGGCGCGCGCGGCCTGCGCATGATCCTCGAAGAGCTGATGCTCGACCTGATGTACCACCTGCCCAACAACAAGCGCGTCCGCGACCTCGAGATCACCAAAGACATGGTCGAGCGCCGCGACCTCTCGCTCTGCCTGCTGGAAAAGGCCGGATAACAGCCAACTGAATCCTTGTCGTCCAGAAAAAGGCCGTGCTTTGCAAGGCCTTTTTCTATATCTGTATGTGGACTATCGCGGTATTGTTCTATACGCACATCAGCAACTCGAACCACCGCCATCAAAAACAACGACCAGCTTGCCATCTCGGATGCCGTAAACGCGAAAAGACTGAGACTCAGAGTCGTTGATCGAAGTAATAAGAAAATCTCGCCCATTCTTTCAGGAGTAAGCCAAGCGATCGGCTCAACGTTAACTACGCCCGGCGGGTTCTTGCCGCAGCAGCTGATTCCACCTTCGAGCACCGTCGTCTCGCTCGCAACCGCCATTACCATCACGTTCGAGTCTCTTGGTATTCCTTCACCCGGATATTGCCCAAAGGCAAAAGAAGACGCGCCGAAGATCATCCAAACCCAAAAGCGGGTCAGTTTTACAAATCCTCCATTTCGCATGAAAAGCACTGAAGAAATCTTACCGCGTCCCATTTCTCTGCCATCGAGCTCAGCGGCTGTTAACCGTTCACTCCAACTCTGATTTCGCTGTACAATCCAAGAGTAGCTTTCAGCCGATCCGTGCATCCCAGGCTGCAGTCGCATGTCCAATAACTAAGGGGTCCCGATGACCGCATCCCGCGAAAAGACCGAAGCGCGCAAGCTGCCCATGATGCCCATCCGGGACATGGTGATCTTTCCCTACATGATGACCCCCTTCGTCGTGGGCCGCGAATCCAGCGTGCGCGCCCTCGAAGAGGCGCTCACCGCCGACCGCAAGATCTTTCTCGCGACTCAGCACGATGCGACCATCGACGAGCCCAAGGCCAAAGAGATCTATCAGGTCGGCTCGATCTGCAACATCGTGCAAAATGTCAAGATGCCCGACGGCAATATCAAGGTGCTCGTCGAGGGCGTCGAGCGCGCCAAGTCGATCGAGGTCAACGACCGCGATGGATTCTTTGTAGCTACGGTGCGCGTCGGCAGGCCGCAGTTTGAGATGACGCCGGCCGTCGAGCAGTTGATGCAGCGCGTCACCAGCCTCTTCGAGCAATACGTCAAGCTGCAGCAGTCGCTCAATTACGAGACCATCATCGCCACGGTGCGCATGGACGATGGAGCGAAGCTGAGCGACACCATCGCCGCCAACCTCCAGCTCGGCATCGAAGAGAAGCAGGAGCTGCTCGCGATCTTCGACCCCGCGGTCCGCCTCGCACGCATCGCCGACGTGCTCGACGTCGAGATCGAAAAGCTCGACCTCGACCGCAACATTCAGTCGCGCGTCAAGCGGCAGATGGAGCGCGCGCAAAAAGAGTATTACCTCAACGAGAAGATCAAGGCCATCCAGAAAGAGCTAGGCCGCGGCGAAAAAAGCGAATTCGACGAGCTGCGCAAGAAGATCGAAGCCGCCGGCATGCCTAAGGACGTTTTAGAAAAGGCCATTCAGGAATTGAAAAAGCTCGAAGCGATGCCGCCCATGTCGGCCGAGTCGACCGTGAGCCGCAACTACATCGACTGGCTGCTGGCCGTTCCATGGAAGAAGAAATCCAAAGAGACGCGCTCGATCGAGTTCGCCGAAAAGGTCCTCAACACCGATCACTACGGCCTGGAAAAGATTAAGGAGCGCATCCTCGAATTTCTTGCCGTTCGCCAGTTGGTGAAAAATCCCAAGGGATCGATTCTCTGTTTCGCCGGGCCTCCAGGCGTCGGCAAGACCTCCCTCGGCATGTCGATCGCAAAAGCCACCGGCCGCAAGTTTGTGCGCCTCTCACTCGGCGGCGTGCGCGACGAGGCGGAGATTCGCGGCCATCGGCGCACTTACATCGGAGCCTTGCCGGGCCAGATTATCCAGCACATGAAGCGCGCCGGCACCAAGAACCCCGTCTTCCTCCTCGACGAGGTCGACAAGATGGCCTCGGATTTTCGCGGCGACCCGGCCTCGGCGCTGCTTGAGGTACTGGACCCCGAACAGAACTCGACCTTCCAGGATCACTATCTCGACGTGAACTACGATCTCTCGCAGGTACTGTTCGTGGCGACGGCCAACGTGATGCATACCGTTCCGGCGCCTTTGCAGGATCGCATGGAGGTCCTTCGCCTGCAGGGATACACCGAGCAGGAAAAGCTGGAGATCGCCCGCCAATACCTGGTAAAGAAGCAGCGCGAACAGACCGGCCTGAGCGAAAAGAACATCGTCTTCAAAGATGAGGCGATCATCGAGATCATCCGCAACTACACGCGCGAGGCCGGCGTGCGCAACCTCGAGCGCGAGATCGGCAACGTCTGCCGCAAGGTCGCGCGCAAGGTAGTCAAGGCCGGCGCGAAGCACAAGGAAGAACTAACGGCCGCGAATATTCACGAGTTTCTTGGCGTGGCCAAATTCCGCGACTCAGAGGTACACGAGAAGAGCGAGATCGGCCTCGTCACCGGCCTAGCCTGGACCGAGGTCGGCGGCAGCATTCTCACGACAGAGGTGCAGGTGCTCGACGGCAAGGGCAAGCTCACCGTCACCGGCCAGCTCGGCGATGTCATGCAGGAGTCGGCGCAAGCCGCGATGGCCTACATCCGCAGCAAGGCGCAGGCGCTGGGGCTGACCCGCGAATTCTATCGCAACGTCGATATTCACCTGCACGTGCCCGAAGGCGCGATCCCCAAAGACGGCCCCTCGGCAGGCATCACCATGGCTACAGCCCTGGCCAGCGCGCTCGCGAAGATCCCGGTGCGCCGCGACATCGCCATGACAGGCGAGATCACTCTGCGCGGCAAGGTGCTGGCGATCGGCGGCCTGAAGGAGAAGCTGCTCGCGGCTCTGCGCGCCGGCATCTTCGAGGTGATCCTTCCGCGCCCCAACGAAAAGGATCTCTCCGAACTGCCGGAGAACATCAAGAGCTCGATAAAGCTGCACTTCGTCGACAACATGGACGAGGTGCTGGCGCTGGCCCTCGAAGGCCCACTCCCCGCCTCCCTGCCCGCGGCAACCGAAGTGCTGACCACAGTCCCACCAACCGAGCTAGGCACAGGCGTTCAAGCGCAGTAGATCTCTTCACAGGTAGCGCCGGCTTCCAAGCCGGCTGTCGCGAAGGCGTTCCCGTTGGCGCGTTGCTCACTTTTGCAGTGCCTGGAAAGATTCTAAGCAGTAACGTAGTAGACGTGGAGCATCTTTGCGACCCGTTCCAAAGCACCGTCAATGGTCCAGATCAGCGTTCCCTGTGAGGCCAGGCATGACGCGATCAGGTGCGCGTCGGTCAGACCAATGCCTTTGGAAGCCAGTCCGCGCGCTTCAATCATTGTTCGCACATCGGTCAAACGAACCGCGCGAACCTGATTGAGATGATCGAAATACGTCAGCGTCTTCTTGCGATCCGGCAGAAAACCGCAAGCCAACTCCGCCACGATGAATGGATGAATGCAAAGCTGATCGCTGACGATAAGGCCTTCCAACTCCGACTTAAACCGGCCACGGCGGAAGAGTTCAATCCAGATTGAGGTGTCCGCCAGGATCACTTCTCGCCGGCCCGCAATCTGCGCACGTCTTCGATCTTTGGCGCCTTTCCGGCCAGCGCCAGCAGTCTGCGGCCGGCCTCGCGCGCGATAAGCGCCTTCAGCGCCTCTCGCAGCAGCTCCGCCCTCTCCGTCAATCCGGTGTACTCGTGCGCCGTCCTCAGCAAGTTGTCATCGAGCGAGACCGTAGCTCTCATGCGTCCTCCACCGCACCAATGATAGCACCATTTAGACGCGTTGAGCGGTGCATCGAAGCCGGGCGCCTTCCCTCCTGTATCGTTGGAGTTGATGCGCTACACAACCCAATTCCTGCTCTCGGCCATGGATGCTGCGCAATTCCCCGCTCCCGATCTGCCCGAGATCGCCTTCCTAGGCCGCTCCAACGTCGGCAAATCGAGCCTGTTAAATGCACTGGTAGGCGACAAGGCGGCCAAGGTCTCCTCCACGCCGGGACGCACGCGCGCAATCAACTTCTTCCGGCTCCTCGACGAGCGCCAGCGCCCGCAACTCGTCTTCGCCGATCTGCCGGGCTACGGTTACGCCAAGATCTCAAAGTCGATCAGCGCGGGCTGGCCGGAATTCATCGAGCCTTATCTCGCAGCGCGTCCTGCACTCAAGCTCTGCATCTGTCTCGTCGATTCCAACGTTCCAGTGCAGCAGAGCGACCGGCAGCTCATCGACTGGCTGAGGGATGCCGGACGCGAGTTCGCTGTCGTCGCCACCAAGGTCGACCGGCTTAGCGGAAACGAGCGCGTGCGCAATCTGCAAGCTCTGAAGAAAGGCCTGGAACTGGACGAGGTGCTAACCGTCTCCGCAAAGACCGGCCATGGCCTCAAGGAACTGTGGGCCCAAATCGAATCTCGCACCGAATCCCAGGCCGAATCTACTGGCGGTCGGCAAGACTGAGCGGCTGGTCCGCCTTCTCGCCCTCAGGCGGCATGAAACGATGCACCTTGGAATCACCCCGGCTGCTCAACTGAATCTCCACCGGAACGCCAATCTTGCCGCTCGCCACCTGCTCTTTCACCCGTTCGACAAAGCGCTTTGCCATCGAGCTCTGGCAACGCAGCAGATGCACTCCCTGCGCCAGGCGGCCGAGATAACGCGGCGCGAGCCGCAGCCAGCGCTGCGCTACCCAATTCTCAGGTGAGCCGGCCAAGCATTCGCCGGCGATGGCGTCGAGCCTGGGCAGCCATTTGACCGGTGCGCCGACGACGCTCCAGGTCAGCACGACCTCGCCTCTTCCTGTCGCCACAGGGTCGATCTGTCGAGCCCCCGCGACGATGAAGCTCTCGATTCGTCGCGCGTCCAGGACCCCGGACCGCAGCAGATCGGGCACCACGCCGCGATCGACCATCTCGCGTTCGATCGCCTCCGGCGCCTTGCCAACGCACACAGCGACCGCCTCGCCTTTGCGAAGCTCGTTTTTCAGAATGCGCAATGCCTCGTCGAGTGTGGTGACGAGAAAGTCGATCACCCCATTGCGAATTGCCTGCTTTTGTGTCGCGACATCGGCCGTGGCAGTCAGCGTCGCCACGCCGGCGATATTCGCTGCCACCACCAGCGCGCTGCCTGCGCCGTCCAGCTCCGCCGCATAGAGCAGCTTACCCCCCAATCCACGCTCGCGATCCGCGGCAGCACCCGCCTTCGCCGCTCGCATCAGCCCCGCATAGAGCCAATCGACCGTAGTCGCAAAGGAACGAGATAGATTTGCGTCAGTGGTCATCGCGGACCCTCCGCCCGCCGATCACGCTCGCAACTTGACCATCTCGTCCGTCAGCTCTGCGCGAGCTAATTCCGCCACTCCTCGGCCATCGTCATCTTCCTGACCATAAAAACAAATTCACCGGGTTTGGCGGTAGGCTTGATTTTGGCGGCGTTGCTTGCTCTTCCGCAGCCATTGGGAGCGACAACGCCCGTGGCCAGAATATCGGAGATTGCATACCAGCGCTCGACCGGATCCTGTTTCCCGTTGGCAGAGTCGCAGTTGAAATAGAGCTGCATCGATGCATCGTACGTCCCCTGAACCGAGAGCACTTTGGCATTCGCGGGCACAGTCAGCTTGGCGCTCCCGTCTCCGCCCGGCATCACCCAGTCGGCGTGAACCGTCGGGTCGTGGTCCACGCGAACCACATAACCCGAGACCGGCATCGGCTTGCCCGTCTTTCCGTCCAACATGCGAATCGTGATGGTCTTCTCTGTTTGCGCAAGCAACGAGCCGCAGAGTGCAGCCATGCTCAATAGAAGAATGAGTCCCCAGAGATTCCGCCGCGGCATCTTGCCCTCTTTCATTGATGCGAAGCTTCTGTTGCCTACCAACTGGAGTAGGGCTGGCCGTCCGAGCCAAGCTCCTGCGAGCCGGAGTGGACGTCTTCGATGCCGGGATCGGTCTGGTCGAGCGAACGCATCGCGTCGCCTGTGTCGGTCACCCAGGTATCTTTGGCATGGGTAAACGGATCCTCGGGAATCGCCCTCAGATACCCGTCATTGGTCAGGTCCTCGAGCGATTGCGGCGCCTTCTGCTTGTCCATCGTATAAGAATCGATGGCCGCGCGCATCACGTGCAGATCTTCCTTGAGCGCCGCTTCCCTGGCCTGTATGATGGCGGCTTTGAATCTGGGAACAGCCACCACAGTGAGCACAGCGACGATCGCCATCACGATCATCAGCTCCATCAGTGTGAAGCCAGCGTCCTTTTTGCCTCTGCTGCTCACTGGAAACTCACCTACCAATCAGAATACTTCGTTCCGTCCAGAGCCGTTCCCGTGGACTTCGAATACACGTCGAAGACGCTCTGCCCGCCGTACGACGTCGAGCCAGGATCATCCTGCATCGAGCGCAATCCCCACTCGGCATTGCCGGTCATCGGATCTTTGGGAATCTTCCGCAAAAACTTCACTTTCTTCGTCTGCACTTCCACGCCACTCACCAGCGTCTCCAAATCCGGCGGATAGTTCTGGCTGTCCAGCTTGGTCTGGAAGGCTCCCTTGTCGGCTGCGTCCTTGTACTTGTCGATCGCATCGCGCATCATCCACAGGTCATAGCGCAGAATGCGTTCATTCTGACGCTTGACTTGAAAGCGCGCAACCGGAAAGGCTGCCGCCGCGAGAATCGCAAGGATCGTCGTGGTCACGATCAGCTCCACCAGCGTCAGCCCGCGCTCCCCTGCGCCGACGGTCCTGCTTGGTTGAGCTTTTGCTGTCATGTGGCCCTCATCGCTGCGACTGCCCGGGCGCGCCCCGGTCAATCGAACTCATCGCACCTGCACCGTAATTTGAGTCGGCGCAGCCGCAACAGGTTTCATCGTGCTGGTAGTGATTCCCGAGGCGGAGATGGCAACCGCGCTGTCTCCCACGCTCTTGCCCTGGAAGCTAAGGACGCAGACAACCCCCGCTCCGCTCACCCCTGGCGTTCCCGGCGGCCTCGTGTTGTTGATCGTAATCAACCCCGATCCGTCATCCACATGCAGCAGCGTCGGTGGCTTCCCATCGCGCGCCAGAAAGTCGCCCTGATCCACATTCACCAGCGAGAGCTTGCCCGGATCATACTGAATCTTCAAGGGTACGGATGCGATGTCCGTCCCGCCCGTCAGCACAATAGGAACCTGGAAGGTTGTGCCCACAGCCACCGAACCGGCAAGCGGGCTAAGCACTAGAGTCACGCTCGAAGCCCGGGGCACACCCGGAGCGGCGGCAGGCGTCGCGGCAGGACCTGCGGACGATGCCGCCGGTGCGCCGGCTGGAATCGCGGTAGGAGGCGGCGGAGGTGGAGGGCCGGCCGGTGGAGGGCCGTTCATCGCCGCGGCCTGGCTCATCTGCTGCATCGCCGCCGGCGCTGCGTTCACAGCGCTCTGCCCAGGAACCACGCCCACTCCGGCGTTCGGGTTCGCCGGCGGATGCGGAGTTGCAGGCGCCGGACTCGTAGTCGGATTTTCGTTCGAGACTCGCCGAATGTCGATCGATGTGCCGACGCCCGTGTCCACCTGGCGTAGATTTACCGCCTCCACAGACTGTGACCGCACCACATGCGGTACCACCAGGAAGACCAGCTCGTCGTCGGTGATCTGCTTATCTTTGGAGCCGAACAGATACTTTAGCAGCGGAATCGAACTCAGTCCCGGAACGCCATTCCACGACTCGGTGATGTCCTTTTCCTGGATTCCACCCAGGATCGTTGCCTCGCCCTCGCGCAACCGGATCACCTGGTCCACGACACGCTGGCTGATGATCGGCTCCGTCACGCCCGAGATCGTCTGGTCGCCGCTATGCGTCGTCACCTCGATCTTCATCTTGAGCGTCACGTCGCGGTCGAAATGCACTGTGGGCGTCATCTCGATATTCACGCCGATATCCTGATACTGGAACTGCGTGTTGACCAGCCCGCTCACTGCCGAGATCCCGGCGCCCGATTGATACGAGCCGGTCGCGACCGGAATCTTCGAGCCGATCTTCATCGTCTGCTTCTGCCCGTCCGTGGCGCGGATTCGCGGGTTCTGCAGAATCTTGGTATTCGAGTCCGTCAGCAGCAGGTTCGCCGTAGCTCCGCCAATCGTCACCGCGAAGTCAGAGGCCTTAAGGTGCGAGAGATCGTAGAGGGTTGGCGAAACAGAGGTAGAGGTGGTGGTGCCCGTCGTTGTGGTTGTCGAGCTGCTGCTCGACGAGTTGGGCGACTGCAGCGCAACGCCTACGCTTGTCGGCCAGGCGATCCCCAGCGTCCTCTCGAAGTTCTTGCTTACCTCCAGGATCGCGATATCCACGACAACCTCGGGCCGCGCTTTATCGAGATCGTTGATCAGCTTTTGCGCCAGCAGCAACTCGTCCGGCGTGCCTCTCATCACGATGGCATTCTGGCTGGGAACCGCATAGATCTTCACGTTGGTCAGCACATTGCGAATCGCCGTCTGCACGTCCGTCAGGTCGTTCTGCTGCCATGCATTCGCCAGATAGAAGGTCTCGACCGCCTGTTCATCCAGCTCCGTGCGCTTGGCCCTTGTGTTGGTGGCGACAAAGATCGTGTTCTCCGTCACCGGCCGCCAGAAGGTATTCGAGATCGTGCCCACAATGCGCAGTGCGTCGACCAGCGACACGTTGTTCAGATCCACCTGGATGCGCTTGGAGGTGTAATCCGGATCGAAGAGGACATTGACTCCGGCAGCTTTGCCGACCGCCTGGTAGATCACCTTGGCGTCCTCGGTCATGTGCAGCGTCACAGGCTCGTTTGAGACCGGCTTGAGAACGGCTGGAGCGCCCATCAAGTCAAGCTCCTCCTGCGCTCCCTCCGCTCGGCCCACGCTGGTCTCGCCCGCGGGCGCAACCTCGCCGTGCTTCTGCCGCACCACGGCAATCGCCTGCTGAGCGGACTCATTGCCGGGGTCGATCTGCGCGGCGCGCAAAAACTCCGCCAGCGCCTCCTCCTCTTTTCCCGCGTTCAGCAGCTTGTAGCCCTTCGTCACGTGCACCGCCGAAGCCGTGATCCTCACGCGGTAAAGCACGGCGCGGATCTCTTCGCTATTGGGAGCCTTGGCCAGCGCCTGCTGGTAGTCTTCGAAGGCGGCATCGTAGTCTTCGCGTGTCTCGGCGGCCTTCCCTTGTTTGAACAAACTGTTCGCCGACTCAGCGCGCAGCACAACGCCCGCCAGGCCAAAGAGGACAACCAGCGCCACCCAGCAAGCGGCTCCTGCAAATATCGGTCTGGAATTCATCGTTTTGGAGACATCCTGAACATCAACGCGGCGGTTCATCTGACTCCCGGGCGTCATTGCCGGCCCGCACGTTTCTTCGGGCACTTGCGGGCTGCCTTGGCCGCCCTCGACGCGTTTTTTATTGCAGATCCTACGGGTAAAGCTTTCCATTCCCGCGATGCCCCATTTTAGCAAAGCATAGTTGCGATTCGGTTTTAAATCCCGCCGAATGCTAGGATTGAGATTCGAAAGGATGCTTCAAGATGGCCCGCCAGACCAGCCACACCATCGTTCAGCACGCGAATACCGGCCCGCAAAAGCCGGCGCGGCCCCGCGACCCTGTGGCCAGCGGCGAGCGCGATGCCGCTCACAATCGCTCCGCCAGCCATAACTATTTTCTGCTCGAAAAGTTCGAAGCCGGCGTGGCCTTGCGCGGCACCGAAGTGAAATCGATCCGTGAGGGCAAGGCCAATCTCAAGGATTCCTACGGCCTCATCCAGAATGGCGAGGCGTTTCTGCTCAATGTGCATATCGGCCCCTACTCCCACGGGAATATCGCAAACCACGACGAGACGCGCACGCGGAAACTGCTGCTGCATCAGGACGAGATTCGCAAGCTACTCTCCAAGACGCAGATCAAGGGCCACACGCTCATCCCCACCCGGCTTTACTTTCGCAACGGGCGCGTGAAGTGTGAACTTGCGGTAGCCAAAGGCAAGCAGGACTGGGACAAGCGCGAGACCGAGAGGCGCCGCGAAGCCGACCGCGAAGCCCGTGCCGCCGTCAACGCCAGCAAACACCGCAGCGGGCGGTAGGGGCGCTGCAATCAGCCGTTGCTCTTGCCTTCCAACTCAATCGATGAGTTACCGGGGATATCAGGCTGGAAACGCAATTTCCTTCTTTTCAGAGTGAGCTCGGCAAAGCACCAGAAAAAATACAACACCAGTAGCAGATTCGGGATTAGCCAAAGCGGTCCCCTTCCGCCTAGTTGGCTCTTTATGACAAAAACAATAAGATCGACAAGACAAAGCGCAAGACCAATTGCCTTCCGGTAATCAACCTTAAAAACCATGATCATGCAAAATGCGACGATTCCACATTCACGCGCGAATGCCAACAGATTCCAATTCATCATGTCCGCCCAGAGCAAAAACAGCGCGTCGAAGACCAACAAGAATGCAAGAACCACGAGGCTGTATTTCCTGTCCCACTTCTTCATAACGAACCTCACACTGTCACTCGCAGCCCAAAACCACGGTTCGAGCAATTATAGGCCGAAACTCACCGAATTACTTCAACCTCAATCCCCAGCGAGAGCTTCTTCCACGCCCGGTCGGTCGTGTAAACCGTGGCCTTGCGCTGTATCGCCAGAGCCAGGCAAGCGCGGTCGCCGAGCGAGAGCCCGTAGGGCCGTGTCTGGTCGATCAATTCCGATGTGAGCCGTGCCTGTCCAGTCTCGTACGGGCAGACTTCAAACCCCATATTCAGTACCCGGCCCAAGGCAAAATTGGCGTCCCATCCACCCTGCTTGAGTTTCGTGAGAATCTCTGCCAGATTCACCGCGCTCAACAATCCGCCGTTCAAAAGATCGGAAACGGACTCGCCTCCAGGCTCCTCGAAAAGAACGGCGAGAACCGAGGAGGAATCAAGGACGGCGCTCTTAGCCAAGCTGCCTCTCATTTCTCAGCCGATATTCTTCAATCTGCCGATCCGTCTCCTCCATCTCGCGGCGCGCCTCTTCTCGGCGCTCGGCGATCAGTTGGTCTGACATCAGCATCTCTCCAGGCCTGATTGGAACGTGCTTCCGAAACTCTTCCTGAATCCTTCGAATCCGACTCCGGTGAGACTCGATTCGCAATACACCGTCTTCCAGTTCCATGAGCACCGGATCCCCGGCGGAGATCCCCATTGCCTCACGAATCTGCGAAGGAATGACAATCCGGCCATTTTCGCTCAGGCGACTCTTGCCATGAAGAACACTTTCAACGACAGTGCCCATAATGTCCTCCAGATCGATTATGACATAAAAATCAATATGACCACTGTATATTCTAATGGCAGATAGAGAATAATTGTCATTCAAGGTTGAAGCGAACGACGATTCCCGCATCCAGCTTCTGTTAGCGCGTTCTGTGCCTGATGAGCGAGATTCCAAAAGGTAGGACTCAGCCGGCTCCGACCCGCCTGCACTCGAGGATGAAATAATGGGCAGCATGAAGACCCAACTGTCTTTTGCCCCCATCGCCGAAATCGAGACCAGACTGCTGGCCGTCCTGGCCGTCGATACGCAAACATCAAAGGCCCCCGACGCCAAACCCCAGCCCGTGCTCCTCACGGCGGACCGAGCGGTGATAGAGGCCGCCGAAGCCGTGCTCGCCAGCGGTGAATTCAAGGCCAGCGCCAACGAGACGCTCGTGTGGCACAGTCCCGATGGCCTGGGCGCAAAGCGTCTGCTGATGGTCGGCCTGGGCAAGCTGCCAAAGGTCACGGTCAACTCGGTGCGCAATGCCGCCGGTACCGCGGTTCGCTTCACCAAGCCGCGCGGCATTCGAGAGATCGTCTTCGTGCTGCCCGAGGCTCCCTCCGCTGAGCAGCCGCTCGATTCTCTGCCGCCGGCTCTTTGCGCCCGCGCCATCGTCGAGGGCGCCCTTGTAGGTGACTTCGACCCCGACACTTATCGCACCGACCGCAAAGACCAGAGCGTCCAATCCTTCACCCTCGTCGCCTCGCTCGGCCCCAAACCTGCTCAGGTGAAAGACGAGACAAAGCCCGCCGAGACGAGCGCCGAAGCAAGCCAGGACAAAACCGAGGAGAGCGCAAGCAAAGACACCGAGGGGAGCAAAGAGGTCAAAGCTGAAAAGCCCGACGCCGACAAAGACAAGCCTGCCGACGCCGCCCCGTCTGCCGATACCGCAAAAGAAAGCGACCTGAAGGCCGCGCTCGAAGCCGCCTTCGCCGAGGGCGTCATCGTTGGTGAGAGCCAGAACTTCGCCCGCTCGCTCGTCAATGAGCCGGGCAACAAGCTCACCCCAGCCATCCTCGGCCAGCGAGCCGGCCAGATGGCGGAGGCGGTCGGCCTCAGCTGGAGAAACTTCTCCACTGACACGCTGCACGAGCTCAAAATGGGCGCATTCTGGAGCGTTTCGCAGGGCTCGGCCGAGCCGCCGGCACTGATCGTTATGCGCTATGAACCCCAAGGTGTAACCGAAGGACCGGTGCTTGGCCTGGTTGGCAAGGGCATCACCTTCGACTCCGGCGGCATCTCCATCAAGCCCAGCGACAACATGGAGAAGATGAAGTACGACATGGCCGGCGGTGCTGCCATGATCGGCGCGATGCGGGCGATCGCACTGCTCAAGCCCAAGGTGCGCGTCATCGCCATCGTCTGCGCGGCCGAGAACATGCCTTCGGGAACGGCGCAAAAACCAGGCGATCTTCAGACGGCGATGCCGCTCTCGCCCGAGAAGCCCGGCAAGACCATCGAGATCATCAACACCGATGCCGAAGGCCGGCTTGTCCTGGCCGACGGACTGACCTATGCTCGCAGGCTGGGCGCAACCCACCTGATCGATGCGGCCACGTTGACCGGCGCATGTGTCGTCGCGCTCGGTTACGTCAACGCCGGAGCCTTTTCCAACGACGATGCCACCTATGCCAAGTTCGAAGCGGCGCTGGCCACCTCAGGCGAAAAGTTCTGGCGGCTGCCTCTCGGCGAAGAGTACGCCGAGCTGATCAAGAGCGACATCGGCGATATCAAGAACACCGGCGGACGCTGGGGCGGAGCCATCACCGCTGCCGAGTTCCTCAAAGTCTTTGTCGAGGACACGCCTTGGATTCACCTTGACATCGCCGGCATGGCCTGGGTGGAAGACTCAAAGCCCTACATCGCCAAAGGCCCAAGCGGCGTGGCGGTAAGGTCGATTCTGGAATGGGTGAGAAGCTATCAGGCTTCTAACTGATAGCTGTTAATGGTTGTCATCCTGAGCGGAGTGTAGCGCAGTCGAAGGACCTGTGGTTGTTCTTCATCTCATGCCACCGTGCCCCATCCTTTCGCTTTTTTCTGGCGAAAGGGTGGAAAGCCACGAAGCTCACTGCGAACGAATAGTGGGCGATGGCCGCACCGCGGTGCCTACATCGCCTCCGGGCTGTCGATGCCCAGCCAACTCAGCGCCAGCACCAACTCTCTCAGCGCAACGGCGGCCGTCGCCAGCAGCAATGTCTTGCGCGCGGAATCCTCTTCGCTGAGAATGTGATGCTTGTGGTAGAAATTGTTGAACTCCTGCGCCAACTGGAAGGCATGCTTGGCGAGGAAAGCCGGCTCCGACGTTGCAATGCACTGCTCCAGCACATGCGTTCGCCGCGCGGCGCGCAGCCAGAGCGACCAGATGTCTTCGTCTTGAAGGTAAGTGTCTAACCCCGATAATTTCGCAAACTCCGCTAACACCGCCTCCGGCGTCGTCTCCGCTTTGCGAAAGATATTGCGCGCGCGTACGACGGCGTATTGGATATAAGGGCCAGTCTCACCCTCGAAGCTCAGCGCATCCTTGAAGTCGAATGCGATAACCGACGTGCGCGTGTACTTGAGCATGAAGTAGCGAAGTGCGCCGATGGCAATCTGTTCAGCGATCTGCTGGCGTTCGGCATCATCGCTGACTGTCTGGCGCGCGTCCACCTCGGCCCGTGTCGCGGCGATGAGCTTGTCGATCAGGTCGTCAGCCTTGACGCCAAATCCCTTCCGTCCGCTGACCTCGATGTAAGGCCGCGCTCTATCCTCTGGAGACACGTCGTAGCCTAACTCCTCCGCGCAGCGCGGCGTCAGCGCAACCATCTCGTAACTGAAGTGCGTATAGCGATCGGCTTGATCGGTGTATCCCATGCCCCGCAGCGCTTGAATCACGTTAGCCTGCGGATCGCTCTGTCGCGCGTCGATGACGTTATAGATCGCCTGTGCGCAGCCGAAGTGCGGATGAGGCTCAACGCCTTTCTCCGCCGAGATCCAACATTCGTGATCGGGATAAGTGAAGAAGGGCTTGTAGCCGAAGTCCTTCCCGAGCAGGCCAAACTTCCAGAGGTGATAGGCGATGTCCTTGCCAACGTATGTGACGGTATTGTTGGATCGAACAATCACTTTTGCATCTTCATCGGTTTCGCCTTCGATTGCTTTAGATCCAGGGCGAGTCATCACCCAACAGCCTGTGTTTTTCCCTTGCGTCTCTTTACGGAGTACTCCCGACTCTTGCATCTTCACAAAAGCGGCGTCCCAGAATTTGAGGTGCAAAATCTCGCTCTCGCGGGGCAGGAAATCGTATTCAATGTTCAACCTCGACATGGTTTCAAGATGCCGCTTGAGCACTGCCGTGGAGATCAACTCGGCAATCTCAGCCGTCTCGTTACCGCCTTGCTCGATCTCATGCAGCGTGGCGTAACGCAGCTTCTTCCGCGCTTCATTTTCCTGGTCGGTTCCGCTGGTATACCACTGCGAAGTCTTCGCGTAGAGATCCCAGCAGTAGTAGTCAATTCTCTGCTCTTTTTGTTTCAGATCTTCGAGCAGCAGGCGCACCTCGGCGAGAGACTTCCCTTCAAGATGCAGAAAGCCAACCACCACATCGGCTACTTGAACACCGGTATTATCGATGTAGTTCTGCACATCGACCTTTTGACCGGCGGCGCGGAGCAGGCGAACAAATGTGTCGCCAAGAATGGCATTGCGCAGGTGGCCGACGTGCGCGGCCTTGTTGGGATTGATGCTGGTGTGCTCGACGAGCGAATGAATGGGTGCCCCAGGTCCCTCGCTTTTGAGGACCTGGGAATCCTCTACTCCAGTGGGTGCCCCAGGTCCCTCGCTTTTGGGGACCTGGGAATCCTCTGCCCCAACCATCAGACACACGCCCGCAGCGCGGTCCAAACGCGCATTGATGTATCCGGCGCCAGCGACCTCGAAGCTGGCGAAGCCCTTAAGCCCCGTGAGCGCAGTGACAATCTCCTGCGCGATGATCTTGGGCGCTTTGCGCAGCTTGCGGGCGAGTTCGAAGGCAATGGGCGTAGCCAGTTCGCCGAACTTCAGATCGGGCGGAATCTCAAGAGGAATGTTCTCGATCTGAAGGTTGTACTTTTCCGCGAGGAGCGCGCGAAGACGCTCGCGGAGCCGTTTCTGCAATTCCAAAACCACGTCGATTCGCCTCAGAAATCCTTGATTTTCAAGGGCTATTCTAGCAGGGTTGCGTACACGGCCGGGTTTGACGCTCATCGCTCGGCAACCTAAGATGAAGAATAGATTGCCGTGAGAACCCAGTCCACAAGCATGGACTGAAATCGACGCAACGCCCCACCTATGACGAATTCTGGCGCCAGTTCAGCACGCTTTTACCTCACCACGCCCATCTACTACGTGAATGCCCGGCCGCACCTGGGCCACGCCTACTCAACCATTGTCTGCGACGCGATTGCGCGCCGGAAGCGGGCGCTGGGCATCGATACATGGTTCCTCACCGGCACGGACGAGCACGGGCAGAAAATCGAACGCTCGGCTGCCCTCGCCGGACGCACACCGATGGAGTTTGCCACGGCCATCTCGGGAGAGTTCAGAGGCCTCTGGGACCAACTTGGCTTGAGCTACGACGACTTCATCCGCACGACCGAAGCGCGCCACAAGCTCGGCACGCAGCGCCTTTTCGCCACGCTGCGCGACAAGGGATTCATCTACAAAGGTTCGTACACCGGCCAATATTGCGTTTCGGACGAGTTGTATGTGGACGGGCCTCCGGCCACGCCCTGCCCCGACTGCGGTCGCATCACCGAAACCGTGAGCGAGGAGAATTACTTCTTCAAACTCTCGGCATTCGAGCGCAAGCTGCTGGAGTTCTACGAAGCCAATCCCAGCTTTATGGGACCCGAGTCGACGCGCCGCGAGGTGATCTCCTTTGTCCGCGGCGGGCTCAAAGATCTTTCAGTAAGCCGCACCAGTTTCTCCTGGGGCATCCCCGTTCCCGGCGATGAGAAGCACGTGATCTACGTGTGGATGGACGCGCTGGCCAACTACATCACGGCTCTCGGCTACGGCAGCGGCGATCCGGCCGATCAGGCGCGTTTCAAAAAGTTCTGGCCCGCAGACATGCACCTGATCGGCAAGGAGATCAGCCGCTTCCACTGCGTCTACTGGCCGGCGTTTTTGATGGCCGCGGGAATTCCGCTGCCGCGCTCGGTCCGCGCCAATGGCTGGCTGCTCTTTGACCAGGGCAAGATGTCGAAGTCGCGCGGCAACATCGTGCGCGCCGAGACGGTTCACGCCGTCTTAGGCTCCGATGCTTTGAGGTACTTCTTGCTGCGCGAGATTCCCTTCGGTCAGGATGGCAGTTTCAGCTTTGATGCGTTGGTCCAGCGCTACAACGGCGACCTCGCCAACGGCTACGGCAATCTCGTCAGCCGCGTCGTGACCATGGTGCATAAGTACTTCGGCGGCATCGTACCGGAGGCTGGCCCGGAGACCGCTGCCGAGGCCGCGCTGCGCGAGAGCGCGTTGAGCGCAATGGCAGCCTTTGGGCCGGCCTTCGACGAGATGAACTTCTCCGAGGCGCTCAAGTCTCTCTGGTCTCTCGTCGCCGAGACCGACGGCTACCTCACCGCCACTGCGCCGTGGAAGAAGCCCGCCGACCGTTCCGACGCCGACCACGCCGCACTGCAGGCCCGCGTGCTCGCCACGGCTGCCGAGGCCATTCGCATCATCACCGCGCTCGTCTATCCCGTTCTGCCTGAATCGGCCGCCAAGGTCTGGCTGCAACTTGGCCAGGGCGAGATTGCAGATGCCGCGCGGCAATCATTTTTAACCAATCTCGCGTGGGGTGATTTGAAGGCCGGAACGAAGTTTGCCGAGCCCGCGCCGCTCTTCCCCCGCAAAGAAAAGGACGCAATCGAACGCATGCAGAATATCGAAGATCAAAACAACAAAACTGTCATTGAAGCGGCAGGCGGCGCATCAACCGCAAAGCCGGAAGCAGCATCCCCAACAGCAGCGACAGCTTCTCCTTCCGTGAATTCGACTGCCGCGGCGAATCACCCCAAAGGAGCGGCAACGAAGGACGCGACGACACCGACCACGGCGGTTTCGCCTGGTCAGACAATCGACACAGTTAAAGTGCATCAGGTCGCGTCGGATCTGACCAGCGCCCGTCTGAGCACCAAGCCCGTTGCCGAGCCGGCGAGTTCTTCGCCTGCCCAAGTGCAAACGCCCGCTTCAGATCAGGCAGCCGCTGCGCAGCAATTTATTTCGATTGACGATTTCATCAAGGTGGATCTGCGTGTGGCGCAGATTCTGGTTGCCGAGCGCGTGCCCAAGGCAGACAAGCTCCTGCGCCTTGAGGTCGATCTCGGCTACGAGCGGCGGCAGATTCTTGCCGGCATCGCGCAATACTACGAGCCAGAAAAGCTGATCGGCCGCAAGATCGTGATCGTCGCCAATCTCGCTCCGCGCAAGATGCGCGGCCTCGAATCAAATGGTATGTTGCTCGCAGCCTCGCTCCCACCCGACGGCGCCCCCGTCCTCGCCGGATTCCTGGAGGATGTTCCGCTAGGCGCGCGGCTGAAATAGGCTTCTCCAGATTAGTTCACGCGCTTCAACGGCTTTTCCGGCAGCCCATCGCATGAGAATACTTCTTCATCAGCGGAAAAGCCGTCTGGCCAGAGTTCTACACCCAACTCGTATCCGTGAATTTCGAAGTCATCGGGAAACTGAACAAAACCTGGCTTGGTTTTCAGGCGGTCGATAGATGTTCTGGCGTCCGCCTCTGATTGATAGGCCCCTACAAGCAGGAGCTGACCGGAATCTCTAATGTGATACAGGAGATAAACTTGGTCCCTCATTCAAGCGATAGTTTCAGATCAGAGTGCTGCTTGGCAATCGCAAGGTCGTCTCTGCCATACACATAAATCATGCTATCCTTACACATCGGGAGATGCCCCATGCGCACCAACATCGACATCGACGACAAGCTCATGAAGCAGGCCATGAAAGCCACCGGCGCAACCACCAAAAAGGCTGCGGTAGAAGCCAGCATGCGCCTGGCCGTGCAGCTTCACAAGCAGGACAAAGCTCTCAATGCACTATGGGGGTTGGGTTGGGAAGGCAATCTGGACGAGATGCGTGCTGACCGCATTCCCACCTGGAGCCAGGGCCGGGAATCGAGGCAGTCAAATAAGCAGAAGTCTGTAGCCTGACTTGTGATGCCAACCGATTTTGAGGATCTTGGATGGTTATCGTCGACACATCGGTCTGGATCGACTTCCTGAATCAGCGAGTGACGCCTGAAACAACTTGGCTGCGAGGCAGACGCAGAGGCGATGTCGTTGGGCTGACGACTCTGGTGCTCGCCGAGATCCTCCAGGGCATCCGGATGGATACGCGCTATCGTCAAGCGCAGCTTTACTTCCGCGCGATGCCTGTCTTCGATGCGGTCTCTCGCAAGCTGGCCGAAAGGTCGGCGCACAATTTCCGCACCTTACGTGCGCTCGGTTTCACGATCCGCAGCACCATGGACTGCGTCCTCGCGACCTTCTGCATAGAGAATGGCCATCGATTGCTTCACGGCGATCGCGACTTCGCGCCCTTCGAGCACCATCTTGGCCTTGCCATCCTGCACCCTTGAGGCCATCCTTGCTCATCGATTCTCACGCCCACCTCGACAGCCCGCGCTACACCGACGACCGCGCCGCCATGCTGCGCCGCGCCAATGATGCGGGCGTCGAAGCCGTGCTCGCCATCGGCATCGGCGAAGGCCCCTCAGAGATGCATCAGGCCTTCGAAATCTGCCGCCAATTCAACGGCCAGCCCGGCATGCCGCGCCTCTACGCCAGCGCCGGCATCTATCCGCACAACACGCCCGAGATCGATGACACCGTCCTCACAAAACTCGACAGCCTTCTCGCCGAGCCCGAGGTCATCGCCTGCGGCGAGATCGGCCTCGACTACTACCACGAAGGCGCGCCGCACGAGATTCAGCGCGAGGGCTTCATTCGCCAACTCACCGTCGCCGCCGCGCGCAAGCGCCCCATCCTGATCCACTGCCGGCCAAAAGATGGCGCAACGGACGCCTGGGGCGATCTTTTCCTCATCTTGGAAGAGTTTTGGCGACCCACAGGCCTCGGCGGCATCATGCACTGCTTCGGCGGCAGCTACGAGCAGGCCCGCCGCTCCCTCGACCTCGGCTTCCTCGTCTCCTTTGCCGGCAATCTGACCTACCCCAAGGCCCAACCCCTGCGCGATGTCGCCGCCCGCCTGCCACTCGACGGCCTCCTCGTCGAGACCGATGCGCCATGGCTTGCTCCCGCGCCCAACCGCGGCAAGCGCAACGAGCCGGCCTGGGTCGGCCGGACTGCTGAGACTCTCGCAGAAATCCAAGGCGCGGAAGCGCAAGAAATCGCGTCCGCAACCACGAAAAACTTCAACCGGCTGTTTCGTCTTGGCTCTGGCATGGGAAACTGATAGAGGGCATTGCATGCAGCAGCCCTTTTGGTTAAGGGTACAAGAGACATGGCTCAAGAGAATTCATTCGATATCGTCAGCAAGGTCGACATGCAAGAGGTCCGCAACGCCATGGACCAGGCGATCAAAGAGATTCGCCAGCGCTTCGATCTCAAGGACTCAAAATCCGAGGTCACGCTCGAGGGCAGCGACGCCATTCAGCTCGCCTCCGACGGCGAGTACCATCTTGAAGCAGTCAAAGACATCCTCAGCCAGAAGCTCGTCAAGCGCGGCGTCTCGCTCAAAAACCTGACCTACGGCAAGGTCGAGCCCGCGATGGGCAAGAGCGTGCGGCAAAAGATCAGCCTGCAACAGGGCATCCCCGTCGAAAAGGCCAAAGAGATTGTGCGCCTGGTCAAGGACTCGAAAAAGAAGGCGCAGGCCAGCATTCAGGGCGATACCGTGAGGATCTCCAGCAAGGATCGCGACGAGTTGCAGTCGATCATCGCCCTGTTGCGAGGCAAGGATCTGGGCGTCGAGTTGCAGTTTACGAATTACCGGACGAACTGACGATCTGCGGTGAAGCGGCCTTCCCCTGGGCTCGATCAGCAAATCGTGGCAGCCGCAATGTAGCATAAAGCACGGGAAACCGGAGAGTCTTGAGCACACTGGCAATAGCGACGGCAAAAGAGGTCTTCGATCTGCTGCGAGACGACCTCGTAGCGATTGAGCAGGAGTTGGGCCGAGATTCGGCATCAGGCGTCAGCACCATCACAGAGATCGCCGAGTACCTGCGCGGAGGCGGCGGCAAGCGCATCCGGCCCACGCTGCTGCTGCTCGCGGCTCACGCGCTGGATTACTCTGGCCAGAGCGCCATCCGCCTCGGCGCTGTAGTCGAGATGGTCCACGCCGCGACGCTTGTTCACGACGACATCATCGACGGCGCGGACATGCGCCGAGGCCGTCCCTCTGCCAACACCACCTGGGGCAATGAGAAATGTGTGCTGGTCGGCGACTGGCTCTATATGCAGGCCTTCCGCGTGGCCCTCAAAGAGAGAAGCCTGCGCGTCCTCGACCTGCTCATCGAGATGACCCAGCAGATGGTTGAGGGCGAGTTGCTGCAGATTCAAAAGCTCGGCCGCGCCGTCTCCGAGGCCGAGTACTACGACCTGATCTATCGCAAGACCGCCTGTCTCTTCTCCGTCTCGGTGAACCTGGGCGCAGTGCTGGCCGGAGCCTCGGAAGAGGACGAGGCCGCTCTCGCCGCCTATGGGCGCGCCGTCGGTTTGGCCTTTCAGATCGTCGACGACGTGCTCGACCTTACGGCCACCGAAGAGGTGCTCGGCAAGCCCGTCGCCAGCGACCTGCGCGAGGGCAAGGCCACGCTCTCTGTGATCCACTCGATCGACCACGGCACAGCCGCAGACCGCAAGGCCATCCAGCGCGTCCTCGACGACCGCAGCTTTGAAAATGTGAGCCGCGAGCGCATCCAGCAGATCCTGGCGCGCAACGGATCGATCGAATACGCCATGAGCGTCGCCGACCGCTACGCCGAGCAGAGCCGCCAGGCGCTGGCCCCCATCCCCGATTCCGACTACAAGCGCGCCCTGCTCTGGGTGCCGGACTTCGTGGTTGCACGAGACAAATAGTCGCATGCGATTCGGAGGTTCCAATGCAGGAGTTGTGGACCGAGGTAGACCGCTATTACGGCGATCTCCTCGCCCCAGCCGATGAGACGCTCGAAGCCGTGCTCCTGACCAATGAGCAAGCCGGCCTTCCGGCCATCGGCGTCTCTCCTCTTCAAGGCAAACTCCTCGAAGTCCTGGTGCGCATCTCGGGCGCACGCCGCGTACTGGAGATCGGGACCCTTGGCGGCTACTCGACCATCTGGATGGCTCGCGCGCTTCCCGTTGACGGCCGCATTGTGACCCTGGAGTTCAATCCGCATCACGCCGAAGTCGCCCAGAAAAATCTCCACCGTGCCGGAGTGGCCGATCGCGTGGATCTGCGCCTGGCGCCCGCGATCGAGATCCTGCCAAAGCTGGTTGGCACGCCCGATACGCCCTTCGATCTCATCTTCATCGATGCCGACAAGGAGACCTACGCCGACTATCTCGACTGGTCTCTGAAGCTCTCGCGCCCTGGTACGACGATCGTCGCCGACAACGTCGTCCGCGACGGCAAGGTAGTCGATCCCGAATGCGACGGATCGCGGGTCCAAGGTATCCGCCGTTTCGCAGAGCGTCTAGCCGCCGAGCCCCGCCTGAGCGCCACAACACTGCAGACGGTCGGAGCCAAGGGCTATGACGGTTTTACTCTAGCCGTCGTTCAGAGTTGAATCGCGTCCTGATGGGCGCTGACGAACTCGAAGAGCTTGCCCGCGATGTCCTCCCCGCTACCGGAGTAGAGACCATCGCACTCATCCAACTGCTCGTCCCGTTCCTCATCTTCCGATTCAAGGGCCGCTTCGAGAGCCTCGGGAGAAAAATCCTGTATGCCGAGAGCGTTGATTGCGCCGCTCGTAATGTTCGCTGTCTCAGTGCAGCCGATGTTGAGTAGAGAGGCCACAATAATAGGGGTATACTGGCCCGATGAGTTGCTGAAGAACTGGCCATAGCCGCCGTTATTCACCTCGCGCTCGAAAGCCTCAACAGCGAGGACGATACGTTCTTCGTCGGAGAGATCCTGCTCGCCAACTTCTTCCGCTTTTTGATTCAGCCCTTCTTCCAGCGCCGCAAGCAGCGAATCGACGCGATATTCATCAGCCAGCGCGAGCAACTCTTCTATCGTTTGCCCGGAGTAACCGTCGAGCCATTTAAGGTCTGCCATCTCGAAGTAACTTCCTACAGTCGAATTGGTACTGCAGTAACGAAGACTTCAGCATCTTTCAAAATTGGAGCATTGTGTCAGGGCACGACTTTAATCGTGCCGAAAATCCACCAAAATCGACCGGGCTGTAGCCCCTGCAGAACTGCACGCTCCAGCAGGTCCGGCCTCACGCGTCCTGAACAATCGTTCCCTGATGGTAGACGATCTTCCAGCCGTCGGCGGTGCAGCGCCAAATCGTCGCGCGCCGTGTGAGCCGCTGCTTGTCCTGCAGCAGCGTGTAGGTCAGCAGATAAGTATCCTCACTCAATCTGCGGCAATGAAAGTCGCTCGTCTCCCAGACATCGCTCTGCGGAGTAGCGTTCCGCCGCTCCAACTCGCCGAGCACAGCCGCGCGCGAGTAGCGCCGTCCCGAAGCGCCAGTCTCCCAAAAATCCTCACACGTCATCCGCTCAAAGTCGGCGCGCGTCGTTCCAAACTCCGGACGATGAAAGATAGGCTCGCGCCTCGCAAGCTCAGTGAGCACGCCCTTCAATTCAGGATCAGTTGCAAATGTCGGCTCCATGGCCAACAGAATAGCGTGATTCGCGAGGTCAAATGCTGACGTTGGGATCTGTTTGTGCGGCTGCCCCTATGCGGCAAAGCTGATCCAGCGTCTCTGAGAAGAGTTCAAAGAGCAACTTTAGTTGCTCGACATCTTTGATCACGCCCACAACCTGAAAACAGAGTTCGTCGACGCCGTCGGGGAATCTGGAGTTGAAGAAACCTTCGTCGTCCTTGACAGAAAAGTGAATATCCGGCTGGTCTGCGATCAACTCCCGGAGCCTCAAGTCTCCGAGCAGTTCTCTCAGTTTGGCCTCATTGTTGCCTTTGAGAATAAAATCGCTGTCGAAATATGGGTCTCCGATCTCGATGTCCTGCATGCCAAACCATTTGCCAATCCCACTGAAGATGCTCTTCCGGTAGACAGTGAAGCGGAAGCCGTTTGAATTCTCGTAAGGAGCCCGCATGCGGGTATAGGTCGTCGAGCTCTTTCCGTTCGAAACCGTATAGGTATCCAGGGTGATTGTCCAGGGACCATGCGTTGCCTCGACCTTGTCCCCCTTCCAGAAACCTCCGTCGACGTAGTTTCCACCGATCTCAGCGCAAAGCTTGTGCCAGATCTCTTGCTTGCTTGGACCGAACAACTTCTCCAACAGAGTCACGCAAATTCTCCTTAATCTACACAGCGGGAATGAGCTTGAATTTTCATTTTTGGCTTCTCGGCCCAGTATATGCGTTGGAGCGGCTTTGACTGCAAGAGCTAGATCCCCTGGGCAAGCTTACTCGACCATCATCGCGCGCAGTGCAGCAACGTAGTTCGCTGGAAGTGGCTTTCTGTTCAACTCGCCGTCGCATACAACATGCACCGTCTCCCCCTCGGCGAGCAGAGCTGGCTCTTCGCCGTCGGCGGCTTTGCGCAGGATGCGACAGGCAAACTTGAGCACCGAGCCCCGCAGCATCGCCGGCCGAGTCTCGATAACAATCTGATCGTCATAGCGAGCCGGGGAGCGGTAGCGGCACCGGCTCTCGATCACCGGCAGGATGCACTGGTGTTCGCGCTCCAGCAGGCTATACGAGAATCCCAGCGAGCGCAGCAACTCCACGCGGCCAATCTCAAACCAGACCAGGTAGTTGGCATAGTAGACGATTCCCATCTGGTCGGTTTCTGCATACCGCACTCGAACTTCGGTTGTGACTGACATCAGCGTTCTCTCAGAGTCTGATAATGCTTTAATTACGTCCCAGGTTTTCCACGTGGAACGCGAAGTTATCCACATTTCCTCGGGTTTCTTACCGGTTTTTTCAGATCAAATTCACAAAGGCAAGCTCACCAACCGGCAAACTCTCGCCCAAACACACGCCTCGGCCGCAGTCAAGATGGCGCGGCCGCGCCTGCCAAAGAACTTCCGGCTAGGTCATGGCTTAATGTGCGAGAAGATGGGCAGCTTGGTCACGTCGTTGAAGATCACAAACACGAAGAAGGCCATCAACATCACGAACGCAGCCTGATAGATTCGCTCCTTGATGGCGATGTTGATCTCGCGGCGAATCGTGCCTTCAATCAGCAGGAAGAGGATCATGCCGCCGTCGAGAATCGGAAATGGCAGCAGGTTGATTATGCCCAGATTCAGGCTGATCGCCGCCCCAAGCTCAAACTTCGGACCCCAGTACTTCGTCTCCGCCGCCTGGCCCGCGACGCGCGCGATGCCCACCGGGCCGGAGATCTGCGATGCCGAGACCTTGCGGGTCAGAATCCTCCCGAGAACATCGAGGATCAGCGTGGAGCTCTCCAGGCAATAGCCCTTTGACTCGCTCACCGCCTCCGTAAGAGGCATTGGCTCGTGGTGCGAAGGAATGTCGGATGGGGGCATGTAGGTAAAGCCCAGCCGCCACGTCGACTCCGCATTCTGGTTCGACGGGGTGACGACGATGGGCGCAATCGTGTGCCCGCCGCGGCTCACCGTGAGGATGACCGGCTTGCCATGGCCCGCCTGCAGATACGGCACCAGCGGATCCAACATATGAAAAGCGTGCCCGTCAACCGCCATGATCTCGTCTCCGCCACGCAGGCCGGCCCGAGCCGCGGGCGAGTCCGAGGTCACAGAGTCCACTTCGATCGGGCTCTGCACCAGCTGCAGAAAGAGTCCTGTTGCCTCGGCCGGATCCGCATGCTGACCCTTGCTTTCGCTGGCAAGCCGCAGGTCGAGTGGCAAGCTCTTGCCGGCCCGCTCGACTGTCACAGGCAGTGTCTGGCCCGCGTTCCGCGCCACGGTCCTGTGAATCTCTTCCCAAGAGGGGTTTTCGACCGATCCAAAGCGGCGGATGATGTCGCCCGGAGCGATGCCGGCCTGCGCCGCCAGCGAGCCCTCTGTAACCCACTCCACGACAATCGGCCGGACCGAAGGAACCTCATTGATGAAGTTGAAATAGATGACCATCAGCACAAACGCCAGCACGAAATTGGCCGCCGGACCAGCCGCTCCGATCAGCATCTGTTGCCAGCGCGGATGCGAGGTCAGCGCTCCAGGGTCGTCGATTGGAGCTTGCGTCGCTGTGCCCGTTGCCGCGTCGCTCAGCTCGCTGAAGTTCTCGCCAGCCATCTTGACGTATCCGCCAAAGGGCAGCAGGGAGACCTTGTAATCGGTGTCGCCGTACTTGTAGCCGAAGAGCCGCGGTCCAAAGCCGATTGAGAACGCCTCGACTCGGACCCGGCAGAGCTTGGCCACCGCAAAGTGGCCAAACTCGTGGACCACGACCATGACGGCGATCAGGACGATGAAGGCGGCGACAGCGACCAAGAATTCATGCATAGATGTGCAGTTCTTCCCTCGAAATTGGACCCAATTCCCCAGCCGCTCCGCTCAAGCTTATGCCAACAGCTCACGAGCGGTTTGACGCGCCTCGCGATCCGCGGCGAGCACCTCGGCGATGGTGGCCGGGTGCGCCTCCGGCGTGGCTGCGAGCACCTTTTCAATTGTACGCGGGATTCCCATGAAGGGGATGCGCCGGTCAAGGAATGCCTCGACGGCGATCTCGTCGGCTGCATTGAGAGCGATGCAGTGGGCGCCGCCCTTCTCGGCCGCTTCGAATGCCAGCCGAAGACACGGAAAACGTTCCATGTCAGGCTGTTCGAAATCGAGATGGCTGAGTGCAGCCAGATCGAAGGTGAGCTTCGAGGCCGGCCGCTCGGGCCACGCCAGCGCGTAGAGAATCGGCAACCGCATGTCGGTGACGGAGATCTGCGCGAGGATCGAACCGTCCACATACTCGACCAGCGAATGAACCGTCGACTGCGGATGAACCGTGACTCGGACCTGGGATGCGGTGACGTCGAAGAGACGGCAGGCCTCGATGACTTCGAGCCCCTTGTTCAGCATGGAGGCCGAGTCGATGGTGATGCGCCGGCCCATCACCCAGGTGGGATGCTTCAGCGCCTGTTCGGGGGTGATGTTGGCGAACTCCGCCAGCGGCAGCTTGCGGAATGGCCCGCCGGAGGCCGTCAGCCAGATGGTCTTGACTTCGTTGTGCGCCCCGACGCGCAGGCACTGATGGACGGCGTTGTGTTCGCTGTCAATAGGCAGGATCGGCACAGTGCGCTCACGTGCCGCGCGCGTCAGGATCTCCCCTGCTGCGACCATGCACTCTTTGTTGGCCAGGCCAACGGGTTTGCCCGCAAGGATGGCCGCATGAGTAGCTTCGAGACCCGAAACGCCGACGATCGCCGAGACGACGAAATCCGCCTCGGACAGCGTAGAGCAAGCGATGGTGCCGGCTGTGCCGTAGACCACCTCAATGCCAGTCACGCCAGCCGATTTCAATCGCAACGAGAGCTGGCCGGCGAGCGCTTCAGTGGCCATCGAAACGAGCCTAGGGCGCCAGCGCGTTGCCTGCGCGAAGGCCTCTTCGAGGTTGCGCCCGGCTGCGAGCGACGCGACCGAATAGCGCTCGGGAAACTGTTCGACGATGGAGAGTGTGCTTTGGCCGATCGAGCCGGTAGAACCGAGAATGGCAAGTCTTTTCAAAATAATCTCAAGATCCGGGAAGCATCCCGGCATCTCTCAGTCTAACTTGCCGCTGCGCTCATCGCCCTTGCACTGGCAAGACCTAGAACGACTGATGAATCACCAGAGCGTAATAGAGCACAGGCGCGGCAACGATCAGCGCGTCGATACGGTCCAGAACGCCGCCGTGACCAGGCAGAAGTGAGCCGGAGTCTTTAACCCCGGCCGAGCGCTTGAGTGCCGATTCGGCCAGATCGCCTGCCTGTGCGGCGGCATTGACCAATACCGCCAGAATCAGCCAGTACCAGACCTCTTCCGGATAGGAGAGAACTGCTGAGTCCCATTGAGACGACAAAAAGTGAGCCAGGCCGAGCAGGCCGCCGGTTGCCAGCAGGCCGCCGATCAAAGAGCCCACGGTTCCCTCCCACGTCTTGTTGGGGCTCAGCATAGGCGCTATCTTGTGCCGTCCCCACGCCCGGCCTACGTATAGAGCGACAGTATCTCCCGCCCAAACCACGCAGAAGAGGAACGCGAGCAGCGATGGGCCGTTGGTCTCTTCGCGCAGCGCCGGCAGCGAAACCAGCGTGAATCCAAGATAGAACAGGCAGAAGATCGAGGAAGAGACGTCGGCGATCATCTGTTCCGCACGCCTGGTAAACGTGCAGTAAATCAGCAACCCCACGCTCAGCATGCCGAGAAGAACCGTCGTCATGTCCGGCCAGACAAAGTTGCCGATGAAAAGCGCCATGATGGCGACCATCACGGCAATCCGTGGCGGGCTCGCTCCGGCCTTTTCCGCCAGACCCATCAACTCCCATGCAGCCAGCGCCGCAACCACGGCAACGGCAAACATAAACAGCCACTGCCACGCCGGTCCAAGAAAGACCAGAACAAGGACTACGGGGATCAGAATAAGGGCGGTTATGATGCGTTTCATGCCAAACGTGAGGATACACTGCCAGGGTAGTGTTCGTCGGCATGGAAGGAGCGGACCCGTGAATTTCGATGGCCAGGCGTTCGCCCTTCGCGACGGCCCTCAGGCGTGCTTGGCGCTATCCGAACGCAACCAATGGAGAAATGCCTCCGAGTCGCCGCGCTGCGCCATCGCTTCTTTCAGCCAGAAGCTCGACCTCTGCGCTGGTCTCTTTGTCTTAACCGCTGGATTCTCTGGCTGAGGAGCCCGTTCGGCCGTTTCCAATTCCGTGCTTAATAGAGTGCTGTCCAATTTAAGATCTCCAGACTACGATTCCTTGTAGAACCTACCAGCAAAAGATGCGCACGTCCATGTAAGGGTGGTCTAAATACAAACCGAGGTAATCAACTCGCCACGATGTTGATTCGGTCGGGATCTTCTTCGACCTCGCCAACGTTTTCGCTCAGGCCGCCGTAGCGGCGTTCACGGCTCTGGTAGTCAGCAACGGCCTCGAGCAGATGGATGCCGCGAAAGTCGGGCCACAGCCGTTCGGTAACGAAGATCTCTGTGTAGGCAACCTGCCAGAGCAGATAGTTCGATAGGCGCATCTCGCCCGACGTGCGAATCAGCAGGTCGGGGTCCGGCATCTGCGCCGTATAGAGATGGCGGTGAATATCCTCCTCGCTGATGCGCTCCGGAGCGATGTGCTTCTGCTTCATCTCGGCGATCAGGCCGCGGAAGGCATCCACCAACTCCGAACGCCCGCCGTAATTCAGCGCCAGCGTAAGAGTCGTGCCCGTGTTGTGCGCGGTTGCCTCTTGAGCCCAGCGCATCTTTTCCTGGACCTCGGGTGGCAGCTCGTGGGTGCGCCCGATATACCGCATGCGCACGTTGTTGTCCATCATGCGCTGCAGATTGCTTTCGAGGTAGCTCCTCAGCAGACGCATCAGGAAGTTGACCTCGGCGCGCGGCCGCCGCAGATTGTTCTCCAGTGAAAATGCATAGAGCGTGAGCCAAGGCAAGCCGATCCGCGAGGCGGTCTCAGTCACCAATTGCACGCTATTGGCTCCCTGCTGGTGGCCTAGGAAGCGTTTGAGCGAGCGGCGGCCGGCCCACCGTCCGTTGCCATCCATGATGATGGCTACATGTTCGGGTAGACGCTCGGGCTTCAGCGTCGCGTAAATCGCGCGCTCTTCTGGGCTCAGCTCATGGATGCGCAGGGTGCCTGCAGAATACAAAGTTCGCCTCTGGACTGCTGCCTCGACGGCGGCGCACACTCTCGTGCGCCGGGAACCAGGGTCTTCCACTTCGACCGTAGCACATGCGCATCCGCGCCGCAATTCCCGCCCTGCGGGAAAGGCGAAGCTGTGAAGGCCTCCATGCGGCCGCCGCGCCGGTCCTGATAAGAGTGAGATGCCGTAAGAGCCGCTATGCGGTGCGGCGGTTTCCCGTGGCCATGTCTCGCACCGCGCCAAACAGCAGCGAGCGATGCAGCGGTTCCAGGCTGGGCAGCAGCGCCGCAATCTCGGCCAAAAACGGGTCCGCGAGAATCGACGCGACCTCCTCGTCGCGCAGGCTGCGGGTGTCGCGGACGAGTTGGCGTACATCCACGCCCAACGCATCGGCCACTCGTTGCAGCGAGCCGAGAGTCGGGATGGCCTTGCCATTTTCGATCTTTGAGATATAAGTACGGGGCACTTGCATCCGTCCAGCCAGTTGGCGCTGGCTCAGATGCCGGGCGCGGCGGATCTCTTTTACCTGCGCAGCCACCTTCATACCGGCTTCGGTCGAGGGATCGACGGCAGGGTGATCAACCGGAACGGGACCGGATCGTACGAACTCTTCTACATCCAGGGGCCTGTGACACCTTCTGCACAGGGAGTTGCTTGGCCTGAACTGTGTCAGCTTGCAGTCGGCGAAAGTGCAGCGCACAACTTCGCGTGATTCTACGCTTACCAGGGTCGTTACCATAAGTGGTGTGCGGAGCGCCAGAGCTGGGCCTCCGCGGTGCTTCGAGGCACCACGTTTGTATGTTACCTTCGGGTATGCGAACCATAATTGTCAAGTGAAAACTTGTATGCCTTCGGAACACTCCCCACCAGAACCCAAGAACGTCGGGAGAACCCGCAAGACTCACGAACCATTTCACGCAACACGGAAGCAGGCAACCCATGAGCGCATGCACCAACAACGAGGCAGCCGAAGGCCGTCGAGGGGCCGAACCTGGTTACGGACGTGCGCACGCATGGGAGTTACTCTGCGAATGGACCCAGAGCGAGAGCCTGCGCAAGCACTCCCTGGCCGTCGAGGCCTGCGTCGCCGCAGTGGGAGAGTCGGAGGCAGACCGGCTAGGGCTAACTGGCCAAGAACGCGCTGCTCTCGTCGAACTCTACTCGACCACGGCTCTGCTGCACGACTTCGACTACGAGCGCCATCCCACGGCCGAGGAGCATCCCTTCGTCGGCGTTCGCGAATTGGAGCGCCTCGGCTGGCCCGAAGCGCTGCGCACCGCAATCCTCGGCCACGCGCAGTACTCGGGCGTACCCCGCGTCACGCATCTGGCCAAGGCCCTCTTCGCCTGCGATGAGCTGGCCGGCTTCCTAACCGCCTGCGCGCTGGTCAAGCCGACGAAAGCCATTGCCGATGTCGAAGTGGCCAGCGTCAGAAGGAAGATGAAAGACAAGGCCTTCGCCCGCGGCGTCAATCGCGAAGATGTGATCGTCGGCGCCGCTGAGCTAGGTGTCGACCTAGACGCGCATATCGCATTCTGCATTGAAGCAATGAAGAAGCGCGCCGGAGAACTGGGGCTGTGATCGGCCTCAGTCGGATCCAAGATTCGGCAGCAAAGTGGGGGCATGCGGGAGCCTAACGATGGTACAAGTCGATCAGAAGAATGGTCGACCATACAAGATAAGCAGTTAAAAAGCCAGCTTAACAGTAGCTGCAAAAATCCGCTGTCTGCGCCATTGTGCGTTGGGCGGCTCGGTCCGAAGCATTCCGCGAATATAAAACCGATCCGGGTTTGCTGGATTGTATCGGAGTTCCACCGTCTGCCCTTCGTACAAATGGAAGAGCGAAGAGCGCTCATCGGCTACAAATTTCCCGGTGTGCGAATTTCCAGACGCATCGGTCCAAGCTATTTCGCAGGTCGCCTGCCAAGTGAAGTAGGTATGGTCATAATTGCGTTTCTCACCCCACTCTTTTCCGGCCTCCGGCTCTTGGAGAGTCGATGACTGAATCGTAGCCTCAGTTCGCACCCACTTGTTATACCCGCGCAGGCACTCCCAAATCTCGATCAACATAGCACGTCCAGTGTGCCACGCCAGGGCTCCAAATACTCGAACGGTGATAAAATCAGACGAGGCGATGTGCGCTCACCCGCGCCAAATGCGGAGGTTCCTCATGCTGCAACCGGAAGAAAAAGAGAAGTTGGAACGAGGGTTTGCCGAGGGCGAAGCCAGCCAACGTCTGGAGGGGCTCGAACTAGGTGAGCCGTACTGGAGCGTCAAGGCTCGCGTCCTCGCCGGAGAAATCACCCTCGACCAAGGGCTTGAGGAGATTGCCGCCCATCACCGGCCGACGGTGTCAGCCGTGGCATGAGCCCGTTCGCGAACGACCCATACTGCTATCCCGGCACAAACATTCTTATCAACCTGGAAAACATTCGCGATCAAAAGACCCTGAATCACTTTGAAGCTCAAACTGCTTCCACCTGTATAGCCCACTTTGCGGCGGACCCCATCCAAGGCCCATTCGATGGGCGTCGCTTGCAAGAGACCCATCGCCGCATCTTCGGCCGGGTCTACCCGTGGGCAGGCCAACTTCGCAAAGACATCGGTCTGATGGCCAAGAACCGTTCCGGCTTTGTGGTCTCCTACGGGCCGTCGCAGAATGTCCCGGGAGCATTGGCGACCACCTTCGCAGCCTTGAAAACGGAAAATGAACTTCACGGTCTTGATATCGCCGCAACAGCCAAGCGGCTAGCTTACTTCTATAGCGAACTCGACGCCATCCACCCTTTTCGTGATGGGAATTCGCGGACTCTCCGGGTCTTCACTTCCGATCTGGCCCAGGCAGCCGGCCATCGGCTCGATTGGACAGCGGCGGCAAACGCAGCCGAAGGCAGGCAAAAGCTCTACCACGCCCGTGATCTCGCCGTCATGCACGGCGATCTTTCAGAGTTAACCGGCATCATCGCCGCCGGACTGCGCGATTGACACCGCATCACCTCAGAGTGCTGCGAGACCGTAAAAAGCTCTGAGCGGCCCAGTCGGATTCGGGCTCCGTCTACAGCGGGTTCTTCGCCCGCAGCTCCGCCACAATCTCGGCCGCGGCCGTGCGCGCCTTATCGGCCTGATCGGGCGGGAAGCTGATCGCTCCCACACGAGCATGGCCGCCGCCGCCGTAGCGTTCGCAGATCTGCGCCAGATTCACCATCTTCGCCGGGTCGGCCTTCGTCCAGGGATTTGAACCCACCGAGACCTTCGTGCGAAAGCTCGATCTCGACAGGCCAATCGAGTAAGTGGCCTGCGGATGCAGGTAGTAAGGGATGAACTTGTTGTAGCCCTCGAGCGGCTGGTCGGTGATGTCGAAGAAGATCGTTCCGTCGCGCTCCTCCGAGCGCTTGCGGATCAGTTCGATGGCATGCTGGTGACGCTCAAGCAACGGCGGCAGCAACCCGGCAACAAAGGGTTGGCTGAGCACCTCGGCCAGCGGTAGCTCGGTGAGCAGCGGAATGAGCCGGGGAATGAATGCGTCATCCTGCGATGACTCAATGATCAGCGTAAGCTTCATCGCCGGAGCAGCCATCTCTACGGCCGATTCCGGGCTCTCGTACTTCGCTCCGTCCACGATGTCGGCCCAATGAATCAGCTCGGCGACGGGTGCGATGTTGAACCCAAACTTCGTAGCCCCGATGTGCGCCAGAAAGCTCGTGCACGAGGTGTAGTTCGGGTCAAAGAACTTGCGCCCCGGCGGCGTTACGTTCTTCTGATACGCAACGAAATCCTGCTGGTCCTGCGGCGTGAGAAAGGCCGACAAGTGATGGTCAAACCACCAGGTCACGCGCGGCGAGGCCGAGTACTTGAAGTCGACGATGGCATTTTCGTCGCCGGCAAACTCGCTCTCGTCAAAGAGCGCTCCGGCCCTGTGAACCAGGCCGTGATACTCGTAGCTGGCGCCGGCAATGACGCGCTCGCGATGAAAGCGGGTGAAGAGCGAGGCCGAGCAGGCTCCGTCGAAACATTTGTCGTGATAGAAGACTCGTACGCGCAAGACTTGCCGCCCCTCTGCGCCGGAAAACCGAACAACCGGAACTGTTTAGCATCAAGGGAACGGCTGCTTGTGTCAAGGCGGGGCTGTTTTCACCCGAAAATTGTGTGGCCAGTCTCCCTGCGCGACGATTAGATTTGACGTCCCGCAGATCCCGACAGACCCATCGAATGCGGAGCCTCTCTAGTAGAATCCAGCACAAAGCATCTTGTGTCGATTTGAAGGAGACTCCATGCAATCCATGGACCCGGGAAGCAAGCCCGCGCTGACGGAGACGCAGCAGACGGGAGCGGCCGGGAGTTCTGAAGTTCACTCCGAGTTCGCGCCCCCCGAGGACCAGGACGTGGCCCCTAAGGGCCGTGAGGTTCACGATCTCTATTGGGTTCTTGCCGGCGACGATGGATTGCGGGCGGGTTGGTCGCTCGCGATTTTTGCTCTGCTCTACCGCCTCTTTTCAGGCGTAGCGGGCTTGGTGGCAGTAGAAGTCTTTCCAGAGATTACGAAGTTCGACTTTTCGCCCAGCTTCGCGCTGATTGGAGAGTTGGTTCCGCTGGTGGCATTGATTTTTGCGGCGGCGATGGTGGCGCGCATGGAGCACCGCAGTATGCGCGACTATAACCTGATCGGGCCACGGCCTGCCGCTCACTTCATTGAGGGCGCAGCAGCGGGGTTTGTGGCGCTCTCAGTGCTCGTGGGGGCGCTGGCCATGGGCGGCTGGCTGCGCTTTGGGCCTGTGGGGCTCTCGGGCGTGTCGATCCTCAGCTTTGCCGCGCTGTGGGGCTTGGCCTTTCTCATGGTGGGTCTCTTTGAGGAGGGCACGTTCCGCTGCTATCTGCAATTCACTCTCACGCGAGGCATCAACTTCTGGTGGGCGCTGGCAATCGTCGCGGCACTCTGCGTGGACCTGCTGGTGCGGACGACGGGGCACGGTGCAAGCGTGATTGGCGCGCTCTGGCTGGGATTGATGCCTGTGTCTGGCGGCAATGGGGTGTGGGGGGTGTATGCCGTGGCGCTGGCGGGGCTTTTTCCCTGCTTGATGCTGCACATTCGCAAAACCCCACGGAGTGGCTTCTGGCAGGCAGCCTGGGTGAGTTCGACATTCTTCGGCTTCATCCACACGAGCAACAATGGAGAAAACTGGATCGGGATCTTTGCCGCGGCGTTCATCGGCTTTGTCTTTTGCGTCAGCGTGCGGGTGACGGGCTCGGCCTGGTGGGCCATCGGCTGCCATGCGGCGTGGGACTGGACGGAGACTTACTTCTATGGAACCGCCGACAGCGG
>JBEKKL010000009.1:0-81376 GCA_050010735.1 Occallatibacter sp. | reverse complement strand
TTTAATGTCGCCGCCATCCAGGACGCCTACAAGCTCCTCAGTCCTCTTCTCGGCGCAACCGGTGCGAGCACTCTCTTTGCCATCGCCCTGCTAGCCAGCGGGCAGAACTCCTCCATCACAGGAACCCTCGCCGGCCAGGTCGTCATGGAGGGCTTCATCCACCTCAAGCTCTCGCCCTGGCTCCGCCGCCTCATCACCCGCTCGCTGGCCATCATCCCCACCATCATCGTGGTCGCGGTCACCGGCGAACAGGGAACCGAGAAGCTGCTCATCCTAAGCCAGGTCATTCTCTCCCTGCAACTGAGCTTCGCCGTCGTCCCCCTCGTGATGTTCACCAACAGCCGCAAAAAGATGGGCGAATTCGTCAACGCCCCTTGGCTCCAAGCCTTGGCCTGGACCGTAGCCATCCTGATCGCCGGCCTCAACGGCTGGCTGCTGGTGCAAACCTTTATGGGCGTATGAGTGCAGAACATCGCCGCCAAGGAAAGAAGCTGCGTAATCTGCCGCTGCGCCTCGGTCGATTCCGCAAGATTTTCCCGCACCATCACCTAATCCTGGACTTCACCGATCCCAAACAGCCAAGACCCTCTAGCAAAACTTGCGTTTAGTATCAAAACCAACATGTGCAATGTATTTCAAAAAGTCTTTTCCTTTGAATGACAGCTCGACCATCTGACTAGGGTAGACGACAATCAGCGATCGGCATTTCAGATAATCCATCCACTCTTCGAATGAGTAGGTTATGTAGGCATTCGGAAAATCCACTACTGCTTTGTCATAGTGTTTCCTGACATCTGCGATCGGTATTAAGCCACGAAAATTCATCTCAGCCATGGCAGTCAACTGACTCCCATAAATTGTGTACCACGTACTATCGTGCTGATACGCAACGAGACCCACACCGATAAACCGGGCATAGAACGCCTCTTTGTCATTTGGAGAGTTTTGTTCGGCGGCCGTTTTTATGTTTTTCTCGACCTCCGCCGTTATCGGGCTGTAATACGCAGTTGCGAAGAATCGCTTCGCGTTGAAGTCCATATCAGTGCTTTGTCCTAGTAACGCTGAAATGGAAGGAATTCCTGGGACCAAACCGGTTGTCGGCTGCAATTGCAAAACCGCAGTCTTCTTTCTTTTACCGAGCAGCCAGACTATTCCAGCAATGATGAGGAGGATCATTGGTAAATAGTGCCAATAACCCTGAAATCGAGGAACGGGTGAAGTCGGCGGAAGTCCGCTTGTGGCCTCATGCCAAGCCTCGATGAATGCCGTTATGAGTATGCATCCCAGTGTGACAACACTATGCCAATGTTTTTGCCACCATTCCATGGAGAAATGCCTCGCTAATTCTTGATGCGAGAGTACGGGCCGCCCGCCATCTGCGTCAAGCAAGGCGGGTGCCCCATCCTTGCGCGTTCTTTCTGGCGCAAGGGTGGGAAACCAGACCCCGCCATGATCGCTATTCCCTGATCCCTGATCTCTGACTCCTGATCTCTGTCGTACCATAGCTTCCATGTACGTTCTTTCCGCAGCGGAGATGCAAGCCTGCGACCGCCTGACTACTGAGCGGTTCGGCATTCCATCGACTGATCTCATGCTAGCCGCTTCAGCGGCTGTGGCTGCCTTCGCGCGCCAGCACTTTCCGCAGGCAAAAAGAATCACGGTCCTCTGCGGCCGCGGCAACAACGGCGGCGACGGCATGATGGCTGCGCGGCAACTCGCCGCATGCGGCTTTGAAGTGACCACGCTCCTTCTCGGTGCCCCCGATGGCCTCAAGGGCGATGCAGCGCAGGCCTGGCAGGAACTCACCAGCTCCGCGCATGGCCTCGTTCACATCATTGAGGCCGCCGAAGACCTAACCCAGCACGAATCCGCCCTCGAAGCCGACTTGATCCTCGACGCCGTCGTCGGCACCGGCTTCAAGCCGCCGCTCAAAGGCCTCCCGCTCGCCGCGCTTGCATGGCTCAAAGCCGGCAAAGCCCCCATCCTCGCAGTCGATCTTCCGAGCGGCTGGCCAGCCGATCAGACCAGCGCCGCCGTAGCCACTCCGGTCTTTCCCGCCGACGCGGTCATTACTTTTACAGCGCCCAAGCCGGCTCACGTCTTCGGCCAGCTTACGCGCCACTGGTCGCAACCGGTAGTCGTCGCGCCCATCGGCTCGCCCGACGAGGCAATCGTCTCATCACTCAACCTCACCTGGGCCGGCTCCTCTCTCGCGCTCGCGCAAGCGCCTCGCACCGCCACGGCCAACAAGGGCAACTTCGGCCACGTGCTCGTCGTCGGCGGATCGCTAGGCAAATCCGGCGCTCCATCGATGACCTCACTGGCCGCAATGCGCGCAGGAGCGGGCCTGGTAACGGCTGCCGTTCCCGAGCCGATCCTCGGCTTGGTCGCCTACATCGCTCCGGAGCTGATGACCTGGCCACTGGCGACGAGCGACGCCGGCTCGATCTCCGAAGAGAACCTGGCTCCGGAGTTCGCCTCCGCCCTCACCTCCGGAAAGACTGTGCTCGCGATCGGTCCCGGTCTGGGCCAGAGCCCAACGACGGCCAAATTCACGATGGGCCTGCTTTCGGCGACAAAGATTCCAGCCGTCGTCGACGCCGATGCGCTCAACATTCTGGCTGCCCAGCCGTCTCAGCTGACCAAACTGTCCAAGAATCGGACACTCGTCCTCACGCCCCATCCCGGTGAGATGGCACGCCTGGCAAGCCACACCGCGGCCGAGGTGCAGGACAATCGCCTTGAAGTCGCCCGCGGCTTCGCCCAGCTCAATAACGTCACGGTGGTTCTCAAGGGCGCGCGCACGCTCATCGCCCACCCCGATGGCCGCGTCGCCGTCAACACCACCGGCAACCCCGCCATGGCCAAGGGTGGTAGCGGCGACTTGCTCACCGGCCTCATCGCCGGCCTGCTGGCGCAGTATCCAAACGAGCCCGCGAAGGCCGTCGAAGCAGCGGTCTATCTCCATGGGATGGCCGGCGACCTGGCAGTCCGCGCCGCCGATGAACACACTCTCCTGGCCACAGACACTCTCGATCACCTTTCTCAGGCTTTTCGCTTTCGCTCCTGTGGTCTGACCAATTATCTTTGGATACAGGGGCTGCCGGCGAAGCCGCGATCGGCCGATATCTCCCATGAGGAAGCCTAATGACCAACGCCGCCCCTTCAGCCTCGAGCCGGACGCACGAGTTCACCAGCAAGAGCGGTGCCGATACCATTGAAGTGGGCGGCAAGCTGGCCAGCCTGCTCGTGCCACCGCAGCTGCTGATCCTGCGGGGCGATCTCGGCACCGGCAAGACCACGCTGGTCAAGGGCATCGCGCAGGCTCTCGAGGCCGCCGACCCCGATGAAGTCACCAGCCCCACCTTCACACTCCTGCACGAGTACCACGGTGCCCGCGGCGGCCAACCCGTCAAACTCTTTCACCTCGACGTCTATCGCCTTGAGGGCGAACGCCAGCTTGAGACGCTGGGCCTCGATGAACTGTTCACGCCCGACGCGCTGGTGCTGGTCGAGTGGGGCGAGAAGTTCAAGAGCATCCGCAAGAGATCCACCGGCGAAATCGTAATTGAGTCCGTCGGCGGTGACGCCCGCAAGATCACTGTAACGCTCAAAGAGTAACTGCGGCACGCCTCATGAAACGAATCCCATTCGACCAAGTGCAAGAGACGCTTGCACTCGTCCTCTTGAAACTGGGCTTCACTCCACCGCGCGCGCAAGCCTGCGCGAGGCTCTTCGCCGAGACCACCTGCGATGGCGTATATACGCACGGCATCAACCGCTTCCCGCGTTTCGTTGCCACCATTCGTAACGGATGTGTCGATCCCAAAGCAGAGCCGCGGCTCGTCACTGCCTTTGGTGCACTCGAACGTTGGGATGGATGCCAAGGCCCCGGAAATCTCAACGCCTATGCCGCGATGGATCGAGCGATGACTCTCAGTCGTGAACATGGGTTGGGCTGCGTCAGTCTCGGCAACACCAACCACTGGATGCGCGGAGGAACCTACGGCTGGCAGGCCGCCGACGCAGGGCTCATCGCGTTCTCTTGGACCAACACAATGCCCAACCTGCCGCCGTGGGGTGGAACCAGGCCAGTCCTCGGAAACAATCCTCTCGTCATCGCAGTACCGCGCAACAATGGCCCGGTTGTGCTCGACATGGCAATCTCGCAATTCTCCTACGGGACCCTGGAGAGCTACAGAAAGCGAAGCGAGATGCTCCCGGTTGATGGCGGCTTCGACGCGATAGGCAATCTGACACGCGACCCCGCGGCCATCGAGCGGACTCAGCGCCCGTTGCCAGTCGGATACTGGAAGGGCTCCGGTCTTTCGATCGTGCTCGACATGATCGCCTCGATGATGGCGCTGGGCAATGCGACACACCAGCTCTCAACCGACCCGCTCCTTGAGACAGGCCTCTCGCAGTTCTTTCTCGCAATCAATCCCCAGCCGCTGGGATCGCCCGAGATGCTCTCGAAGATCGTCGATGAGATCGTGGCATCGGTTCACGGCTGCCCTCCGGCGCAGCCGGGAAAGAGCGTGCGTTACCCAGGAGAACAGACCTTGCGCCTTCGCGCCGAAAACAGAAAACTCGGGCTTCCCGTTGAGCCCGGGATCTGGGCACAAATATCGAAATTCTGATTTCGACTGGAAGTGGGTAGCGCCGGTCTTCAGGCCGGCTGTCGCGTGGGCATCCCGGTCCACGCCCGCTCTACGCCTTCAAGAGAGTCGCTCTAAAACCCCATGATGTTATAGCCGCAATCCACATAAAGAATTTCGCCGGTAGTTCCACTCGATAGCTCGCTGGCCAGGAATAGTGCCGCGCCGCCTACCTCCCTCTGATCTACGTTGCGATGCAGCGGCGAGCGATCGGAATGCGATTTCATCATCTCGCTCAGGTCGCCGACACCTCGCGCGGCAAGAGTCTTGATGGGACCGGCAGAGATGGCATTCACGCGGATATTCTTCGGCCCGAGGTTATGGGCCAGATAGCGCACTGTGGATTCAAGGCCTGCCTTGGCCACGGCCATCACGTTGTAATTCGGAACGACCTTTTCGGCGGCATAGAAACTCAGGGTCATGATGCTGCCACCCTCGGTCATCAGCGGAGCGGCGCCGCGACTCACGGCAATCAGCGAGTAAACGCTCACATCGAGCGCGATGCGAAAGCCTTCACGGGTGGTGTTGATGAACTCCCCGCGCAGTTCAGAGGCGGGCGCGAAGGCCACTGCATGGACCAGAATGTCGAGCTTGCCATATTTCAATGCGAGCACCGCAAAGAGTGCGTCGATCTCATCGTCGTTCGTCACATCGCACTGATAGCCGCTCGCTCCCGGCAGCTCGGCGATCAAGCCCTCGGCCTCCAGTTTCATGCGTTCGTTTTGGTAGCAGATGGCCAGCGTTGCGCCGGCTTCGTGCAGTCTTTGGGCGATGCCCCAGGCTATGGAACGCTTGTTCGCCAGCCCGAAGATCACGGCTGTCTTGCCCGCCAGATTGATCATGCTTGCTTTCGTCCTCCACGGCCCGTGCGTTTGGGGATACCGGACCGGCAACTCATAGAATATCAGCGAATTTCACCCGCCAAGATCCACAAGCTCAACCTTTCCCGTAGGCCGGTCGAGAAAGCGCGAACCAAGCCGCTCAAACTTCTCCACCGAATCCGTGGCAAAGCACTTGAGCTGCGTCACCGGCAATGGCCCTCCGGCTTCTTCCCCGGCCTGCCGCGCAGCGCGTCCATTAAATAAGCGCACAGCAGACTCCGCGGCGGCCTCGGCCGAGTCGATCACCCGCACCGCAGCCGGCACGGCCCTTTCGATCAGCCCTCGGAGCAGCGGATAGTGGGTGCAGCCCAGCACCAGCGTGTCGGGCTTCATGCCTTGCGCGGCAGCCTCCGCGTTCAGTTCATCCAGATAAATGCGAATCACCTCGGCCGTCACGGGATGATCCGTCCATCCCTCCTCGACCAGCGGAACCAGCAGCGGGCATGCCTTCTCCAGAGCCCTCAACCCGCGCGCCTGGCATGCCGCCGCGTACGCATGACTTTGCACGGTTGCGTCGGTAGCGATCACCAGCACGTCGCCAGTGCGAGAGGCGGCGCGCGCAGCTTCGGCTCCCGGCTCAATCACGCCCAGCACCGGAACCGGCACCGCCTCTTCGATGGCGTCCAATGCCAAAGCGCTGGCCGTGTTGCAGGCGATCACCAGAAACTCCGCGCCCTGCTCGCGCACCAGAAACTGCGCGCTCTGCGCCGCGTATCGAGCGATGGTGCGCCGGGACTTTGAGCCATAGGGCAGCCTAGCCGTGTCGCCGATAAAGGCAAATCGCGCGCGCGGCATCCGCGCCACCAGCGCTCGCAGCACCGTCAGACCGCCAAATCCGGAATCGAAAACACCGATCGTGGGAGGCATAATTCTCAGACCGTGGGCTTAGTCCGTCGAAACAAATCTGCCAGACTTGAGGACAGCCAGCACAGATCCATAAATACGCTCCTGTCGTATGGATTGCGCGTCCCGTTTCTCAAGAGAATTGAAGGAACGGCGCTATCGATTAAGCGATAAGCGTCCAGCATTCTCGGCACGGATGGCGTACGGTCGCGTCGGAAAGCATTGCGAAGCTCACGGAGAACACCCTCCGGCGTGCCGTTGTGGATGTAGGGGTCGGTTCCGTTCAGATCGCTAGCTGATCGTTGGAGTCTATATGGCTCCGACTCCCAAACGAACCACGCGTGGCGGTTCGGGTTCAGATGAGCCCAAGTGATTGTCATGCCCAGTTCCACGGGCATGTTAAAACGTGGCACTGCCGAGTGGGAGGTGCTCAATTCCACTCTCGAAAGGTCGTGGATCGAGTAGCGGCAGCTCTTGATGAGCTGAAAGATTCTGTCCAGCCTGCGCCCGCCCCCAGGGATCTCCGAAGCTAGATGAGGAACCAAATCCAACTGATAGAGCCCAACAATATAAGCGATGTAGAGGCTGCGGAATTCTTCGTCGTATGGGATGTTGAGGAAGACAGCGTTTGGGTCAGGCGGCAGAGGCACGCTTGCGCCTCTTTTCCGGTTCGATCGAGGTCACAGGTGCTTCTCTAAGATGGGAAAGCTGAGACTTGAACTCGTCCACAATTGCCTGTAACTCTTTCTTGCGAGCCTTGGAGATGCGCAGGTGCCTCACCATTTCGGCTTGGGTGGGCCGTCGAGCCGTGATGTAAACAGGCTTGGGCATAACCCCCTCATTTTACCGCGAATCGGGTGAAATTGAAACCACCTTGGTGAGATGCGCGGTCATGGCCTTGGCACCGCCTCGGCAGCCAGGTACGTTCCTGTCAGGTCCGCATGGCCGGCAAGAGTGGCCCGCGGCTGACCATCCACCAAAAATCTCACCTGTGTGACGCGGGGCAGGTTGGCGTGCAGAGTTCCGCAGATCGACAGCACCGTCAGCGTCTCGGTCTCGATGCCCGACGGGTGGTTGGCGGCAAAGCTGCCCGCCAGATTCACCACCGCGAGCTGCGGGCTACCCGCAGTGTCAGCTGACTCTACGGCTGACTTGCCGGTTTTGGATCCCACCGGCGTGAGTGTTCTGCTTCCGAAGTACGGCGCGGGCATCAGAAACACCTGCAGCACCGAAGCGCCACCTCCCGGAACCGGGTGAGTCGCATCCGGAACGGCATAGAGATCCAGCAGCTTGCCCAGGACAACCCGTGCGCGAGCCCCCGGATCTGTGGGCAGCGGCAGCGCGCGCACCTGAGTCAAGAGCGAGCCGTCGCTGTCGTTGGCCACCAGTAGCGTTGCCTCTTCGGCGGGCGCAATCTGAGGAGCGCTGGTCGGAGCCGAGTCCTGGCCCGCGAGCAGCCGCTGATGAGCGCGCTCGCGCAGCCGCCAAAGCGTCACACCCATGATGAGCGAAGCGACCAGCAAAATCCCAAAGAGCAGTTTCTGATGGCGGGGAATCACGGATGGCCCCCAGTTCGCCCAACGTCTGTCCGCCAGGCATCGGCCCGCCACTCCACGAGCGCAGCAGCCAGCGCCGTCGCCAAGCGCGCCTGATAGTCCGGGTCTCCAAGCGCCGAGGCCACTTTCTTGTCCTGGCCCACCACCGGAGCAATCTCCACAGCCACCGCCGGGCAGGTCATGCTATCCAGCACCGGCAGGGAGCTACGGCCCAGGGTTACATTGAGTCCCGCCTGCAGCAGCGCTGAATTCAACACGCCTTCGAGCGCCAGCGAACGAGTCACCCACCCGGCCTGCGCGGTCTTCCAGGCAGCAAAGCGCACCGGCTGTGCCGGACTCAACGATGATGCGTAGAGATGCACTCCCGAGCCGCTCTCTGAGGCATGAATGCTCAGGCATGCCTGAGCCTGCGCGTGGTTGGCAATCTCCGCCCGTTTTACGGGATCAACTGCCACATCCGATTCCCGCGTCGTCGCCACCTGGATGCCGCGCGCCCCAAGCAGCGATCGCAGCCTCACGCTCAACGACAGCGTAAGGTTCTTTTCCAGCTGATTGTCGCTGAGGCGTCCACCCGCATCGTCGCCGCCGTGCGCAGCATCCAGCACAACCACAAACCGTGCCGGGGGAGCTGGTGGGGCTTGCTGCGCGACGGCTGGCAGCCCGACCAGCCCACTCGCAACAATCACCGCCAGTCTGCGGTTAATCGAGCGCATAGATCGCCAAACCGCTCAGCAGCTTGGGGAAGAAGTCGGTGGATTTCTGCGGCATCACATCGCCCGCAAAGGCCACCTCCTTCAGTTGCTCCATCGAAACCGGGTTCGTTAGAAATGCAACATCTGCCTCGCCCCGGCGAACCTGGTCCACGGCCTCATTCGCATCTCTCAGATACCGCAGATTGGTCTGTTCGCGCACCTTCTCCGCATCGAGACCCAGCAGCTTGTCGAGCACGATCGAGTGCAAGCAGCTCAAATCAAGCTGGCGCTGGCGCTCGGGCAGACCTGCCAGCGCGGCCGCCACGGGCCCAGCCTTTGCGCGTAGCAAGAACTCACCGCCACGAGTGACGGCAATGAAGGCAGTGCCGCTCTGTCGCCGAAGTGTGTCAAGGAACTGATCAGCGCTATAGGCCGGCAAGGTATCAACTTGAAAAAAGTCTTCTGCCGCTCTGTAAAAAGCGTCGGGATCGAACTTCGCCAGGCTATGCACCACCCGATGCGTGGGCAAGATCACCAGCCCATCCGAATCCATGTTCACAAAGGTCATCATCACCGCGGCCTCGGGGTATGCGGGCTGCGGCAGCTGGCTGGTGCTGAACTCGGCCTTGGCCGATGCGCTTGGCCCATGTTCCTTCGAATAATTCAACGCCGTCTCGTAGCGATGATGTCCGTCGGCGATGATCAGCTTCTTGTCAGCCATCGCAGTGGTAAGTTGGTTGATCACCGCTGGGTCGCTGACCTTCCATATCCGGTGCAGCACACCGTACTCGTCCGTCACCTCCGCTTCCGCCGGGCCGGCGCCGTCATAGAGAGTCTTTTCCACGCTGCCCGCGGGGTCGGAGTAGAGCATGAAGATCTGCCCAAAGTGCGCGTGTGTGGCCTTCAGCAGGTTGAGCCGGTCTCCCTTTGGCTTGCTGAGCGTCTGCTCGTGGCGGAAGATCACTTTGTCTGCATACTCGTGGACCTTGCCGAGAGCGATAAATCCGCGCCTCTCTTTGACAATTTCCGTTCCGGGGAGTCTAAACCGTTGCGAGTAGGCAAAGATCGCCGGCGACTTCTCCTGCGCGAGTACCCCTTGCTCCTGCCAGGCCTTGAAGTCGCGCGCCGCACGTGTATAAACATTTTCCGTTCCTGATGCATCAAATAGTTCAGGTTTGCCCAGAATGATCCGCACCAGGTTGTAGGGACTGCGATCATAGTAGGCCTGTTGCATCGCCGGAGTGATCTTGTCGTAGGGCTGAGTCACAACGTCCTCGAGGCGGACGAACGAAGGGTTGTAACGCCAGGCGCGGAAGGGATAAATATGGGCCATGCTGAAGGTCTTTCTCCCCGAATGATCGGTGGAATTCGCGCGCAATGGCCCAATCCTATTCAATTCCGGGCAGTTGCTCGCCTAGGCTTGATTGTATCTCAGCGACGATCAGTCGATCCCGGGGACGGCCCGTTACCCCTTCCCGCTGTAACCGCTACACGACAATACGATGACAAGGCGTTGACGCCAGCCTACCCTCGATCATGCTACTATCGCCTTCAATCCTTGGTGCCGCGGCAATGAAGATGCTTCCCTTTGAGCGTAAGCCCCTCGGCGGGCATGGCAGTTGGCAGCGGCTCCTGAGCCGGTTGTGGATCTGCGGATTGGCGGTGGCGCTTCTCCCGCGAGCCCCGGCACAGGACAACCCCCTCGACAAGCCGCATGTAACCCCGCCGTCGAGCACCACTTCCACAACCGGCGCCCCAGCCGGTGTTGAGGCGCCCGCCGCCACCGGCCCAGACGCCTTGAAGATCCATCCCGGCGCGCGCATCAGAATGAACGTCGATATGGTGCTGGTCCCGGTCACCATCACGGACCCTATGAATCGCCTCGTCACTGGCCTCGAGCAGCAGGACTTCCAGGTCTACGAGGGCGGCGGCCAGCAGAAGATCACCTCCTTTGCCGCTGAAGACGCGCCGGTCTCCATCGGCATCATCTTTGACCTCTCCGGCTCGATGAGTTCCAAGCTGATCCGCGCCCGTGAGTCGATCCTCCAGTTCATCAAAACGGCCAACCCCCAGGACGAGTTCTTCGTCATCGGCTTCAACGACCGGCCGGAGCTGATCGAGGACTTCACAAACTCGGTCGAGGATATCCAGGCCCGGCTGGCCACGGTCCAGAGCGGCCACCGCACAGCCCTGCTCGACGCCATCTACTATGGCCTCGTCAAAATGCGGGACGCGCGCCATGAGCGCCGGGCCCTCCTGGTCGTCTCAGACGGCGGCGACAACCGCTCCCGCTACACCGAGGGCGAGGTGCGCTCCCAGGTGCGCGAGGCCGACGTTGAAATCTACTCGATCGGCATCTTCGATCCCTATGCCTCCACCCCCGAGGAGCGAACCGGCCCGCAACTGCTCAACGACGTCAGCGAAGAGACCGGCGGACGCCTCTTTCGCGTCGACGATCTCTCCGAGATGGGCGACATTGCCGAGAAGATCTCGACCGAGCTTCGCAACCAATACGTCATCGGATACCGGCCCAAGAATCTCGTTCGCGACGGCAAATGGCGTAAAGTGAAAGTGAAGGTCAATCCTCCACCGGGATTGCCACCTCTGACCGTCCATGCACGCACCGGCTACTATGCGCCTTTGCAATAACGCGGCTCTCGCGCTCTTCCTCGCCGGAGCGGCTGCGATCCTTACCGCACAGCAATCCTCCGCGCCGGCCGCGCCCCCTCCATCAGCCGCGCCGCTCACCGTCGACCACGACCCGGTGCGGTCTCCCGACGTGGAGACTCCCGCGCCGCCTGCCATACACAAAGACAGCGGCGGCTACGTCTTTCATGCCGATGTCGAAGAGGTCGTGCTCAACTGCACCGTCCTCGACGACCACAATCACCTCGTTCCCGACCTGAAGAAAGACGATTTTCAGATCTCCGAAGACGGCGTCCAGCAGCGGCTCATCAGCTTTCAGCACACCGATCTTCCCGTCTCCATCGCGCTGGTCGTCGACAACTCCGGCTCCATGAGCCGCAAGCGGCCCTCGGTCAACAAGAGCGCCCTCGATCTGGTCCAGGCCTCCAACCCCCAGGACGAGGCCTTTGTCGTCAACTTCTCCGACGAGGCCTTCATCGACCAGGAGTTCACCTCCGACGTGAACAAGCTGCGTGAGGGTCTCGGGCATCTTGAGTCGCGTGGCGGCACCGCGCTCTATGACGCCGTCGTCGCCTCGGCAGACAAGCTGGTCGCCGACGGCAAGCGCCCAAAGCAGGTCCTCATCCTCATCACGGATGGCGAAGACAACGCCTCGCAACTCGGCCTGGAGCAGACCATCCACCGCGTCCAGCAACTCTCCGGCCCGGTGATCTACTCCATCGGTCTGCTCTTTGGCGACGAGATGAGCCGCTCCGAGGTCCGCCACGCCCATCGCGCCCTCGAGATGCTCTCCACCGAGACCGGCGGCATGGCCTTCTTCCCCAAAAGCATCGAGCAGATCGATCAGATCGCCGCCGAGGTCGCGCGTGACATTCGCACCCAGTACACGCTGGGTTACCACTCCACCAAACCCACCACCGAGCCGGGCTTCCGCCGTGTTGCCGTCACCGCCGAGGACAAGAGCCACGGCAAGCTCAACGTCCGCACCCGCACCGGCTACTACCCGGCAGCGCGTGCCGCCAAGAAGTCCTCCGCGCAGTCGCACAATTAGCCCTTCTCATCCGCGTTTGTCTTCCCTGGGTCTGCTTTTTTGAAGCCCCAATCAGTAACGGACAAGCACCCGCCCGCACTATTCCAATACCCCTGTTGGAAGATCCCCGTTGACCGGCCGGGCTCGTAACGTTATCTTGGTAGCCTCTGCACAGCCTTTCTTTTTCCATACTTGAGTTCGTCAGCGGGAGGTAAGCGATGCGATTGCTGCGGATCGTGCGATGGACGCCTGTGCTGCTCGCGTGCCTTGCGCCAACAACGAAAGCTCAGCTCAGGCTTGTCTCCAATGAGCCTGTGATTCTGCGCAGCGGCTCCGGCGCCGCGCGCTTTGTCCTGACCAATTCAGGCAAATCCGCTCTTCCTCTCGCCCTCAATGCCGGAACCTTCCTCGATCTGACCTCGCACGCCAGGTTGCCAATGCCCAAGGTGACCTTTGCCCTCGAAGCCGGCGCCGCGGCTCTTCCCGCGCAGATTGTTCCCGGCCAGTCCTTGCAGATCGTGGCCAGCGTTAGCAACCTCGCCGGCACCACCGCCGCCGACGCCAAGCTATTTAACCAAAATGACGAAATCGGCCAGTTAGATGCGGTAGCGGTCGATGTGCCGCTCAACATCACCCTCGATGGCAACGGAACTCCCGAGAAACCCCTCAAATTCACCTATGGAAGAACCGTCGCTCTCACCCTGAAAAACGGCGGTACGGAGTTTTTCTCGCTCGATTGGCGCTTCCAGCTCGGCGGCACCGTCGTCAAGACAGACCATGTAATCCTCATTCCCAACGGCCGCTCCCGCATCCAGCTCTCGCCCCCTAAAGAGGTCTACTCCTGGAAGGACTTCATTCGTCCGACCGAGAGAAATGGGCTTCTCATCGTCAGCCAGCGCGGCCCGCATGGCGTCTCAAGCGACCTTCTGCCCGTCGAAGCCATCCCCGTGACTCTCACCATGATGCGCCTCGGTCCCGACTGGACCGAGGTCCTCTTCGCCATCTACGTCATGATCTTCCTCCTGTTGGGCGGCCTGCTCTCGCTCCTCGGCAGCTCGGTTCTGCCCAACATCCTCAAAAAAGTCGCACTGCACCGCCAGATCAACGACCTCGCCGACCGCACCAGCAGCGTAAGCGCCCGCGTCGACTCCTATCTGCGCGTTCTGCTGCGCCTTGAGCGGGCCAAAATCGCCCGAGCGCTCAACGAAGTGGGACCCTTATCGCTCTCCTCGGGGGAACGCTTTGAAGACGTCTCCATCTCCATCGACCGCCTAGCCAAGCGCCTCGTCGTCGCGGAACGCCTTGATGAACTCCGCCGCAGATTCACAGACGCCTCCGCAACCGCTCCCCCCTCCATCACCGACGACATCGACCGCACACTCCAATCGGCCTCCAATCAGCTCCACTCCTTTTCGCTCCCAGATGAGGATGTCAACGCCGCCAACCTTCAGCTCAGCAAAGCCGAGGCCGCGCTTGCCCTCTTGGACGACAGCGCAGCCCAGGCCAAGCTCATCGCAACCAACTTCAAGCAGCTCAAGGACCGGATCGACTCCTTTCCGGCCGCCTACTACGCCGACCTCAAACAGGCTCTGCCGGGCATCTTCGCCGTCCTCGACTCCCCCTTCGAAGATCCAGCCAACATCGTCCAACCCATGTTCTTTGCCATCGATCACGCCATCGCCGCCGCCCATGCGGCGCTCGACTACGCCATGGTCAGGGCCACCGTGCCAGAGGGCAAATCCCTCAACTGCGCCCAGCCAGGCAAGAGCTCCAAAGAGCGCCTCCTCGATCACGAGTGCGAACTCATCGACATGCTCAGCACCCTCTCCTGGAAATCCTTGCGCGCCGCCACTACGCTGGTGCAGGAGATGCGCGAAGACATCTACGAAGCCGACATCCTCGCTGAGATCGACAAGGTACGCGCCGACGGCACCAAGCGTGTGCGAGTCGAGTTCGACACGCAAAAGGCAAGACCCTTCCTCCCCGTCTACTTCACAGTCTCCTTCGACGATCCCCGCTTCTGTGCCGCTGCGGCACTCAACAGGCTGGCCTTCAAGTGGAGCTTTCCAGGAGATCTCACCGAAGACGGTCCCAGAGTCTGCCACTACTTCCTCGGCGATGAGCCACTGCAAAACGGTTCCGAGGGCGAAGAAGCTACCCACAGAAAATCCGGAAAGAAGCCCTTCCGGCTGAAGAAGAATGGCCGCAAGGTCAGGATCGCTGTCTCAGTGCAAAGCCACAAGAACCTTGACGCCGCCGATACGATCGAAGGGGTGCTTGAGATTCAGCCGCCCAAGCCGCATCAGGCCACCCGCGCCTTCGCCGAGGCCGTACGCTTCCTCATCGCCTTCGGCGTTGCTCTCGCGGGTCTCGAAGCCGGCGCTCTCGATCAACTCGCCAAGCTCGACTTCTTCCCCGCCACGCTGGCCGTAGTAGCCCTGGGCTTCGGCGCTGACTCCATTAAAAACCTGCTGACCCAATCCCCCAAAAAGAACGGCGGTGGCGCATAGCAGTGCAGCCCTGATGAACCGTTCGTCCGCCGAAGCACCAGGAAACAGCGAAAACCGTCGAGAAGGCGACTTGCGGGGACCTATCGGGCCTCAATGAGCGCATAGGCGTGAACTGGGGCCGGTTCTTCAGAGATTGGAGTTGAGGGTGCGCAACTTCTGTCTCAACGCCGGGGCTTGGGCATCCTGTCCTGATGGTTGGTCGAGATGCGGGGCCCCGCCGACTCGCCAACACTATTGGCACAGCGGCGGTGGCTAGCTAGAATGTTGCGTATGCTTGCACCAGCAGCGTTAGCCAACTTGCTTTTCGAGATTGCCAAGGATGTCTTCCTAGCAGGATTGGCGGCGTGGCTAACTGTCAAGCGGGCGCTCCGGGAGTTTTCTTCCCAAAGGTGGTGGGAGCGCCAGGAAGAGGCTTACCGGAGGATCATAGACAGCCTGTCTCAAATACAAGTCAGTTTAGCCCGAATGAGCAACATGGGAGCGGAACACGTGTCCATCGACAACCAATTAGAACATTGGTCGACCGTGTCAGAAAAAGTGGAGGATCTGCGGAGAATCTTTCACGAGGGCGCATTCCGCATATCGAGAGCATCCAATATTGCCATCAGAGAGCTGACAACGAACTGGTATCCCGCTCCACCTGTCGGCGAGGGCTTGGATCAGGAAGACAGGCTGGAACAATACAGCGCCAGCGTAGATCGTTGTCGCGACATAATCGATGCAGAAGCGAGGAGCGATTTGGGGTTGCCAAAGCAGCACTAGGCTATCTGGGCAATGATCACAAATGTGCATCAAATTGGTTCAAGAAAAAGGACCGGGATGGGTACTCGTCCTCCGGAGTCATAGAAAACTGCGCCGTGCCGTTCTGAAACGGAGATTGCGAAGCTCAGCAGCCCCATCGATCTCAAGTTAAGAGATCGCGCTCAACATAGGCGACTCGATCTCGATTGGGTGGGTGGCCCATATCTCAATCAACCATCAAGATTGGGTTACCCGAGGTCGCGCTTTTGAGAACTGGGATCGCAGGAAATCATCCAAGCCGCACATTACTCCCGGCAAACGCCGCAAGCAACGGCGATCTTCAGCGAGATAGGTGCCAGGCTTCGGTCGCATTGCCGACTTGCCGATTAATGATGCTGTGATCGCTCGATAGCCCGACAGAGCACTCATCGAGCGGCGCTTAGTGCTGCCAGCTCTTGTATACGAATTCGAGGCTATAGCCGTCCGGGTCAAGGATATTGGCTGCGTAGTAGCGCGGGTCATAGTAGAGCCGAGCGCCCGGCGCGTCCTTATCCGTGGCTCCCGCAGCAATAGCGGCGGCATAGGCAGCATCCACTTCACTCTGGCTGTTAGCCACGAAACCGACATGCGCTGAGTGGCTGTCGGCGCGGCCCTGCCTTAGCCAAAAGAAGATGCGGCCGTTTGCCCCGAATCCCTTCAGGTCTGGATGGCCAGGCGGTCCGTCTTTGCCGTCATAGTCGATGCGTGTGGTGATGCCAAGAGGAGCTAGCGCCGCGGTGTAGAACGCGATCGAACGCTCGATGTCGCTAACCGAAAGAAAAATGTGATCCAGCATAGGCGTCCTTTCGTTCGTCAGAGATGGGCACACCGGCGAGACTTCTTTCCTTCAGGCAAATACTACTACCGAGAAACGCCGAAGGGGCCACGCATGATGCCTCGCCGGTGCCCCTGGTCCCGCGCATTTTCCGGACCTACGAGACCACGAACGTTTGAAAGCCTCGTGAGGCGCGAGGTCCAAATCTCGACTTTGACACCGCGAGCCGCGAACCTCATCCTCCCGGTTTTGAGGTCCGGAAAAAATGATCGCTCTTTCACCCGAGCGGGTGCCCCCGGTCCCTCGCCCTCGCAATTGGAGACCGGGGATACCACGGACCCTCATCCTCCCAGCTTTTAGACCGCAAAAAACATCGCCCATTCCCCAACTCCTTGCCGATTATTTCCATCTCCCGTGCACAATAGAACCAGTCGATCCTCCGATAGCTGCCCAATCGCCTGTAAACCTCCCGTAACTCTTTCCAGATGAATATTCTGCGGGTAACCTCATTATTTTCAATATTTTGCAGCGTAACCATGCCCGCAATCAACAGAAAACAAAGAATTTGCCTACAGAATACCGGTGGGGGTCCCTGAATTCCAAGTCGCCGCGCCCGACATCTGATCCCCGACCCCTGATCTCTGATCTCAGCCCCCTGATCTCTGCCCCTGATCTCTATCCTCCTCCGTCAGCGCATCGCTGCGATAAGCTTGAAATCAGGAGACAAGTCCACGAACCATGACCGCTTCCCCGATGAAGTACTCGACCCTCGCCGTTCATGCCGGCCAATATCCCGACCCGCAGACGGGTGCCGTCAATGTGCCAGTCTACCTTTCCTCGACCTTTGAGCTCACCGGCATCGGCACCGACCGCGGCTGGGATTACTCGCGCGCCGGCAACCCCACGCGCGACCGTCTCGAAGAGGCGCTGGCTGCCCTCGAAGGCGGCCACAGCGCTCATGCCTTCACCACCGGCATGGCGGCCATCTCGGCTCTCGTCGCCATGCTCCACGCGGGCGACCACATTCTCTGCTCCAAAGACGTCTACGCCGGCACCTTCCGCCTCTTCGACAAGATCGTCTCCGGCTACGGCATCGAGATCGACTACGTCGACACCAGCAACCTCGCGGCAGTCGAGGCTGCCATCAAGCCCAACACCAAACTCATTCACATCGAGACACCCAGCAACCCGCTGATGGTGCTCACCGACATCGCCGCCGTCGCCAAAATCGCCCACGCCCAAGGCGCCGAAGTCAGTGTCGACAACACCTTCCTCTCGCCGGTCTTGCAAAGCCCGCTCGCCTTGGGCGCCGACATCGTGATGCACTCGACGACCAAGTACCTCAACGGCCACTCCGACGGCCTCGGCGGCGCTCTGATCGGTTCCACGCCAGAGCACAAAGAGCGCTTCCTCTTCGTGCAGAAGGCCGCCGGCGGCGTCATGTCGCCCTTCGAGTGCTTCCTCGTCCTGCGCGGCATCAAGACCCTGCCTTTGCGCATTCAGCAGCACGAGGAGAACGGTCGCGCCGTGGCCGATTACCTCTCGACGCACCCCAAAGTCGGCAAGCTCGCCTATCCCGGCCTGAAGGCCCATCCGCAATACGATCTCGCCGTCAAGCAGCAGCGAGGCTTCGGTTCGATGATGAGCTTCGAGGTCGAGTCGCGCGAAGGTGCGGCACGCTTCCTGGCAGCAATCAAGATCTTCCTCAGTGCGGAGTCGCTCGGCGGTGTCGAGTCGCTGGCCTCGCACTCGGCCACGACGACGCATGGCTCAGTCAGCGAAGAGGTGCGCGCCACCATGGGAATCACCCAAGGCCGCATCCGCCTCTCGATCGGCATCGAGGACAAGGAAGACCTGATCGCCGACCTGAAGCAGGCGCTGGCTGCGGTCTAAGAGGAGCTAATGTCCGAAGCGACGTACCTTTTGGCCATCGACACCTGCGGACCCTCCGGTTCGGTGGCGCTCGGTCGTCTCTCCGGCCAGAGCATCGAAGTTCTAGGCCAGATCGAACTCGAAGGCCGCAGCTACTCCGCCACATTGGTCGCAGCCGTCGGCGATCTGCTCGCGCAATACAGCATCGCTCTGCGCGATCTGGCTGCAATGGTCGTCGTCAACGGCCCCGGCAGCTTCACCGGCGTACGCGTAGGCCTCGCCGCCGTCAAAGGCCTCGCCGAGCCATCTCAGATTCCTGTCGTAGCCGTCTCGCGCCTCGAAGTGTTGGCTGCAAGGTCACACACACATGCAGCGGCGCTCGATGCGCATCGCCACGAGCTCTTTCTGCGGCTGGGTGATCATGAACTGCTGGCCGGAGCGCCGGAGCTTGCGGCAGTCCATCCAGCGCCAACGCAAGTCGCCCTTTGCGACCAGGCCGCCGCCGAGTTGTTAAGCTCGGCCTGGCCAGCGACCGCACTGATCCCAACGGCGCCACCGACAGCCGCCGACGCACTCACGCTCTGCGCTCCGCGAGTGGAAGCCAGAGAATTCGTCGACCTGGCCTTGCTTGACGGCAACTACCTCCGCCGCAGCGACGCCGAGATCTTCGGCCCCGAACCGTTCGCCGAATCGGCCACAGCAGCCTCACAGCACCCATGAATCCCCTACTGCCCGTCAGGATTCGCCGCATGACTCCGGCTGACCTCGACCGCGTCATCGAGGTCGACCAGAGTTTGGCCGAAGCCCCGCATTGGCCCCGCGCAGCCTACCTTGCTGCGCTCGACACCCAGGCCACTCTGCCCCGCATCGCCTTGGTAATCGAATCTCCCGGCCACAGTCTCGCGGGATTTGCCGTAGCCAGCCTGATTCCGCCCCAAGCCGAACTCGAAACCATCGCCGTCGCCCAGGAGCACCAACACCAGGGCCTGGCGCGCGCCCTCTTTGTTGCGCTGGCCGCTGAGCTTCGCCGGGCCGGTATCGCAGAGGTAGCGCTGGAACTTCGTACTTCAAACCTGCCGGCTCAGGCCCTCTACCGCCGTCTTGGCTTCGGCCAAACCGGCCATCGTCCACGCTATTACGTTGATCCGGTTGAGGATGCGCTCCTGTTGACCCTTAAACTTTGACCCTGCGTCCTCACCAGAGCAACCCTGGTTTCGCCGTTGAATTCCACAGCCCGGTTACCGGCGGTTGATTTTGGACTTGCGAGTTGGCTTCTCGCGGCGATATATGTAAATGATCATTAATATTCGGGGGTGCTGGATGGATGAAATAAAGGACTCTACGCTGAGCGAAGAAATCAATCGCCTGCATGCCGAACATAGCCACTACGCTCAGCGGCTGGAAGAACTGCTCGAAAAACCCTATCTCTCCGCAGAAGATCAGATCGAGGAAGTGCGCCTCAAAAAGCTTAAACTGCACGCCAAGGACCTGATCTTCAGTCTCGAGCGCAGGTTGGCGGTCCCCGCCTAAAGTCTTCGGGCTGCGGAGCAAAGCAGGCGAGTTGCCTGAGAGGCGCTTTGGTGCGATCTCACCGTGTCAGGTGCGCTCGCAAGTCGGGTTCCTGCATTATCGGCCTCTGAAATTCTCCGGGCTCTGGAACCGGTGCTACGGTCTCGGGCGAGAGCAGATACATCCGGCTTGAGAATCTCTCCCTAACTTCGCGGTAATCGGGAAGTTGCTTCGCGGCCCTGGCGGCCAGCCAGGCCTCTTTTGTCATCTTCTGGCGCGCATAGATCTCTGAAAGCGTGCCATAAGAGATGGCATTCGGGCTCAGCCGCACAAAATGCTCGGCCTCTTCCTGCGCCTCTTCAAGTTGCTTGGTCTGGTTATACAGATTTGCGAGACTCCCGCGCGCCAAAATATGGTCCGGATTCAACTCCGTGACGATCTCATAGGCTTCAATGGCGATGGCGGTTGAGTTCAATCCGATTTCGTGGACCAACCCCAGCTCAAAGAGTGCATCAACGAAGCTTGAATCCCGCGCAATGCACTGCATATAGAGAGACGAGGCCTTTTCCATCGGCTCATTCCGGATGTTTACCTTGAAGGTTGTCCTTAAGAAGCTGGATAACTGCCGTTCTCTCTTGATTCCCAGATAGGCGTAGCACCTCGCCAATAGATAGATACCATATCCGCTGACTTCGAACATGGTCGGCATCTCTGCCAGGCGCACGATGTTGGCCCCTAGTTCGCGCAGGATCTCGTCGTACTGCTCTTTGCGCGCGGAGAACGTCTTGAGCAGCATCAGGCCGCACGCCGCATCCGCCAAACCACCCGACAGCGCCTCGTTCATCTCGTTCAATGCAGCCCGGCGATTCTTCTCCCGAAAAGACTCGATGGCTTCGCTGAATCGCTGTTTTGCCAGACCTGCAGCTAAACCTTCCATGGCCGCTCCTTTGGCTCGCACAGCGCCTTCGATTCCGCGCAAACGGATCTCATGCGGCAGAGAGGTTCCCTATCTCGAAGGGGTCACTGGCAACGGATCCGCGTTCGCTTTCATAAGGGCACGAGCCATCCATCTATGCTGCTCGCAAGACAAGAAGTGAAGCAAAATGCAGTCGGCGCAAGCTGCGCCGCGCAGAGAAGTACGATCTGATTGTACATCCACTATGGAATCGCGTCTCCAGCCCTGACGCCCGTTGGAGATCTTCGACGATGTCTGACCGTTAGATCGGCCTCCAAAATTCTCCGTCGCGGCGCAATCACCGTATAATCGTTTGGGACTATGGTTCGTGATGGTTACATCTACGGTTTGAGCCTGCTGGCGGTAGCAGCCTTACTAGCGTGGGTTACAGGCGGCTGGGCATGGAGCATCGCGCCCGTACTTTTGGCGGCCTTCTTTCTCTGGTTTTTTCGCGATCCTCAGCGGGCCATCCCCTGCGAACCCGGCCTGATTGTCTCGCCCGGGGACGGTCTGGTCACCGAGACGGCCTCCATCACCACCCCCGAGGGTCCCAGGCAGCGAATCAGCATCTTTCTCAGCGTCTTCGATGTGCATGTGAACCGCTCGCCCATCGCGGGCGTCCTCTCAAGCGTTCGCTACCAGAAGGGCCAGTACCTGAACGCAATGAACCCCACCTCGGCGGACCGGAATGAGCAGAACATCGCGACAGTGCGTGGGCAGGAAATCGAGGTAACCTTTCACCAGATCGCCGGCCTGCTGGCGAGACGCATTGTCTTCAACCTGCGCGAGGGCGACACGGTCGAACGCGGCCAGCGTGTGGGCCTCATCAAGTTTGGCTCTCGGGTGAATGTCCTTCTGCCGCCCGCCGCGGAGATCCGTGTGAAGGTCGGCCAGCGCGTGAAGGGCGGCTCGAGTGTCCTGGCAGTGATGAAAGCTGCGAGCGGAGGCCGTCCATGAACCACCTCGATCCCGCACTCGCCAGAGCCAGGGCGCGCGCGCAGTTGCGCCGCGGCATGTTCCTGCTGCCTTCGCTTTTTACCGTGGGAAACATCGCCGCCGGCTTCTTTTCCATCACTCAGACGATTGCCGCCATCAGCGAACCAGGCGACGCGCACACCCACCTCGACTGGGCAGCCATCGCCATCATCTTCGCGATCCCCTTCGATGCGCTCGACGGACGCATCGCGCGCATGACCAACACCTGCAGCGACTTCGGCAAAGAGCTCGACTCGCTCGCCGACGCGATCACCTTTGGCGTGGCGCCCAGCCTGCTGGCGCTCATCTGGGGCTTCCACTTCCTTCCCGAATCGATCGCCCCGCCGCTGCACGAGAACCTGCTCCACGTCGGCGCTTTCATCTGTTTCCTTTTTCTCATCGGCGGAGTCTCGCGCCTGGCGCGATTTAACATCAGCCATGACGCCCAGCCGCGCAATCCGGGGCGTCCGGGGCGCAAGTACTTCGTTGGCATGCCCATTCCGGCCGCGGCGGGGATGCTCGCCACCACCGTCCATCTCTGCTATGGCATTCCGATCGAGGCTTGGTGGGTCGCTATCTTCTGGATTGTCCTGGTCGGCGTCAGCGGCTTTCTCATGGTCAGCACCTGGCGGTTCTGGTCCGGAAAGGAACTCAGCCTCTCACGACGCCATCCCTTCCAGGTTCTTCTTCTCATCGCATTTGTACTTTTTTTGATCTTCAGGTTCTCTCAGGTCCTGCTCTTTGCCTGGGCGCTGACCTACATGTTTTCGGGCATTTGGGCACGTGCGGCATACTCCTGGCAGCGCCGCAGGCGCTGGCGATTGACCGGCGCCCGGCCTCCTCTATCCGGCCCTCCTGCGGCTGAACCGGATTCGTTGAGCAACTCGTAGTCACCACCCCATCCAATCGAAGCAAAGGACGCCTGTGTACAAGATCGCCATTGCCGGAGCCTCTACCCTCGTAGCCCGGGAGCTGAAAGACGCCCTGTCGGAGTCACCTCTGGCGGCAGCCAGCTTTCTGCTTCTCGATGAAGAGGATGTCCAGGGTCAGCTGGACCAAGTGGGTGACGAGATCACCTTCGTGCAGGCCCTGGCTCCCGATGCTTTCGACCACATTGACTTCACCTTTTTCTGCGGCTCTCAGGACCTGACCCGCAAGCACTGGCGCGAGGCACTCCGCTCCGGCTCAACCGTGCTCGATCTCTCCGGCGCGCTCGACCAGGAGACCGGCGTCGTGATCCGTGCCCCCTGGCTCGGCTTTGAAGCGGCCACGGTCGATCTCTTCACCCCTGCGGTCGTTCCGGCGCATCCTGCGGCTCTCGCCCTGGCTGTGCTCCTCGAACGCCTCCAGCACGCCGCTCCGCTCCGCTTCGTCGCCGCTACGCTGCTCGAGCCTGCCAGCGAATTTGGCCGCGGCGCGCTCGATGAACTGCACCAACAAACCGTCAGTCTGCTCAGCTTTCAGGCACTGCCGCGCGAGCTCTACGACGCGCAGGCCGCCTACAACCTGCTCTCCGGCCTGGGAGAAGCCGCCAAGGTCAGTCTGAGTGAGGCAGAGGCGCGCATTCGCCGCCACTATGCCGCTCTCTCAGCCGGTCGGTGGCCAGCCCTGGCCCTCCAAGTGGTCCACGCACCCGTCTTCCACGGTCACACCTTCTCGATTGCCATCGATCTGGAGCGGCCCGTTGAAATCGCGGCGATCGAGGAGGCTTTGAGCGGCGGCCACGTCGACCTGGTCCTCGAAGACACCGATTCGCCATCCAATCTCGCCGCAACAGGTCAGAACGATGTGCTGGTCCGGATGCGTCCCGAGGCGCATCTGGCACCCGGCATCCGCAACCCCAACCTGGTCTCTCGCCTATGGCTCTGGGCCGCCTCAGACAACCTGCGCCTCCAGGCACAGAATGCCGTCGAGTGCGCTCTGGATCTGCGCCGTCTACGCCCTCAAGGCACCGTGCAATAGAGCGACATGTTGAGTTCTTTTGTTTGTGCTATAATTTGACTGGTCGATCGGACTGGTCAAATTATGCAGACGATTCAAGCCTCAGAAGCCAAAACTCATTTCCTCCGCATCCTCGATGACGTTGAGCGTGGAGAGAGCATCATCGTAACCCGACATGGCAAGGAAGTCGCCGTCATCAGCCCCAAGGCCCAGATGGATCGCGAGCGGGTAGAGCGAGCCATCGAAGGAATGCGTACGCTGCGGCAACGCATCGGCAAGGCCTCTCTTGAGGAGATTCTCTCCATGAAAGATGAAGGCCGCGCCTGATGGCTTTTGTCCTTGACGCCTCGGTTTCGGCAGTCTGGGCACTGGCCGACGAGTCTTCGCCAGTGGCCGACATCGCCGCAGACCGAATGAAGGACGAGTTTGCCCTGGTGCCGCCATTGTGGTGGTATGAGGTTCGTAACCTTCTAGTTATTAATGAGAGACGACTGCGGACGACGGAGCAGGATTCGGCGCATTACCTTGAGTTGCTCTCTTTGTTCCCAATTCACATCGATACAATCGAGGATGACCAGATCATTTTTCAATTGGCCCGGAAGTACCGGCTGTCGTTCTACGACGCGGCCTATCTTGCCGTCGCACAACGCAACCGAGCTCCGTTGGCTACTATTGACAAGGAACTACGGAATGCCGCGATAGCCGCAGACATTTCTCTCCTCGCATAGGACTGGCATCATTAAGGCTTCGCCGCAAGCTTAGGCGGATCGACGATGTACTCGTCCCCCACCCGCGTCAGGATCTGTCTGCGTCGATCGTCTAGCAGCTTAAGCCGGTTGGTCAGCTCGATAAACTCCTGCTTTTGCGCGGCTGTCAGCGGCGTTGACGGCGTGCTCAGCTTCGTCAGCTCATCCAGCCTCGCCTGCAACGGCGGCATCTCGCGGTCGATCAGCACCGGACGAATCATAGCTGTCTTCGCTCGTCCGCGGGCCAGCTCGTTCCGATTGTTCTCGCCCCACACGGGCAGCACGCCCACGTGGCCGACCTCGACGCGAACCCCGGCCGGTCCATAATCTTTGCGGACGGCAGCAAAGAGCCCAATCATCTCGTCGCGAGGGTCTCCGTCCTTATCCGGCATAAGGCCGTCAACGTATGTGCGCGACTGATTCGATACAAAATTGCCCAGCGAGTAGAAGATCACCGTGTCGCGTCCGTCCTGCGTGCGATAGGTCTCGACGGGTTCGAGAACGTGCGGGTGATGGCCAACGATCACCGAGGCTCCGGCCTCGAGCATCTTGTGCGCCATCTCCACATCCTCGGGTCGCGGCGCAGGCGCGTACTCGATACCCCAGTGAATCGAGACGACCAGCAGATCGCACTTCGCGCGGGCCTGTTTGATCGCGTCGAGCACTGCCGCCTCGTCGGCTCCCGGCGCACCGGCCGATTCGCCCGGATACGGGAAGAAGTTCACATGCGGCTGGTCGTCTTTGTCGGGATTGCGGCCGCCGTTGAGCCAGCGGGTCATGCCGAGCCATCCCACCTTGATGCCGTTGGCTTCAACGACGACCGGCTGCCAGCTATCGTCCTTCGTATCGCCCGTGCCAACGAAGAACATGCCCTCCTGGCTCAGATGCTCGCGTGTCTCGGCAAAGCCTGCCCACCCTTGGTCCATCATGTGGTTGTTGGCCGATGAGACAATCTTGATGCCGCTGGCCTTGAGCCCGTCAACCAGGGCAACAGGCGCGTCGAAGAGGAACGGCTTCGACCCATGCGAATGCGCCGGAGCGACCGGAGTCTCAAGATTCACAAAGCCAAAGTCGGCTCCCTTGAAGACATCTGCGACATCCGAGAAGAGCGCGCCCCAGCCTTGCGATCCATCCCCGGCAGCGCTCGCGGCGGCACGGACCGGCTCATGCGGAATCACATCTCCCGCCACGGCAAAGCTCACCTGTGCCAGTTCGTGCGGATACGGCGCGGCAACGGCCGCCAGACGCGTGGAGTGAAGTCTGACGAGCAGTACAGGAGTCAAAGCCAGCAGCACAGCCACAAGGCTCGCCAGACGCCAGTGCCTGCGAAGCAAAGCACCAAGCCGCAACGCGGCTTCAGCTGCCCTGCCCGCCCAAAGCTGCCCGCCTGCCATGCTCCGAGTCATTGGCTGCGCCACAGAAGCACCCCTTCCCGTCCGCAAAATCAAACGCAATCAGGATACAGGGTAGGGACCAAGACTGTATTGACTCGAAGTTGGGTAGCGGTGCAGTCTCCGGAGCGGCGACCCCACAAGAGGAACTCCCAATAACTTAGGTGTGGCCAGCTAAGGACTACACGGTGGTGTGATCGGAGCTGTGAATTGCCAGCATTTCGGCTCGGCTATTCCGCGAGCGAAATAGCAGGTTTGCCGGCGAGGCGCTGGCTGATGTGCTGGCCGAGGCGGTCGGCAAAACTGCCGGTGTTGCCGAGAGTGGTGTTCAGTAGTACAACAGCTGCGTAGTCGCCCTTGGGATTGAAGAAGGCGTAGGAGCTGTATCCGCCTGTGGCGCCGTTGTGCCAGTAGTTTCCAGACTCGGATTCAAAGAGCCAGGCCAGAGCGATGCGGGTTCCCGGCGCAGCGTCGGCGCGCAGTTCATGCTGCTGGTTGAGAGCTGCGGAAAGCGTGGATGCAGCGGCGATTTTCGCGGCTAGCTTCAGAGCTTCAGGATGGAGGTTAGCTTCAAGGTAGGTGAGCATATCGCGAGCGGTGGAACGAACCGCGCCAGCCCCTGCAAGAGCGTCGAAATCCCAGGCATGTGAGACCTGATGATCTCCGCTGTGGCCTGGAATGAAACGTGCCAGTTGTTCGGGAGTGAGAGAAACGGTTGTATCTTTGAGGCCGAGTGGATCAAGGACTTCTTCCTTGACAAGAGCCGGGTACGCAAGAGCAGAGCGAGCGGCAAGAGCTTGGCCAAGCAGACCAAAACCGAGGTTGCTGTATACAAAGCCGGGGGTGGCAGGTCTGGCGACGCCTCGTTTGGCAAGGAACTCATACAAATTGGCCGGACGATAGTCGGCATAAGGATTGGCGGGATCGGCAGGTTTGAAATTGTCCGGTATACTCGGCAGGCCGGAGTGCTGAGTGGCCAGATCAAGGAGAGTGATCTCCTCACCGGCCGGTTTGGTGACGGTTCCGCGAGGCAGTAACTCACGCACAGGATCATTGAACTTGACTTTGCCCTGCTCAACCATCTGCGACAATATGAGTCCGGTAAAAGTCTTAGTAATGGAGCCTATTTCAAAGATAGAGTCTGGCCTGGCCGTGCCATAACTGAAGACATGGAGTACTCCATGTTCGACGATGCCAATGGAGACACCAGCGCCTGTGGCGGGGGCAAGCTGGCCGCTCTTAAGGGCAACTGCGAGATCCTTGTCAAGAACAGATCGCAGGTCAGCGGCAGAGACAGGGGCGACGGCCTGGTCGAACGTGGGCTGCGGGATCGGCGCGGCGGTGAGCTCGACTGACCGCCGTGTGAAGTTCAGCTGCAAGGGGGCACCTTGATCTACTGTACCAGTCAGAGCGTTGCCGTCTGCGGAAAGCTTTCCGGACCAACGCAAATGGGCCACGGGGATCTCGAAGGAAAAGTCGTTGCCAGAAAAGACGACGTTAGCGCATTCGAGTCCCATGGCGTGCTGATCGAGGCTATCGAAGGTGCAAAACTCATGACCTGCGCTGTCGCTCTTAATGTGGAGCTGGGCACGCAAAGATTGACCGCCGGCAGAGAGCGTACCAAGCCAGATGCCGTCTACAGACGATGGCTTGGATGCAGGCACGAACGTGTCGCGGGCGAAGTTGAGAGGTTGCGGAGTTCCCTGATCCCAGGTACCTGTAAGCTCCGCTCCATCGGCGGAGACGGTTCCCTTCCAGGAGCCATGGACGGCCGGAACGGAAAAGGTGAGGTCTAGACCATCGAGATGAATGTCGGCGCAGGGAATCCCGAGTGCGCCTTGATCTGTCCTATCAAGAGTGCCAGAAACAGCGCCTGCCGCGCCGACCTTGAAATGCAACTTCAGCTGCAACGTACTAAGGATTCCTGTATAGTCGCCCGCGATGACTGGCTTCTGCTGCGCCGGAATGGAGGCCGGGCTTGCGTTTGAAACGGCGCTGCTTGAGCCAGTTTGGGCTGACAAGATGACCGGAATGGCCGCGCATGCGATCAGCGCTAGGGCGGACAGGGCGAAGGTACTTGCTCTTTGCTTCATACGGGTTCTCCCTCCCTCAAAATTGACTTTCATTGTTGTTTGGCCATCGCAGTGGTAGCGAGCGTTCCGCCGAGACCCATGGTTTCAACTGCGGTGGATGGCACAATGACCATCGCGCCCTTTTCTTTGATTGCTTCGTAGAGCATATTCATTGCGCGCAAGTGAAGCGCGCCGGGATTGTCTTGATAGACTCGCGAAGCCTCAGCGAACTTTTCCGAGACTTGTACCTCGGCCGAGCCTAGAATCACTCGCGCGCGCCGCTCGCGTTCGGCTTGTGCCTCCTGCGACATGGCGTTCTCAAGAGTCTCCGGAATTCTTACGTCGCGTATTTCGACCGATTGCACCGAGATGCCCCAGGGATTGGTCTTTTCATCGAGGATGCGTTGCAACTCGTGCCCCATCATCTCACGCTCGGTAATCATCTGCGCGAGCTCGTGCCGTCCGATCGACTCCCGGAGCGCTGTCTGTGCGCTCATACTGATCGCCTCGTTGAAATCCTCGACCTCAAGAATCGCCTTCTCCGCATTCCAGACCAGCCAAAAGAAGACCGCGTCCACGCTTACCGGAACGGTATCGCGAGTCAGTGTGGATTCCGCGGTTACACTGTGGACCCGAATGCGCTGGTCGACATACTGGCTCAAAGTCTCAAAGATCGGAACAATATGAAATAACCCTGGCCCGCGCAATCCGACGTATCTGCCCAGGCGCATCAGGGCCACCCTATCCCACGGCTTGATGACTTGGATCGCAAACAGAAGATAGAGGCCAATCAGCGCTCCGACAAAGATCGGCGATGGATTGCGCAGTCCCACACTGACAGCGACTCCTGCGCCAATGCAAACAATAAGCGCTGTTATTGCCACACCGTTTTTTGGGTCAGTTTGAACTCTCATCATGATCTTCCCTTTCCTTTCCGTTGGCCTCGGGCCAATTCGCGTAGCTCTTCGATCAAGTCGTCAACTGTGAACCCGGCCGCCCCGGCACGCGAGACAGAGTCTCCCACGATTTGCGCCAATTGCCGCTCCCGCTCTGCGTCTGCCCGCTTCATCCTTTGGGTGGTGATGAACGTGCCCGTCCCTTGATGTGTCTCAAGCAAACCGCCCAGTTCCAGTTCGCGATAGGCGCGGACAACGGTATTAGGATTGATGGCCAAATCGACAGCTAGTTGGCGCACCGTGGGTAGTTGATCGCCAGCAACCAGCGCACCTGATGCAATGCCACCGCGAACCTGATCGATGATCTGTCGATAAACAGGTACGCCGCTATGCAGATCAAGCAGAAAGCGATTATTGCTCGGCGTGGATTGCAATTTCATTGCAGTATCACTGTACCATAACACTAGTACATCATGTCAAGAAAAGACTTGACTTGCCTATGAGCGAGCAAATCGTCCAGGCTCTCAGCGAACAAAGGAGATCACAGAAATCCCGGAGTTCCGATCGAATCACCGACCGTCCGCCGTTGCGCGCTTTTATGGATCGCGAGAGGATGACCCGCTAACCGGAGATTGACACGCAACCGCGCCTGCGTGCTGGCGACGGGGTTGCTCCCGCCCAAAAACGAAGACGCCAGAGACCGAAGTCTCTGGCGTCTCAATGGCGGTAAACTCGCAGGTTGTCTGGACCAGCATCGTCCCGTTCAGCCTTCGAATGAGGCTCCAGGTTTCCCTGGATCCTCTAGTCTTCTGCTGTGCCGGCGATGGATCTTCGAGTTGCCCCGAATCTCGCATCCTTTGGCGGCCTCGTAAGCAAAGCCTCGGGTTTCCCCGTCACTCTGCTTCTCCGATTCCGCCTCCCAACCGAGGCTGCGGGTTTCCCCATTGCCTCGGTCTTCCGGTCTGGCCGGCGATGGATCATCGAGTTTCCTCGAATCTCGCATCCTATCGGTGGCTCTGTCGAGCATCGCTCGGGTTTCCCCGCCACTCTGCCTTCCAGCGCCGCCTCTCGATGGAGTTTCGGGTTGCCCCGAACCTCGCATCTTCCGGCTCGCCTACGGTGAGCTTTCAGGCTTCCCTGAAGTCTCGACCTTCCGGCTCTGCTCTGGGCACTATCGCCGGGTCTCCCCGGTATTGAGTGCCGTGGCTCGCCTCAGGGGAGTTTCCAAGTCTCCTCGAATCCTCTCTCCCTTGGCGTCACCGGCTGATGACTCTTCGGGTCTCCCCGAATTTAGTACCCTCCGGTGTTTCCGCTTCGCGTCTTCGGTGCGCCCCGAATCCTGCGTCTACGGCTGGGCCGATGATGATTCCCCGGCTCACTCGAACTTTGCATCCTCAGTCCTAGGCTGCGGATGAATCTTCGGGTGGAATTGGGTCTTGCACCTTCGCGCCTGACTCTGGATGCAGATTCAATCTCCGTCGGCTCTCCATGACCGGTACCAGCCGCGGGTCACCGTTCTCAATTCAATCCTGCATCGTCCTGCCAGGCCGAACTGCGTTTCCAGTCCCCTACAGGTTTACCAACTGGGTGGAGAGTAGGCCGATTCAATCTGTGGATACAAGTGCAAAACGAGACGAGGCCTGTGGATTTCACCAGATCTGGTGCATCAATCGACGCGGCGAGCAGACAAGTTGATCGCCTTGAGCGAAAAGGCCTTCGGAAAGCCTCCCTAGCTTGCCCGGAGCAATGAGTAAGGACGCAGCCCTGGCGCCTGCCGCGCTTTTGAGCGATCACTCGTCCCCTCGCGTCTGGTGGTTACCGGCGCGAGTGGCAGAAGCTGGTAGGCTGGAGTCTGGGAAGAATCACCCTGGGGGACAGCCAGGTCAACCGACCGGGCGGTCAGAATCATGGCAGAGTTCGTAATCAAATTGGCTGACGAGCGCGGCCGCGTTCAGGAGCAGGTGCAATCGGCGGCCACCGCCGAGGAGCTGCGTTCGCGCTTTGTCCATGCCGGTTACCATGTCTTTTCCATCAAGGCACGCTCGGGTTTCGGAGTCCTCAAAAACACCAAGGTCAAGCTGGAACCTTTTCTGATCTTCAACCAGCAGTTTCTTACGCTCATCCGCGCCGGGCTGCCGATTCTTGGGAGCCTGCAGATGCTGGCCAAGAACCAGAAGAACGCTCGCTTTGCTGCGCAGCTGGACGACGTTTGCTCGCGCGTGAAGAACGGCGACTCGCTCTCTTCAGCCTTTGAGGCGCAGAGCGGCTTCCCAATCATGTACACCACCACGCTGCTGGCCGGCGAGCGCTCGGGCAATCTGCAGGAGGTGCTGGAGCGCTACGTCAGCTTTCAGCGCGTCTCGCTCACCTTTCGCAAGAAGCTGGTGGCCTCACTGATCTACCCCGGCGTGCTGCTGACGCTGGTCTGCGGACTGATGGCCTTTATGCTCGTCGTCGTGGTGCCACAGTTTGCCACGCTTTACGACCAGATGGGCAACAAGCTGCCGGCGATGACGATGGACCTGCTGGCCTTTGGCAAATTCCTTCAGCACAACATCCTCTGGATTCTCCTCGCGATGGTCGCGGCGGGTTTCGGCGGCTTCCGCTTTTCACGCACTGACCGAGGCCGCGATTTTATCGACGGATTCCGCATTGGGCTGCCGGTCTTCGGCAAAATCTGGCTCAAATATCAGGTGGCTCTCTTTGCCCGCACACTTTCGACGCTGCTGACGGGAGGGCTTTCGTTGGTGCCCTCGCTTGAGACCGCGGCTCGATCAATCTCTTCGCAGCGTGTCGCCAAGGCGGTAGCCAGCTCGATCACCACGGTTCGCGAGGGCAAGAGCCTGGCCGACGCGCTGATTCAGACCAAGGTCTTCCCCGATCTGGCTTCTGAGATGATTTCGGTCGGCGAGCAGACCGGCGCTTTGCCGCAGATGCTCAACTCTGTCTCGGAGTTCTTCGAGGAAGATGTCGCAACCGCTCTTACGGCGGCTCTGGCGCTCATTGAGCCGGCAATCCTTATCGTCATGGGAGTGGTCGTAGTTTTCATTCTCATTTCGCTCTACCTGCCGATCTTCTCTCTGGGCTCGATGGGCGGAGGTCAAGGGTAAATCATGGCTGATTCCACCACCCTCGCTATTCCACTTCCATCGATCGGCGACGAACGGGCCCAGGCCGAGATGCTCGCCTCGCGCTATCACGCCGAGTTCGTCGATCTGAAGAACTTCAAGATCCAACACGAGCTGCTGCGCACGGTGCCCGTCGAGCTGATGTTCCGCTACAACTTCGTGCCCATAGAACAACAACTGGACGCGTTGGTGATCGCCGTCAGCGACCCATCGCGGCTGATGGTTCTCGATGAGATCGCCGGCCTGCTTGGCCACCGCATTATTCCGCGCGTAGCGACGCTCTCGCAGATCACCGACCTGCTGAAGAAGACCGAGCAGTCGCAGCGCGTTCTCGACGAGGCCAGCGAGGGACTGACCTTCGATGTAGTGACAGGGGACGAAAACGCCGACGAGAATATCTCGATCGAGAAGCTGACGAGCGAAGAGGACATCAGTCCGATCATTCGCCTCGTCGACACGACAATCTTCACAGCTCTCGAACGGCGCGCCTCGGATATTCATATCGAGACCTACGACGACTCGGTTCATGTGAAGTACCGTATCGACGGCGTGCTGCAGGAGGCGATGGCGCCGATCGCCCGCGAACATCACTCGACGATCTTGTCGCGCATTAAGATCATGAGCGAGCTGGACATCGCCGAGCGGCGCGTGCCGCAGGACGGCCGCTTTCGTGTCCGCTATAAGACACGGCTGATCGACTTCCGCGTCTCGATCATGCCGACGATTCACGGTGAAAATGCCGTGCTCCGCGTGCTCGACAAAGAGTCGATGAGCGAGAAGTTCCACAATCTCACTCTCGACGTGGTGGGTTTTGCCGAAGCAGATTTGAAGCGCTTTCGCGCCTACATCCGCGAACCCTACGGCATGGTGCTGGTCACCGGGCCAACCGGTTCGGGCAAGACGACGACTCTTTATGCCGCGCTCAACGAGATCAAGAGCGATGAAGACAAGATCATCACCATTGAGGACCCGGTTGAGTACCAGATCCGCGGCATCACGCAGATCCCCGTGAACGAGAAAAAGGGGCTAACCTTTGCCCGCGGCCTGCGTTCGATTCTGCGCCACGACCCCGACAAGATCCTGGTCGGCGAGATCCGCGACAACGAGACCGCGCAGATCGCCATCAACTCGGCACTGACCGGACACCTGGTCTTTACGACGGTACACGCAAACAACGTGGTCGATGTACTAGGCCGCTTCGTGAACATGGGCGTCGAGGTCTACAACTTCGTCTCCGCGCTCAACTGCATTCTGGCGCAGCGGCTGGTGCGCACCATCTGCGAGCACTGCGCCCGGCCCGTCAGCTACACCGACGATGTTCTGCGGGCAGCCGGCATGGAGCCCGACGACTGGCACGGATTCCAATTCCGCGAGGGTCTGGGCTGCATGGAATGCGGCGGCACGGGATATCGAGGCCGGACGGCGATCCATGAACTGCTCGACTTGACCGATCCGATCCGTGAGCTGATCCTGGCCAAAAAGCCCACCTCCGAGGTACGCAAGCTAGCTCAAAAAGAGGGAATGAGTTTTCTACGCGAATCGGCCCTGGACCGGGTCCGTCGCGGATTGACCACCCTTAAAGAGATCAACAAAGTTACGTTTATCGAGGCGTCACGATAATGGAGTCGATCCTCGTCAAAGCCAAACTCACCACTCAGCGCGGGGGCCGTCCGCCGGTTGCGGTCGAACTCTCCGCGCAGGGCGTGCTTGCCGCGGCCTCTGCAGGCGCGGACCAGGCGCTAGTCTATGCCTTTCAACCGCTGCCGTCGAATACGCTGATTCCCGACATCACCGAGAAGAATCTTCGCTCGCCCGAAGTGGTCGCCAAGGCCATCCGCTCGGCTCTCGACCAGGTCTCTCCGCGCACGCGATCGATCACGCTGGTGCTGCCCGACACCGTGGTCCGGGTCTTTGTGCTCGACTTCGATTCGCTTCCCGCCCGCGCAGACGAAGCGATTCCCGTCATCCGCTTCCGCCTGCGCAAGATGGTCCCCTTCGACGTCGAGCACGCCGGGCTGAGCTATCAGGTACTTGTCGAGAACAAGAACGAATGCAAGGTGCTGGCGGCCGTCGTTCCCGGTCCGATTTTGCAAGAATACGAGGCTGCGATACGCCAGGCGGGCTACGAGCCTGGAGCCGCGCTGCCAACGAGCCTGGCGGCGCTTGCCGCGATCCACACCGAGGAGCCGGTGCTGGCCGCGAATCTCGGCGAACTGGCGCTCACCACTTCCATTACCCACGGACAGGACCTGCTGCTCTACCGCACACTCGACCTGCCGCTCGATGCCAACCAGCGCTTGAACGAGGTGCAGCGCGGCATCGCCGTCGCAGCCGCCTATTATGAAGACAAGCTGGGAGCACGGCCTCAGACTTTGCACTACGCCGGAATCGGAGCCGGAGGCACCAGCACGGCGGAAGAGTTTGCGCGCTGGATCGGTGGCCTGGAGCTCACCGTCACAGACCTCGCGCCGCATCCCGAGACAGGAGCCGCCACGCCGCTCGGCAATCAGGTAAGCCTGGCCGGCATCGTCGGCGCGCTGGCGGGGGCAGCCTGATGCGGATCACTCTCAATCTCGCCACCCGCCCCTACACCGATCTCAGGCCGGCGCTCAAACGCCTCCGCATCGCCATGGCCGTGCTGGCTGTCGCCGCCATCGGCCTTGGGCTGGGCCTGCGCGCCTTCCACCAGCAAGCCGAAGAGGCCCGAGCCACCGAAGAGCGCGTGCAAAGCAAGATCGACGCCATCAACCGTGAGCGCCAGGGTTACCAGAATCTGATGCGCCAGCCGGCCAACGATCAACTGCTGAGGCAGGCCGCGGAGCTCAACCAGCTCTTCGATGAGAAGACCTTCTCCTGGACGCTGGCCATGGAAGATCTGGAGACCGTCCTGCCCGGCAGAGTTCAGGTAACGGCGATCGATCCCACGCGCGACGCCAAGACCGGCAGTATCACCATGAAGCTCCGCATCGTCGGGCCGCGCGACAAGGCCGATGATCTGGTCCAGAACCTTGAGCACTCGCGCTACTTTGTTGCACCTCACATTGTGAGTGAAAGCACCGACACCAACGGCGGCCAGAATCAGCGTCTGGATCCGGTGAGCGCCTCCAATCGCTTCACCTTTGAATTGCTGGCCGACTACAACACGGCCGTCGCTCTGGAGCACAGACCTCGCAAGGTTGAGAAACCTGAGACCAAAGCTGAGAGCGCCCGGCAAAAGGCCCTACCAGTGCGCATTGGAGTTCCGCAGGCCACAAGGATTGCTCCAGTTCAGACGACAACGAGGCCGCCCTTCTCTCTGCCGAACCGGACCGTGCCAAATGCTCCTGCCAACGTCAACCGGGTGCCGATTCCCGTTCGCGCACCGAATCCAAACACACCTGCAGGAGGCCCGCGATGAGCAGCAGCACATCCCCTGCCCTGTGGCGTGAACGCCTGGCCTCTCCGCTTACTTGGCACTACGTTGGCTTTGCCATCCTTCTGGTCGCTGTCGTCGTCCTCTCCGTTCGCTTCGGCTTCGACTGGGCCGCCACCAGCGGCAGTTCTGCCAGCGCGCTGGCCGACAAGCAGCTTCAATTGAAGGCCCTCAATCTGCAAACCGCTCCCCTGCGCGGCCTCGACCGGCGCATTGTCGACTCGCGCGCCGCGATGCAGGCCTTCTATGCCAAGCGCATCCCGCCCAACTACTCCTCCATCGACCGCCGGATCGGCGAATTGGGAGTCAAATCGGGTGTCCGGCTCAGCCGCGTCACTTACACACAGGGCAAGCCCGGCGCCGATCTCACCGAGATTTCGCTCGATGCCGGAATCACCGGCGACTATTCGCAGATCATGCACTTTACCAACGACCTGGAGCGCGACCAGATCTTTTTTGTAGTTCGCGCTCTCACGCTTACCGGCCAGCAAGGCGGCTCGGTCAATCTTCGCCTGCTGGTCTCTACCTGGCTGCGCCCTGCGGATGTGCCTGCCGGATTGCCGCAAACGCCGCAAGCTGGCGACCAGCAGTCCCAACCCTCCGCAGAACTCCTCTCTGTGCAGGGAAAGGAGGGCGAGTAGCAATGGCCATGCGTCTGGGCACGGAAAAGAGGTGGCAGGTCTACCTGCTGATTGGTCTCGGGGTGGTCCTCGTCGCCGCGATCGGAGTCGAGCTCAAGAGCTACTTTGGAGACTCATCCGCACCGCAACCCGCGGTAACGGCTCCGCGGCTGGCGAGCATTCCGGCCGAGCAGGCCAAAGACCGCACCACCGCGAGCGCCCCTGCGGCTCAAGAGGCTCAGAAGCTCTCCAATTCTGGGATAGATCCCGCCCTGCACCTCGACAAGCTCGCTCTCAGCGAAGACGTTGAATACCAGGGCACGGGCAGAAACATCTTCTCTGCCGAGTCGGCGCCGCCGGTAATCGAACCGCTGGTCGCGGGCGCGCGCCCAAAGTCGGTTTTGCCGATTACTCCGGCACCCGCTGTATACACACCGCCGAAACCCCCGGCAATCGATCTGCGCTACTTCGGCTACAGCCAGGATAAAGACAGATCTGTAGTGGCATTTTTCGTCCATGGGGAAGACGTCTTTCAGGCTCACACCGGGGAGATTGTGGACCACCGCTATAAGGTGGGCAGCATTCTGCCCACCTGCGCCCAGGTGACCGACTTGGGATACAACAACACCCAATGCCTGCCCTACCAGCCCAAGACAGACTAGCTTCGGCTGCTGGCGCGTTGGGTTTGGCAGGAAATGCGGAATTTTAAAGAAGGCCCGCAAAGGGTCGGTAGCTGGAAGTTAAGGAGCCCAATGGGCAGTTCTTCTCCAATCCGCTTCCCATCGCGAGCAGGAGAGGAAGGCTACGCTCTGGTCGCGGTCATCTTCCTGGTGGCGCTGCTCACCATCTCGCTCGCCATCGCCATGCCCAAGGTCGCCAAGGAGATCCAGCGCGATCGCGAACTCGAGACGATGCAGCGAGGCAAGCAGTACATGCGCGCGGTCAGGATGTACTACAAGAAATTCGGGGCGTATCCGCCGAATGTCGATGCTCTGGTCAAACCCACAAACAACATCCGCTTCCTGCGCAAGAAGTATGCCGACCCAACAACAGGCAAGGAAGATTGGAAGCCGGTGCTCTTTGGGATGAACAAGGCACCGACGGCGATGGGCTTCTTCGGCCAGCCTCTCGGAGCGGTCGGAGCCTGCGCGGCAAGCACGCCAACCGATGGGACTGGCGGGACCACTGGAATTGGCGGGATCGGCGGCGGCGCGCTCAGCCCCACAAGCGGCGCAGGCTCCTCGAACCCTGCCAGCACAGGCTGCTCTCCGGCCGGCCTCAGCACAACTTCGCCCACGACGACGGGCATGACTCCGGCTGGGGGCACAACTCCAGCAGATCCAAACGCCGCCGGTTCGACAAGCGGCCAATCGGCCCTGGGCCAGCCCGGACAGACCTTCGGCGGAGCGGGCATCATCGGCTTTTCGCCCAACAGCCCGAAGCAGTCCATCATGGTCTACAAGACGAAGACCCACTACAACGAGTGGGAGTTTGTCTACGACCCCAAGGTCGAACAGATGCTCGGAGCCGGAAGCCAGCTAGGCGCTCCGGTCCAGCCCGGCGGGCCTGGACTGAATCCGTCTCAGACTCCAACCTCTCTGAATCCGACAAACCAGTCACCCGTCAATCAGAGTCCGACGAACCAGACGCCCCAACTTGTTTCGCAGTGACTCCGCGGCGCGGTTTCTCAGCCCTCAAACGCAGGAAAAGCCCGCCCCCACAAGGGACGGGCTTCTCGTTCACGCGAGCGAATTAGAGTCTCGCCTAAACGCTGAACGAAGAGCCGCAACCGCAAGTCGACTTCACCTGGGGATTGTCGAACTTGAAGCCGGCCGCCTCAAGCGTCTCGACGTAATCGACGGTGCAACCATTCAGGTACATCAGCGAGGTAGCATCGACGAAGATCTTGAGATCCTCGAAGTTGAAGATCTTGTCCATCATGCCGCTCTGGTTCTCAAAGGCCATGGAATATTGAAAGCCCGAGCATCCGCCCCCGACCACGCCGATGCGCAGCCCCGCGGGCAGTGGATCCTGGGTGGCCATAATCTCGCGCACCTTGGCTATGGCCTGGGGGGTCAGGGTAAGTGGCTCTTTCTTAACGGTTTCCTGTGCGGGTTCAGCGGTGGTTGTGGCCATGATCTCTCCCAGTCGATTTTTTGCTTGCCGTAGAAGCAATTCTAAGGCCCTCCGGAAGAGGAATCAAGGTTCTTCCGAATGCGTGTGGTTATTGGATGCGATTTCCTGGGTAAAGTCGCAGAGGTACCTTCGTGGTATCTGCTGATGACTTCGGGGATTCCTTGCCGGTTGTTATTTGTTGCGACATCAAAACCGAAACGGAGGTATCATGTTCACCGAGACGGCTCCTCAGCCGGTCAGGACCTGAATCCCTAGATCCTCCGGTGACCGGAGCTGAAATCTCGGGAGGTGGAGTATGACGCTTGTGCCGGTAATGTGGGTCGTGTGGGGAATACTGGCGGCAGTAGCGGCCGCTCTTTATCTCTATCGCTCCAATTTAACCCGTGACGAAGAGGACCAGATCTACCTCGACGATGCCTTTCAGCACGAGAAGATCGCGCAGGAAGCGATTCTCGCCAAGATCGGCAGGATCGACCCGGCGCTGCGGATCGCTGGCTGGCTGGTTGGGGGATGGACGCTGTTGGTAGCCGTGTACTACATCTACGACATTATCGCGCAATTCCGATAGATCGCAGTCTTGCGCCTTCAAAAACGGGCCGGCGAGGCTTCGGGGTTTCGCCGGCCCTTCCTTCTGTGAAGCCTTTCTTTTCTATTCCACTTCCTGCTTGGCGCGGTAGCCGTCGCGCGCGATGATGTCGTACTTCAGCGGCTTGTGCTTCTCGTCTTCCATGCGTAGCGGCTGGCCCTCGTCGTCAACCAGCACGACGCGCAGCTTGCGGTATTTGCCATCCTGCTTGGCGTTGGTGGGATGGTAGACGAGCTGATACTTTGAGCGAATGTTCTGGTTGATCTCCTGAAAGATCTCGGGCATCTCCGCCTCAAAGCGCGGAGAGAACCACCTGCCGCCGGTGAGGCTGGCAAAGGTCTTCATCTCGTTGTCCGCCTGCAGATAATCCATATCCCGCAAGCTGCTCTGGAATCCACCCATGCCTTCGGTCATCGCGCGCAGAGCGCCGCCGGTTGAGACGGTGAAGATGGTCACGTCGGGCGTGCTCTTCACCTTTTGCAAAATCTTGTCGAGAGTGATCTTAGAGAAGGTGTCGCGCCCCGAGGCGATCACGATGATGTACTTGCGCCCCTCAATGCGGCTGAGCCGATCCTCGGCCTCATAAAGCGCGTCGAATAGGTTGCGTTCGCTGAATCCGGGAATCGTAAGAGTGTTGATCGCCTCATAGAGTTGCCGCTTGTCCTGGGTAAAATCGGTCACGATCCTCGTATTCATATCGAAGGTCATCATGGCCACGTAGTCGTTGGGGCGCAACTGACTGGCAAAGGCATACGCCGCATTGCGCATGTCATAAACGAAGTAGTAATTGGTCGAGGCGAACTCGCAAAGCAGGAGCGCGGTGATCGGCGCCTCGGTGCGCTTGAAGCCGGCAACCTTCTGCTCGACACCGTCCTCGTAGATCCGGAAGTTTCCCGGCTTCAGATTCGGTACGAACTGCCCGGTCTTCTCGAGCAGCACACCAACGTCGACGCTCACCTCCGGAACATCCATGTGCAGCGAGAAGTTCGGAGCTCCTTCGGGGTTCTTGAACTTGGGCTCGGCAGGCGCAGGAGGAGGCGCATTGTCCGGATTGTCTTTCTTCTTGGGCAGGGCAATCACGCCTGTGTCGCCGCCTGGACCGCCGGAGTCGGGGGTCGTCTGGTCTGGCTGTTGGGGTTGCTGGCCAGCTGGCGCAGGGGTCTGCGCCCGGCTCACGACGACGAAGGCCATGGCCGCGATAGCCAGAACCGACACGGCCTGCAAGAATCGCGACGGAGAAAAAGCAACTAGGCGCGGTCGTAACATAACGGCCTCCTGTGCAACAGCATACGGGATTGCCCGAAGGGAGCGACAGAAGTAGCGGGAGTCTCTCCTATGGATTAGACGTGAATCGGGCACAAGGAGTTCGCGGGCAACCGGTCAATACCCGCTCGCAACCAGCCAGGCCTCTGTCAGCTCCATCTCCGGCTTCTTCTCTGCCAGCATCTGCGCGTGGGCCAGCTTCACCAGCACATCGGCCTCCACATTCATTGGAGCGCCCACCGCAAGCGTATGCAGATTCGTTCTCCAATAAGTGAGCGGCAGAATCGCGATGGTAATTGCCTCACCATCGAAGTTGGCGATGGTCAGGCTGATGCCCTCTACCGCCACCGAGCCTTTATGCACCATCCATGGCCGGACTTTTTCCGGTACGGTCACCTTCAGCGTCCAATCGGTGGTCTGCCGGTCAAAGGCTGGATCATCAGGTGAGATCACCGGATCGAGGGCGGCAAGGCTTCCGCAGCCGTCGACATGGCCCTGCACGATATGCCCGCCCAGCGGGCTTCCCGCAGCCGTCGGCAATTCCAGATTGACCTTCGAGCCCGGAGCCAGCGCGCCAAGCGAGGTCTTGTCGAACGTCTCCTGTGCCAGATCGGCATGAAAAAGCGTGGGGTTCACCTCCAGCGCCGTGAGGCAAACGCCCGACACCCCTAGCGAATCGCCCTCGCGCAGCCTGCCGGCCAGTCCCGGAGCCTCGACTGTGATTCTCCGCACTCCGCCTCGGCTCTCCAGCCCCACCAGCGTTCCCGTCTGTTCGATGATCCCGGTGAACATCTTTTCATTTTAAGGGAAGGGCATGCGGGCAGCTTCAGGTGCGTCAACTGCCGGTCGCGCAACGCCGCCGCAATCGGGCCCGGGCCTAGACCCGAACCTAGCCCGGATAGGCCCCCGCGATGTAGCCCTCAAGCGCCTCAATATGTTGGGCCTGGCCCGAGATCACCCACTTCACAAGGTCGCCGATCGAAACCAGCCCCACGACCTCATCCTCCCGCACCACCGGAAGATGCCGGAAGTGATGTCCGGTCATCAGCGTGAGGCACTCATCCACGGTCTGCTCCGGGCTGACGCTCACGACTGGGCTGGTCATGATCTCGCTGATCATGGTCTCTTTCGAGAGATGGCCTTTGAGAATGCCTTTGCGGGCGTAGTCGCGCTCAGAGAGAATGCCGACCACCCGATCATTGGCGATCACAAGCAATGCGCCAATGTCGTACTCGGCCATCATTTCGAGCGCGTCGAAGACCGTGCGCTCGGGCGTGATCGACAGGACGCTGCCGATGGCTTTGTTTTCGAGCACCAATGCGATTCTGTCAGTAAGCATCTCGACTCCACCTCACTCCAGCTGTGATTCGCTGGCATCTAGTTGCTCGGAGCGACTGCATCCCCTCCTGGCCGCCGCCTCTCGCTCCTCGCATAACGGCCGCGCCTTCCAGGTCAATGGGCTTATTGCTTCGCGGAGGCCGGGGCAGCCTTCGATGCTAAAACCGGGCCTCTCCCGATTTGCGTGGATTCAATATAGCCCAAAGAGAATGCGATGGAACAGCACAAAATCCACCGCCTCTGACTGATAAGTCACTCATGGTTCTATGAGGTCTGCTCGCTCACAGACGGCCATGGGTCCTTGAGCAGCGAACAAAGTCCCAGATCGTTGCCGTAACGCTCGACCTCAACCTCGGCCATGCGAATGGCGCTGGCCATGCCGCGAAAGGCGGGAACGGCATCGGAGCCCATGATCTGCGGAGAGACGAAGAGATGAACGCGATCGACCAGCCCCGCGGCAAGCAGGGCCGTGTTCAGTCGCGTCCCGGTCTCAGTGATCACCGTGAGAATGCCTTCCTCGCCCAGCTTGTCAAGAACCTTGTCAAGCGGCACGCGATCCGCTTCGGCAGTCAACACCTCGACGCGAATGCCGCGCTCGGTGAGTTCGCGCCCGCGGGCCTGATCGTTTGACACGGTGAAGACGACGACATCATCTTGAGCGGTTGACACCATCTTGCAGTCAAGCGGCATCCGGAGCGCCGAGTCCAGAACCACACGCAGCAAAGGCCGGCGGCGGCGCATTCCACTGCGATCCGTGAGCAGCGGGTCGTCCGCCAGCACCGTGTCCACGCCGGTGAGGGCGGCGTCGGCCTGCCAGCGCAACGGCTGCACTGCGGCGCGCGCGGCTTCGCTGGTGATCCAGTGGGGTTGATGCGGAGCCTGCTGACCCGGCGGTGGGGCGATGCGTCCGTCGAGGGTCATGGCCACCTTCATCAGAACGAGCGGCCGCCGATGCTGGCTCCAGCGGGCAAAGCCTTCGTTGAGGCGGCGCGCTTCGGCCTCGCAGAGCCCGACAACTGTTTCCAAGCCCGCTGCACGCAGTGCCTCGATGCCGTGGCCGGCGACGTTGGGGTTGGGATCGATGGTTGCGGCAATCACGCGCGCAACCCCGGCGGCGATCAGCGCCTCAGTGCATGGCCCGGTGCGTCCGGTGTGATTGCAGGGCTCCAGCGTGACGTAAACAGTGCCTCCGCGCAGGCGTTCGCTGGCATGTTGCTGGGCGACCTTGAGCGCAGCAACCTCGGCGTGGTCGAGCAGGTCATACTCGTGCCAGCCCTCGCCGGCCACCTGCCCTGCGCAATCCAGAATCACGCAGCCAACAGCAGGATTGGGCGAGCTGACGCCGATGCCGCACCGCGCCAGTTCCAGCGCACGCTGCATCCAATAGCGGTCTTGGTCCGAAGTGCTCATTCTACCCCAGCAATGATTCCACAAACTCAGCCGGCGAAAACTCCAGCAGGTCAGTCATCTGCTCTCCCACTCCGGCGAATCGCACCGGCAAGCCCATCTCCTGCGCGATGGCCACGGCGATGCCGCCCTTGGCCGTGCCATCGAGTTTGGTGAGTATGATACCGGTGACTCCCGCCGATTGAGTAAACTGCCGCGCCTGCTGCAAGCCGTTCTGGCCAGTCGTCGCGTCCATCACCAGCAGCACCTCGTGTGGCGCACCGGGCACCAGCTTCGCCGCCGTGCGGCGCATCTTTTCGAGCTCGTCCATGAGGCCTGACTTGGTGTGCAGGCGGCCAGCCGTGTCGACGATCAGTTCGTCGATCTTGCGCGCTTTTGCTGCAGCAGCGGCATCGTAGAGCACGGCAGCCGGATCGCCTCCCTGGCGGGTCTTAATCATCTCGACGCCGCTGCGGGAGGCCCAAACCTCAAGCTGCTCGATGGCCGCCGCACGAAATGTATCCGCCGCGCAGAGCAGCACCGTGCGGTTTTGTGTCCGATACCAGGCGGCCAGCTTGCCGGCCGATGTCGTCTTGCCCGTTCCGTTGACGCCAACAAGAAAAGTCACCGTCGGCCCGTCGGCTGGAGGGGTTGACTTCGGAGCGTTCGCGATCGGCGCTTCGAGAATCGCACGGATCTGAGCCTTGAGCAGTTCACGCAGCTCATCGCCACCCTCAATGGCCTGACGTTTTGCGCGTGCCCGCAGAGCCGCGAGGATTGCATTGGTCGTCTCGACACCGAGGTCACTCGTCAGCAGCATCGCTTCCAGCTCTTCGAGAGCCGTTTCATCCACTGTGCGAGTCAGCGCGACGATGGATTCAATTTTGGTCGAAAGCGATTCGCGAGTCCGCGAGACCGCCTGCTTCATGCGGCTAAAAAAGCCGGATTTGGGCGTCTCGTCCGCGACAGTCTCGAGCTCCGCCGGAGAGCTTTGATCCGGTTGATCTTTTTTGCCGCCGAAGAATTTCATCATAAGAAAGTCCCAGCTTTGAGTTTAGAGCATCAATATCGACGCACGGCATTACGGATGCCCTCTCGGCTCAGACGTAAATCCAACTTGCAATCCGACCGCCTGCCGGGCAAGAATCTGAGAACAGACCTTGCGAACGTCCGGCACAGCTGCCGGAGCGGGGAGACAAGGAGAGCCATGAGCGCTGTTAGGGTCCTCGTGGGAACGCGCAAAGGCGCATTTATCCTCACCTCGGACGGCAAGCGGAAAGACTGGAGGATCGACGGGCCGCACTTCGCGGGGTGGGAGATCTATCACATGAAGGGGTCGTCCGTGGACCCCGATCGCATCTACGCATCGCAGACCAGCGGCTGGTTTGGACAGCTACTGCAATGCTCCAGCGACGGCGGCAAGTCGTGGGAGCAGCCGGGCGTAAAGCCCGACGAAACGCCTCAATCCTGGCCCCCGGCCAAGAGCAACCGCTTCCTCTACGACGTCTCGCCGGAGACCGGCAAGCCGCTCACCACGCATCAGTGGTACGACGGCACGCAGCATCCATGGGAGTTCAAGCGCGTGTGGCATCTTGAGCCTTCGCTCACCGATGCCGACACAGTCTACGCCGGCGTCGAAGATGCCGCGCTCTTTCGCTCCACCGACGGCGGCAAAAGCTGGCACGAGTTGGCCGGCCTGCGAGGGCACGGGACTGGACCTCATTGGCAGCCTGGAGCCGGCGGTATGTGCCTGCACACGATCATTCTTGATCCCGCTGACCCCGACCGGATTTATATTGCGATCTCTGCCGCGGGAGCCTTCCGCACCGACGACGGCGGAGCCACCTGGAAGCCGATCAACAAGGGGCTGGTCTCGAACATGATTCCCAACCCGACGGCTGAGACCGGCCACTGCGTGCACCATATCGCCATGAATCCCGCGCGCCCCGGCGTGCTCTTCATGCAGAAGCACTGGGACGTCATGCGCTCCGACGATGCTGGCGATAGCTGGCATGAGGTCAGCGGCAATCTGCCCACCGATTTCGGATTCGCGATAGACGTGCACGCTCACGAACCGGAGACTCTCTACGTCGTGCCCATCACCAGCGACTCCTTGCATTTTCCGCCCGAGGGCAAGCTGAGGGTCTATCGCAGCAAAACCGGCGGCAATGAGTGGGAGCCGCTGGGCAAGGGACTGCCCCAACGCGACTGCTACGTCAATGTCCTCAGGGACGCCATGGCCGTCGATTCGCTCGACGGCTGCGGAGTCTACTTCGGCACGACGGGCGGCCAAGTCTACTGCTCGGCTGATGCTGGCGACAACTGGATGCCGATAGTGCACGACTTACCAGGTGTGCTCTCGGTTGAGGTTCAGACGCTGGCATGAGCACGCGCGCGATCCGCGTGGTTCTGCCTTACCATCTGCGCAATCTGGCGCAGGTGGGAACGGAGGTCACGCTGGAACTTCAAGAGCCGGTCACGATTCGCCGCGCGCTCGATGCGCTCGAAGCAGCCCATCCGATGCTGCACGGGACGATTCGCGATTACGAGACCGGAGAGAGGCGGGCGTTTTTGCGCTTCTTCGCCTGCGAAGAAGATTGGTCGCATGAGCCGCTCGATGCCGAGCTGCCGCGCGCTGTGGTGGAGGCGCGAGAGCCTCTGCTGATCATTGGGGCGATTGCGGGCGGATAGCTGCTCGATCGTGGCCCTCTAAGATACACGGCCGTCGCCGCCCCGCTCATTGACCAGCGACGCGGCAATGTAAAATTAGCTCAGGGATGGAGATTGCCCTCAATCTCGTCTGGATGGCGCTGGCGCTCGCCATTGTGAGGCTATGGATCTGCCATGCCCCACGAACCGGGACGAACCAGCGCGTTCAGTTAGCCGCCGTCGTCCTGCTCATCGTGATTCTGTTTCCAATCATCTCCGTCACCGACGACCTGCAGGTGGCGCAGAATCTTGCCGACGACGACGTCTTCACTTATCTGCGGCGCAATGATACGGTTGTCCCCCAGCACTCCATCTCTTCCGCGGCCTCGATGCTTCCTGTCTCTGCGTACATAGAGCTGCCCCTGATCCGTCTGCAGCTTATCGCGCCAGATCACCTGACAGCGCGCGCGGCAGATGGTCTGGCTCACTCCCTCGTCCAAAATCGCCCGCCCCCAACCGCTTGATCATCGCCGCAACTTCCTTCGATTTCAGAGCCTATCTTCCCCTTGTGAACGCCGTCAAGAACGCGGCGCAAAGGTTATGTATGAAGCGAATCCTCCTGTCCTTTCTGGCAGCGTCGTTATGGGTCCTGCTCCCATCTCCGCTTGCCGCGCAGCAGAGTCTCACTTGGGACCAGGTGAAGACCAGGTTTGAGGCCGCGAATCCCGCCCTCAAGGCCGACGCTCTCAGTGTGGACGAGATGAAGGCCGCCGAGGTCACGGCCTATCTCCGGCCAAACCCGCAAGCCACCCTCGGCGCTGATGGGATACAAATCGTGCCAAACAACGGAGTCTGGCAACCACTCAGCGGAACGGACCTCCAACCGAACGTCAGCTATTTGCATGAACGCGACCACAAGCGCGAACTTCGCCTGCAGAGCGCCAAAGAGGGAACGCAGATCGCCAGCTCGCAGCATGAAGATCTGGAACGCAATCTCCTCTTCGATCTGCGTTCCGAGTTCGTGCAGACGCTTCAAGCCAAGGCCGTTCTCGATCTAGCCAAGGCCGACCTGATCTATTACGACAAGATCATTGAGATCAGCCGCAGCCGCTTCCACGCTGGCGACATCGCGCAGATCGACTTCGATCGCATCGAACTTTTGCGCGTGCAATATGAAGCAGAGATTCAAACCGCCATCGTTAATCTGCGAACCTCGAAGATCGAGCTGCTGCGAATGCTGAACGACCGCACACCGGTCGAGCAGTTCGATGTGACCGGCCCCTTCGATTTCACCGACTCGTTGCAGCCTCTCGATGACTTCCGCAAGATCGCCCTTGACGCCCGCCCCGATCTGCGCGCGGCCCTTGAGTCTGCCACACAAGCTGAGACAAATCACAAGCTGGCCATCGCCAACGGTTCGACCGATCCTACATTCAGCGGCTGGTATACGTGGAACTCCTCGAATAACAATCCAAACGGCCTGCAGACGCTCGGCGCCAGCGTCAGTATTCCGCTCCGCATCTTCGACCGCAATCAGGGTGAAAAGCAGCGCACCCTTCTCGACATCGACCGCAACCGCCAGCTTACCGAGGCTGCCCGCGCGCAAGTCTTCAGCGACGTCGATTCGGCCTACGCCGAGGTCGAGAGCAGCATTGAATTGCTCAAGCCCTACAAAGCCAAATACAAAGATCAGGCCATGCGCGTTCGCGACACCGTGACCTATGCCTACAACCACGGCGGTGCATCGCTAATGGACTTCCTGAATGCACAGAGCGACTATCGGGCCGTACAGCTCGCCTATCTGCAACTGATCGGCTCCTATCTGACCGCTGCCGGGCAACTCAATCTGGCGGTGGGACGTGAGGTCATTCCATGAGATTCCCTGTTCTCTATACAAAGCACGCAATCGCCGTGCTGACTCTGGCCTTGGTCAGCTTCGGCGCTCTCTCCGGCTGCAAATCCAAAGACGAGGGAAGTGGCGCGCCCCCGCATGCTCAGGTAATTCAGGTAGCCGACATGAACCTGCTCACTATCGATGCCAAAGATGCGGCCAAATTCCCCTTGACCACCGCAACCGAAATCGAGTCCGCTGCCGAATTGACAGCTACCGGCTCGGTGATGCCCGACATCTCCCGCGAAGTGCCGGTGATCTCGATGGCCAATGGACGCGTCGTCGAAATCAAGGCCCGCCTCGGCGACAACGTCAAAAAAGGCCAGCTGCTGCTCAAGGTCCAGAGCCCCGACATTACCGGCGCCTTCAACGCCTATCTCAAAGCAGTCAACGATGAGCAACTCGCTCACAAGGCCCTCGATCGCGCGGACGATCTTCTAAAGCATGGAGCCGTCTCGCAGGCTCAGTTCGAACAGGCCGAAGACACGGCCAAAAACGCTCAGGCAGATCTCACCGCCGCCGACGATCAACTGCAGACCCTCGGCGTGGACAAGCTCCATCCCAGCAGCGTGGTCAACGTTTATGCGCCCATTACCGGCGTCATCGTCGCTCAAAACGTGACCAACGCAGGCGCGGCCGGCGTCACTCTCTCGGGCTCCGCCACAACATTCACCGTCGCCGATCTCTCCAATGTCTGGATCGTCTGCGATGTCTACGAGAACGACATTCCCAAACTTCAACTCGGCCAGGAAGCGAAGATCAAACTCAACGCATTCCCCGATCGTCCGATCACCGGCCGCATCGGCGACATTGGCCCGGTCCTCGATCCGAACCTGCGCACGGCCAAGGTTCGCATTGAGCTTGCCAATCCCGGCTTCCTCAAACTGGGCATGTTCGCCACTGCCACATTCATAGGCAAGGGCAGAGAGATCCACGCAGCGGTACCCGCCGAGGCCGTCCTTCATCTGCATGATCGCGACTGGGTCTTTGTTCCCGCCGGGGAGAATCAGTTCAAGCGCACCGAAGTCCATGCTGGTCGAATGATTGAGGGCAATCGCCAGGAGATCCTCTCCGGCATTGTGCCCGGTCAGCAGGTCGCTGGAAATGCCCTGCTGCTCGAAACCGCAGGGAACCAGTAGTGCCGGAGGGCCTCACTCGATGATTCGCGGCTTTGTCGATTTCGCGCTCAGAAACCGCTGGATGGTCATTGGCGGAGTCGTGATTCTCACCATCTGGGGCATCACCTCATTTCGCAACCTGCCCATTGAGGCCTATCCCGACGTCGCCAACAACTACGTCCAGATCATCACGCAATGGCCAGGCCGCAGCGCCGAAGAGATCGAGCGCCAGGTCACCGTTCCGGTTGAGATTCAGATGGCCGGCATTCCTCATCTCACTCATCTTCGCTCGACCACTCTCGCCGGACTGTCGAGCCTCATGCTCATCTTCGACGACAGCTCCACCAGCGACATCAATCGCGAACACGTCCTCGAACGCCTCAGCCAGGTCAATCTGCCTGCCAATCTCGTTCCTCAGATGGGCACTGACTGGAGCCCCGTCGGCCAGATCTACTGGTACACCCTTGAGAGCACCAATCCCGCCTACGACGTGATGGAGAAAAAGTCCCTCGAAGATTGGACGCTGGAAAAGTCCTTCAAAAGCGTTCAGGGAGTCGTCGATGTCTCCAGCTTCGGCGGCCCGACCAAGGAGTATCAGATCCGCATCGATCCGGAGAAGCTCGTCTCCTACGGGCTCAGCATCTCCCAGGTCGAGCAGCAAGTCGCCGCCAACAATAGTAACGGGGGAGGCAGTTTCATCGAGCAGGGAGCACAGCAGATCAATGTGCAGTCGCTCGGCCTCTTTTCGACGGTGCAGGATATCGAGAACACTGTCATCAAAACCTCCAACGGCACAGCTATCAAGGTGAAAGACATTGCCACCGTTGTGCAGGGCCCGAAGATCCGGCTCGGCCAGATCGGCCGTGCGACTCATCGGCCCGACGGCGCGATTGTCGACAATCCCGACACCGTCGAAGGCATCGTTCTGCTGCAAAAGGGCGACGACTCCGATCCTGTGCTGCAAGGCATCCACGCCGAGGTCAAGCAACTCAATGAACGCGTTCTGCCCAAGGGTGTGAAGATCGTGCCCTTTCTCGACCGCGCCGATCTTGTCTCTTACACGGTCGAAACCGTCGAGCACAATCTCACAGAGGGAATGATCCTCGTTGTCATCGTTCTCTTTCTCTTCCTTGGCAATGTTCGCGGCGCAATCATCGTCGCCCTCACCATTCCTGTTGCGCTGCTCTTCGCCTCCATTTGTCTCGACCTCAGCCGCATCCCTGCCAACCTGCTCTCACTCGGCGCGCTCGATTTCGGCATGGTCGTCGACGGCTCGGTCGTCATGATCGAGAACATCGTCCGTCATCTTAACGACAAGGAGAACCCGCGTCCTCCGCTGCAAAGTGTGCGCGACGCCGCCCACGAGGTCCTGCGCCCAGTCTTCTTCGCCCGCGGCATCATCATCACTTCTTATCTGCCCATCTTCACACTTCAGGCTGTCGAGGGCCGCCTTTTCAAACCGATGGCCTGGACGGTCAGCTTCGCCTTGCTCGGTGCGCTGCTCTTCTCCATCCTCGTCGCTCCCGTGCTGGCCGCGCTACTCTTCCGCAAGGGCGCGAAAGAATGGGAAAACCCGATACTGCTCTGGCTCACTCGCCAATACCGCACCGCTGTCCGCGCGGCGATTGTGCACCGCCGCACCACGCTCGCCATCTCCACTGCGCTCTTTTTGTTCGCCATCTATCTCACCGTCGGCGGCCCCATCGGTTCGGAGTTCCTGCCTCACCTTGATGAGGGCTCTATCTGGGTCAGAGGCACGCTCCCTCCCAGCGAGGGCCCAACTGCCAGCATCGATTTCACAAATAGAGCACGCGTCGTGATGGCCTCCTTCCCTGAAGTCACGCAGGTCGTCAGCCAAACAGGCCGTCCCGATGACGGCACCGATACGGCCGGCTTCTTCAACACCGAGTATTTCGTCGACCTCAAAAGAAAAGAGCAGTGGCGTCCGGTCTTCCACCAGGACAAAGAAAAACTCATCGCTGCCATTGATGCCGAGCTGTCAAAGTTTCCCGGAGTCATCTGGAACTACTCACAGCCCATCTCCGACAACATGGAAGAGGCCGTCAGTGGCGTCAAGGGCGAGCTTGCCGTCAAGCTCTACGGCGACAACCTGCGCGCCCTTGAGCATGCTGCTGAGAAAATCCAGACCGAGATGGCCGCCGTTCAGGGCATCGAAGATCTCGGCATCTTCCGCATTGTCGGTCAGCCCAACCTCAACCTTGCAGTCGATCGTGAAGCCGCGGCCCGTTGGGGCATCAACGTCGCCGATATTCAAGACGCCATTCAGACCGCCATCGGCTCCAACGCCGTCACCCAGGTGCAACAGGGCGAGGCTCGCTTCGACGTCACCCTGCGCTATCAGCGACAGTATCGCGACACACGTGAGGCCATCGAAGACGTGCGGCTACTCGCGCCTTCCGGCGAACGTGTTTCGCTTGCGCAGCTCACCAAAGTCTCAACCGACGACGGCGCCGAGCAGATCAACCGCGAGGGCGGCGAGCGTTACATCGCCATCAAATACTCCGTCCGTGGCCGCGATCTCGGCTCCACAGTCGAGGAAGCCATCAACCGCGTCAACAGGAATGTATCCTTGCCCACCGGCTATCACCTGGAGTGGGCCGGCGAATATGAGAGCCAGAAGCGAGCCGACCGGCGCATGGCCATCGTCGTTCCCATCACCGTGCTGGCCATCTTCATGATCCTCTACACCATGTTTCGCTCCTACAAGTGGGCCATGCTCATCATGGTCAGCGTGATCATGGCCTCGGTCGGCGGGCCGCTCGCTCTCTTTCTCACTCACACCAACTTTTCGGTCTCCTCGGCCGTCGGTTTCCTCGCGCTCTTCGGTGTCTCGGTGGAGTCGGGCGTTATCATGATCGAGTTCATCAACCAGCTTCGCGCCCGCGGCAAGAGCAAAGAGGTCTCCTCTGAGGAACACATCATCGAAGCCGCCGTCGAAGGCTCCGTTCTCCGCCTCCGTCCCATCATGATGACCATGCTGGTGGCCACGCTAGGTCTGCTGCCTGCCGCTCTCTCCCACGCAATCGGCTCGGACTCGCAGAGGCCCTTCGCAATCGTCATCGTCGGCGGCCTGCTCGCCAACCTGGTGATCGGAGTCTTTCTCCTCCCCGCGCTCTACGTCTGGGTCGCCGGGAAGAACGATGTCCTGCCGGCCGTCGAAACCCCCGAGGACTACTGACCGGGCCGACAGCGCACCGCAGATCTGCACCCAACCCCTACGCTGAAGACCTGGCGAGCCCAGGCGGCTGGCTCCTCGGATGAACAGGAATATGTGATGCGCATCACCAGATGCCATCACTATACGGTGACACCATAGCATCACAGGCCGACACTAATTTGCAGCCGTTCATTTCCCCGTTTTCATTTCATGGAGGCCCCAGTGAAGCTAGACTCCTCTGCATTCCTTGCCGACCCTGAGCTGATCCAGGCGCTTGAAAAGGACTCCACCGCAATCTCCTGCGGTGAAGATCGAGTTCTCTTCAAGCAGGGCGACTGCCCGCAAGGCCTTTACATCGTCGACCAGGGCGAGATCACCCTCACCATGGACTCCCCCAGCGGCAAGAACGTGATGCAGATTCAGGCGCATCCCGGCTCATTGCTCGGCCTTCCCGGCCTCCTCGGCAACGGCGCCTACACACTCTCGGCCATCGCCCCCGTCGGTTCGCGGCTTAGCTTTGTTCCGCGCGACAACTTCACCAGCCTCATGCAGTCCGACCCGCGTCTTTCCTTCAAAATCCTGCAGGTCCTGGCCGCCGAACTCCGCTCCGCCCGCCACGTCCTCTCTGACCGCTAGCCGCCGCCGGGCAAGCCTCGGGAACCGCGCCCTAACCTGTTAAACTCTCCTTCGACATGGTCTTTGCAAGTCTGTTTATCGCTGCGGCGGCTTACCTGCTCGGCTCCATCCCCACCGGGTATCTGCTCGTCCGCCTCTTTCGCCATCAAGACATCCGCCACGCCGGCAGCGGTAACATCGGCGCCACCAACGTTCTTCGCTCCGGCGGCAAGGGACTCGGCGCCGCCACCTTCCTCCTCGACGTACTCAAAGGTTGCGCGTCCGTCGCGCTCGGTGGTCTCCTCGGAGCCCTCCTCGTTCCCGACGCCTCGACGCTCAACATGCGCGGCCTTGCGGCCCTTTGCGCCGTCCTCGGCCACGTCTTCCCCGTCTGGCTCCGCTTCAAGGGAGGCAAAGGCGTAGCCACCGGCTTCGGCGTCTTCCTGGTTGCCGCCCCGCTCGCCGCCCTGGCCGCCATCTCCGTCTTCGCTCTTATCCTCCTTGCCAGCCGCTACGTCTCCCTGGCCTCGATCCTCGGCTCGGCCAGCTTTCCTCTCTTCGCCTGGCTCTTCAATCGCATCCAGGGCAACGCCGATCGGACACCCTTCTTCATCGCCGTCGAAGTCGCCGTAGCCCTGCTCATCATCGCCAAGCACCACCAGAACATCCGCCGTCTCCTCAACGGCACCGAATCCCGCTTCGGAGCCCATTCCGCAGAGAGCAGGACCGCATGAGCCGCATCATCGTCCTGGGTTCCGGCGCATGGGGAACTGCCCTCGCCCTCTCGCTTCACCGCCGCGGCGGTCATCGGATTTCCCTCTGGGCCCACAGCTCCGACTTCGCCGCTGAGATCAACAACGCCGGCGAAAACAAGCTCTTCTTTCCTGGCTTCCCTATCCCCACGGCCATCACTGTCACCGGCCATAACGCCGCCGTCTCCGACGCCGAAATCATCCTCTCCGTCATCCCCTCGGAGTTTCTCCGCTCCACCTTCGCGCGCCTCGGCCCACATCTGCGCCCCGGCCAGATCATCGTCAGCGCCACCAAGGGCGTCGAAAATCAGACCCACCTCCGGATGACTCAGGTCATCGCCTCCTGCATCGCCGAGAGTTGCTCGCCCACGCTCGCTTGCACCATCCCAATCGGCGCTCTCTCCGGCCCCAGCTTCGCCCTCGAAGTCGCCCAGGGCCAGCCTACCGCCCTCACTGTCGCCTTCGAAGATCCCAAGATCTCCGCCCGCATCCAGCAGGACTTCGCCTCCGAGACTCTCCGCCTCTACACCTCCACCGACGTCATAGGAGTCGAGCTTGGCGGAGCCCTCAAAAACGTCATCGCCATCGCCGCCGGAGTCGCGGCCGGAGTCGGCCTGGGCCACAACACCACCGCCGCGCTCATCACCCGTGGCATCGCCGAGATCACCCGCCTTGCCGTAGCCTGCGGAGGCCGCCGCGAAACCCTCGCCGGCCTCTCCGGTGTGGGCGATCTCGTCCTCACCTGCACCGGCTCGCTCTCGCGCAACCGGACAGTCGGACAAGAGCTGGGCCAGGGCCGCAGGTTGCCAGAGATCCTCGCTGGCCTCGGCGGCAAGGTTGCAGAGGGAGTCTCGACCACCCGCGCGGCCCTCGGTCTCGCCCGCCGTTACAGCATCGAGATGCCCATCGCCGAGCAGATGGAGCAGATCCTCAACGAAGGCAAAGTCCCCCGTGAAGCCATCAAAACCCTGATGCTCCGCCCCGGCAAAGATGAGCAGTAGGAAGCCACAGACCCAGCGACGCGGGCAAACACCGGCTTGCAGTCTCTCCGTTAGTTTGCGCTCGACCTACCGCCGGTGCCCTCCGCCGTGGCCGCCGCCGCGATACCCGGGCAGGGCGTGTTCGGTCCCGGCTTCATGGCCGGCATTGCCGACGTGGCCCTGCCCATCCCGCGCCTCGTTCCCGTGAAAGTGATTGAACCGCTCCGCACCACGCTCCGGCAGCGGTCCAACATATCCGTGATGAGGGTCATAGCGGTTATCGACGTGGCCATAAAACCCATGAGGCCCGTGAAACCAGGGGCCGGCTCCGATGAACACCCCACCGATAAACCAATCCGGTCCATAGTAGCCATAAGGAGCACAATCGTAGGGCGGATAGTCGAAGTACCCGTACGGGCACCCGGGGGCCGGTCCAACCCCTATGCCCACCGAAATCTGAGCGTGCGCAACCGGTGCGCAGCAAACGAGAACGATGGCGAAACCTGCGAAAGCAAGTGCACTGATCTTGAACATAGCTTCTCCTCGATTCATTCAGAGTTGCCAAACCAGCGGGGAGTTGTCTCTCGCCCCGCTTTTTTTCGATCTCGTTACCGGACCGTGCGGCGCCAAACAGATGGAGCTGATCCCCGATCAAGGCCGGCCCTGAGTCGCGGTCTGAGGTATTCCCACGTTTCGATAAGGGACCCTGGGCACCCGGCTCAGGTAAATCCACCCTTTTGGGTTTCCAATCCGATCGGTCCGGCCCCGTCCTCCACGTTATAGCCCGCATCGCCTTCAGAGAGCAATTCAGGCCAGTATTCCCGCGCCGCCCGGCGCAGGATCAGTTCTATGAGGGCCTCTCCCATCACCCTTGGAGCGAAGCCACGACACTACACTCGGAAACAGATGCATGGAGGGTCTTGATCTCTTCAGGCGATCGAGACCTTAGAGCATGGCGCAAGGTACACCCGTCGTGGTTTCGTTTTAAGGCATTTCCCAAGATGCCCAAGTCGTCGCGGAATCCCCGCACAGGAGAATGCAATGCAATTTCAATTCAACGGAGTCTTCTACCACATCACGAATACGCAACTCGTTGTGGCAGCGGTTGTACTGGTCGTCGTCGTCCTCGTCGCCGTTAGCGCCTACCTTGAACACCGCAAAGCGAAGACCCTCGCCCTCCGCAATCGATTTGGCAGCGAGTATGACCGCGCCGTTCTCGCGCACGGCTCAACCAAGGAGGCCGAAGCCAAGCTGGTCGGCCGCAAAACACGTGTGGAAGCCTTCAAACTCCGCGATCTCGGCGTCACCGAACGCGAGCGCTTTGTCACCGAGTGGCAAACCGTTCAAGCCCGCTTTGTCGATCATCCCAAGTCCGCCGTCACCGAAGCCGACGAACTGGTCAACGCGCTCCTTGAGGCACGCGGCTATCCCCTCGCCAGCTTTGAACAGCGTGCCGCCGATCTCTCCGTCACCTATCCCCGCGTCATGGAAAACTACCGTCTGGCGCACGGCGTCGCCGTCCGCACTAACCGGGTCGACGCCTCCACTGAAGAACTGCGCAACGCGATGATCCAATATCGCGCGATCTTCGATGACCTCGTCCAGCCACAGAAACCCAGCATTACAATGGCCGCCGCATGACTCCTCGCTTGCGGCACGCAGGGGTCTGACTCTACGCGGATGCCCTGAAGGATCGCAAAATGAGATCACTTACAAAACTAAGTCGATGTGCCCGCAAATCAGGAGTCTCCATCCTGCTCCTTGTGGGCACACTTGCGTTGGCAGCCAGCACACCCAATCCCGAGACGATTCAGGCCACATCGACGCAGGCCGGCAATACGGCTACCCTGACCCTGGTCGTATACAACTACTCCACTGCGACCGACCTGCAACTTCTCTCGCAGGCCTTCCAGGAGGGTCAGGATCGAGGCCTGGCCACCGCGCTCTCCAAAACCAAAGCAGTTGGGCATTGCTCGATTGCAGGTGGTCTGAGCTATGATGTGGCCTTCATCCAGGTGGTTCCTACGCCAACCGGACGGAAGCTCACCTTTATCGCCACTCGCCCGCATCCTGTCGAAGAAGCCGACCCGCCTGCAGCCTCCGGGTACTTTGACTTGGCTCTTGGCCAATTCGACCTCAACGACGCCGATGCTGCCAAAAGCACAGGATTCCTCTACCCGGCAAGCAAGCTCCTGATCGATCAGCAGGGGGAGTTTCACTATGATCTGGCAGGAGCACCCTGGCCGCTGGTCAACGTCCTCGACTCAAACAGCCCCACCTCCAAGCCGCTCGAGCTGAGCGCTAGCGATTGAAGTTGAAGGGACTTCACCGGCTGGGCGGTGCACCCTTCCGCCGAAGCCACGGAGTTCGACAGATCGGAGCTTCACCGACCTTAGGAGAGAACCCCGTCAATCACCCCAACAACCCGCGACAGCTTTTGCAGATAATTGCCGTTCCCCGGCGGCAGGTGGCCCACTCATCCCGGTATCAGGGACTTCAGCGCCCGTCATAGCCATAAAAACCAGAAGGGCCGTCACTCCGTGTCAGAGAGATGACGGCCCTTCCAGCTTCTGCTCTTCTTCGTGGTTGGCAAGGTGTGGCGCCCGCAACACGCAGGCGCCACAACGGACGTTTCCTCTTTACTTGACCGTCAGCGTGATGCTCGGAGAGGTATGCGAAAGCGTACCCGAGGTTCCGGTTATGTACACCGTGTAACTCGCTGGTTGACCGTGGGAGCTGGCGCCGCTGTTGCAGCCGCTGATTCCAGCCACCGCCGCCGCGCCCGCGGCAAACAGCAGCAGGATCGAAAGCACACGGCTCAAGCGGCGGCCCGACCTGCGCAGCAAACCGGCAAAGGGCAGCAGCAACAGCGCCAGCGAAAACGGCGCGAGGTGCGAAGCCACCGTCCCTCCGGAGCCCGGCCGTAGCGCCGCGGCTGCCGCTGGAGTCTGAACCTCCATGGTCACTGTGGTCGAGCACGAAGTGGTACACGCAGCGATTGTGCCGGAGGTGACGAAGTTCACGCCGGAGCCAGATGGCAAGCCACTGGCTGTGAGAGTGATCGCCGCCGGGAAGGTGGTCGACGGGCTCACCGGGCTCACAGTGTAGGTGAAGCTGACCAACGAACCCGCGGTTATGGTTGTCGAGGAGCTCGAAGTCGTAATACTGAAGTCCGCAATAGTCTCCGTGAAGGATGGGCTGTTGACGGATCCGACGAAATTGGCATCGCCGTTGTAGACAGCGGCGATCGTGTGCGCGCCCAAACTCAGCGGCGCAGTTGCGGAGTTGAGTGTGCAGGTCCAAGTACCGTTGGAGTTTTGCGCGACGGCGGTGCAGCCTGACAGCGCGGTGCCGCCATCGGTGAAGCTAACTGTGCCGCTGGGTCCAGCCAGCGATGTTGTGGATGGAGCCGTGGCAAAGCTTGCTGTCACCGTGAAGGTGACCGCGTTGTTAACGAAGGCGGCGCTGGGGCTGCCCGTTAAGGCAACCGCCGGTGTTGCCTTGTTGATGGTCAACGTTCCGCTGACGAAAGTGAAGGTGTAGTTTGGCGAACTCAGCGGAGTAGGAGTGCCGGCCGCTGACGCGTTAATCGGGTATGTTCCCACACCGCTGGTCGCTGTGGCCGTGCTGGTTAGCAGCGGTGCTCCGGTCAGCACAGCGGCCGTGTCGCCAATCACGAAGCCCTTGTAGCTCGCCGTGAATGTCGGCAACGCTGCGCCGTAAGCGATGGTGAAGCTGTTCGCTGTCACAGTCAGGGGCGCCTTGTTGATCGTCAGCGAGTAGGTCACGCTCGAAGCTAGTGGAGTGCCGGGGGTGCTATCGGTTGCAACGATCGTGAAGGTGTACGGCGTGCTGCCCGCCAGGGTCGGAGTGCCCGAGATCAAACCGGCATTCGCTCCCGAGGCCGTCAGGGTCAGTCCCGGAGGTAGCGACGAGCCGCTGGCAACAGTGTAGGCGTACGGCGCGGTGCCGCCGCTTGCGGCAATTGTCGTGCTGTAGCTTGTTCCATAGGTGCCGCTAGGCAGCGTTGATGTCGACGGTGAGAAGGCGAAGTTGACGGTGACGACATACGATCCGAAGGCTGAAACCGTGTAGTTGGAGTCACCCGTGTAAGAGGTTGCAGTGAAGGTGTGAATGCCCACAGCGAGTCCGGCCACCGGGATCGCGATGGTGTCGCCGGTTCCGGTAAACGTGCCGGTGTAGGTTGAGCCACTCATCGCGTCGGTTAGCGTGACGGTTCCGGTGGGATAGGCCGCGCCGCTCACCGCCGGAGTCAGAATCACGACGAGCTTTGCTGTGCTGCCGTAGGCGATGGTCTGCGGCAGGCCGTTGGGTCCCGTCAGTTCCGGCGCGATATAAGTGAAGGTGCAGACGGGTGGATTGAGGTTACTCAACACGGCGTTGTTGGTCAGCACGTCGTTGTTGTTGCTGTTGGCGACCAGCGTGTTAAAGGCGGTGAGGAAGTTGCTCGAAACCTGGCCAGGGCCGATCGTGAGATCGGTATACTGTCCTGTTCCTCCGCTGAAGTCGCCGGTACCCCAGACCGTCGTTGAGTAGACAGGTGACGTTGAATTCACCAGGCTGGAGAGACCGGACGGGAAGGTTACGTTATCCAGTGTGGCAACCAGCGGATTGGTTACCGGGCTGCCGCCTGTCGCGTTGCTGTTGTACTCTCCTGTAAGTTCAACCGTTCCGCTGCTTGAAGAATCGTTCAGAAAAACCAGATTCTGAAGCAGGATGTTTGTGAAGCTTGGAAACGCCGTCGTAGAGTCACCATTGCTGTAGTACGGCGTGAACTGAATATCCGCTTTGTGATCCAGGAAGCAGGAGTTCGAGTACTGAATACCGGTGACCAGGCCGCCGCGATCGTTGGCGGTCTTGATGCGGACAGCAGTCGAGTTGGTGTCAGCGTATCCCGCCGGATACGTTGTGCCATCGACCGTGCCTCCACCGCCGATCGCGCTTCCATGGCTTGCAAATGCATTACCCACCGACATATTGCCGTCGAAGAGCGCGTTGCTGACCCCCGCGGTAGTGTAGCTGCCGATGGACTCACCATGACCGGCAAAGAAGTGGTTGTTGGTGACCGAGACGTTCGTATTGGGTGCCGTGCCGGAGGCGCCAAGCGCCACGTTGTCGTCGCCATCCGAGATCCACGACCGGGTAATGGTGACGTTATTGGCGTTGCCGGGATCGATGCCGTCGGTGTTGCGTGCAAAGGTCGGCGTGACGATCTTGATATCCCAGGCGGTAAAGCCGCTGATGCCGCCAGTAGTGGAGACATGGAAGAGCGGCGAGTTGAAGAGGGAGATCTTGTAAAGCGTGATATTACTGGAACCGCTATCCATCTGGATGAAGCGCGGATTTTGCTGGTTGCCCACGCCATTGGCGGCGGCAGAGAGATCCCACCAGCTAAAGCCGGCGTAGGCCGGGTCGGGATTGAGCAGCACGTCACCGCCGCGGCCATTCAACTTGCCGAAGCCCATAATGCCTACATTGGTCGAGGTCTTGGGAATCTCGATAAGCGGCCTGCAGTATTTGTTTGCGCTATTTGAGTTGATGGTGCCGCAGATATTCGACCCGGAGTCTGTACTGACGTAGTAATCCTGCGCGTTGCGCGAGAAGTAGAGCGTCACGCCCGGATCGACCAGCAGAGTGACGTTGGAGGGCATGGAGATCGGTCCGCTGAGGAACGCATCGTAGCTGTTGACGGTGTCTGCAGACAGTTCAACGGACAGTGTGGTTGTGGAACTCGTTGCCAGGGCTGTAGCCGAGCATGCATTCAAGGCTGCCTGGATGCGCCCGCCGTCAGGGTTGGTTACCGTCGGATTGATGAGATTGGGATTGGTGAGCACCGTGCTTCCACCGTCGATCGACGTTGGAATATCGTTATTCACATCCGCGATGTCTGCGGTCAACTGCTGGCAGACCGCTGGGAAGGAAGGTTCAACACCCGCCGTAGGTCGGCTATCACCGGTTGCCACCACGGCCACCACCTCAATAGCGATGGATGCGGAGCTGCTGATGCCGTAACTTGCGTTACCGGGATAGCTTGCATAAATCGAATGAGCGCCAAGTGCGGGTCCATTGATCGACCAGGTGCAGGAACCGTTGGAGAGGGTGCAGTTGGTCGCGGCAGAGCCGTCCAGATAGAGTGTGACGGTGCCCGACGCAGCGCTGGGTGAGACCGCAACGGTACCAGTAATTGGAGTGCCCAGGGTGGAGCTGGTATTGTTCACGGCCAATGTGGTGGTGGTAGCTGTCTGTCCGGCCCCCAATACGTAAATGCTGTATGTGGAGGAAACGCTACCGGCAAAGTTGGAGTCACCACTGACAAATACCATGGTGATGTAATTCAATCCCGCCGGCAGCGCTGTGGTCGTCAGCGAGGCTTCGCCGCTGGCATCCAGAGAACCGGCAGACAACTGTGTGCAGCCGCTGGAAGCTGCGCTGCAAACCTGATTGACATTGAGGCTGTCAAAGAAGGCATAGGATCCGGTGGGAATCACTCCCGCTCCAGGCGTCTGCGGGCGGCCCAGGATGGTCACGCTGCCGCCCAGCGGAATCGATCCAACGCTGCTGGTTGGAGCAAAGGCATTCACCTGTGCTGCCAAGGCATTCACCGGATTCCAACTGGCGGGCTGGCCTGTAGCGAGCTTGGTCGACGGAACGAAGGTGGATAGGAAGTTCACCGGATAGTACTGCGTAGCCGTGGCCGCATTGAGCATTAGCGCACTGGACTCGCGGGTACCGGTCACACCCGAGCCGCTGTTGCCGCCGGCCGGAACCGCGGCGGAGTCGGATGCAGCGGCAGCGGAATAGGTATACAGAATCGACGGATCAGTTGGGTTGAAGAGCGTTGTTGGATAAGGATAGTCGGTGCACGTCGCGGCATTGGCGCTCGTGCAAAGTGCCGGATCGGTGAAGGCTTGCGTGTTGTATTCGCCGTAGGTCGCGGTGTTCAGGTACTCCGAGGCGCCGTCCCAGCCGATCCACCCGGCGGGATTGACCTGATCTACAAACGAATTCAGCATAATCCATGTGGAATAAGAAGAGGGGTAATTGCTCGTGCTGATATCGTAGGGGCGGCCGTAGTAGAGCTTGGTCATGCCGGTGCCCTGCGACATCAGGTTGCACCCGTTGCAGATGAAGCCGCTCAGGTAGTCGGAGCTGGTGCTGAATGAGCTGTTGGTTGTGCTCGTTGTGCCGGTCGGGTAGCGCTTGTTCTGCGCTTCGATCGTCTCCTGCCCCGTCGCGTTGATGCCATGCCAGGTGGTGAGGAAGTTGGTGTGATCGAAGACCAGCGCCGCGTCGCCAAAGACGTAATCCACGTCGCCGGTGATCAGGCCCTTGAACATGTATTCGCGTGCGACGGTGCAATAGGTTCCACAACCGATGCCGGAGGCGTAGAGCGTGTCCTGCTGGCTCAGCAGGTTGACATTGTTGAGAATGGCTCCATCGGAGTTGATCCAGAGCGCCAGGGCCTGTGAGCCGCACAGCCCGTTGTTGTTGTAGAGGGTTTGCAAAACTCCCGGAGTCGAGAGCTGAGTACAGGTGCTGGATCCATTGCTGGACGCGCCCCATTGCGTCGTAGTGACTGCATCCGTATCGAAGGTATTCTGGATGGTCAGATTCTCGGCATAGAAATTGTTGGGTGTGTATGCCACACTTCCGGCCGTCCCCTGCAAGCCAATGAATGCGCTCTTGCTGATGTCGAGGACAGCCGATCCCTCATCGCCACCCTTGCCTACTGGGCCAAGGCTGAAACCGGTGGGCGGGTTGCTGGTATTGAAGGTACCGGTTGGCCATGCGCCGTTCTCGCCGGAGAGGATCACCTGCGTCGGGTCGCCGCCCAGGCCGCGCAGTTGCACGTTGGGGTAGCTGATGGCGTTCTGGCCGGTGTAGGTGCCAGGCTTGATGTAGATCGTTCCTCCGGTGACAGGCAAAGACTCCAATGCAGTCGTCAGGCTGGTGAAGTTGCCGCTTCCGTCGGCAGCCACGACCATCGTCGATGCGCCCACTGTAGCCGTCGTTGGCGCACTGCCCATCACGGTGTATGCGATTGACGACGTCGCGCTGAGGTAGTCGGTGGAGTCGGTCGGACAGAAGGTCGCATAGAGCGTGTAACTGCCAGCAGCCAGATAGGTAGAGGCATCAACCGTCGGCGTCGAAGTGGTGGTGCAGGTGGGCTGGCTGACCACGCTGTAGGCCACATTGCCCGCGATCCCCGACTGCTCGGTGGCATTAAGCACTCCGGTGCCGATCGCCGCGCTGACATACTGGCTGGTGGCGCTGGGCGACCAGGCGACGTTGGAAATCTGCTGCGCGAGGGTGATGGTGCCCGAGGTAGCGGTCGAAGGCAGGAACGAGCCCTGCTGCGGGAAGGTCACTGCAAATGAGTGATTGCCTGCCGTCAAGCCGGAGAGGTTCAAGGTGAACGAGGCGCTGAGCCCGTTTGTCGCGGTGAAGTTATAAGCCGCAGCCGGGCCGCCATCGACGCTGATGTTTGCGTAGTTGGCGGTGGTGGGGCCCGAGGTGATGGTCGTTGAGCCGTCCGTCGAAGTGCCGCTCGCCGTCACCGTGATCGGGAAACTGACTTCGGTGCCGCTGGCCGCGAATACCGGGGATGCCGGAGTCCCCGCGCCGATTGTCGTGGTCGTATCGTAGCCTTGCAGATCGGCAGTGCCGGTCAGCGTCAACAAGCCAGGGGCAAGCGTGGTTGGAGAGACGGGGGAGAATGCGATGAGATCGGTCTCCGCGGCACTGCCGATGGCCGGGAAGACCGCGGTCAGGTTGCAGGCCTGGCCGGCTGTCATCGCACTCAGAAGATTGGTCGAGAAGGTGCAGCCGCCGAGCGTGAAATCGCCCGCCTGGGCGCCATTGGTTGTGTTCTGCGCCCCGGAGGCGAGGTTGCCTACATTGGTGAGGGTAGCGGTGAACTGAGCTGTATAGTTCGAGCCGAAGTCCTCAACGACTGCGCCGCGCTGCACCTGAGTCACAGACGTCTGACTCGCGTCCGCACTGTATACGTTGCCCAGACCATCGACTGCCAGGCCAACGGGGTTGGTCAACCCGCTCAGCACGGTGACTCCGGCCGCTACTCCGCTCACCGGATACTCGGTGACCGTCGCGCCGCTCTGCACGTAGAGATCGCCGGCCGCATCGATAGCCAGCGCACCCGGCGTCACACCAGCAACCGTCGACTGAGTGTAAGTGCCGGTCGCACCGGGCGCAAGCTTATAGACCGCGCCGTTGGTCGTATCCGCGACATAAACATTGCCTGACGGATCGACGGCCAGCGAGGAGACCACCCCAAAGGCTCCCACTGTACTCACGGTCGTCTGACAGAGCGACGGCAGAACAGGCGACGAGGCGGTGGCCGGATAGGAGCAACCGGCCTGCGAATTGGCAGCCAGAGCCGTAGGCGAGATCCGGTAGATGGTGCCGGCTGAACTTTGCTCGTCGGCAACAAAGAGATTGCCAGCCTTATCGGTGGCGAGCGCCACCGGATCAGCCGTCCCCAGGCTGTTCGGCGTGTAGGCAAGCGTCGCTGCGCTGTAGGTCGTTGCGCTTCCCGCGCCCGCTGCGGTCACCGCCAGTTCCTGAATCGACGAGGAACCATTCAGATAGAAGATGTTGCCCGTTGGATCCACCGAAATCGCGGTGGGAGCAGCCGAGAGCCCTGTAGCCAGAGTCTGCGTGCTGGTGGTAGATGCCGCCAGGGACTCCAGAATGCTCGTGCCGCTAGCCGCGAAAAGATTACCTGCGCCATCCACGGCTACTGCGCTCGGAGTATTGCCACTGAGGAGTGCGTTGGTGGTCAAGAGCTTGCTCGCTCCCGTGGTGAGACCCGCGGCATTATCGACGGCCAACACCGCGCCGGAGACGGTTCCCCCCAGATTGAAGGTCAGACTCTCTCCGCCTGGGGCAGCAAGCGTCATCGCTGCTGAACGCGAGCCTGCTTGGCTCGGGGTGGCCGTCACCTTCACCGAGCAGTCCAGACTGCCGTCGCCGTTGAGCGCGGCGCACGAGGGCGTTCCATAGCTGAGGTCCGCATTGGTTGAGTTCGTCAAAGTCACAGAAGAGGCAGTTGCAGACGGAAAATGCGCATAGAAGGTCTGAGAGGCCGGCACTCCGAGCGATTGAGCGGGAAGACCCTGCGCAAACACTTTGCGCACCAGCATGGACGTGGTCGTGCCATTTGTAACCGTGGTTTGGTCGTAAAGATACAGGTTGCCCTGTCCGTCGACGGCAACACCCAGGCCGTTGCCATTGGTGTAGGCGCCGGTGGTGGTCAGTGTCCTGATGTATCCGGTTGCGATATCGAAGAAGAGAACCCTGGTGCTATCGCCAACGTAGATGTTGCCCTGTGGGCTGAGGGTCACTTTGGTGCTACTGGTGTCAAGAGCAGCCACGCTGTTGCCCAGATGCGGCGTGGCGCTGAGCGCGGTGGCTCCCCCTCCAGCGAGCATGTAGATGTATCCGAATGTCGGTGTGATGGTGGAGTTGTTCACATGAATCGCGTTCTTCATCGCCTGACCGGCAATGTATCCCGCGGTTCCGGAGGCAAAGTTGGTGCCATCACTCACATAAAAGACGCGCAGGCCATGCCCCGCATCTACAAATATCAAGTTGCCCGCGGCGTCGGTGACCAAAGCGATCTGGTCTGCACCGGAGCTCGATAGGTTGAGGGAGCTAAATTGGAATGGGCACCCGTCGCCGTAAACGTCAAGCGGTTGCACCGTCGATGTGTACGCCGTCGTGTTTTGCCCATACGTGAATTTGCAGGCGGTACCTAGAACCTGCGCGGCAGTCCCCGTCGCGGCGTTGAGATTCGCGATCGTGTAGACGTTGCCAGCGGTGGGCGAGGCATAGAATGCGAAGACCGTGAGAACCGTATAAAGCGGGTTGTTGCCATTGAAGTAGCTGGAGGTTAGAGGGCCGAGCACGACGCGGTATCGAGAAGAGGTCGAATCGGCATAGTAGACATTGCCATAGATATCTGCCGTGGCGCCGCGAGGGGCGTTGGTTTCTCCCAGCGTGGCCGAGCACGCCGTTCCGACCGACCTCCCTAAAAATCCATCGTTGCTTGCGCCGCCGGTGGCCCCTCCCCCCGAACCTTTGGTGGTCACGCAGCCCGCCATGAGTTGCATGGTGCCAACCTGGGCCGAGGTACACAGCGGCGAGGCGGCGCGGCAGAGGATGTGAATCATCTTATCGGTGTAGCCGGCCAGCAAGACGTTGCCATAGGGATCGATGCCGACGCCGCGTGCGCCAAGCACCGCTGCGTTGGGCACGGCAGCGGGAAAGGCGCAGCCGTCGCCCGATTTGTCGAGGGCGCCAGCGGCAGTGGTGCAAATCGTGCCTGTGCCCGCCATCGCGGTCATGATCCCCGTGGTGGGATTGATCATATGGAGAATGCCTGTGACGTCATCGTCGACAAAGAGATTGCCGTACGAGTCCACCGCTACGCCGCCGCGACCGGCCAAGCCGAGCACGCCGTTGGCTGCCGGACAGCCATCACCTGCACCGTCTGTGGCCTTGGCGGTTGGTAGCGTCGGACAGGCACTGCCCGCGGTCGTCGCAGTCGGTGTGCCTCCAGCCAGAGTGGTCAGCGTGTAGGGCAGCGCGACCGGGGTTTGGGCCACTGCGGTCGAGAACGAAAGCAAGCACATTACGGCAAGGTAGAAGTAACGCGTCATGGCACTCTCCAAGAAAAATCCAAGGCAAGATCGAGATCAGACCGGCGTCTCTATCGCTCGCAATTGTCTCCGCTGCGACGAATGTGGTCCGACCTCATCAACCGGTGTATTATTGTAACCCGCGCATATGTGCGTCAAGACTAACGAACGTGCACCCTAAGGTAACTTTATAATCGCTGGTTTATCAGAGACTTGACTCGCATCGCCATCGGGCTCGTGTTGGCCGGCTATGAAAGAACCGTAAATTGAATGGCGGCGGCCGGTGAAAGCTGCGCGAACTTGTATCGGTCAACAACCCGGGATGAGAGAAGCAAAAGTGCAGCGCGAGACCGGTTAGCCTCGCGCCGCATTTTGCTCTCGGTTCGAGATCGCCTAGAAGACGATGCGTCCGCCGAGCTGCACTTGCCTCGGTTGAGCAGTTGACGGCACACCCGAGATGATGCCGAAGCTGCTTGAGGTTGCTGTGACGCTAGGAGCTGCGAAGACCGGATGGTTAAGAGTATTGAAGGTCTCGAAGCGTAGTTGCAGGTGAGCCTTCTCTGTGAATTTGATGTTCTTGAGGATCGAGGCATCCATGTTATTGAAACCATCCATCCTCACCGAGCCGATGGTCTGCGGCAAGGTCCGATAGTGGCTGTAGTAGTTTGGGTTGTTGACAAATACCGTTCCATCGCACACCGCCGGCGCGGCGCAAGTGCCAGTTCCGGTGGCAAAGACATTGGATGCATTCACCAAAGCTCCACCTAGAAGACTCGTTTCACGTGGACTGCTCTTGATGTCCTTTACGGTCATACCCGGTTGCAAGGGGATGTCAGACGAGAAGTAGATGGGCGCACCGGTCTGAAATTGATAGATGGAGTTTATGACGAAGCCCCCAAGGATGCCATCCATGAGCTTGCTGTCGCCGAAGTTGAATACCTTTCCACGGCCGAAGGGCAGGTCATAGGTGCCACCCACGGTGAAGTGGTGCGTATGATCGAACGGCGAGACGCGGCGCGTTAATGCGACGTCCTGATCGTTAAGCCGTGTATCCTTCTCAATCAACTTTGCGAAGCTGTAGTTTGCCGTCAGGGTCAGTCCATGCTTGGCGCGCTGTTGCACATGGATCATGCCACTGTGGAAGAACGACTGGCCGATGGTCTCGTTTTGTTCAGTGATGGCGGTGTTGCCAAACTGCGGATACGGAACCAGCAGGTTGCCGAGTGAAGTTGTAGTTCCGTTGAACTTGGTATTGGCGGGTAGCAATCCTGCAAACGGGTTAGCAACGGCTGTCCCGGTCGCAGTGTTCAGGTTGAAGTCGGTGTATGGATTTGTTGTGAGGTATTGCAGTTCAGTTGCGTTGATATTCTGCGAGGCGACCGGCAGATGCAAGGCGTGGTTGCCCACATAAAGCATTTCCAACAGTGTGCTGCCCGTGAGCATATATTGCGTCCCCAGATTCCAGCGCTCCGAGTAGGGATCATGCTGTGAGGGAGCCAAAAAGCTGACAGCTGACGGTGATCCGAGGAACGTGCTAGCGCCTAGCGAAGAACCCGTCGGCTGCGTGAAGCCGTTCGGGAATGGATTACTGATTGAACCAGCGCTCTGGAAATATGTCGAATCAGTTGCCGCGGCATAAGCGGTGGAGGCGCTGAATCCCTCTTGATTGTTGAGTGCATTCGAGGAGTAAGACCCGGTCGCGGCTAAGCTGGCGAGCGTCTCCGGTTGCACGAAGGTGCCAAATCCGCCGCGGACGACCATTCTACCCTTAAGGAACGTGGGGTTATAAGAGAAGCCGACGCGCGGGCTCCAGAAGCCGTTTCCGATCGTCTGATAGGGCGCGCCGCCACTGGCGCTGGGGAAGGTAAGTCCACCCAGGGCATTGAGGCTATTCACTGCGACAGTGGTGCCATTCACTGTCACGGAGGAAACCTTGAAGGCCGCCATGGCCGCGGAGCTGACGGAGTTTGTTGCAGTTGGGTCGAAGCCATTCACCGTACGGCCAAACTTTTCACCGTATGGGGTATCGATATCGAAGCGTACTCCGATGTTTACAGTCAATTGGTTATTCAACCGCCAATCGTCCTGGACGAAGGTTCCGATGTAGTAGGAGTGATAGTCGGCGCGGGTATTCAGATCGTACTGGCCGGCGGTCGGCAGGCCGATAAGGAAGGAGGCGAGGTCGGCGCCGAACGGCGGTGCGGTTGCTCCCGTTCCTTTGGTCATGAAGCTTGGTCCGGCGGTAAAGGTACCCGAGGAGTTGCCAAAGTTTTGCACCCTGAGGCGGTATTGCCGCCCGTCGAAGCCGATTTTCAGCGCGTGCTTGCCGACTAATTTCACCATGTCTGCGAAGATCTGGTAGCTTGTCGTCGGATCGATGGCTGAGGTGTTGTCTCCCAAGCACTGGAAACTCGTGAAGCTTCCACAGGAGGCGGAGGTAGCGTTTCCTGCGAATTGAATAAAGGGTAGTTGGACCTCGGTGCTGCCGGTCTGCAGTCCAGTAGGCAAACCAACAGATGCTGGGCTGAAGGCCTGAGCGGGCGTTCCATGGACCTCGTTGAAGAAGGTCCAGTTGGCGCGGACATCAAACACTGTCGTGGCGTTCAGAGTGAAAACGTCGTCCAGTGTCGTTCCAAAGTTTTCACGCAGCAAGGTGGTTCCCGTTGAATCGTTGGCAAAATAGTTATTCTTCACCTGTGTGCGATGGTTATGGCGGTAATCGAAGAACACGTGGTTGCGATCGTTCAGGTTGTAGTCCAGCCGCCCGAACTCATTGTCATACGTATCGATACTCGGCGCGTTGCTGTTGTAGTTATTCGCACCGGTCGACGTTCCCGTGGCATTTGGTTCCGGAAAGAACTTCAGGTATGCAGCGGCTACCGGATTGATAGTGTAGCCCGCGTTGGCAACGCCGGAGCAGTAGGTTGAAAGGTTGGTCAAACAGTTGTTGGGAATAGTTGTCCGGGTAAATTTGCCGCCACTCACAGTTCCGGTGTTGGGGTGATAGAGCTGATAGCTGGGACCTAGGGCCAGTAGCGCCGAGAAGTCGCCTTGGCGCTCCGCATCCGTCGGTACGGTTGTTATCTGCGTTGCCGCTGCGTTGTCTTTCAGTCCCTCCCAGGCAAAAAAGAAGAACAGTTTGTTTTTGCCGTTGAAGAGCTTGGGAACCAAAACCGGTCCACCCGCGGTAAGTCCGTATTGATTGAAGTGAAAGACCGGGGTCGGTTTGGCAATGCCTGATTTTTGACGGGGAGCAGAGTTGAAGTACAGATTCGCATCCAGATTGGGAATCTGGTTGAACTCATACATGGTGCCGTGCAGGGAGTTACTCCCGCTCTTGGTGACCTGATTGATCACGCCGCCAATGGTGTGGCCAAACGACGCGTCGGTGTCGAAGGGTCGCACTGAGACCTCCTGCACCGAATCCTGGGTTGGGCTATAAGCTTGAGCCCCGAGAAGGGTGAGATCGGGCGACCCATCAAGAAGAACCTCGCTGACCTGATTGGGCGTTCCTCCGATTGACCAGGAGTTGGCCGCGTTGTTGTCGAATGGGTGGGTGATTCCGGGAGCCGAGGTGGTCACGACACCGACTGAAAGGGTTGTCAGCACAACCGGAGTGCGGCCGTTCAGCGGCAAATCCTCGACGGACTCGGTGGAGATCACTTGCCCAACAGACGCGTTCGCCTGATCGACCAGTGGCGCTTCCGCAGTCACTGTCACGGTCTGGGTAGCGTTGCCCACAGTTAGTGCCAAGTCGATAATCGGGTGTTCCTGTGCCTGCAGTGTGATGCCGCCGCGGGATAGAGTCTCAAATCCCGGCTTGCTCACCGTAATCGTATAGTCTCCGGGTGCAAGGAAAGGGACGGAATACTGGCCAGCCTTGTCGCTCGTTGTGCGATTGATGGTTCCGGTGCTCGATTCCTGCACCTCAACTTTGGCTCCCGGCACAACCGCTCCGCTTGGATCGGTGATCGTCCCGCTGATCGTTCCACGGAACTCCTGCGCAACGGCGCCCGTCGAGAGGAGCACAACTGAAATCAACGAGACGAACACAGCTGCGAGCACATTATCGAAGATGCCACCCTTCGGTCTTGGCATTGCTGCTGGTTGTTGAGCTGGAAACAGCGCATGAGGTCGGACCTCATTGGTTCGACTCAATCCTTCTAGCAGAGTTAATTGCATCACTTTTTCTCCTTTTCGAATGGCCGTTTTGATTCGGCCGATGGTCCCTTCGACCGCGGCTTCAGACTGAATTGCCGTCTGTGGTCTGACCATTGCTCTTGCAGCTATCCATAATCTGCTGTAAACGGCACCCTTGTCAATGGAGGAAATCAGAGGCGCCAGCTCGGCGGGAGAGATCCGGTCACCCGGGAGCATCATGCAGTCTCGTGAGCTCTGGACTTCGATGGAAGCGAGAGTTTACTCGATCGTCGAGCTGATCGTTGCGCCGATATATGATCTCAGTTGGGTCGTGCTGAAGCTTAGAGAACGACGCACAGCGGGGTAAGCGAGATGGCGAGTTTTGCTCACGAGATGTTGCGCGAAATCTATGAACAGCCTGAGGCTCTTCGCCGCACCCTTGCGCTTTACCTCGTAGACAAGGGGCTGAACCCGGAGGTGGCCAGCCGCCTCGCTCTTTGGTCAATCTCCGAGGGCGAGGTCCTGATCGCAGCAAGCGGGTCGAGCCGCCACAGCGGATTGGCCGCAGAGATCCTGCTCGAAGACCTGTGCGGTCTGGCGGTCGACGTTGAATACTCCAGTGAGTATTGCTGCCGCGGCGGCAATGACCTGCGTCGTCCGAGCGTGTTGGTGCTTTCGCAATCCGGCGAGACCTCAGACACGCTGGCAGCATTGCACGAGGCTCGCCGGCGCGGGCAGAAGACACTGGCCATCACCAATGCCGCTGCTTCGACGATGGCCTGCGGGGCCGACGTTTCCATGCCGCTGGCCGCAGGCTTAGAAAGGGCGATTCCAGCCACGAAGAGCTTCACCTGCCAGCTGGCCGTGCTTTATCTGCTGGCGTTGTACGAGGGCGTGCGGCTCGGGCGAATGCACCAGTCAGCATTGGAAGTCCACATCGCGGAGATCGAGGCCCTACCCAATCGCATCGCCGCGCAGCTTGCCGATTGGCGAGAGCAGACGGCCACGCTCGCACATCGTTACAACTCCGCCTCAACCTTTCTTTATCTCGGCCGCGGAATCCATTATGCGATCGCCCGAGAGGGCGCGCTGAAACTCAAGGAATCCTCCTACGTCCATGCCGAGGGTTATCCTGCGGGCGAGTTGAAGCACGGACCGAATGCACTGGTCAGCGACCGCGTGCCACTCGTCGTGCTCGCTACAGTAGACCGAGCTTTGCCGGCTTCAGTGACGCGCTATGAAAAGACGCTGCATCTGCTGCGCGACATGAAGACGCAAAGAGCCACAGTGATCGCCATCGCCAACGCAGGCGATAATGACGTTGCAGACCAGGTTAGCGATTGCGTCTTTGTGGAGCCGGCATCAGAGTACCTGCTGCCGATCGCAGAGGTGATTCCGCTGCAACTCTTCGCGTACTTCATGGCTCTGGAGCATGGCGTAGACGTCGATCGGCCGAGAAATCTCTCTAAGTCGGTGGTGGAGATTCAGACCCTAGGCACCTGCTGAGCCCTCGAAGTGAGCTTCAATCTCCTCCAGAGTCTTGCCCTTGGTCTCCGGCAGAAAGAAAGCCGCGACGATGAAGTAGACAATCGTAAAACCGCCAAAAAGGAAGAACATCGACGAGTAGCCATATTTGCTGACAAAGGGCAAAAAGATGCCGGCCAGCGCGGTCGAGACCAGTTGGTTGATCACCAGTGCGATGCTCATCCCGTTGGACCGAATGCGCGTCGGCATCAACTCCGAAAGGGCCAGCCACACGCACACTCCAGGACCGAGCGCAAAAAAGGCCATGAACACATAAAGACCGATGGCGACCGTCCAGCCGTGACGAGCGGAAGGCACCTGGCCGATTCGAGCCTTTCTGATCTGCAAGGTTGCGGTCTGGGCCGCGGCGAGGTCGCCTAAAGGATTCTTGAAGAATGCCTCCACCTTGTTCGCCGGAAGACAACTGGCGCGAGTGATTTCAATGGGAGCAGTGGCAGAGTCGTCGGAGCGGGCTAACCTGGTAGCCGCAGTGAAATCGCCGTAGGAATAAATGACCGTCAGCGAGGCTCGATGCGGGTCAATCTGCCCATCGACAATTCCCTCGGCAGTCAAAAGCCGATTGGCTTCAGCCTCATTGAAACGGATTGTCAGCTCCTGGTCGGCGGCTACTTGCTTTTGAAGCAGATCGCGAACCTCCACGCCGGTCCTCTCGCTGCGCAGAAAGAGAATGCCCACAGAGACGATGGAGACGATGATTCCCGAGGTGCCAAGAACCAGCAGAAACTTGCGTCCCTTGCGGTCAATCAGAACCATGCCCACCATAGTCATGAAAAAGTTCACGACCGTGAAAATCACGTAGCCCCAATGCGCTTGGAGATCGGAGAGGCCGCTCTGCAGGAGAATAGCAGCGTTGTAGCCGATGAGCGAGTTAACGCCTGTGGCTGTATTGCAAAAGAGGATGGCACAGGCCAATAAAAACGGAATGACATATTTGCGGCGCAGAAGAGAGTCATGCGCCTCTTGTCCTGCCCGACGCATCGTCACGGCGGAACGGGAAGCCTCCTCCATCTCGCTCAGCTCCACACGGGCCTGTTGCGGAGTGCGCGAGCGCAGCAGAGCAGCGTGGGCGGCGGCTGATTTGCCCCGTTTGAAGAGCCAGCGCGGCGATTCGCTTACCAACAGGCTGCCCAGCACAAAGAGCACTCCGGGAGGCAGCGAAACCCAGAAGATCCGCCGCCATGCCTGATTCTTGAAGTCAAACAAAGCGCCGGCATCGCCAGCGCCGGCCACCGCCGCAACGCGATAGCTGTAGTACATGCCCACCACAGCCGCCACGACGATTCCCAGCGTCAGCAGCCACTGAAAGACGGCCGTCCCCTTCCCGCGATCGCGCGCCTCCAGGCACTCGGCTAGATAGAGAGGAACGACAACGCCGATGAGTCCGCCGCTGATTCCCTGCAAAAGCCGGCCGAAGAACAGCGAGTCGTATCCATGCGAAAGCGCGATGATCGGAATGCTGAGAACAAATGTGACGCCGGAGAGAACCATCACAGATTTGCGGCCCATCCAGTCGGCAAGCAGCCCCGCGAACAAGGTTGAGAAGACGCTGCCCAGCAGCACCGCGGCAACAATCGCCGACAGTTCCGAGGGAGACAGCGGCCTCTTGAGGCCATGATTCACTACCCTGAAGGTGGCTTCGAGGTAAGGGTACGCGCCGCCGATGATCCCCACGTCGATACCATAGAGCAAGCCGCCGAGACCAGAAACCAGCAGGAGAAAGATGGTGTAAAGATGTTGCGCCGACGATGATGGCGACCTCTGGGGCTCTCTCATTCCGTGCCGCAAGATTGCGTTCGATCAGTATACAATGATCGAATTCAACCGAAACGATCAATCCATTGATCAAAACACCATGAGAGGTAGCTTCGATGGCCAGTCGCAAACCGATGGCGCAGTTAGCTGCAATCTGCACGCTTCTGTTGGCTCTCCCGCCTCTCGTTGCGTCCCAGCCTCTGTTACTTCCCGCTCCCCGCGAAGCTCACTTCGCCGGCGAGACTGCTCTCTCGGCAATTACTGTGAGCGTGCCCGCGTACGATGCCGAGGACGAGTTTGCCGCGCGCGATCTCGAAGAGGCTGTGAAGGCCGCAGGGCTGAGCGATTCAAGCAATGCGCCTGCCTACCATGTGACGCTGCTGCGTCGAGCTTCGGCAGAGGCCACGGCCTTGCTAACCAATCACCACCTGGCTTTCAATGCTGCCATGGAAGACGAAGGTTATGTGCTTATGGTTGAGCAACACCAGGCCTTCGTGGTTGCGGCGTCCGCTTCGGGCATCTTCTACGGAGTACAAACACTCAAGCAATTGCTTCCGCTTCCTGGGGGCAAACCCTTCCTGCCGCTAGGCACTGTGCGCGATTGGCCGGCAATGAGATATCGAGGCATCCACGATGACTTGTCGCGTGGGCCTTTTCCCACGCTGGAGTTTCAGAAACATCAGATTCGCGTCTTCGCTTCCTATAAAGTGAATATCTATTCGCCCTACTTCGAGCACACGCTCGAGTATCCGAGCCGGCCGCTCGCAGCGCCTTCGGGCGGTTCGCTCACTCCATACGAAGTCGCGGAGTTGGTCACCTATGCGCGCCAGTATCATGTCACGATCGTGCCTGAGCAGGAGGCCTTCGGACATCTTCACCAGGTGCTGAAATACGACTTGTATCGAGACGTCGCTGAGACGCCGCATGGCCACGTGCTGGCTCCCGGCGAGCCGCGAACGCTGCCGCTGATCAAGGACTGGTTCACGCAGCTGGCTGAAGAGTTCCCTTCACCCTTCCTTCATATCGGAGCCGATGAGACCTTCGATTTGGGCATCGGGAAAACCCGCCCACAGGTCCAGGCGCAGGGATACGGGCCGGTCTATGTCGCGTTCCTCAAGCAAATTCATGACGAACTGTCACCGTTAAATCGCCGCCTGCTCTTCTGGGGAGATATCGGAGGATCGGACCCGGCGTCAGTCGCTGCGTTACCCAAGGATATGATCGCCGTGCCATGGAACTATTGGGACACGCAGGGCTTCGACAAGATGATCGAGCCATTTGCCAAGGCAGGGATCGAAACCTGGGTCTCTCCCGGAGATGCCAATTGGAACGAAGTCTATCCAAACGCACGGCGAGCCTTCGGAAATATCCAGGGCTTCATTCGCGATGGGCAGCGGCTAGGCTCGACCGGCGCGCTGACCACCGTATGGAATGATGACGGCGAAGGCCTCTTCAATATGGACTGGTATGGCGTGCTCTTCGGCGCGGTGGCGCCATGGCAGCCGGGCGAGAGTTCGATCGCTGATTATCAGAATGCCTATGGCCTGCTCTTCCACGGTGATGCAAGCGGCAAGATCGACCAAGCCGAGAAGGAGTTAATGGAAGCGCATTCGGCGTTGGCTAAGGCGAACGCCGGCTTAAACAGCGATCAACTCTTCTGGCTCGATCCATGGAGCGCTGAGGGACAGCAGGCATCGCAGAAGATTTTGCCGATGGCCGAGGAGCTGCGAAGCCACGCGGAGCGCGCCATCGTCCTGCTCGCCGAGGTGCGTGCCTCCAATCCTCGATTGAAAGAGACAGAGGCGCTGACAGCTATGGACTTGGGCGCGCGCCGGCTCGACCTGCTCGGTTTGAAGTTTGAACTAAGCCAGGAGATTGCGGAAACCTACGCAGAAGTGCTCGATCGCCAGCACGATCCGGCACGAGCGCGTACCTTCGAGACTCACAACATGCTCGACGAGATCAGCAGCATGTTCGGGCGCTGCCAGGATCTGCGTGACGGTTATTCCGCGATAAAGAGCGAATACTCTTCCGTGTGGCTCAGCGAGAACCGGCCCTATTGGCTTGGCAATGTTACTGTGCGATACGACCTGAGGATCGAAGAGTGGCAGCGCCGCGCAGAGCGCTTTGCCGAAGCAACGAGAGATCTGGAGGGTGGGAAGCCGCTGCCGTCTGCCTCTGAACTTGGTCTGCCCATCGTGCAAACTGTGAAGAGCGCAGACTGAACCGGAGGATCTCTGGCTAGTTACAGGCCGATTTCTCCAACTGTGCTGGGAGATGACTGAGCGAGATTGCGGCCGCGAGGGAGACTTTGCGAAAGGACTCTCTCGTTGCGAAGGTGAACGGGCACACCTCGTCCAGAGCCCGCATCCAATGCGAGGCGGCAGTTGTCACGCAATGTTGTCCGCGAAGCTCTGTGACTGCGGTGAGAAATGCCGACAGCTCCTTTTCAGCTTCTGTGAATAGTCCGTGATTGTGGCAAGGCATAGCCTCCGGCGTAGCGTATTCTTCCACGGTGATCATAGGGTCCATCCTCCGATCTTTCGTGACATCAGGAGCGGATAAACGCTGTTGGCAAAGGCAATTGTCTTTTGTAAATTCAGTTGGATTTCGTGCTGTTTGGCCGCGTCGCTTGAGGATCGTTCCGCGCAGCGCCGACCTAGAGGTTATCGCAGGCCTGTTCAAGCCCAAAGAAGTCGCGCACCACGACGGATTCACGACGAGGCAGAACGAGGCCCCTCTCGCCCCACTGAGACAGCAATCGACTGGTTGTGAAGAGTGTCGTACCTGTCATCTGCGCGAGTTCCTCGCGCGAAAGACACACCTCGACTCCCCCGCCGACCTTTTTGCCAATATGCTTGGTGAGCCTCAGCAACGCCAGAGCCACACGCTTGGCAACCTTCTCCGTCGCTACCTCGCGAAAGCGCTCTTCCAGTTCATTGAGCCTGGAAAAGAGAATATGACTGGCATTGCTTCGAATCTGCGGATATTTCAAAATCAGATTCTGCAGAGTTGAGGAATCCCACATCAGCGCCGTGCTCTGATCCATCGCGCGGGCCGAGCAGGTGTGGTTGCCCCCCATGGCTTCAGAGAGCCCGCCCACGACATTACCCACACCGTAGATCCAGAGAATGACCTCGTTGCCATTCGGGGCCAGCTGCATGATCTTCACGCTCCCGGTGCGAATCAGCGCCAGGCTGCGAACCGGCTCTCCCTGCATAAACAGCATCTCATCGCGGCCAATGACCTTGGGCCGCGCCTGCAGGGCAATGTCTTCGCATTGAGCTGTCGCCAATCCCTCGAAAAGAGGAGATTTACAAATCAGTTTCACGCGCTCGGCGAGGTTGGCTGCTGTCAGAGAGGTCCCTACGGGACCCCGCCGCAACGTTTGCAGAAGTGCTGTCGCCATCATTCCCCCTTACTAATGGTTCAATCTGCATTTTCGGTTCCTGTGTTGTGAGTACCGGAAAACGGAAGGTCGACCTGGCCCCGCTGCTCATCTGCCGCACATCATCTGCGATTCATCTTCCGTGGAATGCGCGTTTGCAGGTAAAGACGATACGATTCCACGAAATCCCGAGAGCGAACCTGATTTGAAAGTAAGGGAGCCAAAACCTCGTTGCTATAGGCGAAAGCTGGATTCTCTGTAGGTTTTTCCGCGGCCAGACTGTAGGATTTTTCCTACCGCAAGAGGTTGTCTTCGATCGAGAAGCGCTCGTTCAAAACGCAGGCTCTGGGTGCCTGTCTGCCAAGATCTTTCTGACAACTGCCGGCAGTTCTTCGATGGCTTTGTCTTTATTGACATAAGCAGCGGCGCCCGACCGCAAGCAACACGCCGCATACTGATCTTCCGGCTGCACGCTCACCATGACCACCGGAACGGTCGGATGATTACGCACCACATCCTCAAGCACGCGCAACCCGCTCCGTCCGGGCATGTTGATGTCAAGCAGAATTAGATCGAACTCGTGTCCTTCGAGGTACCCGAACACCTCATCGCCGTTAGAGGCCTCGAAGAACTCTCCGCCCCGAAGCGCGTCGGCCAGAATCTCCCTCAGGCCCTGGCGCACACCGATGTGGTCGTCTGCGATCAGAATGCGCATCGGGATTCACCCTTTCGCGGGTGATGATAACTCTTGTGTGGCGATGAGAAACTGCGCCGGCTCGCTGATTCTGCTATCACAAGTTCGGCGCCGCCATCGCAGGCTGGGGAAGGGAAAATGAAAGCGAAATTCGGCACCCGTTGCCGGCTTTCGGGCATACAACTCTCCACAGATCTAAGCTCGCCATCGTGAGATCGATGGCACTCGCTTCGCCGATCGTCTCAACTACTATTCTGGGTACCGGCAATGAGCAATTTGCACTCATCATACCGTGGGGAAAGAGGAACTCAAGTCAGTGAATACTGTTTGGTGGGTAGGATTTCGAGCGAGTCAACCGTAGGATTATTCCTACACTGGATCGCGACGAATCGAGACCCCCTCGGTTCATTCGGGTGTGCACTCTAGCTCAGCAACTTGCTCAGGTTCTTTGGGATGATGGTTCGCAAGCAGGGACAATAACTGGAGAATAAAGATGCCCCTCGTCACTGTCGTTCTAACGCTATGTGTAGTGGGAGTACTCCTTTGGCTTGTCAACCGCTTCATTCCGATGCAGAGCCAGATCAAGGGGATACTGAATGCGGTCGTGGTGATTGCCGTGGTATTGTGGCTTCTCAAAATCTTCGGTCTTTACGGTTACCTAACTCAGTTCCGCGTTGGACATTGAGACTTAGCCGAGATCGGCGAGCCTTGAGGGGGCAGCGAGCGAAAAAACAGACATTGCCCCGAGTGATTATCGTGGCAGATTGTCTGGATCCTCGGGCGAAACCGGCGCCTGCGTGAGTCGCCAGGAAGTCGGTAGGGAAGAGCACGACCCGGGGCTTGAGCCCGCCGCGAGCAACTTCCTTCACCAATTGAAGTGCGGCGGAGATCGAGTTCTTCAGAGTCCTTTGCGGATGCGGAACTCGCGCACCACTTCGGCTGGATCGCGATGCTGTTCGTCAACAGCCTCATTCATCTTCTGCACGTCCTCCGCTGTGACTCTTCCCGCAAGAGCGGTCAGGGCTTTTTGCATCCCGGGCCAGCGCTTCAGCGCATCGTCGCGCACCAGTGGAACAGCTTGGTAGGGAGGGAAGTAGTGTCGGTCGTCCTGGAGCACGGTCAGACCGAGAGCCTGGATCTGTCCGTCCGTTGAGTTAGCAGCGATCATATCGACCTGATGATTGATGAGAGCGCGATAAAGCAGGCCCAGATCCATGGTGCGGGGCGCACTGGCGAAACTGAGTCCGTACGCATTGCTCAACCCGGGCAGGCCGTCCGGCCGCTGTTCAAACTCGTAACCTACGCCGAGCCGCCACTTTCGCGTGTACATCGCGGCCTCACTCAGCGTCGTGAGGTGCAGTCGCCGCGCATCCTCGCCACGGACCACCATGGCGAAGGTGTCTTCGAATCCCAGCGGCTTGGCAACCGTGATGCCGTATCGCGATTCATAGAGTTGGCGAATTGTGCGAAGAACAGAGTCAGGATCACGGTCGAGAGGTTGCTTAAGGATCGCGGTGAGTGCCGTGCCGGTGTATTCGACATACGCGTCGATGCGTCCTGCAACTAAGGCCTGCTGGCAAATATAGCTGCCAGCCAGATAGAAGCGCCGTTCAACTTTGAGATCGGAATTAGCTTCAATCTCCTGCGCGAGAAGTTCGCCAAGGATCACCTGCTCGGTAAAGTTCTTCGCGCCGATCACTGGATGATCGGCGCGCGGAGGAGAGCACGATGTGAGCAGCACACACGTGGCGACCGCGACAGCAGCGGTGAGCATGCGCGTCATGAAGCGGGAACCTTGAACCAGCGTTCCAGCAGGCCGAGCGCGGCATCGGCCGCAAGAGCCAGCAGTGCTGCGGGTATGGCCCCGGCGAGAACCAGCCGATTATCAACCGACGCGACGCCACGGAAGATGAGTTCGCCTAGCCCGCCTGCGCCAACCGCCGCCGCGATCGTCGCGATGCCAATAGCGGTAACGGTCGCAGTTCTAAGGCCTGCAAGTATGAACGGCGCCGCCAGAGGCAGTTCTACCTTGAAGAGACGCTGGCCATCGGTGAGTCCCATGGCACGCGCGACTTCAATAATGGAATGATCGATGCTTCGGATGCCAGCGTAGGTGTTGCGCAGGATTGGCAGGAGTGCATAGGCCGAGAGCGCGACAATTGCAATGCGCGCAGCGCGCTCCCCCAACCAGGGAAGCGGTAATAGGAAGCCGAACATCGCGAGGGAAGGGATGGTCTGCAGAATATTCGCCAGCCCGATCACTGGCTCGGCCCATCGTGGCGAGTGGACAAGCCAGACGCCGGTAGGCACGGCGATTGCTGTGGCAAAGGCCATGGCCGCCCCTGTGAGCCAGAGGTGTTCGATCGTTAGTGTTGCAATTTCGCCGCCGTATTGCGAAAAGAAGCCAGCGTTCATACTCCCCTCCCCTGAGGCCATGTCTCCGGCGCCACGTTGTGCCAGCCGCGATGAAAGGCTCGCATGTAGTCTTCGATCAACGGCAATCGCGATGCGAGGAACTCTTTCGGTTCAAGAGAGGCGAGCAGCTTGCCTTCACTGAGAAGTACGATGCGATCGGCAAGGTAAAGTGCCTCGTCCAGATCATGCGTCACCAGCAGAACTGTCTTCTTCAGACGGCGCAGCAAGCCGCGAAGCATCTCCTGCATCTCCGCGCGTGTTAACGGATCGAGCGCGCCGAATGGTTCGTCCATAAGAAGAAAATCGGGGTCGGCGGCCAACGCACGAGCCAGGCCAACACGCTGGCGCTGGCCTCCCGACAATTGATGCGGATAGCGCGTCGCGAAGCTTCCGGGATCGAGTCCGGCGGCTTCAAGCAGTTCATGACTGCGGCGCGTGCGATCCTGTAGCGTACGGCCTTCAGCTTCCAAAACAAGACCAACGTTACGCTCGACGGTGAAATGCGGAAAGAGGCCCGTCTCCTGGATCACATAACCCATGTTTCGGCGCAGCCTGATGAGGTCGAAGTCGCCGATGCGCCTCCCACAAAGCAGGATTTCGCCACTCGTCGGTTGAACCATACGATTGACCGTGCGGATCAGCGTCGTCTTTCCCGAACCGCTCCGCCCAAGAATAACGACTGTGGTCCCTTCTTCGACCGATAGCGAAATCGAGTCGAGTAGCAGCTGTCCTTGCCCCGTCGCGAAACAAAGGTCGCGGAATTCGATAGCAGCGCTCAAGAGAAGGAGTTCTCCTTGCCTTAGGAAGATGATCGTGCATGCTAAAGGTCGCGCGGATTGATTCCCGCGCAGAGATCGGATACCAGTCGGCGCGGCTCAAAGAACAATCACCGCCGACCCATCTTCGGTCTCATGCTTCACTGCTTCGAGCGCCTTGTTTGCCTCCTCCAGTGAGAACTTGACGACCCGAGGGCGGATCTTCAGATCGTGAGCCAGCGCAATAAAGTCGCGCGCATCCTGCCGCGTCATATTGGCTACACTGCGGATCTGGCGCTCGCCCCAGAGCAGCTTGTCGTAGTCGAAGGCGGGCATCTGATCGAGGTGAATGGCGTTAACGGCCACCACTCCGCCCTTGCGCAGCGCGGCGAGTGCGCCGACAACGACCTTCCCACTAGGTGCGAAGGTGATGGCACGATCGAGCTCGGTGGGAGGTTTAGCACCCTCGTCGCCGACCCACGTGGCGCCGAGCGACCGAGCGGTCATTCGGTGAGATTCGCCGCGGGTCACGACGTAGACCTCGCAATCCCACGATTGCAGAACGCGAATTGCCAGCGATGCCGAACTCCCAAAACCGAATAGACCGACTCGCTCGCCGCGCTCGACTCCGGCAACGCGCAGGCTGCGGAAGCCGATGCCCCCCGCGCACAGCAAGGGCGCAACCTGGCACGCATCCAAGCCCGCCGGCAATGGAAAGGCAAAGTCAGCGCGAACTGCCGCATACTCCGCATAGCCGCCATTGACCGAGTAACCGGTAAAGACGGGATGATCGCAGAGGTTCTCCATCTCCTGCCGGCAAAACCGGCAATCGCCGTCGACACCGCCCATCCATGAGACACCGGCGCGGCTTCCGATAGCCAGCTCCCGAGTCGTGCTTTCGACCACCTCGCCGACGATCTGATGGCCGGGAATGATCCGCGGCCTGATGGGCTGAAGCTCACCTTCGACGATGTGCAGATCGGTGCGGCAGACGCCACAGGCGATCACTTTGAGCAGAACCTCCCCGGTTCGCGCTTGAGGTCGGGGGATATCCTCGATCGAAACCCAGCCACCCGGAGCACTCGCTCTGGCATCGAATATAGCTGCTCTCATTTGAGATCCTTCACGCTAGATTCTCCTCTCTACTCACGCACGATCATAGCGAGAGAATGGAATTCCTGCGAACATCTTCACCGCAGGATAGACCATAAAGCAATACAATGATT
>JBEKKL010000008.1:0-95639 GCA_050010735.1 Occallatibacter sp. | reverse complement strand
GCGAGCGTACTTTTCAAAACTCGGCTGTGTGGCGAATGTAAGTTGGCGCATTGCGTTTTGGGTCCACCTATACGATTAGACGCAATCGATGCGCGTTGGGAGCTTGATCAGAGGCTCCCTAGAGTGCCTCCAACTGACAATCTGGAAGGGCGCCATCTTTTCGCCGGGGTCAAGAATGATCTCCTTGCCACCGGTCTCAAGAATCACGAGAGTGTCATCAAGCTGTCTCAGACTGAGATAGGTGACATCGAAGAGACCTTGTTCTCGATCGACAACCTTGGCCGCATAAGCAGTGAGACCAGCCGCCCGCAGCATCGCCAGGTAGAGCATGGCAATGTCTTCGCTGTCCCCGCTCTTCTGTTCCCAAGTGTCTTCGGCATGCTTCGCGGCCTTCAGTTTTAGCTGTTTGAGTTCGGCTTCCGATTTCTTTCGCGAATAATCTGTGTTATCGAGAGCCTGCACGGCTTTGTAGAGCTTCTTGGCTTTATCCAGATCGCTGTCGGTGGGGGCAATCAACCCGGCGACCGCCTCCTTGATTTTTTTTGAAGGCTCGGCAAAGCGATCCACGTCCTTTGACCACAGCTTGGCGTCGTCAACCCAGAACTGGGCGGTGGAAGTGGCTGCCTTGTAATAAAACTGCACCTTGTACAGGAGACTCCGTATCGGCGGCATCCATTCTTCGTCGGGCGCAGCAGGAATATCGGTCACATCGACGGTATAGTGTCCGCCGGCATCGGACTTCACATTCACGCCCGCGGGAAGTCTCGGCCACCAGATGAGGCTCTTTATTTCGCGTTCGTGTTCATCAACGAGGCCTGAACTGCCCATATCCCGGCTTGCGGGCCAAAAGAATTTGGAGGGAACAAAGAGGTAATGTGCCTTATGGATAAAGTACGGGCGTTGAACCTCCCACAAGGGCGATGAAAAAGTGTTTTCGTCGTAATCCGTCTGATATTTGTATTCGAGGATACTGCCAACCTCGACACTGGGAAGAGTAAAGACCTTCCGGTTGACCTGAAAGTGGTCGCCGTCTCTTTCGGTCGTTTTGAAGCCCAATAGGTCCTCGGGCTTGCCCACCAGGGGAATCACGGTGCCGTCGGAGTGAATCGTGCGCGCCTTGATGTCGACAATCTTGTCGCTGTGATTGAGGTATGGAACGTCAACCGTGGCGAGCTCCTTTCCCTTCTCGGTGAGAACCTTGATTCGCGCATAGAACGTGCGGTAATGCAACGGATCGTTGGTCATCTCCTCGACATTGAGATAGACAGCAGCCGCGCCCGGAGCCTTAGGGTCGGTGGTCATCTTGAGTTCTTCGGGTGTCGGATCTTGGAACTGGGCCCGGAGAAGAGCAGTTGATACGATGGCGAGAAAAAGGACAAAAGAGCGGATGGCGATGAAGATTCGCATGGGCCTTCCTGAGCATGCAGACACGTGAAGCCTGTAGCGAGGCTGTGAATTTTAATGCAGCGATTTTACATCGAAGATAGATGGTCGTCGAGGGGCCCTGTCACCGGCCCTTCGTGCGGACCATACGAGCCGGATCCGGGCCGGTGGGAGAGTTGACCGTTCAGCAACTTTGAGAATCAGCAAGTTGGAAGGATTTGAGAAGGCCGGAGACAAGGGCTATGGGCAGGCCGACGACGTTGAAATAGCAGCCTTCGATCCGGGGAATCCAACGTGCCGCGCGGCCTTGAATGGCGTAGCCCCCTGCCTTGTCCATCGGTTCGCCGGTCGCAACGTAAGCGGCGATCTCCTCGCCGGACAGCTCAAGGAATTGGACCGATGTAGTCTCAGCGGCAGTCTCCGCACGATCGGCGGTAACCAGCGCAACGCCGGTGATCACCTGATGTCTCCGGCCCGAGAGAAGCCGCAGCATGCGCTCTGCATCGGCGCAATCCTCTGGCTTGCCCAGAATCTGATTGTCGATGGTAACCGTAGTGTCGGCCCCCAGCACTTGCAACGGTTCGGTGTATTTGGAAGATAGTTCAGCCAAAACCGCCTCGGCTTTTTCGCGGGCCAGGCGCGTCACATACGCGATCGGGTCTTCGTTAATGCGCGGGTCTTCAGGGATATGGGCCGGGTGCACTTCAAACCAATAGCCGGCTTGGGCAAGGAGATCGCGGCGGCGGGGCGACGCAGATGCCAGAATGAGCATATTGCAATTATTCCTTCCCGACCCATCTTGTGTGCAACGAAGTTTTCACTAGCCAACTTCATTTTGAAAACGATAAGCTGTTTCGCATCCCGGAGGAATCGCGCATGAATGAACTTCTGACGGAAATCATTAAGAGCCCTCAGGCCTTGGTCGGCTGGAGCGCATTTCTGGCCACATTCGTGGCCTCAGTGATGGCGGACGAACAGAATGACCGTTTGCGGCAGGGAACATTCGGCGCAATCGCCGGCGCGTCGGTCGGCGGACTCGCGTCCATCATGGAGAAGGACGGAACTCTTCTGCTCGTCGGCGTCTTCGGCTCTGCGACAGGCGCGATCGTCGGCTGGATCGTCTATCTGGGACTCTCCGTCCTGGCAAGCAGGAAATGGGCGCGAGGACTAGTCGAATATCAGGTCTCTGGCCTGAAAGGAGTGAAGGCCAGAATCGACCTTGAAGATCGCAATTTGCTTCTCAGGGCCCTCACGATTTGGAGTCAAAACTTTCGCGGGATGGTTTTGCGAGAGACTCAGGTCATCCTTTCGAATACCGCCTCAGCCGACTACAACTGCTGGGTCTCGGTCGCGCTGCGAGGTTGGCTAACATCGTTGGTTGACGCATTCAACCTGGTTCTCGACGCATTGGCCGAGAAAGAAGAGTATCGGTCCCGGATTACATTGATCGTTTTCGGCGCCAAGGAGGACGGCAGCATCGCCGGCAGGCATTGGATCTCGTATTCGGGGAATCGCGATGCGCATACGCGAACCGACTTCGGCGTGGAGTCCATCGCATACCAAGTCGTCTCGGGTGAGAAGGCCTCCCCTTTCTTCACCTCGGTTGAACGCGCGAACCGCGACGGACAAAAGCGAGGCGACGACTCGTACAGTTCCTTCTTCGTATTTCGTTTGGGGCCCAATTCCGCCCTATCGCTGGATTGGCCGGGAAAGATCGAAGAAAAGGATCCCTATATCTCCATTGCGCGCTCATTGCTGTATCTCGATGTAGCGCCCGCGATCGGAAAACTTCTGAATTTGTGGCATCGTTCTCTCGCCGCTGAAGTCGACCTGACCGAGCCTACCAAGCCAGGAACGAAACCGACAGCGAAGTTGATGGAAGTGGTCTCGTCCACTGCGTCCTGAAGAGAAAACCTGCGGCGCGCGGCGCGATCACCTGGCCTCAACGGGAAGCTCTTCTTCGTCAGAGTCCATTTTGCGTCTGAATTTCGAGCAGTTTGCGAGTTCTCGATTTCACACTTCCCGGCTGCGAGGCCGGCAGCAGCGCCAGACCCTCCGTTGCCGCCGCCTTACTCTTCGCCGGCTGACCGGCCGCGCGATAGGCTTGGGCCAGGATTAGCAGTCTGGACGGCAGTCGTCTTTGACTCAACTCAACAGCGCGCTCGGCGTAGGAGACGGCCAATCGCGGATCGCGAAGAGATGCCGGCTCGGCTTTTAGAAGATCGTTCGCTGCGAGAGAGAGAATCGTCGCGGAGGCCTTGTCCCTGTTTGCAAGTTGTTTAAGCGTTTCCAGGCCTTGTTTCACCAGCTCTGTCGAATTGCTCCCATTCCGCAGGGTGAACTGAATCGAGCCGAGATTGACTTCCTGATTTGCCAGAAATGGCCTCAGCTCTTCTTGCGAGGAATTCCTTTTCAGGATGTCTTTCATCACAGCGATGTCCTGTGCGAGCGGTTGCTCCGCGGCAGCGAGGTTGCGCCTTCGATCGCGAGGAGTGGCACCCAGCGCTGGATCGGCGGCGGTCTCAAAATCGCGTGCCTCCTGATCGAGGCCGGCATGCAGATCTTCGAGAGCCCGCAGGTCCTGCGGATCGGCAGCAACAAAATCCTCGAAGGAGCGTAGAAGCTCGACCTCCAGCGCATTTGCCTGGGAGTAGTTGCCTAACTCGACGAGAAGATCTGCCTCGTCTAGAAGGAGGTGTTCGTGCAATCGAACAACGGGCAGGATTCCCTGATCCTTACTGGGTACAGTCGACAGGTACTGTTTACCTAACTGGATATCCTTGAGCGCTTGCACCGGTTCGGCGCCCATCTCCGTCTCGGCGATCCTGACCTGACCTGACGCGAGACCTCTGATGGCCCGAGTTAACTGGGGATCGATATTCGCTGCGCGCCGGCACAGTTCGACGCCTCTTCGGTAGGCGGAGAGGGAGCCCATGCGGTCGTTCAAACTCAGGGTCCCGGCCATGCCCAGTTCATCTCCCATCAGGCTGGAAGCGCGCGCCGCATTGCATAAGTCATCGGTCGAAGTGTCAGAGAATGCAGTGACTCGTTCGTAGTTCTCGATGGCTTCGCGGGTGGCGGCGATGCTTTGGTCGATGGGTGCGAAGCCGAAGAGAATCTGTCCGCGGTCTGATTGCGCGTTGGCGAGGGTGCGGATCGCATCCCGATCTTTGGATTGGGGCCCGGCCCAGGGTTGGCTCAAGGCAATAGCCTTATCGATGCTGACTAGCGCGCCGGTCGAATCACCAAGGTTCTGCACGTAGGCATTGCCCTGCAAGTTGCCCAGCCGGCTGTAAGCATCGGCCAGATCGAGATCGGTCTGGCGATCGCCATGCGCGTCGCTGGCCATGCGATCGAGGTGTTTCAACACGCTGGTGACCAGCAGCTTTTGCGCGCCGGTCGAGCCGGGGATCTGCTGGATCGCCTCATCCAATTCAGTCAGCAAGCTGTTGCTCAATTGCCGCAGGTCTGCCGAACGGGCCTCCGCGATCCTGCGCTGGCGATTGGCAACCCGCGCCTGCCAGCCGATGCCTGCGATTCCCGCGAGCAGCGTGACCACAAGCAGGGCTGCGGCTGCCAGTGCCAATCGGTGGCGGCGCATGAACTTGCCGGCGAGATAGCGCATCGTGCCCCGGCGCGCGGCAACTGGCCGGCCCTCGAGATAGGCGCGTAGGTCATCGGCCAGCCGCTCGGCGGTCAGGTAGCGCTCCTGCGGCTCCTTGCGCAGCGCCTTGAGCAGGATCGCCTCCAGATCGCCATCGAGCCATTCGCCAGGGCCGGCCGCCGCCGGCCGGCGCGGAGCCTCCTCGCAGACGGCGCGCAGCATCTCTCCAGTGGCCACTTCTTTGAACTCGTAAGGCGGCGTACCGGTCAGCAGAAGATACAGCAGAACACCCAGCGAGTAAGTATCCGATGCCGTGGTTATTGCCTTGCCCAGCACCTGCTCCGGGCTGGCGTACTGCGGAGTAAAAGACAGATAGCCTTCGCGGGTCAGCTGGCTCTCCTGTCCTTCGAGCGAGGGAGAGAGCAGCTTCGCCGTGCCGAAATCCAGCAGCCGCGGAGTGCCGTCGGCGGCCACGAGGATGTTGTCCGGTTTCAGGTCGCGATGCACGATGAAGTTCTGGTGGGCAAACTGCACCGCCTCGCAGACACGCAGGAAGAGCTCGATGCGCCGGGTCTGCGAGAGCCTCTGCTCCTCGCAGAAGCGATGGATCGGCTCGCCGTCGACGTACTCCATCACCAGATAGAGGTCGTCCTCGGCGGTGACTCCTCCATCGAGCAGGCGGGCGATGTAGGGGTGCTGCAGGCCGGCCAGAATCTGCCGCTCCTGACGAAACCGCTCGCGGAAGAGGTCGGCGGCAAAGGGCCGGTCGATGAGCTTGATCGCCACCTTCTGTTCGAAGTGCCCGTCGGCGCGGCGCGCCAGATAGACGGCGCCCATGCCGCCGCGTCCCAGCAGGCGGTCGATCTCGTAAGGGCCAACCAGCTTGCGAAGCGGCTGTTCTGGCGCGACGTCGCGCGGCTCATTCCGGCAAGAGGCCATCCTCTCTTCTTCCGCATCGCAGGCCGCGAGCAACTGGCGCACCTCGTCGGCGAGCGCAGCGTCATTGCCGCAGCGGCTTTCGATCAGATTCTCGCGCTGCCCGCTGGCAGCGGCAAGCGCCTCGACAACGATCGCCTCAACCAGAAGAAACCGCTCCGTGCTTTGTTCCATGGTGAGAAAACTTCCTGTCTTTGTTTGCCTAAGCTGATAATGCGGTCGCCGCGGAGAAAATGAATCAGACGGCCTTCGGCGCGAGCGCGCCGGGTTGGATCCGTTGATAAAGCCAGCCCTTGATGAACTTCAGTTCGCGGTCGACGGTGGCCTTGGAGACCAGCATCAACGCCGCCGTCTCCTCGGCCGTGCAGCCGAGGAAGTAGCGCAGCTCGACCATCTTCACCTTCTCCGCATCGAGCGTGCCCAGCTCCTCCAGCGCGCGGTTCAGATCCAGCAGCTCGGGGCTGTCAATCTTCACCCATAGAATCTCTTCGTTCAACGGCACGCACCTGGAGTGGCCGCCTCGCATCTTGATCTGGTTCTCGCGCGCGTGGTCGATCAAGATCATGCGCATCATGCGCGCGCAGAAGATGTAGAAGTGCCGGCGATCGTCCCAGTCAGCCTTCTTCTGCTTCAGCAGGCGAAGATAAAGCTCGTGCACCAGCACCGTTGCCTGCACTACATCGGGGTTCATCTCCCGATTGATATAGCCGGCGGCCATCTGCCGCAGCTGAGGATAAACCAGCGGAACCAGCTCGTCGAAGGCAGACGCTTCCCCGTCCCTCCACTTGGCCAGCAACACCGTGATTTCACCCATGGCCGACACCTGACAAGTCTCTGCCTGCGCAAATTCTTCGGATTGATTTTGACCTCAGAGTATCACCTTCCCGCGGCGCTCTTCACCCGATTCCCTGCCGCCCCCGAGCCGCGCCAAAAAGAAGATCCAGTCGCCGTGAGGCACTTTTCCGCCGCCGCTCGCAATACCGGTCAAAGAGAAAAATGTAATTCCCCCGTGTTTTAAACGTGCCGGGCCGAAGCGCTCCCGGCGCTCTGGCGACATCCCTACCCGGGATGACCGGCGGAGTTTGCAACCGATCGCAGAGTTTCGCCGGCGACGAATCTCATGAATTCATCGTTTCTTCATCTTTGCCGACAACACCATCCGCCGTTTCGCTGACAACCGCCGGACCAGCCGTGTGCGCCGGCCAACCGCACCAAGGAGAACCCTCTCATGATCTATCGCAAGGTCCACTTGACCCTCGATTCCTACGACTTCGTCCGCAGCAGAGTTGAAAGTGGACGCTACGAAAGTGCCGCCGAACTGGTGCGAGCCGCCTTGCGCGCCCTCCATCGCGAAGAGGCCGCCCAATCGAAGCAGAAGCCAGCCTCCATTGCCGACAGCGACGTCTTCCGCAAACTCTGGGAGATCTCCCAGTCCTCCCACACTCAACCATAAGACAATCAACAACCGCCCACAGCACCACCGGACCTACGCCACGCTGTCATCTCTCTGTGACCGGGATGCGTCAGTTGTTCCGCGAAAGATCGTCCAGAATTCGACGAACCCTTTGAGCCGTACCACCTGAAAGTAGTCGCCGGCGACGAGATAAAAAACCGTTGCCACGGCCCACACCACGCGCAGCGCGCCACTTCCAAGCTCGTCGCTGAAGGGCAGTGGAGCGGCCGACAGCACCATCGCCACCACAATCAGGGCAAGCTTGACGACGCCCATTACCAGGTTGATTTCGACGAGTTTGCCGGCAAAGGCTCTTCCCAGTAACAGGCTTTCGGCGAGCGATGACAGCGCCGAACGCCCTTCGAGCAACATCAGCAGCGGCGCAATCGCGAGCGGCCAGCTGATCAGCGCCCAGGCCGTGAAGAAACCGAGGGACAGAAAGATCACCCACATCGAGTAGCCGATAAGATCCGGCTCGCCAACGGGCGTGATATGCGTAGTTGCCACCCAGCCCATGGAGCGATACCAGCCAAAGCAGGTGACCGCGAACAGGGTCAGCCACGCGGCCTGGAGCACCATCATGTTGAGTGGCCGGAAGCGCAGTCGCGGCTCCATGCGCCGAAGAACCAGCCCCCGGCCCAGCCCGGAGACAACGACCCAGGCAAGCCCGGCCTCGGGCAAAAGCCAGCGTAATGCCGCGAAAAGATGCGGCTCGTAAAGCGTCCATGCATTCTTCAGTTGCACGGCTGCCACCCACGGATTCTGTGGGTCGAGCGTTCCGAGGCCCGCCAAATCGAGAGGAAACACCGCGAGAATCCGTCGCGCGCAAAACCAGCAAGCTGCGAGAAATGGAAGGCCGAAGAGCCAGCGCCAACCCACTTCCAGCGCGGTGAGCGAAGGCCGCTCGAAGACCCAGCCCATCTGGCCGACGAACGACTGAGTTCCGCGCAACGGCGCGGAGGCCTTCACTTGACCACCAAGTTCACCAGCTTGCCTGGCACCACGATCACCTTGACAACAGTTTTTCCATTCGTTCGGGACTGGACCTTTTCACCGGCCAGCGCCGCGGCTTCAATGGTCTTGGAGTCGGCGGCGGCGGCAACGCGCACCACTTCGACCAGCTTGCCGTTGATCTGCACGGGAACATCGAGCTCGTCTTCTTTGGCCAACTCGGGATCGCTCTTGGGCCAGGAGGCGCGGAGGATCGCGCCTTTTTCGCCCAGTTCCTCCCACAGCTCGGCTGCAAGGTGCGGAGCAAACGGCGCCAGCAGCAGCACCAGCGACCGTAGCAGCTCAAGCAGAGCAGGCGCGGGGACATCGCCCGCGGCCAGTTGCGTGTCGGCCGCCTGAATCTCGTTCACGAACTCCATGATCGCCGCCACATCGGTATTGAAGTGCCAGCGGTCCTCGAAGTCCAGGGTGATCTTGGCGATGGTCTGGTGCAGCTTGCGCAGCAGCTTCAGCGATAGGCCCGAGGGCGCCTCAATCCGCTGGCCACGGCCAGAGCGTGCCGCCGGTGCATACTTCGTAGACAGCCTCCACACGCGGCCCAGGAAGCGGCTCACCCCGGCTACGCCGTCCTCCTGCCAGTCAAGATCGCGATCCGGCGGCGCGGCAAAGAGGGCATACATTCTGGCGGAGTCGGCGCCGTAGCGGGCGATCATCTCATCGGGCGAAACCACATTGCCGCGGTTCTTTGACATCTTGAAGCCGTCTTTGATGACCATGCCCTGTGTGAACAGCCTGCGCGCAGGCTCGTCGTTCACGATCAGCCCCAGGTCACGCATCACTTTGGTCCAGAAGCGCGAATAGATCAGATGCAGAATCGCGTGCTCCACGCCGCCGATGTATTGGTCGATGGGGAACCAATATTTCGCAATTGCCGAATCAAACGGTGCCTTCGCATTCTTCGAGTCCGTATACCGGTAGAAGTACCAGCTCGAATCGACGAAGGTATCCATCGTATCGGTCTCGCGCTTGGCTGGCCCTCCGCATTTGGGACAGGTGACATTCACAAACTCCGGCACACGGCTCAGCGGCGAGCCACCCTGCTGCGTGATCTCGATCTTTTCGGGCAACAACACCGGCAGCTGCTCGTCCGGCACCTGCACCAGGCCGTCCTTTTCGCAGTGAATCATGGGGATCGGTGTGCCCCAATAGCGCTGGCGGCTCACTCCCCAATCCTTGAGCCGGAAGATCACCTTGCCCTCGCCGAAGGCACCGCGTACGGCAGCCTCTTGGAGTTTCTTCTCTGCCTCGGCGCAACTCAGGCCGTCATACTCGCCCGAGTTCACGAGCACACCCTCCTCAGAGCAGAAGGGGAGAGTCTGATCCACGCTTGGGTCTGTGGGCTTGATCACCTGCACGATTGGCAGGTTGTACTTCGTCGCAAACTCAAAGTCGCGCTCGTCGTGCGCCGGAACGCTCATGATAGCGCCCGTTCCGTAGTCGGCCAGGATGTAGTTGGCAACCCAGATGGGCACGCGCTGGCCGTTGTAGGGATTCACGGCAAATCGTCCTGTCGCAACGCCGTGTTTTTCGATCGCACCCAGATCGCCCGCCTCGCGCGCCTTCTTCTGCTGGTCGAGCAGCTCGTCGACTTGGGCTTTCAACTTCGGATCAGCCGCGGTGAACTCGGCCACCAACGCGTGCTGCGGCGCCAGCTGCACGCTAGTTGCGCCAAAGATCGTGTCCACGCGAGTCGTGAAGACGCGAATGCGCGTCTTGCCTGTTCCCTGATCCCTGTTCCCTGTTCCCTCGTCAGTTTTTTCCGCCAGGAAAAAGTCGACATCCGTTCCCTCGCTGCGGCCGATCCAGTTGCGCTGCATCGTGCGCACTTTTTCCGGCCAGCCGTCGAGCTTGTCGAGCCCATCGAGCAACTCCTGCGCGCAGGCGGTGATGCGGAAGAACCACTGCACCAAGTCGTGTTGCTCGACCAGTGTCGTTTCGTGCCGCCAGCAGCAGCCATCGATGACCTGCTCGTTGGCCAGCACAGTGGCACACTCCGGGCACCAATTGACCTTGCTCTTCTTGCGGTAGGCCAGGCCTTTTTCATACATGCGCAGGAAGAACCATTGGTTCCAGCGGTAGTACTCAGGCAGACATGTTGTGACTTCCGTCGCCCAATCGTAGCCCAGGCCCAGCCGTTCCATCTGCCGCTTCATCGCAGCAATGTTCGAGAGCGTCCATTCGCGCGGTGGCGTATTGTTTTTGAGCGCTGCGTTCTCAGCCGGCAGCCCGAAGGCATCCCAACCCATCGGGTGCATCACGTTGTAGCCCCGCATCCACATGTGGCGCGCCAGCGCGTCGCCGATGGAGTAGTTGCGCACGTGCCCCATGTGCAACTGGCCGCTCGGATAGGGCAGCATCTCGAGGACGTAATACTTGGGTTTGCCGCAGGAGGCAGGCTCCGCCGCATACAAAGAGGGGTCGGCGGCCCACCGCTTCTGCCATTTAGGTTCAATTACCGCCGGGTCGTAACGCTGTTCGTTGTCTTCCGCCATAACCCTTTTAGTGTAAACGGAAGGCGCATGAGCTTCCGGAGAGCTTCGACTTATGCAACTTCCCGCAAGGCCTTGGCCTGGTCGATGCGATGCCGTCGCTTGGGCGTGTGCAGCGCCTCCCAAAGGTCCGTCCGGCGCTGCACGTTCAGCCAGAACTCCGGCGAGTTGCCAAAGACCCGCGCCAGCATCAACGCCGTGTCGGCGGTGACTGCGCGTCGGTTGTTGCACAGCTCGTTAACCAGCTTGCGTTGCACGCCCATTGCCGCAGCCAGTGCGCCTTGCGTTAGTCCCATAGGAGTCAGAGACTCCTCCACCAGCATGTCGCCTATGCGTACGGGTTTCCGTTCGGTACTCAGCATGAACACACCTCATTCCCCAGCGCGTTCATCGGCTTTGAGCGGTGAACGCGCCATCCTTCTCCCAGCTCACTTTTTCGGTCGCGATTCAGGCGGCACGAGTCCAGCTACGCGGTAGTAGACGGCCAACTGTCCGTAGTGCTCACCGGAGTGTTCAATAAGGCCCCATGCCAGATCGGAGAAGCGGACCTGCTGGTTGGCGAAGGGATCCACGACGAGGTCATTCAATCCCGCGTCGCCTTTGCTCTTGATCAGCGCCGCGCCATCCGCGAAAGATTGCTTCACAAAATTCACTACGGCTGCTTTGGTTTTGTAGTCCGACCGTTTTGGGTCGCCGTCTGGCAGCTTGACTCCTTTCACCGGGTTGATGAAGTAGTAGTTTCCACCCGCGGCGTGCAGCAGTTGCTCGGCAAAGGAGCGCTGGACAGGGTTGGGTTTGAAGTCGTACTTGTCTTCCGGAAAGTCCTCGGCCATTGCAATCAGCTTTCGGCCGATGTCATTCCAGGAATCAAGCAAGGCCTGCGATGGGCTCGATGGGGGCTTGGGAGCGGGCTTTGCAGGCGCGCTCTGGGCATTGGCCATCTGGACAAAGAACAACATGGCCAGGACCAGGGGTAGGCTTTTGGCATAACTTCTCATTCGATGATCTCCTTTGAATCGACTCTGCGGGTTTCCATCCATGCGCCCTTCAACGGCGCGTTGTTTTCGCATTCTGTTTCGCGCGCGAGCCGGTTTGCGGCCCATCGCGCCTATTGGCCCAGTGAATCTACTCGGCTTTGACAAGACTCTTCAGCGCCCGTACGTTCCGCTCCTCGCCGCCGGGGTGATTTCGCAAGCAGGGTTGAGGAAAAAGAGAAACTCGCACCCTTTGTCATTCTTTTGGGAGCAATGATCGCAACCACCCTGGAGTGGGATCGTGCAACAAGATCTTTTGTCCGTTCTCTTTGATCGCCACCAGCCTGTACGGCGTTTTCAGATCGCTGTTGTCGTAGACGCGCACATTAGACAGTTGCGCTAGCGCCCGCTTCAGATTGTCCATCACGCGCGGGTAGCGTTCCCTGATCTTGACTGCCGGAACATCGTAACCGCCCTTCAAAACGCGCATCGTGACGCGCTGATCAGAGATCTCTGGCCCGTCAATCCCGATGAAAAACAGCGCCGCCGTGTATCCCGAAATTACCGCTTCTTTCAAAAAGGTGAGTTTGTCGCCTACGGGATCGGAGAAGACCGTTTCAAAGATGAAGCTTTCTCGCTGCTCGATGAGCTGCCGCCTTATGCTACCCGCCAACTTGGCGGCCTGATATGGATCAACGCCCAGTTCGTGCGCCATGACATCCGCATTGACAAAGCGCAGACCCGAGGGCCGCAGGTAAGTGCGGAAGAAGGTCGTCTTACCTGCTCCGTTCGGTCCAGCCAGCGCCACAACGATCGGCCGCCGATTGAGGATTTGCGTCATGCAGCGGCGGACTTGGAAGGGCTTTGCTTCTGAACTGAGGCGTTCGCGGCCGTCTCCTCATCAGGCACCGGGATGAATGCGCGATTCACAAACCGGCCCACCGTGCGCGTGCCATTTTCCTCTATGCGTACCAACAATCCGGCTTGGCTTGGATGGGCCTCAAAGTGCGGATAGCGCTCGCTGGCCAGATAGTTCTTGAGCATTTCCTGGCCTGCCGGCGTATCGACCGAGTCCACCAAATCGGCCAAGGGCGTTGCTCCAACCGTGCGGCAGAGGGCCATCACCTGACGGCCGTCCAACAGCAACTCCATTGATCGCCCAAGTTTGGCCCAGAATTCGACTTGCCTGGCAATCGATCGCTCCTGTGCCTCTCCGGCAATCCGCGCGTCCAGCACCAGCGCATCCGACAATTTGACCGGTTGACTCATGCGACAAAGGTAGCATAATGCTACCCGCAATTCAACAGAGTATTCGTGCTAGTCCACAAGGCTCTTCAGCGCCCGCACATTCCGCTCCTCGTCGCCGGGCTCGTCCACCGGGGTTTCCGCGATAAATGCGCAATGGGCGAAGCGCTCGTCGTTCAAAAGGCGTCGAAAGGGCTCAGCGCCGATCGTGCCTTTGCCGATCTGCTCATGGCGATCGAGCTTGGAGCCGCGCGCGGCCTTGGCGTCGTTGCAATGCCAGACGCGCACCGATTCGAAGCCGATCGTCGCAGCAACCTGTCGCATCGTCTCCGCATAGCCCTCGTCGGTCACGATGTCGTACCCTGCGACGTGAGTGTGGCAGGTGTCAAGGCAAACGCCCATCGGGGCCGTCGCCCTGAGCCGTTCGACCAGCTCGGCGACCTGATCGAATTTGCCTCCGAGGGAGAACTCCGCGCCAGCCGTATTCTCAATGAGAATATGGAACGGAGTTCCCTGCCACGGAAGGCCGTCGATTGCGCGGGTAATCGAGTCGGCGGCCAGCTTGAGGCCTTCATCGCGGGTCAGGCCCTTCCATGAACCGGGGTGAAGCACCAGGTACTCGGCTCCCAGGGCTAGGGCGCGCTCGATCTCACCCCGAAAGGCCGCGACACTCTTCTCGCGCGTCTCGTCGGATTGGCTGCAGACGTTAACGAGGTAACTTGTATGGATCACTAATGGCCCCACATCGAGAGCAGCACGAAGTGCTTTCATCCGGGCCGCCTGCTTGGGATCGATCTTGCCCGCACGCCACATGCGCGGGCTCGACGAGAAGATCTGAAACGTGTTAGCGCCGATTTTCTGCGCTTCTTCAACGGCATTCGATGCGCCGCCGGTTGTGCCCAGATGTACCCCAATCCGCTTTGTCATGGAAACAGTGTAATCGGCTCAACTGCGTAACCGTTACCCATTACTATTGCCCATTTGCCCGTAATCAAGCCTTTTTCGCGGTTTGTGGTTAGAATTCTTTCATGGACGATCCTTTGGTTTCCCTCACCCAGGTTCTCGCCGACGTGATCCTGCCCAATCTGCGGACCGTGCAGATGAGCCAGGCCGAGCAGATCGCAGCCAACGACCGGCTGGAAAGCGCCATCGAGGAGCTACGCCTGCATCTGGAGTCGCAATTTGCCCACCTCACGGCGCAATTGACGGCCTGCCGCGCGGAGCTGGCAGCCGCGCAGGCGGCCTTCCAGGCCGTGCAGATGCAGAACGGATTGCTCGCGCCGAACCGCGCCACGCTGATTCACTGAGCAAGAGCGCCCTGCGCCTTATCCGACCTGCGCCGTGTTCAGGACCGGCTGCGCCTGCAATAATCTCCCGGTATGGAGATCGTACTCACTGCCGAGCGGCTTTGGGACGGAAGCCGGCTGCTCGACCTGCCTATGGTCTCGATCGAAGAGGGCCGGATCGACAGCATCGGCACGCGTCGAGAGAGCGAATTGTCCAGCCAGGCGCTCCACATAGACTTTCCCGGCGCGACACTGGCTCCTGCCTTCTACGATGTGCACTTTCACGGGGCTAAAGGCCATGACGTGATGGAAGCCACACCCACGGCGCTGGCAGCCATCGGCGGATTTCTCGCCGAGCACGGAACAGGCAGCTACCTCGCGACCACAGTAACCGCGCCGCTCGATGCCACACTGCGGTCACTGGCGGGATTGGCCAAGCTCGCCGCCCAGCCGTCGGTTCCGGGGCTGGCGCAATTGGCCGGCATTCATCTGGAAGGACCATTTCTCTCGCACACCAAACGCGGCGTGCAGCCTGCCGAGCATCTGCTCGCCCCCGGCATTGCCACATTTGACCGGCTCTTCGAGGCTGCCGAACGCCAGATCCGGCTGATGACGCTTGCGCCGGAGCTGCCGGGGGCTGTCGAACTGACGGCTCATGCCAGAGCGCGCGGGGTTCGCGTATCGCTGGGACACTCAAACGCCACCGCTGCCGAGACACGCGACGCCATCGCAGCCGGAGCGGTGAGCGCCACGCACACGTTCAACGCGATGCGTGCCCTGGAAGCTCGCGAGCCGGGGATTCTGGGAACGGTTCTAGCCGACGACTCGCTCTTTGCCGAGCTGATCTGCGACGGCATTCACGTTGCGCCGGAGATGGTGAGGCTATGGTGGAAGGCGAAGGGACCGGAGCGCGCAATTCTGGTGACGGACGCGATGAGCGCTGCGGGAATGCCGGACGGCAGCTACCAGTTGGGCGGATTTGCGGTTGAGGTGAAGCAGGGCAGAGCGATGGCTCGCGGAGTGCTGGCGGGCAGCGTACTGACGCAGGATCGCGCGCTCAGCAATTTCCTGGAGTTTACCGGTGCGCGACTCGAAGAGGCGTTGCGCCTCGTGACGGTCAATCCGAGGTTAATGAGTGGTCTCGGGAGCCTGGCCGGATCGCTCACCACAGGTCAGCCCGCCAGTTTTGTCGCTTTGGACCACGCGGGCAAAGTCGTTGGCTCGGTTGTGAATGGCAGGAGCGCGTCTCAGGGCCAATAGCAGGCAAAGAACAGAGGTTTTTACAGGTCTTTTGGGGCAAAGACAAGGCAAAAACGCTGTTCGCAATGCGCTATCGGCGAGGAGCGGGGGCGCGCAGAGTATCGATGACAGCCTTGGCTGACCTGATAATTCCCGCGAACTGGCGCACTGGCTTGCTGACCGCCTGGGCGACAAACCCTCCTGCATAGTCGATGCTGTCGAGAAGGTGCGAGAACATTTGGTCGACGCGGTCGCTCTGCCTTCGCACCTTGTCCATAATCTCGAGGGCAGAGATCTGCAACTCGGCAGTCTGCTCGCGCAGGCGGTGTGTGATCTCGACCGCATCGGCAGTGACGGACTCGATCCTGGGCGTCACGCGTGCCAGGACGGTCTGAACGTTGCCGAGGAACTCCTGCGCGTTGGCGAGGGTTGTCTGCGTATTGGCAAGCATGTCGCGCGCATCTAAGACGACCGGCATGATGCCGGCGCGTAGATTCGTGACCTCTTCGTGAAGCGACCGGGCGGCCTTCCGCATGGCAATGAAAAGCAGCAAAAGGATCAGGGTCTGCAGCAGCATTGCCAGCGCGATCGTGGCGATGCAGACGAGCAGCAGTGTCTGGTGGTCCAGTTTCGGCATTGGTGTGACCTCGCGCCGCGGATCTGCGGGCTTGGGTTCGATTCTCTTATGCGCTCGTCATCCCAGGCTGGAGCGCTGTCTCCGCAGCCTGCGACCGAGCGGCAGTTCACCGCACAGGCGCAGCTCTGGGGGGAGTATGGTGGCGACCATAAGGTCGGAACGCGGTCCGGTTGTGGCGAAAGTGCCGGATCGCGCCGGATCAACTGACCGGATCAACCCTCAGACGGCGGCTCGGCAACTGGAGGCGTCTTGTAGGCCTGGCGTCCGGCTTCAACGGCGGCGCTAACGCGGCCGCTCTGCTCGGCTACAAGATTCTTGCCGCGCTCGACGAACTCTTCCCACTGGGCGCGACCGCGATCGACGTAATCGCTGACGTGCTCCTTGCCCTTGTCGACCATGCTACCCACCTGTTCGGCCGCCTGACGGGTACGATTGCGCAAGTATTCGGTTCCTTCGCGCGCGCCGTTGATCAGATCCTCACGGGTCTCCCGGCCGGCCTTGGGGGCATAGAGAATCCCAACCAGCGCGCCAACTCCCAATCCGGCCACAAACCACGCCAATCCGTTAATCTTGTTGTCTTCTGCCATGATTGAAACTCTCCTTTGGCTCAGCTCGAATGGCCTGAGCGTATCAAAATTCTCTGCTGCGCCGCAAACGTTACAAGCCCCCCGCGCTCCAAAAACCAGCATCAATTGCCCGGACCGCGCTGGATAACTCTGTGGCGCCCGCTGCGTATTGGATGCAGATTCAGTATAAGCAGCTGTCGTCGCTGATCGTGAAGATAAAGAAAACTTTAGCTGTTGATTTGGAGAATCGGCCAGCACAGCGCTCACTGCCCGAATTGGAACCCGCAAGCGAGGCGACCCTCAGAGATCGCCTTGCAAGCTCCAAACGACCGCGCTTCCGAAAATACCTGTTGCAACGAATATATCCCTCGCGCATCCAATTGCTGTGAGGCAGAGGAGGTCCCAATGTCGCTTCGGCCTGTGAAGCAGATGCTGACAACCAAACCAACCGTCGAGGGAGCAGGAGTGCGACTCGAGCGCGCCTTCGGCTTCGGAAAAACCGCCGACTTCGATCCATTTCTGTTGCTGGACGACTTTCGCAGCGATAATCCCGCCGACTATCGCGCAGGTTTTCCCTGGCATCCCCACCGGGGAATCGAGACGATCACCTATGTGCTGGCCGGCGAGGTGGCGCACGGCGACAGCCTGGGCAACAAGGGTCGCATGACCGCCGGGGATGTGCAATGGATGACCGCCGGCAGCGGCATCCTGCACCAGGAAATGCCCTCAGGAGACGAGAAGGGACGCATGCATGGCTTCCAGCTCTGGGCAAACCTGCCCGCGGCGTTGAAGATGACCGACCCGCGCTACCAGGATATTCCCGCCAGCGCGATCCCAGAGGTGACGGAGGACGACGGTTCCGTGGCGCGGGTGATCTGCGGCGAATTCTGGGGAAAGAAGGGGCCCGTCGAGGGAGTGGCAGCCGACCCGCGATACGTGGACATCTCCATTCCGCCTGGAAGGACGAAGCGGATCAAAGTGGAGACGACGCGCAATGCCCTCGCCTATGTCTTTGCCGGTTCGGGAAGCTTCCGCGATGCCTCGACTCCGCGGGCCGTGCTGACCGAGTCGGCTGTCGCCCCCAACGCGCCGCCGGTCTACGACGCGAAGAACCACTCGCTGGTGCTCTTCGATCGCGGCGACGAAATCGTCGTTCAAGCCGGTCCGGAGGGCATTCGTTTCCTGCTGGTCTCGGGCAAGCCGCTGGAGGAACCGGTTGCCTGGTATGGGCCGATCGTGATGAATACCCAGGATGAACTGCAGCGGGCGATGACTGAGTTGCAGAAGGGGACGTTCATCCGGCACAAGTGAGACCGCGCTGGACGGCCAGTCGTTTTCGTCCGTCGCCACCGTCCGCGGAAGCTCAGTTGCGGCAGTCTGAAGATCGGAGGATGCTGTTGCCATGGCGACACAGCCCATCGGCGACCGTTTCATTCCCGTGGAGGAGTACCTTTCTACCGGGTATGATCCCGATTGCGAGTATGACGACGGCGTGGTCGTGGAGCGCAATTTGGGCGAGTTCGAGCATTCCTTTCTGCAGACGATTCTGGCGGCGATTTTTACCAACAATATGGATGGTTGGGGCGTCTTTGGCCTCACAGAGCAGCGCGTCCAGATCGCGGCCCGGAAGCTCCTTGTGCCCGATTTGTGTGTGTTGCGGGTGGGATCGCCCCGCGAGAGGATTCTCACCAGCCCACCGCTCATCGCCATCGATATCATGTCCCCTGAAGACACGATTCGACGCCGATCCGCCAAGGCAATCGAGTATTTGGATTTCGGGATTGAGCACGTTTGGGTCATCGACCCCAGCGCACGCGTGGCCTATCGCGGAACGCACTCCGGCTTGCAACTTATTTCTTCAGGTGAGATGACGATTTTCGGGACCCCAATTCTCATCGAAATCACAGGGTTATTTGAGAGACTGGACAGGATCTAATCGTAGCGGCAACGAGTTTTTCGGCATCGACGAAGCTTAATTCGATGCCTCTCTCCTACCCCACTACGCGCTCTTGAACCTCTCGCGGCGTCAGTCCGCTCAGGCGCATGGCGCGCAGGCTGAGCGCGTCATGGCGCTTGGCCAGCCGCCGGCCGCTTGCGTCCAGCACCAGGCCGCAATGGAACCAGTCCGGATTCTCAAAGCCCAGCGCGCGGTTGAGCAGAATCTGTCGCGCTGTGGACTTGAGCAGATCCTCGCCACGCACCACCTCGGTGATGTTCATCGCCGCGTCGTCGGCCACGCAGGCAAGCTGGTAGCTGGGCATTCCGTCCCGCCGCCAGACAACAAAGTCGCCGAAGTCCTCACCCGCGACAAACTCCTGCAGGCCGAGATTGCGGTCCTCGAAGCGGATCACTTGCCCATCGGGAACACGGAAGCGCCACGTGAAGCTGCGCTGTTGGCCGATCTCGGTCTCAGTCTCATAGTGCGGCTCCGGGAGCCTGTCTTCAAAGAGCCTGCACGTGCCGGGATAGATGGCTTCGTCGTCGAAATCCGGCTCCGCGTTCGCGTCCGCTCCTGGCTGGTAACGTTCATAGGGCGCATTGAGAGCGGTCCAGAGATCTTTGCGCGAGCAGCGGCAAGGGAAGATATAGCCGCCGCGCAGCAGTTTGCGCCAGGCCTCGTAGTATATCGACTTGCGCTCGCTCTGCACGTAAGGCCCGTATGGCCCTCCCATGTCGGGGCCCTCCTGCCAGCGGATTCCCAGCCAATGGAGATCGTCCATCGAGCCCTTGGCGAAGATGCTCTTGCAGCGTTCGGGATCGAGATCGTCCATGCGCATCACCAAGGTTCCGTTGGCGTCGCGTGCTCTTTCAAAGGCCGTCCAGAAGGTGCGTGCATGGCCCACATGCAGATAGCCGGTGGGAGAGGGCGCAAGCCGTCCACGATAACTCCTGCGCCGCACTGAAGAGAATATCCCCATGTTCAGTAGTGTAAAGCCGCTGCCACCTGGCCATGAGAAACGGACCGGTCCAGCTCCTTGAGAGTTGGACCGGTCCGTTAGGCGAGCGGTTCCGGCAGGACGGTTTACTGGATGAGAACTACATTCATGCTCCACGGGGTGAGGGTGAGAGTTAGCGGCAGGCTCTTGGCGCCGAGACTGGTGCTGGTTGGCGCGGCCCAGACAGGAGTCGCCTGATTCGTCTGGTCATAGAGGCCCTTGTCATAGGTGATGACGGTGACACCTGTGGAAGTGGTTTCAACGGACAGGTTGACCGTCACCGAAGCGTTCGCGGTTTCGTTGAGGTTGAAGAGAACCAGCGCCGTGCCGCCACTGTGGGTCGCCGCGTAGGCGCGCACATCGGTCGTATCCCCGGTGACGGTCGCCGTCAATGCGTTTTCGCCGGTGACGGCGACATTGCTGAAGAGCTGAAAGGCGCGCGCCGTGGGCGACATGGTGCCAATCGGGCCGCCGTAGTTGCAAGCGGAATTGTTCGTTCCCCCCGTATCGCCCGATCCATCGGCAAAGACGTTGTAGGCGCCAAAGCTCTGCCATCCGTAGATAGGATCCGATGTGCTGCCCATGAATCCGCTATTGCCGTTGCAATTGCCGAATCCGATCCACCATGTCAGGCGCGAGACTCCATCGTTCATCATCTCGCCCAGCACTTGGCCGGCGTAGAGCCCCTGGGTAATCGACCAGCTCTGCTTGCCAGGATCGCTATAAGCCCCTCCGATCTCGCCTACGTAGATCGGCACGTTGGCAGTTCCCCACTTCGTAAGCTCCGCTTTGATGCTCTTAATGTTCTTCGTCAGATCCAGCGCAGCTTGATTGACGAGATAGGAATCGCTCTCAGATCCCGGCGCTTCGGGATAGTAGTGGTATTCCACGAAGTCGTAGGGCGCCCCGGACATGACATCCTGGTCCCACGGAGCATAGTTTGGTTCTACTTCCACCCCTACCAAAGTATTCGGTGATGCTGCCTTGATTAGCGCATAGTAGCCGCTGGTCCCTGCGACCGCAGCGGCAAAGATCGGCGCAGTGGTGCTTGTCCCGGGTTTTGTCGCAGTGGTGGTGTCTTCTGGCGGATTTACATGGTTGTCAAACTCCCAGCCTCCGTATTCTTCGTTGCCTACCGTCATGTGGCTCACAGTCACACCCAGGGCCGAAGCTTGGGTCACCCACGCGGCGGCCTCGGTGGGATCGCCGGCGCCAGCGCAGTTCTTGCCTGTGCCGTAGTCCGCCGTCAGAGCCAGATCGAGACCGGTCGGAATCACGAGATTGTTCACGAAGTTAGTGAATGTGTCGCTGGTGTTTGCATAGTTACCGCACTCGGTATTCGTCTCCCAGTTATATTCGTCTGACCATGATCCGCCCGGCCAACGTACGGACTTGATGCCCGCAGCCTGGAAGGCCGCCTTAATGTTCGGAGCGTTGGTGGTGCTGGCCACGTCGTACCATGCGGCCAGGTTCATTCCCAGGATCTTGTTGGTCACAGCCGGGCCGGTCGTTGTCTGGTTCACTGTAACCGAGCCGACGTTGGCAACCGTCACCGCCGCTGAGCTTCCAGAGGCTGTGTTGTAGATCGAAGAACTCCCCGTGTCAGGCGTGTAGGTGGCCGCAAGAGTATCGCTTCCAGCCGCCAGCGAACCCGCGGGAACGGTGATCTGCGCGCTGCCGCTGGTCAGCGCCGTCGCAGCCGAAGCATAGCTGCCGCTGGTCAGCTTCACCGAGCCCGTCGGCGTCGCGTTGCCTGAGCCGCCGCTGACGGCAACCGTCGCCGTCAACGATTGGGCGGTCGTGATACTCGAAGGCGAAGGCGTCACCGTGACGGTCGGCGTGATCAGGTAGTTGGCGGTGACAGTTGCAGCAGCGTTGACCGTCTCCGTGCAGGTGACAGCGCTGGCGCTGGTGCACCCGGTCCACGAGCTGAATGTATTGCTGCCCGATGTGGCGGGAGCCGTCAGTGTAACCGTTGTTCCTGAAATGTAGTTCCGCGTGAAGCCTGTCGTGCCGTTGGTCGCGCCGGTGGTATCAGCGGGAGAGACGGTAATCGCCACGCCGCTGGCCGGATTCGTCGAGTTCACCGTCAAGTTATAGGTCGTCGCAGGCGTGTAGTTGGCAGTAACTGTTGTATTGGCGTTCAGTGTCACCGTGCAAGTCACGGTGCTGGCGCTGGTGCAGCCGGTCCACGAGCTAAATGTGTTGGCGCCCGAGGTAGCCGGCGCTGTCAGCGTGACCGAGCTTCCTGAATTGTAGGTGCGGGTGAAGCTCGTCGTTCCATTGCCGGCGCCGTTATTGTCGGCCGGAGAGACGGTGATCGCCACGCCACTGGACGGGCTGGCCGAGTTCACGGTCAGTGTGTAAGTTGTGACGGGTGGAGGATTGTTGTTATTGCCGCCGCCACCGCCGCAGGCTGCGATGGAAAGAGTCAGTCCAATTACGAAACAAGATGCCGCGCTACGACCCAGTCTGAACATGCAAAAGCCTCCAAATTCTCGCAAGATTTTCTGCCGTTGCCCCGCCCCCTCCAGTGCATCTCGAACACAGGCATTTCAGTCCCCATGAACTTCGGATCTGGAGAATGATATCGTTACCGTCCCGCGATTGGGAACAGCTATTTAGGGCTGAGCTTCCAAGCGCATGCGATCGCGCGAAATGCCCGGCAAAGGCTCTAACAACAGGAGGGCTTTGACTCAGAACCTATCGGGAACGGTATGAAATGCGATGCGCGTGGGCGCGGCCCTAAAGGCGGTCAGCATGGTGGCTGGAGCCAGCGTGCTCAAGCCGTATTTGTTGTTGAGCGCGTCCATCGCAGCCAGCAGCCGCGTGCGGCCCTGCTCGTCCTCCGTTCCGTCAAAGAGGTTGAGCGAGTGCAGCCGGTCTGGCACCAGCCCATTCAAATGCACGCCGATGAAGTAGGGGTGCTCGAACTGCGCTCCTGTCGGCTTGCTCGCCCATAACCGGCTCAATGCCGCGATCAGCGTCTGATTGTCCTGGCATTCGCACAGCTTCAGCTCGCCCTTCCAGCCGCGTGTCGGCACGCCGAAGCGGCTCACCGGCGTGGTCTCACCGCGAGGAACGGCAAATCCGACTGCCAATCCGATGCTGCTGGCCCAGAGGTGTGCCGCCCGCAGCCGCATGGCCGCCTTGTGCAACAGCTTGTGAGCCACTGCCCACGCCTTCTCCTCGGTGCGCATCTCCGGCGCGAGCACATGCTGGTGGCTCATTGACTTCAGGTGATCGGTCTCCGACATGTCGAAGTCCTCGCCGCGGAGCCAGTGCCAGAGGCGCTCTCCCCAAACCGATTCCCAGAGCTGCCCCGCACTTTCGCAGTCCAGAGCCAGCAGTTGCTCCATCGTGTGGATGCCCTTCTGATTGAGCCGCTTCTCGGTCTGCGCGCCGATGCCCGGCAGGTCGCGCAGAGTGATCTGACGCAGCGCCTCCGGCAGAATATCCAGCGGCAGAGCCACCAGGCCGTCAGGCTTCTCCATATCGCTCGCGACCTTGGCGAGGTAGCGGTTGGTTGCCAAACCCACGGAGCTGCGCATCATGGGGCCGACCCGTTCGAGAATGCGCCGCTTGACTTGCCGGCCCAGCTCCATCGCTGCCAGCAGCGGACGCTCCCGGCCCATGAGCCGGCAGGCCATCTCGTCGATCGAACAGACGGCCGTAACCGGGAGGCAGCTCTCGACGGCCTCAACGATCCGGTGATGGTAGTCGACATAGATCTCGTGACGAGCCTCCACCAACACAAGGTCCGGGCACATTCGTTTTGCATCAGCCACGACGGTGCCTGTCTTTACGCCAAGGGCCTTGGCCTCGTAACTGGCTGCAATGCAAACCGTTGTGTCGGCCATCATGGGTACGACGCCAACCGGCCGGCCCCGCAGATCGGGCCGAAGATCCTGCTCGACGGACGCGAAGAAGGAGTTCAGATCGACAAAGAGCCAGTTCAGTTGCGGCCCGCTCGGAGGCCCCGCATCATGCCGCGGAGCGAGCTTTGGCGGCTGCTCAAGACTCTGGGGATCCTCCAGCCATTGCTCGGCCACGGGCTCTGCTGTCGAGTTGAGGCCGGTTACCATCGTGTCCTATGTTCGTCTTTTATTCGCTTGAATGCAACAGTTATCTTGCGCATACTTGCCGAAGAAATCACTGACAGGCCGGGTTCCGGCCCTCGACGGCTCTTCAAAACGCATCTACCTCTATATGGTGGCGTTGCGGAGACGTTCCAAAAATTCGCCTGGGGTTGCTAGCAATGCATGGCTTGATTGAATGGTTCAGGGTCTACGAAAACACCTTCGCTATCCTCGCAACGGTAGGTGTGGCCGTCTTCCTCACCTGCTGCCTGGAGTGTACGAACTGCTCTTGCCGGGAGAAGGACGAGTTCTTTCGCCACCGTGAGAATTAGGCTTTCAAATCTGCTAGATGCGTCTACTGCCCGCCGGAATCGTCCGTTGGCTTCAGATACTCCTCAAAGTGTGCCAGTATTCTATGAAAGAGATGGGTCCGCACATCGGGCCCGGTGATCGAGTGCGTCTTGCGCGGATAGAGCTGCAGGTCATACGGAATCTGGGCCTCGATGAGCTGCTGCAAATATTGAACAGAGTTCTCCATGTGCACATTGTCGTCTTCGGTTCCATGCACCAGCAGCAGGCGTCCCTTCAGTTTGGCCGCTGAGTTGACCGCCGAAAAATCCTTATAACCGGCGGCGAACTCTGACGGCTGGCCCATGTAGCGCTCGGTATAAACCGAGTCGTAGTCGCGCCAGTCGGTCACGGGCGCGACTGCCACGCCCGCACGGAAGCGATCGGAGTGCGACATGGCGTAGAGCGTGAAACTTCCGCCCCAGCTCCAGCCCCACCAACCCAGGCGCTTGGGGTCCAGCTGTGAATACTTGGCCAGTGCGGCATCGACCACCGTCAACTGATCCTCCAGCTGCACCGCGCCAAAGTTGTGCCATGCGGCCTGGGCAAAGTCGCGCCCGCGGCCGCCCATGCCGCGATTGTCGGTATGCAGCACCGCATAGCCGTGCTGAACGAGCAACTCGTCGAAGAGCAGGTTGTCGTTCCAGCGGTTGACCACGGCCGGGTTACCCGGCCCTCCATAGGGATTCACGATCAGCGGGATCGTCGCTGTGAACGCTTCGGCCGGCTCGAGCAGCTCCGGCAGCAGAAGCGTTGCGTAGAGAGTAGTCCCGTCGTGGGTCTTCACCTCAAGCTTCTCTGGCACGCGCAGCTGGTAGGGCTCCAGCGCTCGCGTCGACCAGAAGAGGTTGCACTTTCCCGGCTCTGTGCAGAGCCGGAAGGTCGGGGGCTCCATGCGAGATGAGTAACGGTCGACGAATTCGGCGCCCGAAGGCGCAAAGTTTCCCACATGGTTGCCCGCGCCCGTCGTTAGCTGCTTGCGCTCGCCATTAAAGCTGACCTGCCACAACTGCTGATCGAGCGGGCTCCCCTCGTTTGACGAGTAGTCGACAAGCTTCGCCGCCGCGTCGACATGCAGCACCTCGTTCACGTCGAAGTCGCCCTTGGTCAACTGCCGCTCCAGCTTGGCCGGGGCGCGAAGCGGTTCCAGCTCGTCATAGCTGTAGAGATAGATGTGATTGTGACCGTCTTCCCAGTGCGTCAGTACGATGAAGCCGCCGCCTACCGAGACATCGTATTTGCCGTCGAAGAACTTCTCATCGCTCAATTGCAGCGCCGGGTGCGCAATTCCCGTCGAGGGCTCGGCAAAGTAGAGATCGCGATGCTTCTGGTCGCGGGTGAGAGTCTCGATCCACAGTGTCTTCGAGTCGATCCACCCGAAGCGCGGAATATAGTCTTGCCCCGCCTGGATCGGCAGCCTCACCCACTCGGTCTTGCCACCCTGGGCGCTCACGACGCCCACATGGACATCCGGGTTGGGATCGCCTGGCTGCGGATAAAACTGCGATCCCATCCTCGCATGGACAGGAAGCCAGTCGATCATCGGATAGACCGGCACGTTAGTCTCATTCATCTGCAAGTAGGCCAGCTTCTTCGAATCCGGCGACCAGAAGTAGTTGCTGCGCGTCTCGAGCTCTTCCTCATAGACCCAATCCACCCCGCCATTCAGGACCTGGTCCTTGGGGGCAACAACGGTGGCCGTCGGCTGGCCGGGGTTCGCCAGTTGCACCACCGAAAGCCCGTGATCGCGAACGAAGGAGATCGTTTGGCCGTTGGGCGAGAGCTTGGGATCGTCACCCGAGGCCGCCCCTGAGAATCCAACCTCTACCCCTGTGCCGTTGTGCAGGTCATAGAGCCAGAGCCGGCCATTCGAATCGAAGACCAGGTGTGCCGAGTCGGGCGCCCATAGATAACTGGCCATGCCGTAGCGGGCACGATGATCCTTGTCGGTCTCGGAAACGTCGGCGCCGTTGAGTGCAGCCAGCTTCGCCCGGCTCACCAGCACATGAGCCTTCCCGGTCTCGGGGTCCAGATCGACAAGCTCGCCGCCGTCCATATAGGTCAGATGCTTGCCGTCCGGCGACCAGGCTAGGTCGTCGGGCGGCTGGCCAATCATCGGTCCATGCCCGTAGATTGCCTCGACTGTCAAAGCCTTCGGCGGCGCCAGAGCCTTGTCTTTGTCCTGGCCCGCGGCGGTTGAGAACACGGAAAGAGACAGGGCGGAGACGGTTGCAACCAGGGCGGCGGCTGTCGAGGTCAAAGGAATCTCCTCAGCGTGCGGCTAAGCACGGTCTGCTTGAGAAGACTATAACTCCCGAGCCCCGTCCCTCGATGAATCGATGGCAATGACTTATCCGAGAGCCGACTCCCGCCTTCGATAGGCTTCGACTGCAATCCTTCCCAGATCCCAAAGCAGATCTACCAGGGCAATCGCCAACACCACCATCAAAAACCAGTGAATCGCCTGGTTCAATGAATTCATTGGCAAGCCATAGCGCGCCCGATCTCCCTCAGAAGATTTGAGCGCGACGTAGGCATGATCGGGAGCGTTGATCAACAGCCCAAGTGGAATCAGTCCAAAGATCTTTGAGAACAAATGCCGCAAGCGCAGCGATCCATTCCAGTCGCCGCGCACGAGATCGACGCACTTCCAGATCAACCCGATCACATTCAGAGCCAGCAGCCACCAGTAGAACTGAATCAAAACCGGCGTGAACAGCAGACGGCCTTGCACGTAAGCTGCGCCAGGCCCCATCAGCAGATAGGGATAGCGGGGCACCAGCAGCATCCAGATGAGGAAGACGAATCCAAAGATCACGTCGGCCACCGCATGAGCGTAACTGCGTGGCTTGTCGTCAGCCCCTGCATCCGTCTCCAGCGGCGGCAGGGAACTCGGCGTCCATTCCTCCGAAATCCCGGCGATCTCGGGCCACTTCGCCGGATAGCGCGTTGCAACGAACTCGATCGCCGCAAAGATGAGCGTGACCCATGCAGCCACCTGCATGAGAATCGCAGGCACGCGAAGCACCGCCTCCAGAACTCCGGTCTCACCCGGATTCTGCGTAGCGATCTGAATGGCGCTGACGATCGAATAGATCACCACGGACCATAGGAACGCCAGTCGCATTACATACCAATAAGTGGGGAAGATCGCCGGTCCAATCACGTACTGCGCCGGTTGATAGCGCGCGGCCACTCGAATCGGCGGCCCGATCTGCCTGAGCCAGTCCTCCGATTCACCGGTCGTCAGCGGCCGTCCCAGTTCGGTTTCCTTATCCTCAAGCTGAGCTTCGAGGTTGGCGCGGAGTTCGGCGATGATGTCCTCCTGCCGTTTCCAGGGCAGGTGCTTCTTCACGGCTTGCAGATAGCGATCGAGTAGTTCCATGGCATATTCCTTCAAAGACTGTTGATGGTTGCGTCGAGAGCCTCGTTAATCGTTCGCCACTCTTCGAGCAACTGGCCGAGCAACTGCTCGCCGTCGCCCGAGAGGCGATAAAACCGCTTGTTGCGCTTTTCTTCTTCGCGCCATTCGCTGGTCAAGAGGCCCTGAGCTTCGAGGCGGCGCAGCAGCGGATAGAGCGTGCTTTCATCGATCTCCAGCCCGCGGGCGGCAAGCGACTTGCGAAGCGTGTAGCCGTAGTGCTCCTGGCGAAGCTGAGCCAGCACGGCCAGAATCAGGCAGCCTCGCCGCAGCTCCAGGCGGAGGTTCTCGAAGAGGTTTTCGGAAATGGTCACGCTGTACCTCGTACACTGTACTCCGTATACTGTATTACACACAGTGTACGCTGTCAAGTATAAACTCGATGGTTCGTTGGCCTCTCAGGCTCGACGATTGATCCCCGGACGATGCTGCCTCAATGCTCGAATCTACCCTGGCCAAGGTTCGCGTGGGCTACGGCTTGCGGCGGCGAGGCCAAGCGTTGTATCGTCCGGCTCATGCAATGGGCATCTCCGCAAGAACGGCGCAACCAAGGTCAGGCGCGGCGCAAGCAGATGGGCCGCCAGCAGCACCACGAACTCAACCCCAAGGAACGCAAAAGCTCCGCGCTCGAGTTGTTGGAACGGTCGATGCACGGCCGAGTGCCCGCGCTTGTCAAGCTCAAGTACAAGCTGATGGCCGAGTCGCCCTTCGGCTACTTCCGTGGCGCGGTCCCGGTGATGGCCGCCGATCTGGCCGTGCTGCCCAACGCCGGCATCATCGTTCAACTCTGCGGCGATGCTCACGTGCGCAATCTGGGTGCCTACGCGGCTCCAGACGGCCGCCTGGTCTTCGACATCAACGACTTCGACGAGACGATTCGCGGGCCTTTCGAATGGGATCTGAAGCGCATGGCTGCCTCGCTTGTACTTGCCGGTCGCGCCTCGGGCCATAAGGAGGCATTGGCTCGCCAGACCGTCGCACGGTTTGTCCTTCGCTACGCCAAGCAGATTGCCGCATTTGCCAAGGTGCCGTTGCTTGAGATGGCGCGCTCCCAGGTCCATCGCCTCGGCCAGGTTGCGCCCATTCACCAGGCCCTGCTGCAGGCTGAGCGCGCGACCCCCCAGCATACGCTTGAGCAGCTCACCGAGCCCGGCAAAGGCGGCGAAAGGCGCTTCAGAGAGATCAAGCCGATGCTCACCCGTGTTCCTGCCCGGAAGGCCGAGGAGGTTTTGGCCTCGCTGGACACATATCGCCAAATGCTTGAGCCGCAACGCCAGCACCTGCTCTCTTTTTATCGGCCCGTCGATGTGGCCTTCAAAGTGGTCGGCACCGGCTCGGTGGGACTGCGCGACTATTGCATTTACTTCGAGGGCAACGGCCCCGGCGATCCCCTCTTCCTGCAGATCAAAGAGGAGCCGAACTCAGGCTACGCGCCCTATCTTCCCGACGTGCAACCGCCGCGCCACAATGGCCAGCGCACCGCCGAAGGCCAGAAAGCGATGCAGGCGCAGTCGGACCCTTTCCTCGGCTGGACGCACTTTGGCGGGCGCGACTATCTGGTCCGCCAGCTCAACGACCACAAAGGTTCCATCGACTTGGAGAACCTGGCCGGCGACGGCCTTGCTGCCTACGGCGAGGTCTGCGGCGAACTGCTGGCCCGCGGCCACGCACGCTCCGGCGACCCGCTGATTCTGGCGGGCTACATCGGCGCTGGCGACGGCTTCGCCGAGGCGTTGGCCAAATTCGGCTCAGCCTACGCCGACCAGACCGAAAAGGACTGGAACGAGCTCAAGCGGTCGATGAAGGCTGGAAGATCGCTGTAGCACAGTCTCTCGGTTATTTGAAGTCATCTATTGGCGCAATTGCACATTATAAGGTTCAGCAGTACTATAGAAGGTGCAGGATGAAAGAAGACCCTCGACCGCAAAAGATACCGCTGATCTTCTTTCGGCCGGAATCGGGTAACGAGCCGGTGAGGGAGTGGCTGCTGGAGTTGTCAGAGGCCCAACGCCAGGCGATTGGAAAGATTTGCTGAGGACGCAATGGCGTTGGCCGGTGGGGATGCCGCTTTGCCGCCCGATGAGAGACGGCCTGTGGGAGATTCGGACTGACCTGCCGACGAGGCGAACGGCGCGGGTTCTGATTTGCCTTTACCGCGGGCATTTGATTGCACTGCACGGGTTCATCAAGAAGACGCGGACAACGCCGGAGAGCGATCTCGCATTGGCGCGCAGGCGTCAGAGGGAGATGGAGCGATGAGTAAAAAGCATATGGGCACGAGCATCGACGATTTTCTCAAAACAGAGGGAATCTTCGAAGAGGCACAGGCCGAGGCCATCAAGGAGGTCGTTGCCTGGCAGTTGGCCGAGGCGATGAAGCAGCAGAAGATTTCCAAAAACAAGATGGCCATACTGCTAAAGACCAGCCGCACACAGGTAGACCGGCTTCTCGATCCAAAGAACGACATTACGTTGTCGAGCCTGCAACGCGCCGCGGCAATGGTAGGACGAAAGGTCTCGATCGAACTAGTGTAGGGACAGTCGCTCGTCTTGACCACCAGGAGATTTGACTCCTAGGTTCCAGAATCAGGACCTTGGGCAACCGGCATGTCATCTCAATCTTGATTCCATACGACTAAGAATGGGTGGCCAATCAGATGGCATAGGTCTATTGGCTTAATTATGCGTGCCCCAGGTCCGGATTCTCGGTTGCAAGCAAACTATTCCCTGTTCCCTAGTCCCTAGTCCCTGCTTTTACGCTCTACCGGCAAACTCCCGGGTCTCGGTGTAGACCTTCACTTTTTCGCCCACCTCAATATAGAGCGGAGCCTTGATCTCCAGGCCTGTCTGTAGCCGGGCTAGCTTGGTCACGTTGCCGCTGGTGTCGCCCCGCGCGCCGCCCTCGGTGTACACAACCTCCAACTCAACCTTCTCAGGCAACAGCAGGCCGATGGGGTTGCCATTGAACTTGTGCAGTTGGATGATCATGCCCTCGACGAGCAACTCAAGGGCATTGCCCATCATGTCGCTATTGAGCGTATGCGTTTCGAAGCTCTCCTGATCCATGAAGTGCGAGCCCTCGCCGTCTGAGTAGAGATACGACGCCTCGACCATCTCCAGGTCCGGCTCTTTGAATCGCTCGCCGGCCTTGAAGGTCTTGTCGAAGACCGCACGCGTGAGCAGGTTGCGCATCTTCAGCCGCACCAGCGTCTGCCCGCCCCGCGCCGTGGGCGTTGAAACTTCGGCTTCCATGCAGTAGTAGGGGGTGTTTTCAAACTCGAAATACATCTTGCGCTTTACGGTAATTGCTTCCAGCAGTGCGGCCATGGCTTCCTCAAAATGATCTAGCTTCAGCAGCTGAAACGTCGCTATACTGCTCGATCAGCTCCTCGACAATTATAGGTGGAGAGCGCATCAGGCTTGCCACCTCGGCCCCCGTCTGGCGATACTTCCACTAGAGCAACATTGGTTCCCCATCTCTTCCCTAGCGAGAACTGCCTTGGCCCGAGAACTGTTTACCGCCCGCCTTGAGCGCAAAGAGTGCATCTCTGAGGTCGCCCAGTGCTATCACTTCGACTTTGTTCTCGAAGACCTTGATAGCTTCGCCTTTACACCCGGCCAGTTCGTCTCCGGCGTTGCCATGGACGACAGAGGCAAGCAACAAACCCGCGCCTATTCGATCGCCTCAGCGCCCAGCGGCAATCATTTCGAGCTGTGTGTCAATCGCGTGCCCGAGGGATTTTTTTCGAATCACCTGGCCGATCTGCCCGACCTTCCCATCGGGGGAACGATCCAGATTCATGGGCCGCACGGGCATTTCGTCCTTCACCAGCCCATAACCGACTCGATCCTGGTGGCCACAGGCACAGGCATTGCGCCCATGCGCGGCTTCCTGCAGGCGATCTTCCCGCAAGACGGTCAAGACCTCAGCGACGGCAGGCAGATCTGGCTGGTCTACGGCACGCGCTACGAGACCGACATCTACTACCAGGCCGAGTTTGAGGCGCTAGCCGAGCGCCACCCAAACTTCCACTACCTGCCAACGCTGAGCCGCGCACAGGAGAGCTGGACCGGCCTGCGCGGACACGTTCAGGAGCACATTACCCGCATCGTCGAAGAGCGCGCCGCACGCCTGGGCCAGCCGCTGCCCGTGCCTCCGGTCGATCCCGATCGTCTGCAGTCGGAGCTGAACTTCGACATCTACACCTATATCTGCGGCCTCAACTTCATGGTCTCGGGTGTCAGAGAGCTGCTGACCAGCTTCGGCTGGCACAAAAAGCAGATTGTCTTTGAGCGATACGATTAGCGCGGAGATTCGGCGACTAGAGATTAAACAACTCCCGCAACCGCCGCGTCTGGTTGCGGCTTACCGGAATCTCGGTCTGCTTCTTGTCGTTCATGCGCAGCTGGTAGCTGGATTTGAACCAGGGCACCACTTCGCGGATGTGGTTGATGTTCACCACAAAGCCGCGATGGGCGCGCCAGAAGACGGCCGGGTCGAGCTGATCGAGCAGCTCTTCGAGGGTACGGCACTTCGAGCTCCCCTCAAAGCTCTGCGTCACCACGTGGATCACGCCCTCATCGATCGCGGCAAAACAGATCTCCGCCTGGTCGATCAGCAGCAGCCGGCTCTGCGCCTGAACGATGAGCTTGGCCGGTTGCGAGCTTCTCGCACCTGCCTGCGACCGGTTGAGCAAACGAAGTAGAGCATCGATCTGCGAGGACTCCGGCAGCGAGCCCCCGTGCGGATCGGGTGCTCCACCCGCCAATCGCGTCTTGACCCGTTCGACGGCCTGCTCGACTCGCGCGTGATCGAAGGGCTTGAGCAGATAATCCACCGCATTCACATCGAAGGCGCGAACCGCGTACTGGTCATAAGCTGTGGCGAAGACGATTTGCGGCAGAGGCTCGGCCTCGCCGTTAGCGCCTGCGGCGGTCCTGCGCTCCACGAGCCGCTCGATCACTGCAAAGCCATCCAACCCGGGCATCTGCACATCGAGAAAGACCATGTCCGGATGATGCTCCTCAATCAAGTCGACAGCCTCGATGCCGTTGGTTCCCTGCGCCAGCACCTCGACCCCGCCCACCTGAGCCAGCAAGTAGGAAAGCTCCTCGCGAGCCAGTTGTTCGTCGTCGATGATAAGCGCGGAGAGAGTCATGCGGGCCGGAAAATGTTGCTGCTTGATTGTAGGAAGCCAGCCCAGTCGGGTCAATCGGGACGAACTCTATTCCCTACTCCCTATTCCCTATTCCCTATTTCCTGCTTTGTTACTCCGCCAGCACGCGCAGCCGCGCCGGCAGATGATCCGTCGCGAGCTCGTGTCCGCATTGCGTGCAGAACTGATCGGTGGTGCGGACCGTCCGGAAGCAGTGGCCGCAACTCGCCGTAAGCCGGTAGTTGCACTGCGGGCAGAAGTGGAAGTCGTTTTGCACATGCGTTGAGCAGGAAGGGCAGCGCGAAACCTCCGGCTGGCGCAGCAGGAAATAGAGCACCGCTCCGATGCCGCCCGGCATCACCAGGCAGAGCGGAATCCAGAATCGAGTGCTCATCGCCCGCCGCGGAGCGTCTTTGCTTACATATCCCACCATCAGAAAGTAGATCGCTGCCAGCAATCCGCAGGAGAGATTGAGGTAGACTCTGAGTCCGAGCGGCGGTAGATGATGCTGCGTCTGGGGTAAGACGGTCCAGAAGTAATATTCGACGACAATGAAGGCGGCCGCAGCCACCACGATCGACCAAACCGGAAGGATACGTTCGTCTTCGTTGACAGTAATGGACTCTGGCTCGCGCATCGTCAGACCCGCTCTCAAGACAACTCTTCAGGAGATCAAGCCAAGCTTAACCTCTTTCTTAAATGGACGAAAGTGAAAAATGGGAAGTTGCGCGGCAATGACGCGTTGAGGGATATTCCGAACTCAGGACTTGCGCCGCAGCCAGCCGGCCATCACCACCGAGGCCAACAGAGCCGCGCTAAGGAAGAAGACCAGCAGACACATCTGAGCCGTAGGTCCAGTCAAGTGTTCCTCTTCGATGAGAGTGTCGGCGATCCACCAGACGAGCGGGCCAAGGACGAGAACAACCACCAGCGTGGCTGCCAGCGCCAGCGAACGGCAGCGCTGTCGCCCGGCCTTCTGCTGCTCGATCACTCCTTGCGAGGTAATCACTACGCGGCGCGTCCGTTGAGCCACCGCGCAATCGCGGTCGGCCTGTTTTCCGCAGAGAGCCGAAACCAGCTCGGGGTCAACGTTAGCGCCAGGGTTCATGCAGTCCTCAGGGCCACATCCGCCATCTCAGGACGCACGGCCGGTGTCTGGCGGCGCAAGCGGTCGAGTTCAAGCTTTGGCTTGATGGCTGCCATGCCGCGATAAAGTCTTGATTTCACCGTGGAAAGCGGCGCGCGAGTCACCTTGGCGATCTCTTCCAGCGAGAGTTCTTCATGGAAACGAAGCACCAGAACCTCGCGATACAGTGTGTCCAGTTCCATCAACGCTCCCGCGATGCGCTCGCGATCTTCGAGGTTGGCAAAGCGGTCAAAAGGAGTCGGATCGTCTCCGGCGACCTCGAAGGCCATCGGCCGATCATCTTCGCTGTGGCCCTCGACCAGCTCATCCAGGCTGGCCATCGTCCGTTTCCGCCGCTGGTCGATCACCAGATTGCGTGCGATGGTGAAAAGCCATGTGCCGAAGCGGGCCCTGCCATTGAACTGCGCTCCGCGAACCAGAACCCGCATCCAGACCTCCTGGAAGAGGTCCTCGGCCATCTCACGGTTGCCAGTCAGGTAGAGCAGATAGCGCATCAGCCGGTGCTGATAATGAACGATCAACTCATCCAGCAATCCGGCATCCTGACGCTTCAACCCCGCGGAGACGGCAAGGTTTTCCTGGCGCATCTCTTCGTTTTGAGCAGCGGCAGCGGATGAACCGAAGAAAGGGCGAATCGCAGCGAATGGACTCATCACATTTCATTAGACGTGAAACTCGCCGCCAAGTTCCGCACATCGTGGGATTATCAATCAACAGCCTTCCCATCGTGCCCACCTCGCGAGCGCAGCTCCCAGCTCTGGGTCTTGAGTGGTGGTTCAGTCTCCGATTGGCCGGTAACAAAGCCGTGCGTCGAGTCTTCCCGGACTCCAGAATCTTGAGGTTGAAGGTGACGACTTCTCCGGAGGCCCGTCTATGGTGTATCGAAGCCCGCTCAAGGCCACGAACACTCGTAGAATGAACCGGTTATTCGGCTCGGGATGAGGTGGAATGAAGAACGAAGATGTGCACCTGTCGGACGCAGTACCCGCCGATGAGTTATCTGGCGGCCGAGATAACTCAATCATCGATTTCCCAGGAAGAGGCTTTGAAGAGAGACCCATCTGGGCCGACCTCTACCAGAACATCCGCGATGCCTTATTTCCGCCGAGGCTTCCGCCTTTGGAGTTGACCTCGACGCCGATCCCCACTCCTGACCGCCTTGCCGTCAAGACCAATCCATGGGCTATCGGTACGGCAACCATCGCGAATGGAGCTGTGCTGGTGGCTCTCATCCTGCTGGGATTGGGCGCTACGGGCAACCGCTTTCCGAAGTCGCCATCAGGCGCCAATATTCATCTCAATGACCTCGCCATCATTGCGCCGACAGCGGATTCTCTCACGCATGGGGGCGGCAGCGGCGGCTCCAATGAGGTCATAGACCCCATCACCGGAAGAATGCCCAGGCGGGAAGACATACCTGTCACTCCGCCGCAGGTTCCCGTCATCGAGAACCCAAAGTTGGCCGTCGACCCTGCCATCGCCGTTCCGCTGGAGATGAAGCTGCCGGATAATCCGTCGCTGCCCAACATCGGTGTGCAGCACTCGGTCAATGTCAGCCTGGCCTCCGGAGGGCCGGGCGCGATAACCGGCCTGGGTACAAACTCCGGCGGGGGCGACGGGTCGGGCAAAGGCATCGGCTTCGGAGCAGGGTTTGATCGTGGCTTTGGCGACTCTGTGTATCGCCCTGGGATCGGCGGTGTCTCCGCCCCCATTCTCGTTGTCTCTCCTGACCCCGAATTCTCCGATGAGGCGCGCCGCAACAAGTATCAGGGCATCTGCATCATCGCGGTCATCGTGGACGCGCGGGGTTACCCGCGCAATCCCCGAGTCATTCAGCGGCTGGGCATGGGACTTGATGAAAAGGCGCTCGAATCTGTTCAGAGATATCGGTTCAAGCCCGCAATGAAAGAAGGCAGGCCGGTGGCAGCGATGGTCAACGTCGAGGTGGATTTCAGGTTGTACTAATGATCTTCCGCTCGGAGACCGTCGTTAGACCGGCGTCCCGCGTGCTCTATTCGATCTCCGGCCCTTCGATCCCCGACTTCCGTCTGGCCACGCGCAGCGCCTCTTCGACTGCCTTTGCCGCCCGGCGCTCTCTGGCGCCGACACCCTGATAGCCAAAGATGCCCAGCAGATGGCCGCGCCGCTGCACGGGCGTCATCGCCTCCCACCCCTCGCGCGCCAGCGGCTGCCGCAGAAATGCCGCGTGCAGAATGGGCGGCAGCTCACTCTCGCCCTCAATGGTCAGCAACATTCGCTCGGCCATCATCTCGGCGCGTCTCTCCCGGCTCGCGGCGCTCTTCGGCTCACCGACCCAGGCGCCGATATACCTGCGCATCGAATCGCTCATGGATGCGAACCACTTCGGCAGCCGCCTGTCGCCCTTGAGCGCGCGTGTCAGCTCCGGCGGAATCACCACCGCGCGTTCCTCAAGATCCGGCTCCAGCCGGATCTGCACCTGCGAACCGGCGGTAGCCTTGGCCGCGGCCTGCATCTTCTTGTTCACCAGCAGGAAGTATCCCTCGCCGCGCGGATCGGGAAAGAGTGTGGTGCGAAAGGCAAATCCTTTGCCCACGTCCATCACGGAACCGGTCTTGCTTTTCCTAGAGGCGATCTCGCCGCGCACGCGCATGCCCCGGCGCACCGGCCAGGCCTTCGCCGGATCGAAGGGCACGCGGGCGATCACCCAGCGCAACTCGGTGTGGTCCAGTTCCAGGACTGCAGTGAAGGATTTGGCGGTGGGTGTGCTCATGGTCGTCGCGCACACCCAGTATGCGACAGAGCACCCGATCCTTTGCAATTCGCCGCTCCAGCTCACGAGATCTGTGATCTGGGGCGGCGGAATCATCAAGGAGCGGGTGCCAGTGAGAACCAAGGCAAACTGCAGTTATTCCGGTTGCGGGCCAAAGGCATCGTCGGCCGCAAAGCTCTTCAGGAACGCTCCTCCGGTGCCGCCGGAAAGTGAGACTACGATGGTGGTTTGAAGCGGCGCGATGGGCGTGATGGTCACTGAATCCGTCTGCTTGATTGAGCATGCGTCCGCGCAAATGTCATAGACCTCAAGCGGGATCGATGTACTGGTTGCAGTGGCCGAGGCGACCGTCTCCTTCACCGTCACGCTCCCGATGATTCCCAACACCTGCGATGGACCGAGATCGAGCGTCAGTACAGCGCCAGTCGGTACCGGCGAAGCCTCCGGAGGGAATGGCACAACGTTGTATCCGATGACAGACTGCTCCGATTGTCCAGCAGCCACAGTCCAGTTCGCCGAGAAGTTAAGTCCCGGATACAAACCAGCCACTGGAAGCAGAAGCGGAGTTACCGTGATGTCTTTCGGGGTGACACCGTTCGTGGTGGCAGCCGTGTAGGTGAAGTCTCGGTAGAGTGCGCTGTCGAACATGCACCCGCCAGAACCCAGCGCAATGTAGCTAGCCAGCGTGCCCGTAACACAGTTGGGAGTAGCCTGGGCAAAGGAGAAAGAGGCGAGCAACAGCGTGAATACTGTCGCAAGAGCGATTCGTGTCTTCATGATCGTGTAACCTCAAGGGGGGATCGACAACTGCAGCGAACAGTAGCTCCGATTTTTGCGCGTTGTCAAGAGATGATTTCGAGGTGATCGAAAGATATTTATAACTCGAAGAGAATCATGCGGTTTTGCGTTTCGTTGTGTGAATGGGTTTTGAAAGGAAACTTTTAAGCAATTCGATTGCCGATTCAATCAAAGCTCCTGCCGGGAGTTATATCGGGATTCCTGCTAAACAGGAGTTAGAGCCCGCACTCTGCTGAGCCGAGTGCCCACTGCCCTCGCCATCGATCTTCTACACTATCTCCATATGGAAGTTCTCTATGGGTTGCATCCGGTCGAGGAGGCGGTAAAGGCCGGACGGCGTCGCTTCGATCAGATTGTTGTGGCCCGCGAGCGCCGCGATGAGCGCCTCGAACGCCTGGTCGCTCTCTGCCGCGAAGCCGGTCTTCGCGTGCGCCAGGAACCGCGCGAGCAGTTGACACAGCTGGCCCAGACCCCAACACATCAGGGCGTTGTCGCTCTCGTGCGCCCGCAGGAATTCCTTTCGATCGAGGATCTTTTCGAGCCGAACGAAGCTGGCGCCGCCCGCCTGCTGCTCGCCCTCGACGGCGTCGAAGACCCGCAAAATCTTGGCGCTCTGCTGCGAGTGGCCGACGGCGCCGGAGTGGACGGCGTAGTGCTTACCGAGCGGCGTTCGGCTCCTCTAAGTCCCGTCGCGGTGAAGGCCAGCGCCGGCGCGGCAGAGCATCTGCGCATCGCCCGCGTCGTCAACCTCGCCCGCGCTCTCGAAGAGCTGAAGCGTCGCAACCTATGGATCATCGGACTCGACGAGCGCGGCTCAACAGACTACGATCGCTTCGACCTTACGCGCGACAGTGTTCTCGTTCTCGGCCGCGAGGGCGCGGGCCTTCACGATCTCGTCCGCCGAAGCTGCGACTACCTTCTGCGCATTCCGATGGCCGGCGGGGTCAGCTCTCTCAATGTCTCGACCGCCGGGGCTGTCGTGCTCTATGAAGCAGCCCGCCAGCGCCGCGGCCTGGCGCGTTCTCCCGTGGCCGCTCACACGCCGGAAGAGGCTGCGTCAAAGCCAAAGAAGCAGAAAGGCCTGGGTTCATGAAGCACTTTTTAGCCTGCGCCGCGGCAATGATCTGTGCCGCCGCATGCCTGGCGACTTTTCACTGCGCTGCACAAACAGATCCGCCCGCACAGCGGCAGCCATCTCCGCCGGATCAGCCTCACAAGGGTACGGTCATCTTCTCTCGCTCGACCGACGAAAACGGCCAGATCACGACCCAAAGACCGGAAGACTCAACATCCGCCGTCTCGCAGTCGCAACCTGTCCCATCGCAGGCAGTCGCAGACATGGAGCGCCAGGCTGTCACCTTCACCGCCCTCGATCTCGATGTTCATCTCACTCCGGCGAGCCAGCAAATCGCCGTTCGCGCGCAGCTCACGGTCCACAATGACGGCAAATCGCCGCTGACCCGCGTCCCTCTGCAAATCTCTTCTTCGCTCAAGTGGGAGCGCGTCCGCGTCGAAGGCAAAGATGCGGCCTTTCAGGTCGCCAAACTCAACTCCGATGCCGATCACACCGGCCAGTTGAACGAGGCTGCCATTCCACTTGCTTCGCCGCTCGCCCCTGGCCAAAGCGTTCAACTCGACGCGACCTACTCGGGCCAGATTGCACTCTCTGCCCAACGGCTGACCTCGATCGGCGCCCCTGCCGAGGTGGCTCTGCACTCGGACTGGGACGAGATCAGTCTCCCCTTCACCGGTCTGCGCGGCTTTGGCAACGTTGTCTGGTATCCGGTCTCCAGCGTGCCCGTAGTTCTGGGTGACGGCGCGCGTCTCTTCGACGAGATCGGCGAAGAGAAACTCCGCCTCGCCGGTGCTCATTTCCGCCTGCGCCTGACCGTCGAATTTCCTCACGGCCAGCCGCCGACCGTCGCCCTCGTCAACGGCCAACTGGTGGCGCTAACGGTGACAGAGCCCTCAAGCGCACTCGATCAGGGCGAGGAGGTCAACGGCGTAGCTACCGCGGATTTCGAGAGCACGTTGCTGGGCTTCGAAGTTCCCAGCCTTTTTGTCGCAATCCGCACGCCACACCTGGGTCCCAATCTGGCTGCATGGACCCTGCCGGAAGATGACATCTCCATCGACTTCTGGACAGAGGCGGCCGGAGCGGTCAAGCCGTTTCTCGAAGAGTGGCTGGGCCGTCAGCCACGCTCCGTGCTGACCCTCCTCGACCTTCCCGATCCCGCTGATGCCCCATTCGAGACCGGCTCGCTGCTCGCCACTCCGCTCAAGGAACCTGGCCCAAAAACAGCGCCGGGCATGCTGAACGGCGTCATGGTTCACGCCCTCACTCACGCCTGGATCGCATCGCCCAGGCTGTCGCCCCATCCCGCCTGGCTCAACGAGGGAGTCGCAAACTTCATGGGTACGCTTTGGGTTGAGAAAAGGCACGGGCGCGACCAGGCTCTCGGCGCTCTCGAAGCAGACCGAACCGCTCTTGCCTTGGCCGAGCCTTCCAGTCCTGGCGAAGGCGCCGGCCAGCCTCTAGCTCAGGCCATTTCGCCCGTCTACTATCGAACCAAGACTGCCTACGTCTTGTGGATGCTCCGCGATCTGGTTGGCGATCAGGCCCTGGCTGCGGCACTGCGCAGTTACGACCCCGCCGAGCCGAAATCCCTCGAAAAGCTCCTAGAAAACAGTGAGTCGCATCCCGATCTTTCGTGGTTTTTCGCCGACTGGGTCGACGCCGACAAAGGACTTCCCGACCTCAGCATTCAGGGCGTCTTTCCCACCACCGCCGCCGCGGAGAACTGGCTTGTCGCTGTGAAGGTCGCGAATACGGGCTACGCATCGGCCGATGTCCCGGTGATTGTCCGCTCCGGCTCAGGCGCCGAGGCTCGCTCCGTCACCCAGCACGTCCGCGTTCCGGCTCGCGGAGACATCACCGCGCGCATCCTCATCCTGGGAAAGCCCACCGAGGTGCAGGTCAACGATGGCTCGGTGCCTGAAACTCAGGCCAGTGTCCACGTCACTCATGTCAACGACTTGGACTCCACTTCATCGTCAAGCGCGGTGATGCCTCACGAAGCGCATCTCTAGCTCCGATGAGCGGCTTGAACCGTGCTCTCGGTAGATTTGTGCGGCGCCGACCAGACCTGGTAGCTGTTGAAGAGGAACTGAGCGCCGAGAAAAAGCAGCCAGAAAAGAAGCGCGAAGCGAAGCGGACGCCGTGGAACCCGCGTGCTGAGGATCGTCCCGCCAACCGCTCCGGCCGCGCCTCCTGCAACCAGTTGCAGCAACAGGCCAGGGTTGGAGGAGTGCGAGAACCAATGCGCGCCGCTGCCGATGAGCGAAACGAAGAACCCGAAGGCAATATCCGTCCCAACCACCTGCGCCGGCAAAAGTGTCGTAAGGCCAAGCAGCGCAGTGCTTCCCAGAGCACCTGCGCCTGCTGAAGAGAAGCCAACCTCCGCGCCCACCGGAAACATGAGCCACGCAAGCCATGGGCTGCGATCGCGCCGGTCTTCCTGCGGTTTTTTCGCACGGAAGGCGTAGATGAGTTGCCAACCAGCGGTCGTGACTAGGATCGCTCCAAGCAACGAGTTGAGCAGATTCTGCGAGCCAGCGTTGACCAGGTGCTTGAGAAAGAGCGAGCCTATGATTACACCTGGCACGCCGCCGAGAAGCATGAATCCGAGCGTACGCCATGCAATGTTGCCTCGCGCAATCTGCGCGGGCACGAGAATCAGTTTGACAGCCGTCGAAAACATCAGGCCGATGCCAACCGCCTCCACCGCGGGAACGCCGAGAAACAAAACAAGGACAGGCACGGTCACGGTGCCTGCGCCGACTCCGGTCAGCGCAATGAAAAGCGCGATTACAAATCCGATGAAGTACTGCACCGGGCCCTCCTAGCTGCTAATCTGCACAATCCGCTTCGCGGGTTCGGCCTCGATATGAATGCCGCACTCAACTTTGCGGCCGGCCCAGCGTCCTGAGCGCGGATCGTTGGGATCGAGCGGAAGCGTCGTGCAGGGTTCGCAACCGATGGAAGAGTAGCCACGCGCATAAAGCGGCAGCAAGGGAATCGCGAGTTCTTCGCATGCATACCAGACATCGCGTGTCGTCCACGCAGCCAGAGGCGCGAGCTTCAGAACCTGCTTGCCTCCGGGAAGCGTGAAGAGCGCCGACTCTTCGAGAGCAGCCCGGGTCTTTGCCTGTTCGCGGCGCATACCGGTGATCCACACGCGATACCCTGCAACCGCCTTGAAAAGCGGCTCGACCTTGCGCAACTTGCAGCACTGATCGGGCGCCGTTTGATAGAGAATTCCAAACTCGGCCTCCTGCTCGGCAACAGTCTTTTCCGGCAGCAAATTGATCAGGTTCAGATTCCACTCGCGCGCCAGGCGATCGCGATAGGCATAGGTCTCGGCAAAGTGGTACCCGGTGTCGAGAAAGAGAATCGGAATCTGCGGATCGAACTCTATCGCGAGCTTGACAAGAAGCACGTCCTCGGCCTGAAAGCTGCACGTCAGGCAGACATCCTGCTTGCCAGTCACTTCGCCTGCAAGCGCGGCACGCAGTGCGTCGAGCTTGGCATTCACTTCGGTTTGGATCTCTGCTGTGCTCACTCGGTTTCCCTTCAATCCTCGTTCTCTTCTAGATCACCCAGTCAGAATTCCCAGCCGGCGCGAGGATGCCGCTCCGCGCCAGCAACTCGCAGACGGCGGAGATTGCTTCCGCCGGATTGTTGGCATCGAGAGTGACTTCGTCGCCGTCGACGCGTGCCCTGAGAGTCTCACCGCTGCTCAAGTTGACCACCAGAGCAATCATGCCTGAGAGAGCCTTCGACGCAACGAGCGACTCAATCATTCCGGGGTGAATTGCAAAGGGCGCGGCATCGGCATCAATGCGCGCCGTGACCGCTCCACGCACAAAGAGCGACCGCTCGATGCGATCGACCAACTCAACTGGCCCGGTTAATTCGAGAACGCCGCCGCGATGGCCCCAGCGCGCGGCCCGCTCTTCAGCAGTCACCGGACCTGATGTTGCCGCAGCCTCAGCGGACGCCGCCTTGATCATGCCAGCCGCGACAGTACCGTTGGTTTCGGCGTCGATCAGAATGAATGCGCCTGTCGAGCGATTTTCGCCGTAGAGATCGAGCGCAATCGGCCGCAACAGATCGACGCTGATAACGCCGATTGCGTTCATCTCCAGCGTGACGGCTGCTTCGTGCGCGAGCGTTGCAATATTGGTCCGATGCGCGATTGCCGAGATAAATGCAGGCACTGTGTGGCTGGTGTGCTTCAGCAGATAGCGTCGGTTGCGCTGAAGGGGCCGCGAATCCATCCAGACCAGCGCTGCCTTCAGATGCCTGGTGACGGTAGCTGGCGCTTGCGTTGAAATGATCAGATCGCCGCGGCTGATGTCGAGTTCGCGATCGAGCACCAGCGTCACCGAGAGTGGCGCATGAGCCTCGGCAAGCTCGCCGTCGAAGGTCACAATCCGCGCGACCTCGGCTTGCCTCCCGGAAGGAAGCACTGTGATCTTGTCGCCGGGTGCGACGGTCCCCGAAGCAATCTGGCCGGCAAACCCGCGAAAGGTGTGATCGGGCCGGAGAACCCGCTGCACAGGGAACCGAAAGGGAGCCGAGCGTGTATCTAGAGACGATGGTAGCGACTCGAGCAGCTCCAATAGCGACGGGCCGTCGTACCACGGCATAGCCTTCGATCGATGAACGATGTTGTCGCCTGCCAGCGCGCTCACCGGCACAAAGATCGCGTCGACAGGGCTGCCGGTGTCCCCGGCGATCTGCGCCAACACCGCAGTGAAATCCGTTTCGATGGCGCGGAAGGTCGCCTCATCGTAACCAATTAAATCCATCTTGTTGACCGCGACGATCACGTGGCGCACGCGCAAGAGCGAGGCAATATAAGCGTGCCGCCGCGACTGGATCAGAACCCCTTTGCTGGCGTCGATCAGCACCACAGCGGCATCGGCTGTAGATGCCCCGGTCGCCATGTTGCGCGTGTACTGCTCATGGCCTGGCGTATCCGCGATGATGAATTTGCGCCGCGGCGTCGAGAAGTAGCGATAAGCAACGTCGATGGTGATGCCCTGTTCGCGCTCGGCCCTCAGGCCGTCGGTGAGCAGAGCAAAGTCAATCACTCCAGGAGCCGTGGTTCCCTTGCCCTCGATCGAATGCACCTGATCTTCGTAAACCGATTGCGTGTCATAGAGCAGGCGGCCTATGAGCGTTGACTTCCCATCATCCACGCTACCCGCCGTCGAGAAGCGCAGCAGATCCTTCTCGCGCTCCTGCGCCAGAAATTCGCCGACTGAAAACGCTGGTTCGGTGAGAGTCGCCACTAGAAGTAGCCCTCCCGCTTCTTCAATTCCATTGATCCTTCCTGGTCGTGATCGATCACGCGGTTGGCGCGCTCCGAGACCCGGAAGTTAATGAGCTCCGCGATGATTGCTGGAATGGTATCCGCATCCGAGCGAATCGCTCCTGTGCAGGGGCTGCACCCGAGCGAACGCAGCCGCGACTTGACCATCTGTGGCTGCTCCCCAGGCCGTGCAACAAAACTCTGCTCGATGGGCAAGAGAGCATCGCCACGGACATACATGGGCCGCTCTTTTGCAAAATAGAGATCGACGACAGGAATCTTCTCCTCGTGGATGTACTGCCAGACATCCATCTCCGTCCAGTTCGAGAGCGGGAAGACGCGGATGCTCTCGCCCGGATGAACACGAGCATTGTAGAGGTTCCACAACTCGGGCCGCTGGTTCTTCGGATCCCACTGGCCGGCCGAATCGCGGAAGGAGTAAATCCGCTCCTTGGCGCGGGATTTTTCTTCATCGCGCCGCGCGCCGCCAAAGGCCGCGTCAAAGTTGTAGTGGCGCAGCGCATCGAGCAGAGCCTGCGTCTTCAAGAGGCCGCAGCAGCGTTTGGTGTCGAGCACGATGGGATTCGTCCCCGCCGAGATGGCCGCCTCATTGCGCCAGACCAGCAGCTCGGCGCCAACCGAGCGTGCCGTCCGGTCGCGGAATTCGAGCATCTCGCGGAATTTGAATCCCGTATCCACATGCAGCAGGGGAAACGGAATTGGAGCCGGATAAAAGGCCTTCTGTGCCAGCCGCAGCATCACCGACGAATCCTTGCCGATCGAGTAGAGCATCACCGGCCTCTCGAACTCAGAGGCCACCTCGCGCAGGATGTGGATGCTCTCTGCCTCAAGCAGGCGAAGATGGCTCAGGCGCCGCGAAGAAGAACCGCTCTGCGGCGACGATGCTGAAGGGATGTCACTTTCGATGACCGGCATGCATGACCTCGTTCAGTGCTGGATTTGCGCTGAAGGCCGATGCATCGATCGCACACCGGATATTCAGCTCGGGTGCGTCTTCTGATGAATTGCGAATGGGAATCAGAGACTAGCGACTACACCCGTCGAAGTGCATCGACAGGCGACAACAGGAACGGTTTCGGGTGGCGCGAACCATGTGTTCCTTCATAGTATCAACAGATTCAGACAAAAACAATCCAAAATACCCGTCCCTGTCAGATGTGTCTGAAAGAGGACTGATTCAAAAAGTTCGAGCGCCGGGCGGGATTTGAACCCGCGAGTGCAGGTTTTTGAGATCTGAGCGTTAGCCTCTTCGCCACCGGCGCGTTTCGGTTCATGAGATCATGGCTACTTCTTTCCGTTGTCTTTGAAGTTCAGCGCAAAGTAGTAGGTCGTGTAGGAGTGGCTGGTTGTCACATTCGTCAGGAACTGGCCGCCGCCGAAGTAGCCAATGCCGCCGCCGAGGTTGAAGTGCTTGTTGATTTCATACCAGGAGTAGGCGTCGATTTCCGCGCCCAGATGGCGGCCGTGGTCGGTCTTATTGGTCACGATCGCGCCGCCCGAGGTGTTATAGATCGAGTCCAGCGCGTCAGCCGCCCAATCGTCCAGCCCCTGCACTGTGAAGCTGAGCCGCCGGTGGGGCTCAACCGTGGCTCCCGCGCGCACCGACTCAATGTTCTGCCAGCCGAAAAGGTCGGTGATGCCAAAGCGGTCGTGGGCTGTCGGATAGATTGTGTCGAAGGTGGTGTGGGTTGCGTTCTGCGCCGGATTGCTGTTGCCCGTGGCGTAGTCGTACTGGGCAAAGACGCGCGGCTTGGCCACTACACCGAAAAACTGGTATGCCGCGCCTGCCTGCGCCGCCGAGGCGCGAATCGATTGCGATCCCACCGTGCCGGTTTCGAGGATCACCTCGCCTGAGTAATCGAGCGCCGTGTGTGCTTGTGCCTTGAAGCGCACACCAAAAGCCTTCTCATTTTCCTTACCGGTGGTCTTGCCTTTGGCTGGTTCCACTACCTCTGACGGCTGCACGCGCCACAGGAAGAACGGCTCAAGGTTCGAGTGCGGCACAAGGAATTCATCGATGCGGCCGTAGGCTCCGTAGATGTTGTTGCCTTCCTGATGCGGGGTTACGCCATAAGCCTGCGGCACGATAGCCGAGGCGGCGAATAGCCCCAAGTGCTCGCGCTTCGCATTCAGGTTCAGCACCGCCGCATCGTAGGAACGGGCCTGGTTGCGCCACTCGGAGTTGGCGAAGATGGTGTTGTTGTAGTTAATCAGCTGCCGGCCCACGCGCAGGCTGAACCAGTGCTTGTCGGGCGCGCCGATCTCAGCGTAAGCCAGCTTCAGATCCCAGCGAACCGTGTTCGGCGGGCCGATCGGCGGGTTTTGGAAGCCCGCGCGGGCGTCCTGCACCTGCGCCGTAATCCGGAACCAACTGGGCGTATGCAGATCGACCTGGAACCGGAAGCGGTTCAACAGGTAGGAGTCATCGGCATTCGCCTTGAAGCTTGAATTGTCGTACGCCTCGTACCGGAACCGCTCCTCGGCCTGCAGGTCGATCCAATTGGGCAGCTTTTCGTCAAGGTAGGTCAGCGGGGCAAAGTCGTGAAAGTCATAGGGCGCCGGGTTGCCGGTGGTACGCCAGGCCGCGCCGTTCAGGAAGCTCAGCGGGTTCGAGGCCGGCCCGGTGATAAACGCGCCATTGAACCCGGACGTCGCGTTTTGCGTGGTGATGTCGTCCTGCGCGTTCAGGGGCAGGCCGGCTGCTAAAACAAACAGAACGACAGGAGCGAGCCGCATTGCCAACCAGCGCAGAAAAACAGACGGGGAAGCATCAAGAGCTTTTGCCACTTTGGATTCTCCTTTGATTTTTGAAAGGACGCATGTCTGAACTCCTGAAAGACTGGTTGCGATCGATGCCTGTAGATGAGGAAGAATGTCGCGGGACCAGCGGCAACAACAGAGCGCGCATCTCGGTTCGGGAGAACAAGCGCGCCAAAAAAGCGGACTTATGCGAGCAGAGCAACAAATTCCAAAGCTCCTGAGAGCTTTCTAGCGATGAGAGTGTTCTGCTGGAGGGTAGCTGCCTATCAAGCAAGTTGTCGAAAGGAGGTCGCGAACTCTAGCGGGGACAACAACAGGCCGGGCGCGCCTGGGAGGCACGACAACCGGTCCGGATTTGGCAGAATGCAACCATCAGAACTTGAAAGTAACATAGGATTAAGTTGAAGAGCAAGAGCTTGCTCTTGCGCAACTTGACTTTCCATCGGCGCGCCCCTACTATCCTCTTATGAACGATCGCTCCTGTTGTCGCTGCTGTCCGCTGCCTCGCGCGGCGCGGGCGACCTTGGTCTAGAGTTCAGATCGAAATCTACGGTTCCCCAAGTGCCCGCGATTCAGCAATAGCTGTCGCGGGATTTCTATTTCTAGCGAAGAGGAAAAATGACGGAAGCTATTCAAGCGAAAGAGACAAAGGCCCAAAAGGGAGAGCGCCTCAAACGCGAAAAGAATCCGTGGGAGGCCTTCGACGAGGTGCGCACCTTTGCGCGCCAGGGCCGCTCGAGCGTGCTGCCCGACTGGGCCAACTTCTACTTCAAATGGTGGGGCGTCTACACACAGGGCGATGGCGTCGGCGCCACCGGCGGCAAGGGCGGCGAAGGCCTCGCATCCGATTACTTCATGATGCGCATCGGCATTCCCAACGGCATTGTCTCCTCTTCGCAGCTTCGCGTCATTGGCGGACTGACGCGCCAATATGCGCGCAACCTTGCCGACATCACTGTCCGCCAGGCGATTCAGCTTCACTGGCTCACCATCGAATCGCTCCCCGAAGTTGTCGATGCGCTCGACGCTGCCGGGCTCTCGCCAAAAGGAGCCTGCGGCGATGTGGTGCGCAATGTGACTGGCTGTCCGCTGGCCGGCGTGGCAGCCGATGAGCTAGTCGATGCCTCTTCGCTTGCCGACGAAATATCGGCATTACTCAAGGGTAACTCCGAGTTTTATAACTTGCCGCGCAAATTCAAGATCTCCGTTACCGGCTGCCCATCGTGGTGCTCGCATCCTGAGATCAACGATATTGGACTTACCGCGACCTTGCGCGATGGCCAGGTCGGGTACTCGCTACGCGTCGGCGGCGGCCTCTCGAAAGAGCCGCATCTCGCCGTTCGCCTCGATGCCTTCGTGCTTCCAGATCAGGTGGTGCGCGTCGTCCGCGCCATCGCCGAGATCTTCCGCGAGCAGCAGGGCCTGCGCGAAAACCGCAACGAGGCGCGCCTCAAATACCTCTTTCTCAAGGAAGGCTGGACCCCAGATAGCTTTCTCGCCAATCTGCAATCGCGCCTGGACTTCGAGCTGCTGCCCGCCGCGCCTGAAGAGGTTCCCGACGACATCTACCGCGACCACACGGGCATTCATCCTCAACGCACACCAGGCCTGAGCTATGTCGGCGCATCGGTGCTGCGTGGCCGCTTGACCGGCGAGCAACTCGAAGCCGCTGCTGATCTCGCTGATCGGCTTGGTAGCGGAGCGCTGCGCACCACCGTCTCGCAGAATCTGCTCTTCATCGACATTCCGAATGAGAAGACAGCGGAGTTGGCGCAGGAGCTGGGCAAGCTCGGTCTGCATGTCGAGGGCTCGTCCTTCTGGCGCGGCGCAGTCGCCTGCACAGGCACCGAGTTCTGCAAGCTGGCCATCACCGAAACTAAAGGCTTCGCCCGCTGGATTGTCGACGAACTGGAAGAGCGCCTGCCCGGCTTCGACCAGCAGCTCCGTCTGCACGTGACGGGCTGCCCCAACAGCTGCGGCCAGCACTGGATCGCCGACATCGGCATCGAAGGCAAGAAGATCAAGCACGAAGGCAAGCTGATCGACGCCTATTACTTCTGCCTCGGCGGAGCAGTGGGCCAGCACGCCGCCATCGCGCGCCCGGTCGGTTATCGCTGCCCGGCGACGCTCGTGCCCGAGTCGATCGAGCGGCTCTTGCGCCACTATCTCACTGACCGCCAGCCCGCGGAAAACCTCCGCGCATGGTTTGGCCGTCATTCGAACGATGAGCTGCGCGCCGATCTGGCCGGAGAAATTCTGGCTCCTGTCGAGCGCGACCTGCCCACCGCCACGGTACCCCACGGCGTGGCGGAGTGAGGATCAGCCTATGAGCCTGCTACCTGTCTTTCTCAAGCTCGATGACCGGCGCGGCCTGGTCGTCGGCGCGGGCGCTGTCGCTCTGGAAAAAGTCACCAGCCTGCTCAAGACAGGGCTGTGGCTGCGCGTTGTCGCGCCCGAGGCGACAACTGAGATCAGGCAACTTGCGAGCGAAGGCCGGCTCAAGTGGGTGCAACGGCCCTTTGAACTCTCCGATCTCGATGGCAACTTCCTGGTCGTCGCCGCGACTGATTCCGACGAGGTCAACGCGCGGGTTTATAAAGAAGCCCTCGAGCGCGGCATTCTCGCCAACAGTGTTGACGACCCGCCGCATTGCGACTTTTATTTCGGCTCGGTGGTCAGCCGCGGCGCGCTGCAGATTGCGATCTCGACCGCCGGCGAAAGTCCAGCAGTCGCGCAGCGTTTGCGCCGCGAGATCGACGAGCAGCTCCCCGAAGATCTTGGCCCTTGGCTTGAAAACATCGGCCAGTTACGCCGTGAAGTCCTTGACGCCCATCCACGCGGCGAAGCGCGCAGGCTGCTCCTGCACGAGCTGGCGCGGCGTCCGCTCTGCGCCTCAGCAAGCTGCCCTTCACGCCAAATGGCACTTGCCCCACTCAAGGAAAAGAGCTCTGACTCAAGTGAAACGGTCTACCTCGTAGGAGCCGGTCCAGGAGATCCCGATCTGCTCACCGTCAAGGCGTTGCGCCTCATCCAGTCGGCCGATATCATCCTTCACGACGACCTGGTTCCGCAGGCGATTCTCGATCTCGCGCGGCCCGCGGCTGAGATCGTCAACGTCGGTAAGCGCTGCGGCACGAAGAAGATTGCGCAAAACGAAATCAACGACCTCATGATTGAACATGCGCGGTCCAGGCGCAGCGTGGTTCGCCTCAAAAGCGGTGATCCGCTGGTCTTCAGCCGCGCCGTGGAGGAGATGGCTGCGCTCGCCGATGCTGGTGTGCCCTTCGAAGTTGTCCCCGGCGTAAGCGCCGCCTTTGCCGCGGCCGCCGCACTCGGATGCTCGCTCACCAGCCGCAACAGCGCGTCGAGCGTGATCTTCTCGACCAACCATCGTGCGCACTCGGAATCGGAAAGAAGGCCGCTGCCTGAGATCGAGAACGCGACCCGCGTCGTCTACATGCCCGGCCGCAATCTGCGCGCATTGCAACAGCAGTGGCTCGACGAGGGCCTGCCCGCGGACTTTCCCTGCGCGCTGGTCTCTCGCGCCGCGCAACCCGGTCAGGACGTTCAGCGCACCACTCTTGCCAAACTAAGCGAAGCCGCACCCATGCAAGCGCCTAGTCTGCTCATCGCCGGCTGGACCTTCAAAGAATCCTCGATGCAACTCGGTGAAGCGAAAGAAGCCGTTCTGGTTGCAGACTAAGATCCGGCGGTTTGCAGAGAATTACCGCGCGTTGCCGCACTATGGATGTAACCGGTGGAGCAGAGTAACCCAGACCACTGATCATTGTTTGCCGATCAATGGCCTACCCCCTATCTATATTTTCAAAGCCTTGCAGTTAATCAACTGGTAAACAGTGTCTCCTCGTCGCCGCCCTAATCGCCCTTCTTCTCGTTTCGCGCCTTCACCTTAAACCAGATCGGCGTCCCCTTGAAACCAAAGGCCGCGCGAATCTCGTTTTCCAGGAACCGCTCAAAAGAGAAGTGCAGCTTGACCTCACGGTCGGTGAAGAGCACAAACGTCGGCGGAGCAACGGCGGCCTGCGTCATATAGAAGATGCGAATGCGCTTGGCCATCGGCACCGGCGCGCGCTGAAAGTCGATCTTGTCGAGGAAGCGATTCATCTGGCCGGTAGAAACGCGCTTGCGGCGCTCGGCAGCCACGGCCACAACCTCGTGCAGCACTCGCAGCATCTTCTTCGCTTCAGGGCCCGTCCCTTCGAGCGCGGAAAGAAAGATCACCGGCGCGTAGCTCAGGTACTTGAGCACCGAGCGCAGTTGCTTCTCAAAGATCTCCCGGTCGGCCGGAGGCTTGCCGTCTGTGCGCCCCGTCGTCACCACGTCCCACTTGTTGACCACGATGATCACGCTGCGCCCGCTCTCGTGGGCATAGCCGCCGATGGTGGCGTCGGCCGCCGTCACGCCATCGACCGCGTCGATCACCAGCAGCGCCACATCCGCGGCCTCAAGGTGCCGGCGCGCCATCACCACGCTCATCTTTTCGGCCATCAGGTGCGTCTTTCCCTTGCGACGGATGCCGGCCGTGTCAACAAAGCGCAACTGGTGCCCCTCGAACTCGATCGCCTCGTCGACCGCGTCGCGAGTCGTTCCGGCGATAGGAGAGACAATAGCGCGACTCGTGCCGGTCAGTGCATTCAAGAGCGTGGACTTGCCCACATTCGGCCTCCCAATGATGGCCACGGATGTCTCGTGCTGCTCAAACTCGCCATGCGTGCGGTGGGGCGGGCGGTCCGGGTCGTCTCCCGATTCCGGCTCGACGGGGCCTCCTTCAGAGATTTCAGCCTCTTCGGCCTTGGCGTCCTCCTCGACCTGCGAGGTTTGTTGAGCGGCCAGACCTTGTTCTTCGGCCGGCACAGCCTTGGCCGGCAGCGGAACTGCCTCGGCAATCGCTTCGAGCAGATCGCCGATCCCCAGCCCGTGTTCGGAGCTGATCGGAATCATCTCTCGAATTCCCAGCCGGCGAAAGTTCTCCGCGACCAGCGCCATGGCTTCGCCCTCGACTTTATTCACCGCCAAAAAGACTGGCTTGCCACCGCGAATCAGCAACCGCGCCAGATCGTAGTCGGGGCTGGCGAGCTCCGTGCGCGCGTCGACGACCAGCACCAGCGCATCGGCCTCCTCTAGCGCGATCTTCGCCTGGTTATAAATCTCGGTAGGGATCAGGTCGGGATCGTCAGGAACGATGCCGCCCGTATCGACGAGCCGGAATTGCCGGCCGGCCCACTCATACTCACCATAGATGCGGTCGCGGGTGATTCCAGGCTCATCGCCAACGATCGAGCGCCGGCTCTTGGTCAGCCGGTTGAAGAGCGTGGATTTGCCGACGTTGGGCCGCCCCACGATGGCCACCAGCGGAATCGCCGGTGCATTGGGCACGCGGGGCACTACCGATCTACGATACTTCGCCAAGTTACTCTCCGTCTCGATTGGTACAAGGGTTGAGCGTCCTGCGTGAATCCCATACCTGTTTCACGGTAGGCAAATCGCGAGCTTCATTGGGACTCAAAAGCGGAAGGCTCAACTCCAGCTTATTCCACCTAGCTATCTGAATCCAGGCACACGGCTGAGACCTTCGGCGAAATCAGTTTTCATTTATCTTTTCGCGCCTCCTCCGGCAGCCCGATTGCCCTTTCGCACGGCAGGAGTGAACGATGCACATTCACGGGAACACCGTGGCCGTCAATGGGGCCAGCTTTTACTCAGCCGTGCAGGGCCAGAGCTCGGCCGCCGCCCTGCGAGCCGCCGAAGTTCGTAAGAAGCTGCTGAGGGGCGCATCGGAGATGCGAAGCGTGGCGACCCCCGATGAAGCCCTCCTCATGGGTCGATGGCTCGATGTGAAACACCGTCAGATCCCGGATGAAGACGAATACCATCCAAGCTCCAGCGACAGTGACTCGATCTTCGGCTGATATTTCAGCCGCGAAGCAATGAACAGTGGGAGAGATGGTCGATCACGACTCCGCGAGAGGCTCGCGCATGAGATTCTTCTGACTTTTCCGTCAAGATTCCGGCCCGTCGCTCGCTCTCTGCCTTCTTGGGAGAGAAAGCGAATGCATCTCGGCGGCGGTTCCATCCAGCACAACCCGGTCAATCCCTATAACGCTGCGACGGAAAAGACCTTCGCCGCAAAGAGGTCGTATCAGATACGAAAGAAGCTCACCAAGCGAGCGTCAGGTGCCCAGGGCTGGGCGGGTGTGGACCAGACCGCGATCATCGGCCGATGGATGAGCGGCGGGCATGGCCTGAGCTCGACTAAGAACCAGCCGCAACCCGTCGCCACCCGAAGCGACTAGAGATTGCGGTCTGAGTTTGTAGAAGCCATTTGAGTTGCGCGTGTGAAGCAGGTGTATCCCCGTCTTTTTGCGGGCAGCATCACTATGATGAGTAGAGCGCCTGCTCCCGATGCCCTCCGCCGATACTCCAACCCGCGCTCTGCCCACGCTGCACGAGTTCTTCGCGCCCGGCGGCATTCTTGCGCGTTCGCCGCTGCCTTATGAGTACCGCCCCGGTCAACTTGAGATGGCCAAAGCCGTCGAGCGTGCCCTTCAAGAACGACGTCATCTGATCGTCGAGGCCGGCACCGGCACCGGCAAAACTCTGGCCTATCTGCTGCCTGCCCTGCGCACAGGCCGGCGTGTTATCGTCTCCACTGGCACCAAGGCCCTGCAGGACCAGCTCTACTTCCGCGACGTTCCTTTTCTTGAATCGCTGATTGGCAGCCTGCATGTCTGTTACATGAAGGGCCGCGCCAACTATCTCTGCCGGCACAAGCTGGTCGCGCTACGTAGTCAGCCGATTCTTTCGGGCCTTGAAGAGATCGACCAGTACCGCCAAATCGCCGAGTGGGAACAATCCACCGAAACAGGCGACCGAGCCGAGATCGCCGGCCTGCCCGAGTCGAGCGCGCTTTGGCAAAAGCTCGACGCCCGCGCCGAAGCCTGTCTCGGGACGAGCTGCCCGGATTATCGCCGCTGCTTCATCACCGAGATGCGGCGAAAGGCGCTCGAGTCGGACATTATCATCGTCAACCACCATCTGTTTTTTGCGGATCTTTCTGTCAAGCGCGAGGCAGCCGGTGCTCCGGACGCGGGGGTACTGCCAGAGGCCGCGGCAGTTGTCTTCGACGAAGCACACGAGTTGGAAGAGGTCGCTTCGAGTTACTTCGGCCTCTCGGTGAGTAACGTTCGCTTTGAAGAGTTAGCACGGGACACTGAGACTCTGTTGCGGGGCAAAGAGGGCGCCGAGAGCCTGCCTGGCATCACACAGCAGCTTCGCGACCGAGCCCGCATCTTCTTTGCCGGCCTGCCAATGGCTGGAGACGGCCGCCAGCCTTTTACCGAGCGCGAAGAGTTTCTGGAGATCTCGGGTGATCTCTACTTGGCAGTGCGCGCGACACTCCAGCGCATGGAAGCCGAGATCGATGGCTTGAAAAATGTGGACGAAGCACCGGGGCTCAGGAAGCGTGTCACGCGCCTCCGCTCTGAGCTTGAGTTCCTGCTCGAATCGAGCGCGAGCAACATGGTTTATTGGATGGAACGGCGCATTTCCTCGGCCACAGCGGCGATCCAGAGGCCTGGCGCGCGCAGTGCGTCGCGAAGTACCTTTTTGCAGGCCACTCCCATCGATGTCTCCGAGCTGCTATCGGAGTTAGTCTTCGACCAGATTCCCACGGTGGTGATGACCTCGGCCACGCTCACCGTGCAGGGCGGATTTGAGCATATCCGCAGACGGCTCGGACTGAATGAGGCGCGCGAGTTAGTCGTGCCCTCGCATTTTCGCTACGGCGAGCAGGCGTTGCTCTATCTTCCTCCGGAGATGCCCGACCCGCGCGATCCGGAGTTTCCCGAGGCCGCGGCCCGGTGCATTGAACGTGTGCTGACGATAACTCGTGGCCGCGCCTTTTGCCTCTTCACGAGTTATGCCCAGATGCGCGACTTATACGAGCGCCTGATGCCCGTACTGAATTATCCCATCCTGCTGCACGGCACGGCTCCGCGCAAGGTATTATTGGAAGAGTTTCGCGCCACGCCGAATTCGGTGCTCTTCGGTACATCGAGTTTCTGGCAGGGAGTCGACGTGCAGGGCGAAGCCTTGAGTTGCGTGATCATCGATCGCCTCCCTTTCGCTGTGCCGAGCGACCCGGTAGTTGCCGCACGCATGAAAGCCATCGAAGAGGCCGGCGGCAAACCCTTTTTCGACTATCAGGTCCCTTCGGCGGTACTAACATTGAAACAGGGCTTCGGCCGGCTTATCCGCTCGCTTGAGGATCGCGGTGTGTTGGTGCTCCTCGACTCGCGCGTTTGTACAAAGCGCTACGGTCAGACCTTTCTCGCCAGCCTGCCGCCGTACAGAATGACCGCGGCGATTACAGATGTTGAGGAGTTTTTTCAAACTGGAAACACGTAAGAAGCGCTTGGTGTCTCAAAAAACCGGCTTTGTGTCAGGGCATGACTTTATTCGTGCCGTAGGTGCCGCATCATTAACCGACCTTTAGCCCCTGAGGCTGGCTGCCCATGTCCCGCAACTTCTACATCCTGGCTGCCGCGCTTGCCTTCTTCGCGCTGCTCTCTGCGGCGATGTCCATGACGCCTTCGAGCTTTCAGGCAGGGCTGCCGGCAAACGCGTCTCTCTGGCGCACAGGGGCCTTGATTTTGCTGCTGGCCGGCCTGGGAGCGGCACTGGTCGGCGTGTTGACCCACCTCTTCGAACAGGTGGACCGGCGTAGTGAAGAAGCACGGCTGGCGGCAAGGCGCAGAAGACGCGACCCAAAGCTCTGAATCAGTACTAACCGGTAAAATAGAAGCTGGGGCGTCTGCCCGCAAAGAATCGAGCTGATACCGATGTATGAAGTCACCGTGGAGGCAGATTTCTCCTCCGGACACTACCTCCGCAACTACAAGGGCAAGTGCGAGAACCCGCACGGGCACAATTACAAGGTGCGCGTCACCTTGGCCGGAGAGGCGCTCGACGAGGCCGGACTGCTGCTGGATTTCAAGCTGCTGAAGCAGGTTCTGCGCCCAGTGATCGAGCGGATCGACCATCGAATGCTGAATGAGCTTGAGCCCTTCATTGTGCTCAACCCTTCGGCCGAAAACATCGCAAAGTACTTTTACGACCAGACCAACGAGCAGCTCGCAGCTATGACCCAAGGACGCGTGCGCGTGAAGGATGCGACGATCTGGGAGACAGATACGACGACGGCTACTTACTACGAATGACTGCGGAGCCGCCTCAGTTCATCTGGCTGGACTTCGATTTCAGATACTTGTCGAAGGGAATCTCGAAGTAGAAGAGCTCCTTGCCATCGGCATCGCGCAACTGGCGCAGGTGAAGACTGGCGCCCTCGAGAGGGTGGTCGAGGCCGGAGACATCGTAGAAGAGGAACCCGGCGCGGGTCGAGTGCGGCTCGACCACCAGCGCCTGGTACTCGAAGGTGTCAAAATCTTGCTCGATCTCTTTGTCGCTGGCCTTGGGCTTAACCTTGATGCCGGGCAGCGGGCCGGGCAGCGGGATCTTGCTTCCCTGGCGCTCCTTCCGCGTCATCAGCCGCTCCACATCCTCCGGCTCGGCGGCCTGGATCTTGTCGCCGTCGGCGGTGAAGAAGTGAATGCGCGCATCGCGCAGGCTGATCGGCCGGTCGCCATTGTTGGTGATGATCACACGCACCGGCATGACACCGTGACTGAGATAATCGACGCGAAAGATGGACTCCTTCTCACGCGTATCGTAAGGCTCGACGGCAATGGCCACCTTCTCGTCGTCGTGCACCTCGACCGCGGGAAAGGTCGTGGCTGGCTGCACCGCAGGCGCGGCGTGGTCACTGGCCCCGGCCGGCAGAGCTAACCAAAGCAAACAGAACGGAATGGTCCGCAGGTTCTTCATCGTGCTCGACTGTATCATTTGAGATTGGACTGCGAAAAGGCGCATTCCGTCACGCGCATGACCCTGTTTTTCTACAATCTGGCGTTGCTGGCGGCGTTGGTTGTTGGCGCGCCATGGTGGCTCTTTCACATGGCCACAACGCAGAAATACCGCGAGGGGTTATTGGAGCGGCTAGGATGGGTGCGGTCCCGGCGGGGCGGTCAGCTCAGGGGCAGGCGTCCTCGGGGTTTCGATGCCGATCGGCCCCTGATCTGGATTCACGCCGTCTCGGTTGGCGAAGTGCTGGCCGTCAGTCGTTTGGTCAAGACGCTAGATACCGCGCTGCCCGAGTATTTCATCGCCGTCTCGACCACCACCCGCACCGGTCAGGCGCTGGCCCGCGAACGCTTCGGAAGCAACCGCGTCTTTTATTGCCCGCTCGACTTTCCGTGGGCCGTTCCGGCTTACTTGAACGCCTTGCAGCCTATGTTGCTCGTCCTCGCCGAGACCGAGTTCTGGCCCAACCTGCTCAGCGGATGCTTTCGGCGGGGAATCCCGGTCGCGGTTGTGAATGCACGGATCTCCGACCGATCGTGGCCGCGCTACCGGCGGTTGCGCGCGCTGTGGCGGCCATTTCTCAGCCGGCTAAACCGAGTCCTTGCTCAAAGTCAGACCGACGCTGATCGGCTCAAAGCCATCGGCTGCCTTCCTGAGCGCGTCTCTGTCGCCGGAAATCTGAAATTCGATGTCCGCGCTGCCGGCGAGGCCGAGGCGGCAGCGCGGTTGAAGGCGCTTTCTCATGGTCTGCGCCTCATTGTCGCGGGTAGCACGCTCGAAGGGGAAGAAGCTGCGCTGCTGGAAGCCTGGCCGCGGCTGCTAAAGGCCGATCCCCATCTTGCCTTGGTCTTTGCGCCTCGCCATCCGGAGAGATTTGCGGCGGTGGCTAATCTACTGGATCGAACGAGTTCAGCCTGGATTCGGCGCTCCGACTGGCGTTCACAGCCTGCCGACGCGATCAAGCCACTGAATCCCGGCCAGATCATCCTGCTCGATACCATCGGCGAGTTGGCTTCGATCTACTCGCTTGCGTCGGTGGCCTTCGTTGGCGGCAGCCTGATTCCTGCCGGAGGACATAATCCGCTGGAGCCGGCTCAGTTTGGCGTTCCTATCGTGATGGGCCCGCACTATGCCAACTTCCGCGCGATCACCGAAGACCTGATCGCCCACGACGCCATCCGCATTGCCGCGAAAGAGAAGCTCGCACAAGTTCTGCTCGACTTGCTCTGCGACCGAACCGAGGCCAACGCTATGGGCGCGCGGGCCAGAGAGGTCTTCGCCAGTCAGGCCGGAGCGACAGACCGTTGTGCGGAAGCGATCAAGGAACTGCTTACGGCGAAGAGTGGAAAGGAGCGCTCTCGATGAGTGAGCCCTTCTCCGCGCGCCGGTTACTGCTTCCTCTCGTACCTCTCTACCGGTCTGCGCTGGGCTTGCGTGAGCTGCGATTGCGCACAGGGATAGAGCCAGTGAGAAGGCTTCGATATCCGGTGGTCAGCGTCGGCAATCTCTCGACCGGCGGCTCGGGTAAGACGCCTTTGACCATCTCGCTAGCCAAGCTGCTCAGCAAGAAGGGATTTCACGTAGACGCACTCTCACGCGGCTATGGCCGCAAGAGCCAACTGGCTGCGCGAGTCAATCCCGACGGACGAGCCGAGGAGTTTGGCGACGAGCCGTTGCTGATTGCGCGCGAAACCGGCCTTCCGATCTACGTCGCTCCGCAACGCTACGACGCAGGGGTGCTCGCCGAGAAGGATGCAACAGAGGAGAATCGAGCGATCGTTCATCTTCTCGATGACGGATTCCAGCACCGTCAACTTGCGCGCGAGATCGACATTCTGCTCCTCGACCGGCGCGACTGGCAGGGCGGTTTGCTGCCGGCAGGCAATTTGCGCGAGCCCCTTTCTGCCATTCGCCGCGCCAGCATCATCGCGATTCCCGCCGACGACCCTGAGCTGGAAGACGAGTTGCGAAGCCGGGGGTGGCAAGAGCCGATATGGCGATTGCTGCGGAAGATGGAGGTTCCTGCAATCACTGGCTCAGTCGCCGCCTTCTGCGGAATCGCCCGGCCGGAACAGTTCTTCGCGGGCCTCGAAGCGGCAGGGCTCCGGCTCACCTCGCGAACCGGCTTTCGCGACCACCATGTCTACACAACCGGTGATATCGAGCGTCTGGTATCGCTTGCCTGCGCCGCCAAGGCGACTGCGCTGATCACCACCGACAAGGATCTCCTCCGACTGGGAGAGTCTGCCGCAGCGCTTCGTAAAGCTCTGCCACTTGAGACCGCTAGGCTGACCATCGATATCGAAGACCAGGACACCGCTCTGGATTGGCTGTCTGAAAGGTTAGGGTAGATATCCGCAAACCTCCCGTTCTCGATACCAGTTCGTTACAGATTATTTCCCCTCTTCGACGGATAATAGGGACAATCAGCAGAAGCGGGCGCACTGCGGGAGACCGCCCGGTTCAATATGTCAGCCAAGTCACCGATCCGTACCAATCCCCCCCACCCCCACGCCCTAAAGTGCTGATCAGCTCTTTCAGTCACACTAACTTTCAATTTATCTGTATCTTACAATAATCTGCTATTGCTTGATCAGTAAACTAAAACCCCAGGTTTTGATCGATTTTTGGTCAAAAACTGGCCTTTTTTGCCAATGATGCGCATTTTCTTGACCCACTTTCGATCACCTTTTCGAGCCGCGTCTGTTCGACATTGGTACGTCTGTCTCACTCGACTTCTCAAGGCCCGAGTCAGCGCATCCTTCGTTGTGAGAAAATCGGAGCTTGCAAACCCAATCCAACTTTCGCTTGCTTGTGGTTCGCTTGGGCGCCATGGGAGACATCCTGCATGCTCTTCCGGCAATCACTGCGCTACGGCAGGCTCATCCGGATTGGGTCATCGACTGGGTGGTCGATCCTCGCTGGCAGGCGCTGCTGAGGGCCGAAGTGAGCGAAGAGCGCGGTCCGGCGCAACCTCTCGTCGACCACCTGCATCTCGCCCCGACCAAAGAGTGGCGACGCTCTCCGCTCAGCTCTAAAACTCGCCATGAAATCAAAAGCTTGCGTGCCGCGTTGCGGGCTGCCGAATACGATGCCGTAATCGATCTGCAAGGAGCCATTCGCTCGGCAGTGGTGGCGCGAATGGCGGGCTGCCGGCGAGTGATTGGTGAGGCCAAGCCGCGAGAAGCGCCAGCCCGCTGGTTGTTTACTGAACGCGTTGCCACACAGGGCGCACATGTGATCGAGCAGGACGTGGAGTTGATTTCAGCCATCGCAAGTGAAAAGCTCTGTCCCGTGCAGCCGTTGCTGCCAGTCGATCCAGCGGCCGAGGCCTGGGCGGCTGGAATTTTGCCGCCAAAAACAGGGGCGCGCGGTGGTGATCAGCCCGCGGTGCTCATCAATCCCGGAGCTGGCTGGGGAGCTAAACGCTGGCCGGTGCAGCGCTACGACGCCGTCGCCCAAGGGTTCATCGACCTGGGCTTTCGCATCCTCGTCAATGCCGGACCTGGCGAGGAGAAGCTGGCAGAGGTGATCTCGCGCGGAACCAGTGGCGCCGCCATTCCTCTCACCTGCACGGTTGCTCAGCTCATTGCCATCACCCGCAGAGTCAATCTGGTGGTTGCGGGAGACACGGGTCCGTTGCACCTGGCCTGCGCCCTTGGCCGGCCGGTTGTGGGCATCTACGGGCCGACGGACCCCAGCCGCAACGGACCCTTTGGAGTACCGTTCAGAGTATTGCGAAGTCCCCACAGCCGCCGCGACCACAGCCGCCGCGAATCGCCCGAGGCAGGCTTGCTGAGCATTCAACCCGACGATGTGCTAGGCGCCGTCGAAGCCTTGCTATATCCTGAGTCCACCCCCGAAATCACGAGATGAGCCACTCCGCATCGACAGAACCCGACGCGTCTCACCAGGACTGGATCTCCCGCTGGCAAAGTGTCGCGCGACGCATTCGCGTGCCGCTCGGCTTTGTCGCGGCAGCCCTCTATCTGCTCGAACTCTGGCGCCGCGCGCCTCGTCCCGCCGCCGCGGCCTGGAGCCTGGCGCTGGTCGTACCCGGCCTCTGGCTTCGCGCCTATGCAGCCGGATATGTGAAGAAGAATCGCGAACTTACGGTGACCGGCCCCTACGCTCATGTTCGGAACCCACTCTATCTGGGATCGATGCTCATCGCTGCAGGTTTCGCCGTTGCGCTGCTGAGTTGGCCGGTGGCGCTGACGCTCGGCCTGGGGTTTACGGTGATTTACGTCCCGGTGATCGCATCGGAGGAGCGGTTTCTGCGTGCAACCTTCCCCGGTTTTGACGGTTATTGCAAACGGGTTCCGCGCCTGATTCCCCGCTTCACCGCGGCAACGGCGCCGGGAAATGGAAGCGCGACCGGTTCATTTTCGTTTTCGCTTTACATCCGGCACCGCGAGTACAATGCTGCTATAGGGGCCACTCTGCTTTACCTCAGTCTGTTCCTGCTGCGGCCGGTCCTGGCAGCGTTTGTAAAAGTGCCGCGTTGAGCGGTTTTTTTCTGACCGGGAAGTCCATTTCAAGAGGAGCCAGAACTGCCGGTGAAGACGCGCTCAACCGCACTAGCTATCGCTTGCGCCCTGATCCTGGCCGTGTCGCCGTGTTTGATTCGCGCCCAGCAGACCTTTGCGCTGCCGCCGCCGCGCACCGGTTACAGCTTCCCGCAAAAGCAAACACTGACTTATTCGGTTGACTGGCGAGTCTTTCCGGCTGGTACGGCAGTGCTGCGATTCGAGGCGGCGGGCGATCGGGAAAATATCACCGCCAGCGCCGACACCAGTGGCGCCATCAATCTCCTCTTTCACGTCTCCGATCGCTTCCAATCGAGCTTTGACCGGATCAAGGGCTGCACAGACGACTTTAACAAGCAGACGGTCGAGGGGCATCGGCAGGTGATTTCGACGCTTCACATCGACTACGCCCAGAACCGCACTGTTTTGAATGAGAAAAACACCGTTACCGGGCAGACAAAACACATCGAATCGCCTGCAACCGGCTGCATGACCGACCTGCTGACGGGCATCTTCTACGCTTCCTCACAATCGATCGAGTTGGGGCATAATTTCGTGCTTCCGGTTGTGGATGCCCTGCACGTGGTGCCCGTCACCATGAAGGTGGAAGGGCGCGAGGAGGTCAAAACGCCGCTGGGCACGTTCAAGACTCTCCGCGTACAGCCCACCGCCGATGCCGGTGTTGTGAAGAATCGCGGCAACATCTGGATCTGGTACACCGACGATGAGCGCCACCTGCCGGTACAGATGCGCGCCCGCCTCTTCTGGGGGACCATCACCTTTCGCCTGACCGGCAACGAGAGCAAGTAAGTACCTGGAAGATGAGGCATTGACCGATTTATCTCCCAAACCCGAAGCCGATTTGACGGCCGAGAAAACGACGGCGAGCGAACCTGCGGCCGAGGCGGCCGAGGCGCTGGTCTTGACTCCCGAGCCCTCAAGGTCCAAAGAGGAGGACAAGGCTGCGGCAAAGGCGGCGGCGCGCCAGAGGAAAATGGATGAGAGCGCCGAACAGTCGCCCTTTTCGGTGATCGTGGGCCAGGTCTACGACGGTCCGCTCGACCTGCTGTTGGACCTGATCCGCAAGCAGGATATCGACATCTACGACATTCCCATCGCCAAGATTACGGCCCAGTTCCTGGCCTACGTCGACCAGCTCAAGGCCAGCGACATGGACGTGGCCGGAGAATTCATCTATACCGCTTCGCTGCTGATACACATCAAGAGCAAGATGTTGCTGCCGCGCGCAGAGTCGGATCAAGAAGCTGCGGACGAGGATCCGCGCCGAGAGCTGGTCGAGCGGCTGCTGGAACACGAGCGGTTCAAGAACGCCGCTCAGATGCTGCAGCAGAAGCAGATGCTCGAGGCCGCCACGTGGACCAATCCCGGAGCCCGCGAGTTTAAAGGCGATGAGGCCACCGAGCCCGAGATCGCCGCCGACACCGACGATCTCGTCCGCATCTTCCGTGACATTTTGGAGCGCGCGCGCCGACGCCCCGTCCTCGACGTCACCGAACACTCGGTGACCGTCGGCCAGATGATCCAATTCCTCGCGCGCCGCCTGACGGTGGATGACAAGCCCGTGGCCCTGCGCCGCCTGCTGAGCCATACCCACTCCGAACGGGCGCTGATCGCCATGTTTCTCGCATTGCTGGAGCTGGTCCGTCTACAGGCCATTCTGCTCCGGCAGGACCGCCAGTTCAGCGAGATCTTCATCAAGAAGCACACAGGCTTCGATGCGGTGATCGGCGATGGACTGATCAATGCGAGGGACGACTGGCGGTAGCAGAACGTTATTACTTATGTTATACCAAGAGCCGGATTGGAGATCTCCACGTGGCCACTACAACAAAGGTCATTTCGATTGGCAACTCGGCTGGGATCATTTTGCCGAAAGAGACTCTGGCTCGCCTGAAGGTGGAGAAAGGGGACACGCTGTACCTCACTGATAGTCCCCAAGGGATCAGGCTGGTGCCTTTCGACGAAGACTTCGCCACTCAAATGGAAGCTGCGCGCGAGATAATGCGCGAAAACCGGGATGTATTGCAGAGACTTGCTGAGTGAACGAACCGGTTTGGATGAGGCTGGACGTAGTGCTAAGGATGCATGAGGAGACGCTGACGCTTCATGGCGGCCCTGAAGGCATTCGCGATTTGGGGCTACTGGAGTCCGCTTTGGCTCGGCCCAAGAGTCTCTTCGCCTATTCGGGGCAGCCCCGGTCCATGGGTCGGCTCGCGGCCTCCTACGCCAAAGGAATCGTAGCGAACCATCCGTTTGTTGACGGCAGCAAGCGCACTGCTTTTGCCGTATCTCTAACATTTCTTAGACTGAATGGCCTTAGACTGACAGCCACAAAAGAGGACAGGGTTCTTACGTTTTGGGGCCTTGCCGCCAGTGAGATCTCCGAAGAAGAGCTTGCCCTGTGGTTCGATAAAAGTACGGCGCCTTACTGATCCTCTTCGGAACCGATTTCCACCGCGTCCCATTTCCGCGCTTCCCAAGCTCCCCCCTAGCCGGTGTAGAATCATTACAGTCAGGTGAATTCCTCGGCCTGGCGACGCAAACAGTCGCGCGAGAATGCGATTGTTGGGGTTTTATGGACGCCAACTTATCCGGCTCTTCTCTTTCCCGCCACAAGCGATTCCCTTTGTATTTTCCATTTGATTTTGCTTTTGAGTCTCGACTCAGGAGGCCCGGGCGTGTCCGGAATCTCTCCGGCCGAATTGGTGAATTCTGATGGCCGACATGGCGACTACGGTAAGCGCAATGCCTGCGGGCGTTTCACTGCTCGACCGCAAGCTGAAAAAATCGCCCAGCCGCGTGGGGATCGCCTTGTTTTTGCTTGCTTTGGGCACCGGCCTCTGTTACATCGCCTTTCATGTTGCGCGGGATCTGGACTCAGTCACGATCACCAGCGTCTGGCCTTATCTGCTGCTGGCTCTTGCCTTGCTGATTGCGCTCGGATTTGAGTTTGTGAATGGCTTCCACGACACGGCCAACGCTGTCGCCACTGTGATCTACACTCATTCACTCGAACCGGTCAGCGCCGTCGTGCTCTCGGGGGTCTTCAATCTGGTGGGCGTGCTGGTTTCGTCGGGCACCGTGGCTTTCGCGGTGATCACGCTGCTGCCGGTGGAGTTGATACTTCAGGTGAGCTCGGGCGCCGGTTTTTCAATGGTCTTTGCGCTGCTGATCGCCGCCATCGTCTGGAACCTGGGAACATGGTGGTTCGGGCTGCCTGCCTCGAGTTCGCATACGATGGTCGGCTCGATCATCGGTGTGGGCATCGCAAACCAACTGATCAACGTCCGCACCGGAACCTCGGGCGTGGATTGGGAACAGGCGATCAAGGTGCTCAAGGCGCTGCTGATCTCGCCGCTCGTGGGCTTTGGCTGCGCAGCGCTTTTGCTGATGATCCTGAAGCCGAGGCTGCGCGTCGTTGGCTGTGGTTTGCTGGCACTGCTGGCGGCATCGGTGGCCTGTTTCTACTTTGATCTAAGAATTCTTCTGGCGGTGCCGCTTGGCGTTGGCCTGAGCGTCGCAGTGTGGCTCGCACTCCGTCTGATCCACATATCGGACAGGCTCTTTGAGGCGCCCAAGAACGATCAGCCGCCACCGTGGCCGATTCGTGGCCTGATGGTTGGAACCTGCGCGGGCGTCAGCTTCTTCCACGGATCGAATGATGGGCAGAAGGGTATGGGCCTGATCATGTTGATCCTGATCGGCACGGTGCCGACAGCTTACGCGTTGAATCACGCGGTCACAGCCAGCGATGTTCAGCAGTTCATCGCCGCATCGGAAAGTGCCGGGCATGTTCTCGACCGGCATGTGGACAACAGTGGCGTTCTGGGAGAGGATGCGCGCGCTGAAGTCACGGAATACATTCGCACGAAACAGTTGCAGCCGGATACCATTCTGGCGCTGCGCGAGCTGGTCGAAGATGTGAACCACGAAGTCGCGCTGTACAAGGTCTTCAACTCTGTTCCGGCGCAGGACCAGGCCAACGTCCGCAACGATATGTATGTGGCGGGCGAGGCCATTCGCCTGATGCAAAAGAGCAAGATCCCTGCCTTTACGGCTGAAGAGAACACTGCGCTGTCGAACTACAAGAGCAAGGTGGACAAGGCCACCCGCTTCATTCCCGACTGGGTGAAGGTCGCCGTGGCGCTGGCCCTCGGCCTGGGAACCATGGTCGGCTGGAAGCGCATTGTGATCACGGTGGGAGAGCGCATCGGCAAAGAACATCTGACCTATGCGCAGGGCGCCGCGGCGGGATTGGTCACAATGGGCACAATCTTTGCCGCCAACACTTGGGGCTTGCCGGTTTCGACAACTCACATCCTCAGTTCGGGAGTAGCCGGAACGATGAGCGCGAATGGCAGCGGCCTGCGGCTGGCTACAGTTCGCAATATCGCTGCCGGATGGGTCTTTACCCTGCCGGCCGCGGCGTTGCTGTCAGGAACGCTTTACTGGCTCTTCCGCGCGATCGCCTGAGCTGTTTCCGATCCGGGCACCATCGCCAACGGGATCCTCCGGTCGGTTCGCAAAGTGGGCACGGCCGCCAGCAGGCTGCGTGTGTAGACATGCTGGGGTGCGGTGAGAATGCGTGCCGAGGGCCCCTGCTCGACGATCTGACCCGCGCGCATCACCGCGACTTGACTAGCCACATGGCCCACTACGGCCAGATCGTGCGAGATAAAAAGCATAGCCAGGCCGTGCTTCTGCTGTAGTTCCCGGAGCAACTCGAGCACCTGAGCCTGCACCGTGACGTCGAGCGCGGTCGTAGGTTCGTCGGCGATTAGCAGCCGCGGACGGTTGATCAGCGCCATGGCGATCAGGATTCGCTGCCTCTGTCCGCCGGAAAACTGGTGCGGATAATCACGGTAGCGTCGCGCGGCCTCGGGGATGGAGACCGCCTCCAGTGCGGCCAGAGCCTTCCTTTTGGCTTCTCTCCCGGTCCAGGACGGGAAGTGCGCCTCGGCGCTTTCGGCCACCTGGCGGCCAATCTGCATGACCGGGTTCAGTGCTGTCATCGGTTCTTGAAAGATCATCGCGATCTCGCGTCCCCGCAAGCGTCGCAACGCATCGGCCGGCTGGCGCAGCAGGTCAGTGACAGGCGCGCCCTCCCCGGCCTGTTGCCACAGGATCTGTCCTGAAACCTGCGCCGATGATCCCAGCAGCCCCATGATCGCCAGCGCAGTGGCGCTCTTGCCCGATCCCGACTCGCCCACCAGGCCTAGCACCTCGCCCTCGTCGAGCGACAGGCTCACGCCCCGAACCGCTTCAGACGCGCCAAAGCAAATCTGCAAATCGCGAATCTCCAGAAGCGCAGCCATGATGCCATCGTATTTCATTTCAGCCTGAGCCGGACCGGGACGACCGTGTGCACTCCTGACACTCCCGGATCGATTCCACTAAGGCAAGCGGTGTCCAGAGAATTACCATTCAGTGTGCAGGAGATTGCACAGCGGGAGTTATCTCCAGCCGTAACCTCAACGTTTCCAGCTATTCATTCGGCATGGCAATTGCTGCAACACCCTGAATAATCGATCTTGTTGGTTTGCAGTAACTTGCCCGGTTCATTCCCTGGTGCGTTAGCTTCGCAGCTCATGTATGCCTCGCGGCGCAATTCAAGAAGTGCCGCGAGGGACACAATTTTTCCGTTTTACCGCGGACGCAGATGCGGTCTGCATGCAGCAGAGCTTATCGCTATGTTGGGAAGGGATTGATGATGGCTGAGCCGCAATCGGGAAGAGAACGAAGGGAGAGAGAGCGATTTGGGGTCAATGCCCCGATCACTGTCAAGGTTGGAGAACGCGACATCGCGGGCTTTACACGGGACGTGAGCGACCTTGGGGTCTATTTCTATTTGAATCTCTCTGACGGCGCGACAATTGGCGGCGATTTTGAGTTTACGCTCGAATTGCCGCCTGAGATTACTCTCTCGACCAGCTGTTTGGTTCGGTGCCGGGGCAGTCTTGTTCGCACGGACAATGCTTCGGCGCAACTGACGGGAATTGCCGCCAGGATTCTCGATTATTCGATTGAACCACCGAAAGAGCCAATCGCCTAAAGTTTGCGAATTCCGAGGACCCGATAATCGGAGAGCCAACTCTTCCGCACGTAGACCAGCCGGTTATTGCTCTCAGGGTCGGTTGGCTGCAGGAAGAAGCCGGGATCGACGAGGTAGCGGATGGAATTGTAGATGATTCCTTCCATGGCTTCGCCGTCGCGAAACTGCAACCGGACCCAGATGCCATGAACGATTGGAGCCCGGGTGTGGAAGTGCAGCTCCTTATGCTTCGCGTCGCCTTCAAAGCTGTTGACATAGAAGACAGCCTTGATGTCATGGGCCGATATTTCCTCAATCTCGTTGGATTCGAGATGGCGGAGCTTGAAGCTCTCAGGCGAGCTCGTGGGAGCGTGGCGCAACATCTCTTCCATGGTGTTCCACACCACGGTGTCGAGGTATCCCCGGACCGTCCTGGTTCCCATCTGGATCACTACTTTTTCCGATTTGAGGAAGCCGCCTTCAATCGCCGGAGGGTTCATGACTTGGATACCTGGTTGGAGTCGAGTTGTTTTTGAGGAGGAGCAAGATTGTACTGCTTGATCTTATAGAGCAGCGCCTTGTAGCTGATCTGCAGATCGCTTGCCGCTGCCCTCCGGTTCCATCCGGTTTCCTCCAGCGTTTTCGCAATGGCCGCCGATTCGGCATCGCCCTTCAGATTCCGGACGAGATGCTTCAGACTGCCGTTGTTGCCGCTCTCTTCGCTGCCATCGGCCTGCGATTCCGGTGATGGCCCTGGATTCAGCTCGCCGATGATCGCCTGCTCATCCGCCAGGATCAGAAAGCGCTTGACGGTGTTTTCAAGTTCGCGAAGATTACCGGGCCACGGGTGATTGCAGAGGGCCTGCATAAGCGCCGGCGAGATCGAGAGCGGATCGCGCCCGTACTTGGCCGCCACCTTGCGCATGAAGTGAGAGGCAAGAATCGGAATCTCTTCGGGGCGTTCACGCAACGCGGGCATCCGCAGGGTGAAACCGTTGAGGCGGTAATAAAGATCCTCGCGGAAGGTCTTGCGCGCGATGGCATCTTTGATGTCGATGTTGGTTGCGGCGATCACACGCACATCGACCTTAACCGCGGAGCGGCTGCCCAGGCGAGAAAAGCTGCCGTCCTGAAGAACCTGCAAGAGCTTAGCCTGCAAGACTGCCGGCATCTCGCCGATTTCATCGAGAAAGATGGTGCCGTTGTTGCAGATCTCAAACTTGCCGGGTTTTGATTTGACGGCTCCGGTGAAGGCGCCCGGCTCATAGCCGAAGAGTTCACTCTCCAGCAGATCGGCCGGCATCGCCGCGCAGTTGACCTTCATGAAGCTGCGCTGGCCACGAGCTGACATCTTGTGGATGAAGAGGGTCGCGACCTCTTTGCCGGTGCCGCTTTCTCCCAGGATGAGGACCGGAATGTCCGCGCGGGCCACGAGCCTGCATTGCGATTCGATCTCTCTCATGCGTTTGCTGGCTACGACGAAGGCAGTGTTCTCATCGAGAGGAATCTCCTTGTGCTCATCGCCGTCTTCAGTCGATCGCTTGTCAACCCGTTCCAGGCACTGTTGAACTGCCTGATCGATGTCGGTCTTTCGAAAGGGCTTGAGAACCACATCTGCGGCGCCCATTCGGGTGGCCGCCACGACATCCCTCAGTTCGGCAGTACATGCGAGCATGACGATTGGAAGAGACGGGTGGGCGGCATGAAGTTGCATGAGCAGGCCAAGCGAGTTTTCTCCCTCGCCCTCTTCCGCAACGTTCCAGTCCATCAGGAGCAAATCGGCCGCGGGCGATTCTTTCAAGCTTCGGACGAGTTCAGCGGAGCCGGTGAAGGTGCTCACGCTAAACCGATCCGAGAGGATGCGTTGCAGGTAATTCAGGATTGCGGGATCTGGATCGAGAACCGCGATGTTTGGATTGCGCTTGCTCTTCGTCACCGTTGGCGCTCCTGCCCAGAGATGCTTGCATCGAGGTCCTTCTCCGTTGCCGTCAGGCCGTTCGGGCGAGCTCCGATTCCGTGTTCGTGAGGCAGGCAGGAGAGGTTTGAAGGCTCCCCGCTGAGATTGAAAGCGAGGTTGAAGATCAAACACCGCCAGCCCGGGTTTCGTCACACGAGGAAGACGGGATTCGCTCTCGCGCGGTTCAAGTCTCGGTACTTGTCCAACATGGTACCACTGAAGAGTGGTAATACATTTTCCATAGAATGTGCAAACATATACACACAATTGGCTTCATCGCTCAACGGCGCCCAAGATGCCGCGCTCGGTGGCTGTCTCCCTGCCAGGACGGTTTGCCGCGCTTTATCAATAGGTTGCGGGCGGGCAGATTGAAGAGCCTTTCAGTTGCAAGAAGATGGAAATCTAAACTCCGAATTCGGATCGATCATGCACTCTGCTGAATCCGCAAGTTTTCCCGACCTTCCTCCAACCGAGATCATCTTCGGCCAGACTCCCCAAATGGCCGTTGCCAGAGAGAAACTGGAACGTGTGGCGCAGACGGCGGTTCCGGTGCTTTTGCAGGGTGAGAGTGGAACCGGCAAGGAGATCTTTGCCAAACTGCTTCACTACCGCTCGAATCGCGCGAGGAATCCCTGGGTCAAGGTGGCTTGTCCCGCGATTCCGCATTCGTTGATCGAGTCGGAGCTCTTTGGCTACGAAAAGGGAGCATTTACCGGGGCAATTGCAACCAAGCGAGGCCGTGTGGAACTGGCCAACCGGGGAACCCTGTTCCTGGACGAGATCGGCGATCTGGATCTGTCGGTGCAGGCCAAGCTGCTCGAGATGCTTCAGGACGGCAGCTTCATGCGCGTGGGCGGTCAAGAGCCGAGAAAGGTCGATACCAGGCTGGTGAGCGCCGCGAGCGGGAATCTGCGGCAACGCTCCGAGGAGGGGAACTTCCGGCTGGACTTGTTCTTTCGCATCAACGCCGTAACCATCGAATTGCCGTCTCTGCGTGAGCGAGTTGCAGATCTGCCAATGCTGACCGACTATTTTCTCAATCGGCACTCGAAGGCATTTCGCCGCAGCCCAAAGCCGCTCTCCCGCGAGATGACCCGCTTGATGCAGCGCTACCATTGGCCGGGAAATATCCGCCAACTGGAGAATGTGATTCGCAGTTACATTCTGATCGACAGCGAAGAGGCCATCGCGGCAGAGTTGGCGCCACCACACGGGGTGGGCCCAGCCGCATTGACGACGGAGATCGATCTCGCTCACCCGATCTCTCTGAAAGAGATCACCAAGGCCGCCACGCAGAGTCTGGAGCGACAGATCATCCTGAAGGTGCTTGAGGCAAATGGCTGGAACCGGCGCAAAACCGCCAAATGGCTGAATATCAGCTACAGATCGCTGCTCTACAAGCTGCAGGAATCACAAGAAGACGGGCTCTCGGCCAGGCTCCCCAGGAGGAGAAAACTGGCGTCGGGGCCTCTCCGGAATAAGGCCGCGGCGGAGGATAGCGTTGCAGCCAATTGAGGCTTTCACTGCCGAGCTCAGCTGCCGTAGGTTCTAGACAAACCGTATGAGAATCGCGCACGTGGTCGACTGCATGGAGGTGGGCGGGGCAGAGACACTCGTCTCGCAGATGTGCCGCCTGCAGCGCGAGGAGGGTCACGACCCATCTGTCTACGCGGTGGGGTCTCTTGGCCTGCTCGGGGAGAGAATGCTGGCCGAGGGCTTCACCGTGCATGCAAAGCTGGGCCGTCATCTGCTGGACTCGATGCGGAGGCTCCATCGCATCTTTAAGGAAACTCATCCAGACGTAGTTCATCTTCATAACCCGACGCCGACGTTTTATGCGGCCATGGCTGCGAGGCTTGCGAGCGTACCGAGCATCGTATCGACACGGCACAGTCTTGTCGGCCCACCGCGCAGGCCGGTCGTGGAGTTGAAGTACGCCTGCGCGGCTACCTGCTGCGATTGGATCGCCGGAGTCTGCGATGCAACCGTTGCGAGCATGAAGAGCCTGCACAGCGTACCGGCGCGCAAGATTGTGCGCATCTACAATGGCGCACTACCCATTGAACGAGCGCCGAAGGATCGTTGGCCGTCGAAGAGTGGATTCACGCTGGTTTACGTTGGGCGGCTTGCCCCGGTGAAAAACCACAGGCTGCTGCTGAATGCGTTTCGCGCGGCGCATTCATCGCAGCCGGATCTGCGGTTGTGGATGGTGGGCGATGGCGGCGAACGGAAGACGCTGGAGAGCATGGCTTCGGAGTTGGGGATTTCCGCACAGGTCACATTCTGGGGCCAGCAACTCGACGCGGCCCAGTTTCTGTCTGCTGCGGACGCCTTCATCATGTCTTCGAAGTCCGAGGGATTGCCGATCTCTCTGCTTCAGGCCTTCTCGCTCGGATTGCCCGCGATTGTGACCGATGTCGGAGGAATGGCGGAGGTTGTGCGGCTGGCGAAGGCCGGATATACGGTACCCGTGTCCAATTCTTCCGCGATGGCCGCGGCGATCTTGCGCATGGCGGGCAGCGATGTGGAGCGGCAGCAGTTCTCGGCCAATGCGGCGGAGGCGTTTCGGGAGCGCTTTACGCTAGGAAGGATGGTCGAGGCCTACATGGACCTCTATCGCAATTCGAAGCGAGTCCTTCAGGGGCGCTGAGACGGCTTTCGGTCGATTTGGACCGCGCACCTGCATCAACTACAATTGCGGGTATCCGGTCTGTGGAGGCTCGTCTTGTCTGCTGCGCTCTTGTCCAGCTTGAATCCCACTGCCTGTGTGCAAGCGCTGAATTTGCATTTGAGCGGTCTGGTAGCCTTCGCCTCGGGTCATGGCCTTCTGCACGCTGTGAAGACCGCCATCCAGACAACCGAGATCTTCCAAGGCGGCAACAAGGCGACATGGTTTGACCGGCTGATGATCTTTCCATACTTCGCGGTGATGATTCTTCTCGCATTCTATGGCGTTCATCGCTACACGATGTGCTATCTCTACTTCAAGTACAAGAAGAACTACAAGCCCGAGCCACCAAACCATTTTGACGAGTTGCCGCGGGTGACTGTGCAACTGCCCATCTTCAACGAGCAGTTTGTCATCGACCGGCTGATCGAAGCGGTCTGCGCGATGGAGTATCCGCGCGAGAAGCTTGAGATCCAGGTGCTGGACGACTCGACCGATGAGACGCAAGAGGTGGCCGCGAGCATTGTCGCACGCTATGCCGCGCTGGGAAATCCTATCGTATATATTCACCGGACCAATCGCCACGGTTTCAAGGCTGGAGCACTTGACGCCGGGCTCAAGGTGACCAAGGGCGAGTTTGTCGCCATCTTCGATGCCGACTTTGTGCCGCCGCCAGACTGGATCATGAAGGTGATCCACCACTTTGCCGAGCCGGAGATCGGCATGGTGCAGACTCGCTGGACTCACATGAACCGCAATTACAGCATGTTGACCCAGATCGAGGCCATTCTGCTCGACGGTCACTTTGTAATCGAGCACGGCGCACGTGTCCGTACCGGCGACTTCTTCAACTTCAACGGCACCGCCGGCATGTGGCGCATCAAGGCGATTGAGGAGGGGGGCGGTTGGCAGCACGACACGCTGACTGAAGACACCGATCTCAGTTACCGCTCGCAGATGGCCGGCTGGAAGTTCAAATACCTGCCGGAGGTGGAGTGCCCTTCCGAACTGCCCATCGAGATGACGGCCTTCAAGACGCAGCAGGCCCGCTGGGCCAAAGGGCTCATCCAAACCAGCATCAAAGTGCTGCCGCTGATGTTCAAGTCAGATGTGCCGCGGAAGATCAAGGTCGAGGCCGTCTACCACCTGACGGCTAACTTGAGCTATCCGCTGATGATCATCATGACGGCCTTCCTTATGCCGGCCATGATCTGCCGCTTTTATCAGGGCTGGTTCCAGATGCTTCTCTTCGACGTGCCGCTCTTCACGGCGTCGACGGCCTCGATCGGCGTGTTTTATCTGATGGCGGAGCGCGAACTCTTCCCCAAAACATGGTGGAAGACATTTCTTTATCTGCCGGTTTTAATGGCGCTGGGCATCGGTCTTACGGTGACCAACACCAAAGCGGTGATGGAAGCTCTTCTCGGCATCAAGAGCGCCTTTGTGCGCACTCCCAAATATCGCGTGGCCAAGAAGGGCGAAAAGTCGCAGGCTGCCAAGTATCGCAAGCGTCTGAAGCTGGCGCCATGGATCGAGTTACTGATCGGCTGCTACTTTATGGCGGCTATTCTTTATACATTTTCGAACCATAACTATTTCACGGCGCCATTTCTAATTCTTTTCGTTATCGGCTACTGGTATACCGGACTAATGAGCTTGCTGCAGGGCCGATTTGAACGCTGGCGGACGGGAGCCGCGGCCAACACCGACGAGTCGAGCCCCAAACCTTTTCCTGTCGGAGTGTGACGATGATCATTTCGGATGGGTATAGCGCGCAACCCGGCTCAGTGGCACTCTCGATTTTACTGCTGATTCTCTCACTCGCGCTCTGCGCGGGGATGTGGTGCATCGGTACATTTCTGGGCAGCATTGGAAGCGGATGGCATGCATTGACCAAACGCTTCCGCGCGGAGGTCAAGTCCGATAGCCAGTGGAGATCGATCCCGCCTTTCTCCTTTAGCGTCCGTCTGCGCAAGTGGGCCGATTACGGCAGCATCATCCGGATCGCCAATGAAGAAGATGCCCTTTTTCTTGGGGTTGCCATCTCGTACCGCGTCGGCCATCCTCCTCTCCGGATACCTTGGACAGAGATCAAAATCGCGAGAACAAGGTCTTTTTGGCAGCGGTTCGTTCTGCTCACGCTCGGTGATCAGGAGCGCATCCCAATGCGTATCTCTGAGCGCATGGCCCGCAAACTGGGAATTCTGGCGCGCATGCCAAGCGATGCTGTGTCCAAATAAGCGTTTCCGGGCTTTGCAGCGGGCGAAGAATCTGCCTTGGCTCCCTCCGATACAATAGGTGGAAGCGCCTGCCGCAACGGAGTCGAGTTTCCGGTCCGCCGGGCGCATCAAAACCTATGCTTACCAAGACCTTGCCCGAAGCTCTCACCTTTGATGACGTGTTGCTGGTGCCTGCTTATAGCGAAGTAGTTCCTGTGCAGGTGAGCACGCAAACTCTATTGACTCGCGATATTACGCTCAATACACCTTTGCTCTCGTCTGCCATGGACACGGTGACCGAGTCGCGCATGGCGATCGCCATGGCACAGCAAGGCGGCATTGGTATCGTGCATCGCAACTTGACCATCGCCGATCAGGCCGGCGAGATCGACAAGGTGAAGCGCTCAGAGAGCGGCATGATCGTGGACCCGGTAACCATCGGGCCGGACCAGATGATCGGCGACGCCCTCGAAGTGATGCGCCGCTACAAGATCTCCGGTGTGCCGGTGACGCAGGGCAAACGATTGGTGGGAATTCTGACCAACCGCGATCTGCGCTTTGAGACGCGTACCGACATTCCGGTCGGCGAGGTAATGACCAAGGACGACCTGATCACCGTTCCAGTGGGCACCACGCTTGAAGAGGCCGAACTGATCCTGCACAGACATCGAGTGGAGAAGTTGCTGGTGGTGGATGACCAGTACAACCTGAAGGGACTGATCACGGTCAAGGACATCCAGAAGAAGCTGAAATATCCCAACGCCAGTAAGGATGAGAAAGGACGGCTGCGTGTTGGGGGAGCCGTCGGGGCGACGGGCGACTTTTTGGAGCGCGCGGCGGAGCTGGTGCGCGCGCGTGTGGACGTGCTGGCCATCGATTCGGCACACGGGCATTCTTCGCGAGTTCTGGACGCAGTGCGCGAGGTAAAGAAGCGCTTCCCGGAGGTCGGCCTGCTGGCCGGCAACGTCGCGACTTATGACGGTGCTCTCGCACTGATCGACGCTGGAGCCGACGCGATCAAGGTAGGCATTGGACCGGGCTCGATCTGCACCACGCGCATGGTTACAGGCGCTGGAATGCCGCAGGTGACGGCGATTGCCGAAGCCTCACGTGCTGCGCGCGAGCACGGGGTTCCAGTGATCGCCGATGGCGGCATCAAATATTCTGGCGAGATCACCAAGGCCATCGCGGCCGGAGCCAGTTCCGTCATGATCGGCTCGCTCTTTGCGGGCGTGGACGAAAGCCCCGGCGAAACGATTCTCTACCAGGGTCGAAGCTTCAAGAGCTATCGCGGCATGGGATCGCTGACTGCCATGAGCCAGGGTTCGGGAGAGCGCTACTTCCAGAGCAACGCCGATCTGGCCAGCGCCGAAGCCGGCAGCGAAGGCGTAGTGCAGCGCGAGCGCGCGAATGGAAACCGGCTGGCGAAGTTCGTTCCCGAAGGCATCGAAGGGCGCGTGCCCTATCGCGGACCCCTGGAGTCGATGGTCTTCCAACTTGTCGGCGGCTTGCGCTCCGGCATGGGCTACCTGGGCTGCCGCACAATCGCCGAGCTGCAGGAGAAAGCGCAGTTTGTCCGCATCAGCGGCGCAGGCCTGCGCGAGAGCCATGTGCACGACGTGATCATCACGCGCGAGGCTCCCAACTATCATGTCGAATAGGCGCAGGCTCAAGTTCTGGTTGAATGCCTGGTATCCCGTTGTCATCGGCATCACCGTCATCATGCTGGAATCGACGGAGTGGCTTGGCGCTGACCACACCAGCAGCCCGTTGCGTTGGCTCTGGGAGGCGATCTTCGGCTCCGTCTCTCCCGGCGAGTGGGATAACATTCATCACCTGATCCGCAAGTCTGGGCACTTTTTTGGATACGGCTTCATCGGGCTGGCGTGGTTGCGCGCCTGGTGGATGACGCTGCCTCGTTCCGACTTCTTCATGGATGCGTTTCTTGCCTTGCTGGGGACGGCGACAGTCGCCAGTTGCGATGAGTGGCACCAGACTTTTTTGCCCAATCGGACTGGCACGCCGTGGGACGTGCTGCTGGATTGTTGCGGCGCCCTCACGCTGCAATTGCTCGTGTACCTCTATATGCGCACGACAAGGCCCAAACAATTGGCTCGAGAGGCGTAGCACAGCCTAAAAAAGAACACGGGCGCATCCCGCATGAGGATGCGCCCGCGCTTGCCCTTTGATTGGGGGGCAGATCGACAGGAAGAGAACCGGTGTTACGCGGCCTCTTCGCCGCCCTTGACCTCTTCTTCCTTCTTGGACTCCTCCAACTGCTTTTCGAGTTCGGCGCGCTTCTTGGCCATGATGTCGGCGCGCTTCTGGCGCTTCACTTCGAGCTGCTTTTCGGCGCCCAGAAGTTCGATGAAAGCCTTCTCTGCCCCATCGCCCTTTTGGAAACCTGTGCGAACGATGCGCAGGTAGCCGCCCTGGCGGTCCTTGTAGCGCTCGGCCACGGTATCAAAGAGCCGGCTGACGGACTTGTCGGTCGTGAGAAAACTGAGAGCCTGACGGCGCGAGTGCAGATCGCCGTTCTTGCCCAGGGTGATCATCTTCTCGATCAGCGGACGGGCTGCCTTGGCCTTGGCCAGCGTGGTCTCGACGCGATCTTCGACGATGACGGACGTGACCAGGTTGCGCAAAAGCGCGCGGCGGTGGCTGGTGTTGCGTCCGAGCTTGAATCCTGCATTGCGATGGCGCATGGTGAAACTCTCTTTCTTCTAGGGACTGAGGGACTAAGGGACTCGGGACTAGAAGAAACGAAGCGTGTAACCGCCTTTTTAATCCCTAGTCCCTTAGTCCCGAGTCCCCGTTCTCAAAAGTTTTCAGTTTCGGTGGGCAACTGCAGGTCCACCGAATCAAGCGGTTCGTCCTCGTCGTCGTAGCGACTATAGTTGGCTGCCAGGGCTGCTGCGGGCGAGATGCTGGTCGGCCCGGGGACGGCGTTGCCCTGCTCGTCGATCTTCATGCCCAGCGAGAGGCCCATCTGAGCCAAGATCTCTTTGATCTCGTTGAGGCTCTTGCGGCCGAAGTTCTTGGTCTTGAGCATCTCGGCTTCGGTCTTCTGGACCAGTTCGCCGATCGATTGAATATTGGCGTTCTTGAGGCAGTTGTAGCTGCGGACCGACAGCTCGAGCTCTTCAACCGAGCGATTGAGGTTGTCGTTGCGCAGCAGCACTCTGCCCTCTTCACCACGGCCCTCGGTCTCGATCTCTTCCTCGAAGTTGATAAAGATGTTCATGTGGTCCTTGAGCAGCTTGGCGGCCAGGCCGACAGCGTCGGCAGGCAGCACAGCCCCGTTGGTCCACACCTCAAGGGTAAGCTTGTCAAAGTCGGTGATCTGGCCCAGTCGGGCGGCCTCGACGACATAGTTGACGCGACGCACGGGTGAGTGGACTGAATCGACGGGAATGAAGCCAATGCCCAGGTCGGCGTCGAAGTTCTTGTCGGCGGAGATGTAGCCGCGCCCGCGCTTGAGGCGCATTTCCATGTCCAGCTTGCCGCCTTCCGAGAGGGTGGCGATATAGATGTTTTTGTCCAGGATCTCGACGTCGCCGTCGGCTTCAATCATTCCGGAAGTGACCACGCCGGGCTGGTCGGCACGCAGATAAAGAGCCTTGGGGCCCTCGCCTGCAAGCTTGAAGGGAACCTGCTTGAGGTTCAGGATGATGTCGGTGGCATCTTCTACTACGCCGGTAATGGACTGAAATTCGTGGAGCACACCCTCAATGCGGATCGCAGTGACCGCGGCGCCCTCGATGGAGCTGAGCAGCGTGCGGCGCAGAGCGTTGCCGATGGTGGTGCCAAAGCCGCGCTCAAAGGGCTGTGCGCTGAACTTGCCAAAAATGTTGGTAAGCGTCTCGGCATCGACTGCCAGGCGTTTGGGCTTCTGAAATCCTCTCCAAAGCATATCTTTCTCTCGTTTCCCGCGCGGCATGCACGTCGCGATGCATTTTGCGGCGGCCGCGCAAGTTCTCCTTCAGTTGGAAATGCAGCTTCTAGCTACTAGCTTCTAGCCTCTAGCTCTTCGTGCTGAGATTGAGGCCGTCGGCGATGCACTAAGGAAGCTGGTGGTTCTGCTTACCTTACTTACTACTACTTAAGCTCACGTTTGAAAAGCCAATGCAAACCAACCTTGTCCTGGAATTGGCAAACCGTCTCCCAACCCAGCCCTCCTGCAACTCGGAGAACCTCTGCTAACGCATAGGTTCCCTTATGGTCTCCTGTACCCTCGGTAGCTTGTTCCATGACATCCGCCATAGAACAAATATCCGCCAGCAGAAAGCCCGTCACGGAATCAACATGAACAAAGCCGTATTCCCACTTTTTTTGCATTGCATTACCTCGTCAATCACGCTCCTAGCTCTTTCCGGTTTGCAGCGTAGGCTGACCAGAAAGAGCTAGAAGCTAGAGGCTAGAAGCTAATAGCTGCTACTTGCTGTACAACTCGACGATCAACTGCTCATTGATGGGCAGGTTCACGTCCTGACGCTTGGGCAGATGGAGCACGCGGCCCGAGAGGTTTTCAAAGTTGGCCTCGAGCCATGTGGGAACTGGGTTCTGGGCTGCGTATTGCACGCCCTGTTCGACGATGAGCAGCTTCTTGGCACCCTCGCGGATCTTGATCTCGTCGCCCGCGTTCACCTGATAGGAGGGAATGTTGACCTTGCGGCCGTTGACCTCGACATGGCCGTGGCGGACCACCTGGCGGGCCTGACGGCGCGAGATGGCGAAGCCAAGCCGGAAGGCGACGTTGTCCAAGCGGCGCTCCAGCTGCTGGATGAGCAATTCGCCGGTGACGCCGGCGGCCTTGTTGGCCTTCTCGTAGTACGCGCGGAACTGGCTCTCCAGCGTGAAGTACATACGCTTGGCCTTCTGCTTCTCGTGCAACTGGAGGCCGTAGCCGACGATCTTGGCTTTGCGATCCTTACCGTGCATGCCGGGCGGAAAGTTGCGCTTCTCCAGCGGGCAACGGTCGGAGGCGCACTTGGCGCCCTTCAAAAAGAGTTTGGTCGCCTCACGACGGCAGAGGCGGCATACTGCTCCGGTATAACGTGCCATTTCTTCTCCTGACTTCGGATGGCGGCCGGTTTACGTGTCCCGGAGGACATGTCATCCCGGCCCGGTTGTTTTTGAGGGACTGAGGGACTTGGGACTGAGGGACTACCAAAACAGTCCCGAATCATCTAGTCCCTACGTCCCTGGTCCCTTAGTCCCTGTCGCGTCTTAGACGCGACGTCTCTTGGGCGGACGGCAGCCGTTGTGCGGCACTGGCGTTACGTCGCGGATCGTTCGTACCTCGATGCCCGCGGCAGCGAGGGCGCGGATGGCCGACTCGCGGCCCGAGCCCGGGCCGGCAACCCGAACATCGACGGCGCGCAGGCCGTGATCGCGAGCCATGCCGGCAGCGGTTGAGGCTGCCTGCTGCGCCGCGAAGGGCGTGCCCTTGCGCGAGCCGCGAAATCCCAGCGAACCGGAACTCTTCCAGCTCAGTGTGTTGCCCACCGGATCGGTGATGGTGACGATGGTGTTGTTGAAGGTTGCCTGCACGTGCGCAATGCCAAACGGCACATTTTTGCGCTCGCGCTTCTTGAACTTCTTGTTCTTGCCCGCCTTGCCGGCTCCGGCTTTCTGCTCTGCTTTTGCCATTAGGTTTTACCCGTCGCTTTCTTCTTGCCGGCAACTGTGCCCTTGCGCGGGCCCTTACGAGTGCGGGCGTTGGTGTGGGTGCGCTGGCCGTTCACCGGAAGACCCTTGCGGTGACGCGTGCCGCGATAGCTCTGGATGTCGATGAGACGCTTGATGTGCATCTGGACGTCCTTGCGCAGGTCGCCCTCGACGTTTCCTTCGTCCTCGATCACCTGGCGGATGCGGTTGACCTCGTCTTCGCCCAGATCCTGAACCTTCTTGAAGGCGTCAACGTTCGCCTTTTCGAGGATCGTGAGCGCACGAGGATTCCCGATGCCGAAGATGTATGTGAGCGCGATGCGTGCCTGCTTGTTGCGAGGCAGATCGACGCCAGCAATACGTGCCATTGAAGAATCCTTTTTTTGCAACTTCGGTTCTGTGCCTCCGGCCTCAACCGGTTCGCACGGGTTATGCGGGAAAAGCTCCAGAGGTTCAACGCAAGCCTTGACTCAGGCTAACTAGCCTCGTTATCGAGGGACTAAGAGAGCAGGGAGCAGGGACTAGATTCACCGCGAATATGCAACTGGTGCTTTGTCTAGTCCCTGGTCCCTTAGTCCCTAGTCCCTTTCTTGGAGATTCCGCCGTTTGCCAGCCTAAGAACTAGCCCTGGCGCTGCTTGTGCTTTGCGTTTTCGCAAATCACCCTGACCACCCCGCGGCGCGTGATGACCTTGCATTTGACGCAAATCTTTTTGACCGATGCACGGACTTTCATAACTGTTACTGCCCTTCCTGAAAGCTGCTAGCTCTTAGCTGTTAGCTCTGTTTTTTGCAATTACTTCGTCTTTCAACTTTCCATGGAACAAGCTAATAGCTAAAAGCTCACAGCTAAAAGCTACTTGTAGCGGTATACGATCCTTCCGCGATTCAGGTCGTAGGGGCTCAACTCTACGGCCACGCGGTCGCCGGGCAGAATGCGGATGAAGTTCTTGCGCATCCTTCCCGAAACGTGGGTCAGCGCCTCGTGATTGTTCTCGAGTTTGACCTTGAACATGGCGTTGGGCAGTGTTTCGATCACCACCGCCATGACCTCAATCGCATCTTCCTTCGACAAACCGCATCCCGCTTCTGCCGGCGCATTGACTTCCGCCTCCGGCCTGTTGTTCCGAGCGTGCTACTCGGTTAAGACTCTCGCTCCATTGGCGGTCACCGCCACGGAGTGCTCAAAATGAGCGCTCATGCTGCCATCCGCAGTGACTGCCGTCCAGCCATCGCCTAGAACGACAACGTCGGACTTGCCCGCATTCACCATCGGCTCGATGGCGATCACCATGCCGGAACGCAATTTCATGCCCCGGCCGGCTACGCCAAAGTTCGGCACCTGCGGATCTTCGTGCATGTGAACCCCGATGCCATGGCCCACAAAATCCCTGACGACCGAGAACCCCTCGGCCTCGACGACCTTTTGCACCGCGAAGCCGACATCGCCCAGTGTGGCTCCAGGGCGAACCACTTCGATCGCGGCATTCAACGATGCCTCGGTCACCTTCAGCAGCCGCGCGGTATCCGGGTCGATCTTTTCGCCCACCGGCACGGTGATCGCGGCGTCGCCAAAGTAACCATCGACCACCGCCCCAAAATCGACCGAAACGATGTCCCCTTCCTTGAGGACCCGCTTGGCCGACGGGATGCCGTGCACCACTTCGCTATTGACCGAGGTACAAAGCACACAAGGGAACCCGTGGTAACCCTTGAATGCGGCCTTTGCTCCCAACTCGGCAAGCCGGGCTTCCGCCGTCCTTTCGAGATCGAGGGTGGTGGCGCCCGGTTTCACCTGGCAGCGCACCACTTCGAGCACTTCACGAACCACCTGGCCCGCGCGGCGCATCTTCTCAATCTCCCCAGACGACTTCAGTACAACCGCCACTGAACCAGCTTTCAGCTCCACGCACAAACGCGTCGACCGGCTTGCGCTACTTGCGCAGCCGTTCGACGGCAGAAACAATGCCGGCCGCGATCTCTTGAATCGGCCGGTCTCCATCAACTTCTGCAAAACGTCCCAGAGCCCGGTAATGCTCGACCACGGGCGCGGTCAAAGCCTCGTATGCGCGCATGCGCTCCTCGAAGACCTTCTCCGTGTCGTCGGCTCGCTGAACCAGCGTCGCGCCTTCCAAGTCACAGATGCCGTCTTTCGCAGGAGGCTTGAAATTGACGTTATAGATGGTTTGGCAGACAGGGCAGCTTCTGCGTCCAGTAATACGTCGCAGGAGCTGATTATATTCCACATTGATACTGACGGCAACCACGGGCAGACCTGCCGTCCGGGCCGCCAGGCGGCCATCGAGCCAGTTTGCCTGCACCAGCGTACGCGGGAAGCCGTCTAGAATGTATCCTTTATCGGTGTCTGGCTGCTGCAGGCGCACGGCGACCATCTCGTTGACCAGCGTGTCGGGAACCAGCTCCCCGCGCCCCATGATCTCCTTAGCAGTCTTGCCCAGTTCGGTGCCCTCGGCCACATTGGCGCGCAGCAGGTCGCCAGTCGAGATCTGAGGAATGCCCCAAACCTTGATTAGCTCCTTGGCCTGCGTTCCCTTGCCCACGCCCGGCGCACCCAACAAAAGGATCGGGCCGGGGAGGGTCTTGTGACCCTCCTCTCGGCCCTGCACAACTGAAGTATGAGATGAAGACATTACCAGGTTTTCCTTCCGCGAATGCGACCGGAACGCGGGGAAAAGCCGTCGTAGTGCCGCATGATCAGCTGCGATTCGATCTGGTTGACAGTATCCATGGCTACACCCACAACAATCAGCAGTGAGGTTCCGCCAAAGTAGAAGTTGACCCCCAAACCGTGCGTCATCCAGTTCGGCATTCTCTCAAAGAAGCTACCGATGAGCCATATCTTGTCGAAACGAATGCCGGAGATGAGGAAGGTAGGCACCAGCGAAATAATGATCAGATAGATGGCGCCGACCAGCGTGATGCGCGTGAGGATGTCGTTAATGAAATCAGACGTCCGCTTGCCGGGGCGGATTCCCGGTATGAACGATCCCGACTTGCGGAAGTTATCGGCGATGTCGTCCGGCTTCATCACGATCGAGATGTAGAAGTAGGCGAAGAAGACGATCGCCATGATGTAGAGGGCTTCGTACCACGGATATCCGGGCGTGAGCGCATCGAAGATCGGCAGCCAGAAGCGGCTGTTTTGGATGAACTCGGTCTGCTTGAGCATCAGAGGCGCAGAGAGGATGGAGGCCGCGAAGATTACCGGCATAACGCCGCCGGAGTTGACCTTGAGCGGCAGATGGCTCGATTGACCGCCCATCATCCGCCGGCCAACGATGCGCCGCGCGCTCTGGATGGGGATGCGCCGTTCGCTGCGCTCGACGAAGACGATGAATGCGACCACGGCCGCCATGCCGGCTATCAGCAGAAGCATTGCGACGATGGTGAACGAGCCCCACTGATTGGTCTGGACCTTCTGAACCAGGTCGATGACGGCGCGAGGCAGGCCGGCGACGATGCCGGTGAAGATCAGCAGGCTCATTCCGTTGCCGATGCCGCGCTCTGTGATCTGTTCACCCAGCCACATGATGAAAGCTGTGCCGGTTGTCAGCGTGAGCACAGTAAGTGCAATGAAGCGAAATCCCGGATCGATGACCATGCCGCCCCTTTGCAGCATGAACGCGATGCCGACTGACTGGATAGCAGCCAGAATCACCGTCATGTAACGGGTCCACTGCGTGATCTTGCGCCTGCCCAGTTCGCCTTCCTTCTGAATGCGCGCCAGCGGCTCATAGACCACGGTGAGCAACTGGAAGATGATCGAGGCGGTAATGTAGGGCATGATGCCGAGGGCGAAGATCGTCATGCGGCGCAGGTTACCGCCGCCGAAGAGGTTCATCAGGCCCAGAGCGGAGCCGCCCTGCGTGTCGAATAACTAGACGGCCAGAATGCCGAGCATGAAGAGCACCCGCTTGCGCAGGTCGGGAATCCGGAAGATATTGGCGAACTTCTCAAACATTTCAGCCATTTTGGTTATCCGCTTCAGGGCCTTTGCTGGCCCTCGAATCTCTGCCACTGACCATCTTATTGGTCGCTAGGCCTTTGGTGTCGTGCCCTTTGCCTTCAACTTACCCACCACGGGAGCAGTCTCTCCACCCAGAACCACGGCTTTACCGCCTGCTTTTTCAATCTTCTCGACGGCGGACTTGGAAAACTTGTGCGCGTGGATGGTGAGCGCCGAAGTCAACTCGCCGGAACCAAGAATCTTGATCAGAGCCTTCTTGCTCGATGCGAGGCCAAGCTTCTTGTAGTCATCGAGGCCGATCTCGCTGATAACCAGGCCCTCGGTCTGCTGCACAAGCCGGTCCAAGTTGACTACCGTGTAGTCGGTGCGGAAGATATTGATAAATCCGCGCTTGGGCAGCCGGCGATGAAGCGGCATCTGGCCGCCTTCAAAACCGCGCATCAGATGGGAACCGGAGCGCGAGCCCTGGCCCTTGTGACCGCGGGTCGAGGTCTTGCCCATGCCGGAGCCCATGCCGCGTCCGACACGCTTGCGCCCCGTGTTGGCTTTCCTGGGTGCGCGCAGATTCGATAGATTTCTTGGTGCCATGTTTTCCTCGCTGTAGCGCCGGACAGATTGTGTAATCCTGCCGACTCGCGTTGGTGAAGCGGTGAACAAGTGAACGAGTGAAAAAAGAGACGACCGTGGTGGGCGTTTTTACTTCACTTTTTCACTTCTTCACTCGTTCACTAGTTTTCAAGTATCCGGACCAGATGCGGAACGGCCTTGACCATGCCGCGAATGGACTCCGTGTCTTCGCGCTCGACGATCTGATTGAGGCGCGTGAAACCCAGCCCCTTGACCACCAACCGGTGCTTAACGGGTGTCGAGTTCTTAGAACGATAATACTGAATGCGAATCTTCTTGGTTTCAGCCATGGCTTACAGCTCCTCGCTCGACTTGCCGCGCGTGTTGGCCACGTCTGCCTTGTCGCGCAACTGAACCAGCGCGTTAAATGTGGCCTTGACGACGTTGTGCGGGTTGGGCGAACCCAGGCTCTTGGTGAGCACGTTCTGCACGCCGACCGAGGTCATCACGGCGCGCACCGCGCCACCCGCGATCACGCCTGTGCCCTCAGGAGCCGGCTTGAGCAACACCTGCCCGGCGCCGTAACGGCCCAGAACCAGATGCGGAATCGAAGTTTCGGTCAGGTTGACGCGGACCAGGTTCTTCTTGGCCGCCTCGATCCCCTTGCGAATCGCCTGGGGGACTTCTTTTGCCTTGCCCGAACCATGGCCCACCACTCCAGCAGCTGCATCGCCGACTACAACCAGCGCGGCGAAGGACATGTTCTTGCCGCCCTTGACAACCTTGGTCACGCGATTGATTGAGACCACCTGATCCTTCAGGTTGTACTGGTTGGCATCGAGTTTCTTCTTCAACATCGTCATCGCTCTCTCGTCTCTTTGTGAGCTTTTAGCTGTTAGCTATCAGCTCTAAGCCTTTTCTTACTCGTGTCGAGCACTTCGACTTACCGCGAACAAGCTAGGAGCTAGAAGCTAATAGCTAGAAGCTGCTCTTAGAACTCCAGCCCGGCCTCGCGGGCAGCATCGGCCAACGCCTTGATGCGGCCGTGATAGAGGTAGCCGCCGCGATCGAAGACCACCTTCTTGATGCCTTGCTTCACAGCCGCCTCAGCTACTGCCTTGCCGATCTCCCTGGCCGCCGCTATATTGCCGCCTGTCTTCGCCTTCGACTTCAGAGTCGAGGCTGAAACCAGGGTCTCGCCCTTCTGGTCGTCGATCACCTGCGCATAGATGTGGTTGAGCGAACGGTAAACATTAAGCCGTGGCCGCGCTCCCGTGCCGGAGAGCTTCTCGCGGATTCGGAGGTGAATGCGCTGGCGGATTTCGTTTCTCTTGGTCTGCGTGATCATGATTTCTCTCGTTCCTATCGGCGGAGACGCCCTGCGGCTCCGTTCGGTTGTTGTTAGCGGAGCTAGCGGAGTTGGCGGAGTTAGCGACTTTGCTAGTCCCCAGTCCCTTAGTCCCTGTCTTTACTACTTCGCGCCGGTCTTGCCGGCCTTCTTCTTCAGCTTCTCGTCTGAGTAACGCACGCCCTTGTTCTTGTATGGGTCGGGCTTGCGCAGGGACCGCATGTCGGCAGCCACCTGGCCCACCTTCTGCCGGTCGATGCCGGAGACGGTCAGGTGCAACTGCTTGGGGTCAATCGCCACTTCGATGCCGGCCGGGAGCGGAAACTCGATCGGATGCGAATAGCCCAGCGTGAAGACCACCGTTCCCTTGCCCTTCAGCTCAGCGCGGTATCCAATGCCCACGATGTCCAGCTCCTTCTTCCATCCCGTGGTCACTCCCTGCACCGCGTTGGAGACCAGCGCCCGCGTGAGCCCATGCATGGCAGCCTGTTTATCATTCTCGCGGATAACGTGCAACGAACCGTCCTTGGACTCCAGAGTGATGCCCGGCGCAATCAGCACCGAGACCTTGCCCTTGGGTCCCTCGACCAGAGCCGTCTTGCCCTCGACCTTGTACTTGACGCCTGCGGGCAACGGGATGAGTTTCTTTCCAATACGCGACATCGAATCAATCCTTCATGCGGCTTGCGAGTCCCGCCAGGGCGCCTTTACCCTTGCGTTCCACTGCAGCCTGTAAAACAGCCCTTGGCTGTTAGCTTGTAGCTTCTTGTCAGCGCGATAAGCGATTGAGCTCACCGTGTGAGCCATCAGCTAAGAGCTAACGGCTAAAAGCTAATCGCTGCGTTACCAAACTTCACAGAGCAACTCGCCGCCCACGCCTTCGCGGCGCGCCTGACGGCCGGTCATCACGCCCTTGGGCGTTGTAAGAATCGAGATGCCCAAGCCGCCTTGGACGCGCTTGATCTCGTCGCGGCCGATATAGACACGGCAGCCGGGACGCGAGATGCGCGCCAGGTCGCGGATGGCCGCTTCGGCTCCGCCGTACTTCAAGTACACGCGGAGGATCAGCTTGCCGTCCTCTTCCTGGGTCTTGTAGTTCGAGATGTAGCCCTCTTCCTTGAGGATGCGGGCGATCTCGGCCTTCAGCTTCGAAGCTGGGACATCCAGCTTCTGGTGACGCGCCCGGATTGCATTCCGGATGCGCGCCAGAAAATCGGCTACTGGGTCGGTCAAACTCATTCCTTCTCCTTCATTCCCCGTTCGCTCCCGTCGAAGTTCGAAGCGGGAGAACCTGCGGAAATGCCCCTACAGTGATCAGGGGTCAGAGATCAGAGATCAGCAAAACCTGTTGATTGCCTTCAGTTGTCAGCGCCTGCAACTTTTACTGACCCCTGTTCTCTGTTCCCTGTTCCCTGTTTTACTACCAGCTCGACTTCACGACGCCGGGAATCTCGCCCTTGAGCGCCAGCGCGCGGAAACACAGGCGGCAGACGCCGAACTTGCGCAGGAATCCGCGCGGACGCCCGCAGAGCTGGCACCGGTTGTGCTTGCGGCAGCTGAACTTCGGCTTCCGCGCGTCTTTCACCCTTTTTGCAGTAGTTGCCATAAATCCTCTTCAACCCCAGCTATCAGCTTCTAGCTTCTAGCCAGTTCCTCGCCAAATCCAATTACGTGCGCGAGGGACAAAGCCAATCTCGTTTTGCCCCAGATGCTCGCTCTACCTCGAAAAAGCTAGAAGCTAGCAGCTGGCGGCTGTTCTTACGCGCCCTGCCGGAAGGGCATCCCAAAGTGGCGCAGCAGCGCCCTCGCCTGGTTGTCGTCCTTTGCCGTGGTCACGATGGTGATGTTCATCCCCTTCAGCTTCTCTACCTTCGAGTAATCGATCTCAGGGAAGATCAGCTGGTCGCGCAAACCGAGCGTATAGTTGCCGCGCCCGTCAAAACTCTTCGTCGAAACGCCGCGGAAGTCGCGCACCCTGGGCAGCGCAGTCGAGATAAGGCGATCGAGGAACTCATAGGCCTTCTCGTTACGCAGCGTGACCATCGCGCCGATCGACATGCCGGCGCGCACCTTGAATGCTGCGATCGACTTCTTCGCCTTGGTGGTCACCGGCTTCTGACCGACGATCGCCGTCAGGTCGGCCACCAGCGGGTCAAGCAACTTGGTATTCTGCGTGGCTTCACCCAGGCCCATGTTGACGACGATCTTCTCCAGCTTCGGCACCGCCATCGCGTTCTCAAGCCCCAGCTCCTTTTGAAGAGCCTGCTTGATCTCCTTGTGATACTTCTCTTTCAGCCTTGCCGCCATTGCTCTCTGCTCTCTTTCTTCCGCTCTCGGATTGGGCCCCAAGGCCCGTCTACCGTTTCGGAAGGGTGCTTGCCACACGGGCGGAGTTTCTCTCGTTCCGTGCCGCTCCGATTCCCGGCGAACGATTCACTTCTTCACTCGTTCACTTCTTAACTGGACGTCCTACTTCTTCGTCGGCAGCGTCTGCCCGCACTTCTTGCATACGCGAACCCTGACGTCGCCTTCGGTCTTCGCGCCGACGCGCGCCGGGCCGCAGTTTGGGCAGACCAGCGCGACATTCGAAACATTGATCGGCGACTCCTGTTCGGCGATGCCGCCCTTGGTCCGCTGGCCCTGCTTGCTTGAAACCGTCTTCTTGACCACCCGCACATGCTCCACCAGCACGGTTCCCTTGTCGGGGAAGACGCGCAGCACGCGGCCCGTCTTGCCGCGGTCAGAGCCCGTGAGAACCTTGACCGTATCGTTGCGATGAATACTCAAACTCGGCATCTCTTCTCCAAAACTTAGCTAACAGTTGTCAGCTAACAGCAGTCGGCTGCCCTTACACCACTTCCGGGGCCAGCGAGACGATCTTCAAAAACTTCTTTTCGCGCAGCTCGCGGGCTACCGGCCCAAAGACGCGCGTGCCTACCGGCTCGTGAGTATCGTCGATGACCACAGCCGCATTCTCGTCGAAGCGGATGTAGGTTCCATCGCGCCTGCGGTGTTCCTTGCGGGTGCGGACGATGACCGCCTTCACGACCTTGCCCTTCTTGATCGTGCCGTCGGGCGAGGCTTCCTTGACCGCGGCGGTCACGATGTCACCCAGGCCCGCCTTCTTGCCCAATCCGCCGCCCAGCGGCAGAATCACTTGCAGCTTGCGCGCGCCGGAGTTGTCGGCTACCGCGAGCATGGTTCTCATTTGCACAGCCATGGGTTCTTCTCCTCAACCAGCTTCTAGCTTCTAGCTGCTAGCCACTAGCTCTTACTTTTTCACTCATCCTACGCAGCCCGAATTACCAGCAAAACGGCTAGAAGCTAGAGGCTAGCGGCTCGCTAGCTGGCGGCCTTGATCTCATCCGGGAGCGCGGCGTCCTCGAGCTGGCCGAGGGCAGAGCGCCTGACAATCTCTTCGAGCGACCACCGCTTGAGCTTGCTCAGCGGACGGGTCTCGCGAATGCGCACCACATCGCCCAGCCGCGCCGAACTCAGCTCGTCATGAGCATAGAACTTCTTGGTCGAGCGCACGATCCGCTTGTACTTGTTGTGCGCCTTGCGCATCTCGACCTCGACCACAATGGTCTTTTGCATCTTGGTCGAGACCACCTGGCCGACCTTCTCATTCCGCCGTGCGCCTGCTGCCGCCGGCGCCTGCACCGCATCTTGTGTCGCCGTCATTTAGCGGGCTCCCTTCTCATTTCCAGTCTTGGCATCCGCCTTCGCAGCCGAATCCAGGGCCGCTCCGCGAATCCCCAGCTGGCGCTCACGGGCAATCGTCTTGATCTGAGCGATCTCTTTGCGCAACTCCTGGAGCTTCTTCACTCCCTCGTTCGGCTGCAGCGAGATCTGAAAGCGGGCGCGAAAGAGCTGCTCGGCGGTCATCTTCTCCTGATGCGCCAGCTCTTCGTCGCTCAAATTGCGAATCTTTTCGAGTTCCATCTTCTTCTTAGCTCCTAGCTTCTAGCTGCCAGCTTCTAGCCTCGTCTCGCTTGCGCGTAACCCTTCAATTCGACTTGAAGGGCTAGAAGCTAGAGGCGAGCAGCCAAAAGCTGCATTCCTACTTGGCCTTGGCCGCTGTTTCAACCTTTTCGGCGCCCGGCCGCATCACGAACTTGGTCTTGAGCGGCAGCTTGTTCGAAGCCAGACGCATGGCCTCCTGCGCGGTCGCCGGATCCACGCCTTCCATCTCGAAGAGAATCTTGCCCGGCCGCACCACGGCAACCCAATGATCCAGCGCGCCCTTGCCCGAACCCATGCGGACTTCAGCCGGCTTCTTGGTGATCGGCTTGTCCGGGAACAAGCGCAGCCAGATCTTGCCGCCGCGCTTGATGAAGCGGGTCATGGCGATACGGCTGGCCTCGATCTGCCGGTCGGTAATATAGCCGCACTCCATGACGCGGAGGCCGTACTCACCAAAGGAAATCGAGGAGCCGCGCCACGCCTTGCCGCGCCTCTTGCCCTTCTGCTGCTTCCGGAACTTCACCTTCTTTGGCATCAACATAGCGAAAACCTCTCAAAAGCAGGGAACAGGGAACAGGGATCAGGGATCAGTTTGATCCACACCCCAACTCCCATTCCGGGCTGCTTACTGCAAATCTCTCCAACCAGAATTCTCAAGGTCAATGATCGGGGTCTTCTCTTCCCTGATCCCTGATCCCTGTTCCCTGCTTCTAAAACACCGACGTGCCCACCGGCGGCGCTTGACGGCGCTTCTGCTCGTAGATGTCGCCGCGATAGATCCACGTCTTCACGCCGATCACGCCGTAAGTCGTCTGCGCTTCAGTGAAGCCGTAATCGATGTCGGCGCGCAGCGTGTGCAGCGGTAGACGTCCCTGCAGATACCACTCTGAGCGTGCGATTTCGTTGCCGTTCAGCCGGCCCGAGACGCGCACCTTGATTCCCTTGCAGCCGAAACGCAGCGCCGAATCCACGCTCTTTCTCATCGCCCGGCGGAAGCTGACGCGCTTTTCCAGTTGCAGGGCAATATTCTCCGATACCAGTTGCGCATCCAGCTCCGGCTTGTTCACCTCGATGATGTCGATGAACACTTCGCGGCTGGTGCGCTTGCCAAGCTCTGTCTTGAGCTTCTCGATCTCCGCGCCCTTGCGGCCGATGACGATCCCCGGCCAGGCGGTACGGATGAGAAAGCGCAACTTGTTGCCCGGCCGTTCGATCTCGACCGAACTCACTCCGGCAGCCTTCAGCTTGTCACGCAGCTCAGCCTTGAGCTTCACGTCCTCGACCAGGAGCTTGTCATAGTCGCGCTCAGAGAACCAGCGCGAACGCCAGGGCTTGTTTACCCCCAGCCGGAATCCGTAAGGATGGACTTTCTGTCCCATATGCTTTTCCTCAAAACCCTCTAGGCCTTTTTAGCGGCCTTCTTCTTCGTTGCCTTGGGCGCTGCCTGCGGCTCCTCGGCCTTGGTCTCGGTTGCCTTCTTGGCCTTAGCAGCCTTTGCACTCGGCTTGGCCGCCTTGGGCTCGGCCTTCGGCGCTTCGGTCTTTGCCTTGGCAGCCTTGGGAGCGACCGGCTCTTCCACCGTGGTCACCAGGCCGCCAGCCGCTTCACGCTCTGCCACCGAGAGAACGATGTGCGTGAGCCTGCGCTGATACCGGAAGGCGCGGCCCATCGGAGCGGGGCGAATGCGCTTCATGCGCGGTCCGTCGTTGGCCAGGGCGGTCTTGACGTAGAGATTGTCCACGTCCAGATCGGTACCGGCCTCGCCGGCGACATACTTCGCGTTGTCGACCGCCGAGGTCAACAGCTTATGAATCACCGGGGCGATGCGCTTCTTGGTGAAGGCCGCGGTCGTGAGCGCCTCTTCAACCCCCCGGCCTTTGATCAGGTCGAGCACCAGCCGCGCCTTTTGCGGCGACACGCGCTGGAACTTGGCCTCGGCCCGGTATTCCCTTGTCTCGACTGCCATCGTCTCTTCCTCAATATCCGCCAGCGGCCGGATCTGCTCCGCAGTCCCTAGTCCCTGGTCCCTAGTCCCTAGTCCCTGTCTCTACCGCGGCTTGGCTCCGGCTTCGGCGGCCTTGGAACCCCCGGTGTGTCCCTTGAAGACGCGCGTGGGAGCGAACTCGCCCAGCTTGTGACCCACCATATTCTCCGTCACATACACCGGAACGAACTTCTTGCCGTTGTGAACCGCGATCGTGTGGCCCACAAACTCCGGAAAGATTGTCGAGCGGCGCGACCAGGTCTTGACGACCTTTTTGTCGTTGGCCTGGTTGAGCACCTCGATCTTTACGGTCAGGTGTGCGTCCACAAACGGGCCCTTCTTTGTCGAACGTGCCATAAAAACAGCTCCTAGCTCTTAGCTACTAGCTTCTAGCTTTGCGGATCTTCCCGCTCAAGCTAACTGCCGGCTATCGCCTGAAATCTTTGATCCCGCGACCAAATAGCTAGAAGCTAAAAGCTAATAGCTAAAGGCTGCATTTCTTACTTCGCCCGGCGGCTGACGATAAAGGCGTCGGTCCGCTTGTTGTTGCGTGTCTTGTAGCCCCTGGTCGGCTGGCCCCACGGCGTCACCGGATGACGGCCGCCCGAGGTCTTGCCCTCGCCGCCGCCGTGCGGGTGATCCACCGGATTCATCACGACGCCGCGATTGGCGGGCCGAATGCCCTTCCAGCGGTTGCGCCCCGCCTTGCCGATCGAGACGTTCTCGTGGTCCGTATTGCCCACCTGGCCAATCGTCGCCATGCACTCGGCTAGCACCTTGCGGGTTTCGCCCGAGGGCAGCTTGAGCAGGGCGTATTCGCCCTCCTTGGCCACCAGTTGCGCCTGCGTTCCTGCCGAACGGGCCATCTGCGCACCCTTGCCCGGCCTCAGCTCGATAGCGTGAACGGTCGTGCCCGAAGGAATGCTCTTGAGCGGCAGCGCGTTTCCAACCAGGATGTCCGCGTCGGGCCCTGAGGAGATCGTCGCGCCAACCTTGAGACCCACCGGCTGCAGAATGTAGCGCTTTTCGCCGTCGGCATAGTGCACCAAAGCGATTCGGGCAGAGCGGTTCGGGTCGTACTCGATCGTCGCCACCTTGCCGGGCACACCGTACTTCTCGCGCTTAAAGTCGATCAGGCGCAACATTTTCTTGTGCCCGCCGCCCTGATGCCGGATGGTCAGATCGCCCATGCTACGGCGTCCGCCGGTGCGCTGCTTGACCGCCAGCAGCGGCTTGTGCGGCTTTGCCGTCGTCAGGTCGTCGTTGACCAGCGAGGTTTGAAAGCGCAGCGTCGGCGTTATCGGTCTGTATGTCTTGATTGCCATCGTCGTTGTCCTTGACGAGCTATTAGCTTTTAGCCTTTAGCTATTAGCTTTCAGCTCATCCTGCTTAACAAACTTCCTTGCTTGACTTTCTTGCTCCACGCTTCGCTCATGCACTTCCCAAGCTAAAAGCTAAGAGCTAAAAGCTACGAGCTGCACTTACAGGTTGCTCACGTACTCGGGCAGCTTCTGGCCGGCCTTCAACCGGACATACGCCTTCTTCCAGTCCGGGCGGAAGCCGGTGAACTTACCACGGCGCCGCTCCTTGCCCAGAACATTGGCCGTGCGGACCGCGGAGACCTTCACCTTGAAGAGAGCCTCGACGGCCTGTTTGACCTCGGTCTTGGTGGCCTCGGGAGCGACGTCAAAGACCAGCGTTCCCTCGGTCTCTTTCACGCCCAGCCCTTTCTCGGTAATCAGGGGGCGGCGAATCACTGTGTAGAGAGTCGGCATTATGCGGCCTCCGTCTGCGCGGCAAGCTTGCGTTTTGACGCGTTCTTCTCCAGCATCTCGGTCAACTGCTCGATGGCAGGCGCCGAGAAGATGGCCCGCTCGTAGCGAAGCAGATCGTAGGGGTGCACCTCGTTGTTGAGCACCAGCTCAACACCCTCGAGATTGCGGGCGCCCAGCAACAAAGCCTGCGAGAGCGTCTTGCCGTTCTCGACCAGCAGGGCCGTGCGCGTGACATTCAGCTTGTTGAGCGCCGCGCGGTAGAGCTTGGTCTTGGCTTCTTTGATCTCCAGCGTGTCGACCACAGTCAGCTTGCCGTCGGCCAGCTTGGCGGCCAGCGCGGAGCGCAGTGCGCCCAACAGCTTCTTCCGCGGGAAGGCGTACTCATAGCTGCGCGGCTGAGGTCCGTGGACCGTGTAGCCGTGACGCCACAGGGGCGAACGCACCGAGCCGATACGCGCCCGGCCAGTGCCCTTCTGCTTCCATAGCTTCTTGCCCGAACCAGCGACCTCGGTGCGGCTCTTGGTCTTATGCGTGCCCTGGCGCAGCGAGGCGCGATAGTGCTTGACCGCTTCCCACAGCAGAGCCTCGTTTACCGAGTCCGGCCCAAAGAGCGCGTCGGAAAGTTCCAGCGTGCCCACTTTGTCGCCGTTCATGTTCACTACATCCAAAGTTGCCATCGTCTTCTTCCTGTTAGCTTCTAGCCGCTAGCCTCTAGCTTTCAGCTCGCAACGGGTGAAGCAAAATTCCTGATTCCTGCAGCAAACAAGCTAGTAGCTAGCAGCTAAAAGCTAACAGCTTGTTATTTCCTCTTGCCGGCCTTCTTCGAAGCCTTCAACGGATCGACGGTGCCGGAGCCGGCAAAGCCACGGCGTTCGCGCGGAGGAGTCTTGGCTTTGGAGATCAGCACATAACCTTCGCGCGATCCGGGCACCGCGCCCTCGACCATCAAAAGGTTCTCGTCCAGATCGATGCCGCGAATGCGCAGGTTGCGAACCGTAATCTGCTTGGCGCCCATGTGGCCGGGCATGCGCTGACCAGGGAAGACGCGAGAAGGATAGCTCGAAGCGCCGATTGAGCCCTGCACCTGGAACATGTGACCATGCGACTTGGGTCCGCCGCCGAAGGCATGACGCCGAACGACACCGGCAAAGCCGCGGCCCTTCGATGTACCGATCACATCGACAAACTTGGCCTCGCTGAAGATGTCCACCAGCACGCGGTCACCTGCCTTGGTAGCCACAGCGCCTTCGGCATCGACTTCCAGAGCCACTTCCTTAATAACCTTCACCGGCGGCGCTTCGGTCTTTGCGAAGTGCCCGGCCTGAGGCTTGGTCACGTTCTTGTCCTTGACGAACTCGACAAGGCCAATCTGCGCAGCCTCATAACCGTCGTTTGCCAGCGTTTTCAACTGCGTAATCACGCAGGGGCCAGCCTGCAGCACCGTAATCGGGTGCACATCGCCCTTTTCATCGAAGACCTGCGTCATTCCGATCTTCTTGCCCAGAATCCCTGTAACTGCCATCTTCTTCCTCGCCTCATCATGCGATGTTGCATTCATCGCACTGCCGGAGCCCTGCGCGGGCTTTTAACTGTTCGCTGTCAGCTGCGAGCTGTCAGCTTACTTTTCAAAAGCCTTGATCTCGACATCGACGCCAGCCGGCAGATCGAGCTTCATCAGCGCGTCCACTGTCTGCTGCGTCGGCTCGAGAATGTCGATCAGCCGCTTGTGCGTGCGAATCTCGAAGGCCTCGCGCGACTTCTTGTCCACGTGCGGCGAACGCAGTACGCAGTACTTGTTCTTGATCGTCGGCAAGGGAATCGGTCCAGCCACCGTTGCCCCGGTGCGCTTGGCCGTCTCCACGATTTCGCCGGTCGAGGTGTCAAGCACGCGATAATCGTATGCCTTCAACCGAATTCGAATTCTTTGTCCTACCATGGTTTTCCCTTCGGAAAAACAGTGAAAAAGTGAACGAGTGAAAAAGTGAACGATCCGTATTTTGCCGCGTCACTCTTTCACTTCTTCACTGATTCACCGTTTCACTCTTTCACTGCCTTACTTGATAATCTCGCTCACCGTTCCGGCGCCCACCGTGCGGCCGCCTTCGCGGATTGCAAATCTCAGTCCCTTTTCCAGCGCCACCGGCGTGATCAGTTCAACCGTCAGCGCCACGTTGTCGCCCGGCATCACCATCTCTGTGCCCTCGGGAAGCTCCGCCACGCCCGTCACGTCTGTCGTGCGGAAGTAGAACTGCGGACGGTAGCCCTTGAAGAACGGCGTATGACGGCCACCCTCTTCCTTCGACAGCACGTACACCTCGCCCTTGAAGTTGGTGTGCGGCGTGATCGATCCCGGCTTGG
>JBEKKL010000007.1:0-89093 GCA_050010735.1 Occallatibacter sp. | reverse complement strand
TCAGGCCTCGCTACGGACAGGAGGCGGATTATTTGCGCCTGCGTGCCTGGCCCTTCAACCACGAGGTGCATGAGTTTGTCACAGCTCATCAGCGCGTCTATGTCGTCGAGCAGAATCGCGACGCGCAGCTGGCGAGCCTGCTGAAGCTCGACCTGCCCGCAGATCAGGTGACCAAGCTGCGCAGCATCCTGCATTACAACGGTTTGCCAGTGGACGCCGACTCGATCACAGAGCAATTTGCAGTGAAGGAGGGCCTCTAAATGGCAACCGCTGCTCCAGCTCCCAAGGTGAACCACATCGGTCTTCCGGTTCTCGAATATCGCGGCGGCAAGAGCACGCTCTGCGCCGGCTGCGGCCACAACGCCATCTCCGAGCGCATCGTGGACGCGATGTTCGAGATGGGCGTCGAACCGGAGCGCGTGATGAAGATGAGCGGCATCGGATGCTCGTCAAAGACTCCGGCCTACTTCATGAGCCGCTCGCACAGCTTCAATGGCGTGCACGGGCGCATGCCGGCGATCTCCACTGGCGCGATCCTCGCCAACCACACCATGACGACGATTGGCGTCTCCGGCGACGGCGACACCGCGTCGATCGGCATGGGCCAGTTCGTTCACATGATGCGCCGCAACCTGCCGATGATCTACATCGTCGAAAACAACGGTGTCTACGGATTAACCAAGGGCCAGTTCTCAGCCACTGCCGATCTGGGCTCCAAACTGAAGACGGGAGTCGTCAACGATCTGCCTCCCATCGACACCTGCGCCCTCGCCATCCAGTTGGGCGCGACCTTTGTAGCGCGTTCCTTCTCCGGCGACAAGAAGCAGCTGCTCTCAATGCTCAAAGCCGCCATCGCCCACAAGGGCACGGTGCTGCTCGATGTCATCAGCCCCTGTGTCACCTTCAACGACCACGAGGGATCGACGAAGAGCTACAAATTTATGCAAGAGAATGACGAGCCGATCAACGAGATTGGCTTTGTGGCCAGCTTCGATGAGATCGAGGTCGACTACGACTCGGGCGAGGTTTATGAAGTGGAGATGCACGACGGCTCGAATCTTCGCCTGCGCAAGCTGCTCGAAGACTACGACCCGACCGACAAGGCCAACGCGGTGCGCACGATGATGGAAGCGCAGGAGAAGGACGAGATCCTCACTGGCGTCTTCTACATCAACACCGAGAAGCCGACCTTTACCGATCTGCTGAATCTGGTGGATGAGCCGCTGGCGACGCTGCCGGAGTCGCTCACACGGCCGCCGAAGTCGGCTCTCGATGCGTTGATGGCGACGCTGAGGTAAAGGGTACAGATGGCCCGTAACCCGATCGGCGATGAGCGGGAGCTCCTGCTCACAGCGTATCGCGAGTTCAATGCCCGGCACATCGACGCGGTGTTGGCTCTGATGCATCTGCATGTCGTTTGGCCCAATGGAATGGAAGGCGGATATGTACACGGGCACGATGGAGTGCGCGAGTACTGGACCCGCCAGTGGGGAATCGTCGACCCGCACGTCCAACCGATGAGCTTCGAAAGAGACGCACAGGGGAGAACCGTCGTCAGCGTTCATCAGGTCGTTCGGGATTTAAGCGGCAAGCTGCTTATCGATACGACGGTGCGGCATGCCTATAGCATTCGCGATAGCCTGATCGAGCGCATGGAGATTGAATCGTCTTGATTCTCCTGCGGAGTTACCGAGCACACAATCTCGCCTTGTAGCGAATTATTCAGGCGTGCTCGAGTGCGTCGTCTGACTGATCTTTGCCCCCAACCCATTTAACTTGGAACGCGCCTGCGCGGCCTCGGGGGTTTGTGGATGGCGCTGGATCAGCAGACGCAGCTCATGAATGCCCGCATCCTTCCTGCCCATTTGCAACAGAGCCGTCCCTTTGTGCAATTGAGCTGCCGGAGCCTTTGCATTGCCGGGGAAGCCTTCCAGAACGGCATTGTAGTCCTTCACCGCGTCGGAGAGCTTGCTGCGCTTCAGGTCGATCTCGCCGAGATAGAAATGCGCAGAGCCGGCCAGATCGTCCATCGGATAGAAGTGCAGCACGTCTTGGAATTCGCCTGCCGCCACATCGTACTTGGCCGCGTTGTAGTCGCGCACGCCAGCCTGGAAGGTCTCCCTGAGCGGCGGCGACTGGATGGAAGAGGGAACAGCAGCCGACGGAGGAGTGGATGACGGAGGCTCTGCGCCGGGCGGCGGCGCCGCGGCCGGAGTGGGGGAAGTCTGCGGCGGGTTCTGAATGTTTTGCAGTTGCGCCTGCAGATCCTGGATCGATTTGTCCAGCTTGGCGACGCGCGACTTCAACTCGTCGACTGAGTCGTTGAGTGCCTGAGCCTGACCGGAGGCGGTGTCCAGCTTGCCGTTCACCGCGTCGTTCTGCGCATTGATCTTCTGCTGCAGCGCGTTGACGGCGGCGGACATCTGGGTTGCGTTATCCGCGGTCTGCTGGGCCAGATTCTGTAGCACGCCAAAGCGCGAGTCCATGGTTGACTGGAGCCGTTGCACCATGTCCAGCAGCTGCTGCACCTGCGTCTGTAGCTCGATGATCTCCTTGGAGGCGGCGTGCGCGCGCACCGGCACGACGAGGAGAAGAATGACGAGAGATCCCGCCGCGAAGAGACGATTGCGAAGTGTCCGTACGGTCTGCATATGTCACCTAAAGATCAGAGATCATGAGTCAGAGATCAGCGATCCGCATCGAACTCATGCTTGCCGATCTCCGATCTCCGGCCTCCGACAACTGTTGAGTTCTACTGGTCCATCGTGAATCCGGCGCGGCGGTTCTGTTGCCAGCATTCTTCGGTAGACTCGGCGCAAAATGGCTTTTCCTTGCCGTAGCTGATAACGCGGATGCGATCGGCTGCGATGCCCGCGGCGACCAGAGCTTTCTTCGCCGCGTTCGCGCGATTCTGGCCCAGTGCCAGGTTGTATTCGTTGGAGCCGCGCTCGTCGCAGTAGCCGCCAATCAGGATCTTCGTATTCGGATGGCCTGCCAGATAAGAGGCATCGCGGGAGAGAGTGGCCTGCGCGTCTCCGCGAATGTCATCGGTATCGTAGTCGAAGAAGATATCCTGAACTTCGGTCTTGAACTCCTCTTCCGCGCTCATCGAGGTGGTAGGCACCTGGACAGCCGGAGGAGCATTCACCGTTACGCGCGCCGTGGACTCCGCCGTGCCACCATCGCCGCGGGCCACCAGATGGTAGGTGGTCGACTCAGTGGGCGTGACGGATTTCACGCCTGAGCTCGGTACATCGCCGATGCCATCGATCGAAACGCTGGTCGCATCGGTGGTGCTCCAGGTCAGTTGAACCTGATCGCCCGCGGAGACGAACGTTGGCTTCGCAGTCAGCTGAGCGGTGGGCGCGGGTGCAGCTAGGGGAGGCGTTTCAGCGGGGGAAACTGGCGTCGTCTTCTTTTTGCCGCAGCCGGCTACGGTGACCACGATGGCAAGAAGAACGAGAGGCGACAGAATGCGATACAGTCGATTCAAGGATTTACTCCTTCCGCAAATTGAATCTCGTCAACAATATGATAGTGCAGCGAGCCGGCGGGTTTTCTGGCGTCACCGCACTTTCGGCCGGGTTCAGATGAGCCGTGACGATCACTTCCAGCTCCAGTTGGGCATGAAATTCTGTCCCGACTGGGTCAGTTGACGCTGCTGAGTACCGTCGGCCAGCATCGACCAGATCTGGTGGTTGTGCGGGCCCATCGAGCGCTCAAAGACAATATGCCGTCCATCGGGTGCCCAGGAGGGAAAGTCGTTGCTGCCCGATTCGTGCGTGACCTGAAGCCAGCGCTTGCTGGCGATGTCCATTACGTAGATGTCCTGGCCTCCGGGGTCGCCTGGACCGTACTTGCGATTCCAGCTGAAGGTGAGGAACTGTCCGTTGGGCGACCACGAAGGCGAGACCGCATAGCCTGAGTCGGTCATGCGCTGAATATTGGCGCCGTCCTGGTCCATCGTGTAAATCTGCGGCTCGCCTGTACGCCCGCCTGTCCAAGCGATCTGCGCATTCGTGCGCGGGTTCCATGTTGGCGAGACATTAGGCCCGCGGAGCGAGGTAACGCTGTGCAGGTTGCCGCCGTTGGCATCCACAACCCAGATCTCGGAGTCACCCGATCGCGACGACGAAAATGCGATCTTCGTGCCGTCGCCCGACCACGCTGGAGACTGGTTGCTGCCACCGGCAAAGCCCGCCGAGAAGTTGATCATGCGGCCGAGCTCCAGCGAGTACATGCGGATCGCCCATCCTTCGCGACCCAAAGCCGCGAAGGCGATGCGTGAATTGTCGGGCGAGACGCGCGGCGAGAGCGAGACGGCGCCCAGGTGCGTCACCGCGCGCTGGTTCTGCCCGTCGTAGTCCATCTGCCAGATCTCTTTGGTGCCGCTGCGCGTGCTCACGAAGTAGATCTTCGTCTCGGCGATGCCATCGATGCCACCGCCGAGGCGCAGAATGATCTCGTCGGCAAACCTGTGCGCGACGGTGCGGGCCATGTCTTCGCTGGCCTGTTCGTTATATTGCTTGCCGAGAATCTGCGGGCTCACCGTATTGCGCGCATCGTCGAGCCAGCCGTAGACAGCGATACGGCCGTTCGTCACGGAGAGCGCGCCGAAGGCCACCATGGCGGCATTGGCGGGGACTGCGGACCATTGCGACAGATTGATCTCCTGCGGCGATCCGGGCGTTGCCTGAGGCTCCATGCTCTTCGAAACCAGGTCGAAGATGCCTGCATTGGCCAAATCGCTATAGAGTGTCGCGTCAAAGGCCGCCTTCAACGCTGGAGTCTGCGGATCGCCGCCGACCGGTTTGAAGTCCGCCGCGGCGATGCGAATGCGGTCGTTGCCCAGGTTCGATCCAGTGCGAATCCAGTCCTGGGCCGCTGCGTTCAGGGGTGCAAATGTCGCCAGAACGATCGGGAGGAGAAAACTGATCCGGGAATATGCCTTCATCAGGTGCGCGATCCTTCCTCGGGTTGAGCGTGAATGATCTTTGCGGACTCTTTGAATGTGGCCAGCCTTGTTTTTCTGCCTTCCTGCCCGGACAGCAAAGAGCCGCGCCCGTTCACAAGTCTATTTTACGTCCATGGTTTCACATGCCATGTACAATCTAGTACTCGCAATAGTAGGAGGTCATAAGGATGTTTTGGTTGTATTGCGCAGGCAGCGGCCCAAATGTGTCTACACGCTGCGCTGCTCGAATGCAAGCGCGGTCAAGAGTCGAGCTTCCGCTCGATTGACTCATCTGCACGCCGCTCGCGCTGCCGTCGCGGTGAATGGCGAACTGAACGTACGCCCGCGACCCACGGGGCGTGTGAGGATCCACCTCGGGCTTGTAATAATTCGAGGCCATCTTGCGATTGAGGTTGTCGACGTACCAGCCGAAGCGGCTGCCGAAATCGCCATCGCTTACCGTCGTCTGGCCGCTGGTAAACCCCTGCGTCTGCGTGGCGCGCGGTATCGACGAGCCCGCCTGCTCGCCATACTGCGCAAGGTTGTCCTGTTTAGGCTGCGGCTGATGCTGCTGCGTCTTGCGCATCTCCTGTTGCTCGGGTTTCGTCTGCTTTCCGCTGATCGGAATGGCCGTCTCATCGACTGCCTGTTTGGTCTTGGGCGTGGCCTCGGCTGGGGCCTGGCTCGGCGTCTCGGTGGACAGCACATTTTCGTTGGGCGGCTGATCGCTGGGTAGTGGAAGGGCCGCATGGGTCACCAGCGTTACCTCAATCGCTCCGCCGAGACCCTGATTACCCCACTGGTTGTGGTGAAAGAGTCCGCCCACAAGGCCATAGACCACCAGGCATCCGGCCAGCGCGCCGTGAAGCAACAGCGATCCTGCCGCCGGGGCAAGCAAGGGCTCCGGTGTCAGCTCCCGCTCCAGTTGGGCTGCGGATCGGCTTGGGCCCTCCAGCGTGCTTTCCATCGTTTGCTCTTGAATCCTTTTGCTAGTTTCCACCTGCCGGCTTGGTTTCGAGAGGCTGAGTCACGATCGAAATGTTGGTGATCCCCGCCTGTTTCACTGCGTCCATCACGGTGGCAAAGGCTCCGAAGGGAACCCTCTCGTCGGCTCGAAGATAGATCACTTTCTTTGCATTGTCGACGCCCGGTTGGCGCAACCTCTTCCCCAGATCGTGAATATTCACCGGCTGATCGCCGAGAAAGACCCGTTGTTCGCGGTCGATCGTCACCACCATCCGCTGCTCGGTGATCTCTTTCACCGTTCGTGTCTTGGGCACGGCCACTTCAATTCCCGACTGCAACACCGGCACGCTGATCATGAAGATGATCAGCAACACCAGCACCACATCTACCAGCGGCGTGATGTTGATCTCTGCCAGCGAGGTGCGAGTCTCGCCGTAGCTACTTGAATAGGCCACGGTCCGCCTCCCTGGCCGCTTCGGGGCGCGCCTCGGGTCTTCCGGTTTCGTTCCTCTGAGCTTCGGCGCCACCAGGAATCGGTCGCGGCACGATCACGGCGCGCACCGGAATCTCTTCCAGCGAGTTCAGCAGCTCGCGGCAAAAGCCGTCAATCTTCGAGGCGAAATCTCTGATCCGCGCGGTGAACTGGTTGTAGGCGATATTGGCGGGCACGGCGACGAACAACCCGGCAGCCGTCGTGACCAGCGCCGCGCTGATGCCCGGCGCAACCGCTCGCAGCGTTGCTGCGCCCGCGGTGCCGAGTCCGTGAAAGGCGTCCAGGATGCCCATCACCGTGCCAAAGAGGCCTACATAGACACTGATCGAGGCGATCGTCGCTAGCCAGGTCATTTGCCGCTCCAGGCTGGTCAAGGCCCCGCTTGCGGCGGTCTGCGCCGACCGTTCCAGCGGCGCAATATTGCGTGGCGGACCCGAGCCGCCCGTTTGCCGCTTGTAGGTCTCGTAGACATCTTCGAAGACCTGCGCAAATGGGCTGGCCTTGCACTCTTCGGCCAGCACCGCGATCTCCTGCAGCCGGCTAGCCTGGCGAAAGCCTTGGACAAACCGTCTGCTCGCACTGGTAGCCCGGCGCAAGGAGCCGCTTTTGCCCAGAATCACCGTCCACGAATAGAGGCTGGCAAAGAGCAGAATCGCCAGCACGATCTGTGCGACCAGGCCGCTGTTCATCACCATCTCAACGATGGCGCTCGAGGCCTGCTCCGGCGCTGGGGGCGCCGCGCCGCTATCGGCTTGCAATAAGAAGAAAAACGCAGCGGGTAAAATCGGTCTTCACCTCTCTCTTCACGGTATCAGACGCGATTTGTCACCTCCAAGTTACCTGTATGGTCCATTTGGCACCCGCGGGCCTCCATCCGCGAACCACTGGTGCCGCCCCGCGTGCTATGCTGCGCTCGGATTGTCAGGGCTAAAGCGCTGACTTACCATTGTGCTTGTCACCGAAGAGGTTTCCTGAGGCTTCCTCAAAATGCTCGTCGAACTGCGCGCCGAAAACTACGCCGTCATCGATCACGCCATCGCCTCGCTCGGCCCCGGTCTCAACCTGCTCACCGGCGAGACCGGCGCGGGCAAATCCATCCTCGTCGACGCGCTCGCCCTGCTGATGGGCGGCAAATCCTCCGCCGAGGTGGTCCGCCACGGAACCGACAAGGCCGTTGTCTCCTGCGTCTTCGAGTCCACGGCCAACGCGGAGGCAATCCTTGAGGAAAATGGGATCGACTCGGCCGGCAACGACGTCATTCTGCGCCGCGAGATTCTCTCAACAGGCAAGGGGCGCGTCTTCGTGAATAATCAGCCGGCAACGGTCGCCGTGCTGCGCCAGCTCGCCCCGGAGCTGGCCCTGGTTCACGCGCAGAGCGAGAGTCTTTCGAGCTTTGACCAGGCTCAGCAGCGCACCCTGCTCGACCGCTTTGGCGGCCTCGCGACAGAAGCAGTCGCCGAAGCGTACACCCGTTGGCGCACCGCCCAGGAGAAGCTCGACGACCTCCTTCAAGGTGAGCAGGACCGGCTGCGCATGGTCGATCTCTGGAGCTATCAGCAAAAGGAGATCGAAGCCGCCCGCCTCGAAGGCGGCGAGGATGAGGCGCTGGAGACCGAAAAGCGCGTCCTGGCCAACGCCGAGAAGCTCTACGCCGCAGCTATGGGAGCCTTTGAACGGTTGTATGAGAGCGGCGATTCGGCCGAGGCTGCCCTGCGAGCGGCCATCAAAAACATTGAGGAGCTGGCTCGCTATGATGCGCGCTTCACCGAGGCCGCACAGCAGATGGCCGCAGCTCGCGCCACCATCGGCGATGTAGGCTCAAGCCTGCGCGACTACGCCGAAGGCATCAACGCCAGTCCTGATCGGCTGGCCGAGATCGAGGATCGCCTTGCCATGCTCGACCGCCTCAAGCGCAAATACGGCAAGACCGTCACCGAGGTCATTGCCTTTGGCGAAGACGTAACCCGAAAACTGGCCGAGGTCGAAGACCGCGACGAGACTCTGAAGACTCTCCGCGCCGATCTGGCTATAGCCGCCGCAGCCTATCGTGCGGCCTCTGCCAGCCTCGGCACTGAACGCAGGACTGCTGCTGGCAAGCTGGCGAAGCTGGCAGAGGCGCAGATCAATTCGCTGGCCATGAAGGTACGCTTCGAGATCGCCGTCAACGCAGTCGAAGAGGAATCGCACTGGACCGCCGCCGGTTGGGACGAAGTCGAATACCGCATCGCAACCAACGCCGGTGAGCCGCTCAAGCCGCTCCACGAGATCGCCTCAGGCGGCGAAATGTCGCGGGTGCTGCTGGCACTCAAGGTCTCAGTCGAGGAGGGCGCCGCGAGGCCGAAGAAGAAGACGCCAACGCCGCGCACGCTTGTCTTCGACGAGATCGACATCGGTATCGGCGGACGCGCCGCTGAGGCCGTCGGCCAGAAGCTCAAGTCCCTCAGCCGCGGCCAGCAGGTCTTGTGCGTGACTCACCTGCCGCAAATAGCCGCCTTCGCCGATCAGCACTTCGTCGTCGAGAAGCGCGAGGCCGATGGCCGTACCAAGATGCAGATTCGCCTGCTCGACGATCGCGCCCGCACCCATGAGGTCGCCAGGATGCTCTCTGGCGCAAAGGTCACCGACACCAGCCTGCAGCACGCCGCCCAGATGATCGCCGGCAGCCGGTGAAGCAAAAGGCCCGGCTCGACCGAAATTCCATCGCAAGAAACGTAGTTAGCTTGCTAACCCGCGCACCTCGATCTGCGTCACTCAAAAGACGTCTGCCTTTTCCCCATCACGAGCCAGGAGAACAAGCCATGAAGTCGCAAGCCCGCCAGACATCCCTCTCAGCCCTGGCCTTGATCCTCTCCCTTCTGATCGCGCCGCATCTCTTCGCGCAGAGCCCCACGGCGTCGCTCTCCGGCAAGGTGATCGATGGCTCAAGCAAAGCCGTCGCGAACGCCAGGGTCACGGCCAAAAATCTAGAGAGCAACGAGTCCACCGAAGCTCGAACCAGCGCAGATGGCACTTACACCTTCAGCCGCCTCGCGCCCGGAGACTACGAGGTCTCGGTTTCAATCGAGACGCTGGGCTCTAAGACAGCCAAAGTCACGCTCGCCGCCGGCGAGCCCCAAACCCTCGACCTGGCCTTAGCTCAGGAACCGCTGCCCAACGCGCCGTCGCTCGGAGACTTGGGCTTTACTCCGCAACAGTCTCAGCCTGACGCAAAGTTGCAGGCCTTGCTCGAAAAGCGGACGGAGATGCTCAAGATGCATCAACGGCTTGGCCTGATCGCTGCCGCGCCCATGGCCGCAGCTCTGATCACCGGCCCCATGGCCAAGGCCAAGGGGAGAAACGGCCATACCATCACCGAGCCGACGACAGCCAATCTCGACTTTCATGCTGCGCTGGGAGGAGCAACCACCGCTCTCTACTTCAGCTCTGCTTACTTTTCGATCTTCGCGCCCAAGGTGCCGGGGACCACAAAACACGGCGCGATTCGCATGCATGAGGCTCTGGCCTTCGTTCATGTTCCGGGGATGTTCATCACGCCGGCCCTGGGCATTATGGCCTACAAGCAGGAGAACGCCGGAGAGAAAGTCCACGGCCTAGCCTCCGCGCATGGCACTGTTGCGTGGGTTACAGCGGCAGCCTACGGGACGTCGATCGTCGCTGTCTCCTGGCCCATTCATTGGAAGTTCTGGGAGAAATGATGAAGCAAATACTGCTTGCCCTCGTGCTGTTTGCGCCGCCCGTCTTTGCGCAGACCGATACCCAGTGGGTTGCCGAGCAATCGGCACTCACCTACCACATGTCTCATCCCATGCATCAGGTGGATGGCGTGAGCCATGCGGCAAAAGGGAAGGGAATCTGCCACGCTGGCCAATGCGATTTCCTGATTGCAGCTCCCGTCAAGTCTTTTGACTCAGGAGACACGAATCGCGATCTGCACATGATCGAGGCGACTCGCGGCGCGCAGTTTCCGATGGTCGTCGTGCGTACGCGTTTTCCCCAGTCAGACACCTCCTCGGCAACCATCTATGCCGATCTTGAGGTCCAATTTGCCGGACAGACCGCGCACTATGCGCATGTGCCTTTCGAGCGCACGATGCTGGGCGACCGGCTCAGGATCAGCGGCACGGTTCCAGCCACTTGTTCTGACTTTAAGATTGATCGGCCTTCATTTCTTACGGTGCCCATCAAGAACGAGATTCCCGTTCGGGTAGAGATCACCTGGCGGCCGATGTAGATACCCATTCTCCCATCTGCGCTCTACAATCCACAGAGACGGGAGGTCCCCATGCAAATCGCTCGACAGGTTTCCCGCAGTTTCCTTGCTCAAGCTCTCTTTGTAGTGGCATCCGTTGCCGGCGCGCAGCAGCTCTCGCAGAAGCTGCAAAATGCCGTTGGCCATTGGCAAGTCGTCAACAGCGACGGCACGCCCGGTGGCAAGGTCGATACCTATCTGGAAAATGGCAAGCTCTTTGGCCGTGTCACCGAGGTGCGCCCCGGCCGCACTCCACGCGATCTCTGTGACAAGTGCTCCGGCGAGTACAAAAATCAGCTCATTCTGGGAATGGTCATCCTGCGCAACTTCCATACCGAAGGCGACGACTGGGTCGATGGAACCGTTGTTGATCCCGAGAACGGAAAGGAATACAAAGGCAAGATCTGGGCCGTTGGAAACGACAAACTCAGCATGCGCGGCTTCATCGGCATCTCGTTGCTGGGGCGGACGGAGGAGTGGGTTCGGATTCCCTGAGCCGGCAACCCAAACCCAGTCAGCTTACTTGGCCAGTGGCACGCGGAGATCGCCGCCGGTCATCTCCTTGGGCAAACCCAGCGAGAGAATGTTCAGCAGCGTCGGCGAGATGTCGCGCAGAGAGCCATCGGGACGCAGCCTAAAGTGTGGGCCTTCTTCAGCCACGTAGACCATCGGTACTGGGTTAGTAGTGTGCGCTGTGTGTGGGCCTCCAGTCACCGGGTCCACCATCTGTTCGGCGTTGCCGTGGTCAGCGGTGATGAGCCAACTGCCGTTCTTTTCACGAATCGCCTTGTAGACGCGGCCCAATTGCGCGTCGATGGCCTCGATGGCCTTGATGGTGGGTTCCAGCTTGCCGGAGTGGCCCACCATATCGGCGTTGGCGAAGTTGGCGACGATCAGATCAAAGGTCGTGTCTTCGATAGCCTTGACGATGGCGTCGCCGATCGCCTCGGCCTTCATCTCGGGGGCCAGATCGTAGGTGGCGACCTTGAGCGAAGGAATCAGCACGCGATCCTCGCCAGGGAAGGGCGTCTCGACCCCGCCATTGAAGAAGTAAGTCACGTGAGCGAACTTCTCTGTCTCGGCTACGCGCAGATTGCGCAGATGGTGTTGAGCAAGCACGTTGGCGAGGATGTTGTCGAGCGACTCCGGCGGCATGATCAGCGGCAGCTCGTAAAGCTTGTCGTACTGCGTCATGCAAAGGTAGTAGAGGTCCTTCGGAATCTCGTTGCAAGGAATCGTCGAGTCGAGCGCTTCCCAGCCATCGAGATCGCGTCCGCCGTGTTTGTTCAGGCCGCTCTCGCGGGTCAGGACGCGGGTGATCTCGCGGGCGCGGTCCGCGCGGAAGTTGAAATTGATGCAGACGTCCTCGTCCCGAATCTGGCCCAGCGGTTTGCCCGCGGCGTCGACCACGACAAAGGGAATAAGGAACTCATCGGTGATGCCGTTGTTGTAGTTCTCCTTGATGCGTGCCACGGCATCGGGATAAGCACCACCCTCGGCCTTGCCGTTGACCATCGCGTCGAAGGCCTTGCGCTCGCGCTCCCAGCGCTTGTCGCGGTCCATCGCATAGTATCGGCCGTTGATCGTCGCCACCTTGCCAACGCCGTACTCGCGCATCTTTTGTTCGAGCTGCGCAATGTAAGTGGCGCCGGAGTCGGGCGGTGTATCGCGGCCATCCATGAAGGCGTGAACGAAGACCCGCTCCAATCCATACTCGCGTGCTGTGCGCAACAGGGCATAGACGTGCTGATTGTGGGAATGCACGCCGCCGTCGGAGAGCAAGCCGAAGAGATGCAACTGCCTCCCGGCTTCACGCGCGCGTTTCATGGCCTTCACGATGGCTGGGTTTTTCACAAATTCGCCAGATGCGATGGCCGCATCGATGCGCGTGATGTCCATCTGCACAATGCGCCCCGCGCCGATATTGAGGTGGCCCACCTCGCTGTTGCCCATCTGCCCGTCGGGCAGGCCGACGAAGTGATCCGAGGCCTGGATCAGCGTGTTGGGAAACTCGCGCAGCAGCTTGTCGTAAGTTGGCTTCTTGGCCAGCGCAATAGCGTTGTTGGCGGTTTCGGCGCGATAGCCCCATCCATCGAGGATGGTCAGAACGAGTGGACGCTTGAATGTGGACACGAAGGAAGGCACCTCAGAATGAATCGAAATTCTCTCTTCTAGAATAACCTGTGAGGGGTGTGTTTTGAGAAACCTGGAGCGGAGCCGATTTTGACATTTGCTCCACCACAATGCTGTCATCTTGAGAGCTCCCTCACGTTGGAACGAGGAATTGTTGCCCGGTTTGAAAAGATCAAACAACAATCAACCTGTCATCCTGAGCGGAGCGGGTCGCGTTCTTTGCGACCTGCGCAGTCGAAGGACCTGCGGTTGCTCTTGCACTTGGTTTTGCTCTTGTACTCTTCAACTCACCCGTAGTGGCTCACCGCGCTTGTCAACCGTAGGATCGACCGAATACCACCCCTCGCTCAAATCGTTCCATGTCGGATTGCTCTTTTCAATCAGTGCAATTTTCTTTGCGCGAATCCACCCTTTCAACTGCTTCTCTCGCGCAATCGCACTTTCGGGTGACAGAAATCGCTCGAACCACACAAGCCGGTTGCAGTTATATGTGGAAGAGAATCCCTCGTGAGTCCTTTGCTTGTGTTCAAAGATACGTTTCAGCAGATCGCCGCTCATGCCGATGTACAGCGTATGACTCCGGCTGGCTACGATGTAAGTGAAATAGACCTTCTCTTCCATGGCGAGGAATCTATCGCAAATCGTTGACGAAAGCAATCCTCCTGCACTACAGTCTCTGCATCGATCTGTTTGCCAGGCAAATATCACCAAAAACGCTGTCATCCTGAGCGGAGCGCAGCGGAGTCGAAGGCCCCGCGGCCGCTTCTCGGCAAATGTATCTTGAAAGGTGGAGGCCATGGCTTCCAATCGGGAAATCGACCAACTAGCAAACGAACAATGCCCGGAATGCGGAAGTGGCTTTGCTAAAGACAACACAGGCAGAGGATTTCGCCGTCATCTCAAGAAATTGCCGAAGCTTGATAGGCACGGGAAGCGAATCCCAGATGGCAACGGAGGCTTTCTTATGTGCGGAGGAACAAACCGCAGTTGGGGCAAGGGGAATCGCGATGTTTAGCCAGAAGGTAAGCCAATGAAATGCCGCAAATGTAATGCGGAAATCCCATACAACCCCCACGCAATGGGAGTTGGGCCGTCGCCCAAAACATATCTTTGCCCCACATGTCTCGCCGTGCCAGGTGCATCAGGGAACAATGTACCAATTGGATGCCTGTTCATCCTGGGAGTAATCGTAACCTTTGGCCTCTTCGTCATCCTGTGGATCAACCTGAGTTTCTGGCACTTTCTAATTTCGTTTTTTCTGGTCTGCATCGTCATTGCTTTTTGGGTTTCAGGAATCGATTCAAAGAAACTGTCATACTTGAACCCCGATGAGCGAAAGGAGTATGACCGGAGTCGGCTCCTTGGACCGATCCGCCCTCAAATCGTATGCGTTCATTGTCAGGTTCGGGGAGGGGTTAGAACCATAGGCATTCAGAAAGATGCTGGCATCTCCGGCAAGAAGGCGAGTGCAGCTGCCCTCACCGGCGGCATCTCCGTCTTGGCTACCGGTCTGTCGAGAAAGGAACTGCTCACGAAAGCGCACTGCGAGAATTGCGGTTCGACCTGGACCTATTGAGTTGATCTGGAGTGAAAATAGAACAACCGCAACAACAAAGGCAGCCGCAGGTCCTTCGACTTCGCTGCGCTCCGCTCAGGATGACAGGTTCGTAGTGGTGGTGCGCCTCTTATAGGAGCAAAGGGAGAGACAGACATCCCTCCCTTCATTTGCCGCTAAACCATCGCCCCACGGCAGGAAGCTAGTCTTCGTAGTTCAGGCCTTCGAGGCCGAGAAAGACTGCTCCGCCGCCGAGCTCTTCCTCAATGCGGAGCAATTGGTTGTACTTGGCGATGCGGTCGGTGCGGCTGACCGAGCCGGTCTTGATCTGGCCCACGCCGGTGGCGACTGCGAGATCGGCAATGAAGGTGTCTTCGCTCTCGCCGGAACGGTGCGACATGACCGAGGTATAACCGTAGCGGCGTCCCAGGTCGATGGCTTCCAGAGTCTCGGTGAGCGTGCCGATCTGGTTGACCTTGATGAGGATTGAGTTGCCCACGCCCTCTTCAATCCCGCGCTGCAGGCGCTTGACGTTGGTGACAAAGATGTCGTCGCCGACCAGTTGAATGCGGCTGCCCAACTTGTCGGTGAGGATCTTCCAGCCCGCCCAGTCGTCTTCGGCCAGGCCGTCTTCGAGCGAGACGATGGGGTACTGACGGCTCCAGTTGTCCCAGAAGGCCACCATCTCTTCACTCGTCAGCTCGCGCTTGTCGCTCTTCTTGAAGACGTACTTGTTCTTGTCTTTGTCGTAGAACTCGCTCGATGCCGGATCGAGTGCGATGGCAATCTGCTCGCCGGGTTTGTAGCCGGCTCCGTCAATGGCTTCGAGGATCAGCTCGATCGCTTCTGAGTTGGACTTGAGCGAGGGAGCGAAGCCGCCCTCGTCGCCCACAGCGGTGTTGTAACCCTTCTTCTTGAGCACGCTCTTCAGTGTGTGGAAGGTCTCAGCGGCCCAGCGCAACGCCTCGGAGAAGCGCTCGGCGCCGACGGGCATGATCATGAACTCCTGGAAGTCCACATTGCTGTCAGCATGGGCTCCGCCATTGAGCACGTTGAGCATGGGCGTGGGCAGCACGCTGGCGTTGACGCCGCCCAGGTAGCGATAGAGCGGAATCTCCAGTGTCTGTGCTACGGCGCGCGCAGAGGCCATCGAGACCGCGAGGATCGCATTCGCACCCAGCTTGCCCTTGTTCGGCGTCCCGTCCAGAGCAATCATCGTCTGGTCGAGCAGCCGCTGGTTGGCGGCGTCCATGCCTTCCAGTTCGGGCGCAATCACGGTTTCCACGTTGGCTACGGCCTGCAACACACCCTTGCCCAGATAGTGACTCTTATCGCCGTCGCGCAATTCCACGGCTTCGTGCTCGCCGGTGGAGGCGCCCGAGGGCACAATGGCGCGGCCCAGAGCGCCGCTCTCAAGAATCACGTCGGCTTCCACGGTCGGATTGCCGCGCGAGTCAAGAACTTCGCGGGCGCGAATGGCAACAATCTCAGTCATATCAGTCCTCGCAATGCGGTGTTGCAGCCGGGCGCTCAGATTGGGCATTTGCAGACGGCGATCCACGGCAAGAGTCTCTCCGGCGGCGCTTTGAATGGTGTTCAGAAGCCCCTGCACGTGCGCGATTCCTCTCCGTCCAACGTTAAAAAAGGCAGGTCCTGGTCTCGTAAGGATTCTAACAAACCGGGCGGAAGCCGATGACGGAGCCGCGGTCAGAGCGCCAAATTGGTTGCAATAGGGGCATTGTGCCAGAGCGGGTTGCTTTTGTTGATTCGTGCCGTCCAAGGCACAGGCGCCCGTCTTCGCTATGCTCCGGAGAGAATTCGCGCTAACCTGACCTCGAATGAGGTGTTCTCGATCCGCTGGGCCGCGCTCGCAACTCCGCGCAGCCGGCAGGGTTCGACTCTTCAGGGAAGAATGCCGCCCGCGGGTCGGAAAAGGAGACTTGGATGATCAGGCCTGTTTTCTTGTGCACGCTGATGCTCACGGTTGCCGCCTCTCTGGGAGCGCAGGACGCGAGCCAGTCGAGCCCCTATCAGGGAACCTCGACGCCTCCGCCGGACGATACCATCGAGACGCCACCCGTTGCCCAGCCGGCCGTGCCCCAGGCGAAGCCAGCTGCCGGGCAGCCGGCTGCGCCCGCGAGTTCCGGGGTCGAAGATCAGACTCAAACCCAGGCCCAGACTCCGGTTAAAAAGCAAACAGCCGTTGCCAGTGGAGCAGTGAGCACCTCCGACCCCGATGGCGGAATCGTCCAGGTCGAGCAGAGTGCTCCCGCCGCCGAGCAGCCGGCGTTGACCGCTCGAGGAGGTGTCGCCGATCCGGATGACGGCATCGTGCATCCGCCGTCGCTGCGTCCCGGCGAAGTGGGTGAAGGAACGACGATTCGCGTTGAGTTGCTCGACAGACTTTCGACCGAGAGCACCGAAAAGGGCCAGACCTTTCGCAGCCACGTCGCAAGCGATGTATTTGAGGGCGGCCAGGTGCTGATTCCTGCCGGAGCCGAGATCGACGGTCGTGTCGCTGAGGTCTCCACCGGGCATCTGGGCGGCCGCGGTTCCATGCGCCTGATTCCGGAGACGGTGATTCTGCCCAATGGTTCGCGCTACACGCTGCGCGCCGAGCTGAGCGGAACTCCCGGTTCCCGCACGCGTGTCGGCGGCGAGGGCACGGTGCTGCCTGCTTCGCGGCTGAAGCGCGACAGCTTCGAATACGGCGGAGCAGTCGGCGGCGGGGCAATCACCGGAGCCATCGTAGCCGGCCCAGTCGGTGCCTTGACCGGCAGCTTGATCGGAGCCGGAGCCGTGACGGCTCACCTGCTCGTCAACCACCCACAGGCCACACTCGAACCGGGGACGGTGCTCTTGTTTACGCTCTCCGAGTCGCTGTTTCTGGCCCCAGAGGGTGCGCGGGTGAACTAAGAAGTTCTCTGCTGAGTCTCGTCAGATCGCGTTGCCCATTCCCAGCCGAGAGTCCTCTAAGCAATCCTGGCGGGGAACCGAAGCCCCGTCCGCCGCGTATCACTCTCCGAACGCGCATCTTGGCGTCAAATTGCAATGCAGAACTTCTCTGACACTCTCGGCCAGGTCTTTCGCGCCATCATGGCCAACAAGCTGCGCAGCTTCCTGACCATGTTCGGCATCGCATGGGGCGTGGGCTCGCTGCTGGTGCTGGTAGGCCTCGGCGAGGGCTTTCGCAGCGGCCAGCACAAAGAATTCGCCTCTCTCGGCAACGATCTGGTGCTGATGTTCAATGGAACCATTCCGGCGCTCGCCAACCAGCATACCGGAATGCGTCCCTACCAACTGACGCTGCGCGACGAGGAGTCGTTGCGCAAGCTGCCGGAGTTGCGCGGAGTGACTGCCGAGTTGCAGCGCTCGGATCTCTATGAAGTGAGCCAGTGGAGCAATACCTCGGGCCACGTCACCGGAGTCGAGCCCAATTGCACGGTAGTGCGATATATTCCATTGTCCCAGGGCCGATTCCTCGACGACAACGATCTGCGAGAAAATCGCCGTGTGACCGTTTTGGGGCAGAAGGTCGCTCAACTGCTCTTTCCCGGCCGTCCGCTGCTGGGCGAGACCATCACCATCAACGGTACCGGCTTCACTGTCGTTGGACAGGTGGACAAGATTGGCCGGGGCAACAACACCTGGGACGATCAGAAGATTTATATCCCCATCACAACCATGCAGGAGCTTTATCCGCTGAAGGGCAACAACATTCCTCGGGATGCGGTCTTTTCGTTGCAGTACCAGCCGACGACCAAGGGCGAGGCCGCAGCCGCCGTGGCCGCGGTGCACCGGGTGATTGCTGCGAACCACGGCTTTGACCCCAGTCTCAAAGATGCCTTCGACGAGTGGGACACCGTGAAGGAAGAGAAGATGGTCGGCGCCATCTTCGACGCGATGGACGTCTTTCTCGGTGGAGTGGGCATTGTGACGCTGGGGCTTGGCGCAGTGGGAATCATCAACATCATGCTGGTCTCGGTGACCGAACGAACGCGGGAGATCGGCGTGTTGAAGGCCATTGGGGCCACCAAGCGCAGCATCCTGACGCAGTTCTTCTGGGAGGGGCTTTTGTTGACCGGAATCAGCGGTGTGATTGGCGTCGGGCTCTCGGAGGCGTTTATGTGGCTCCTGCAGCAGGTACTGACAGACAAAATGCCCGGCTTCGATCCACCGCGGCTGGTGCCGTGGTCGGCCGCGCTGGCCCTGGGTGCCCTGGTGGTGAGCGGCGTGACAGCGGGGCTCTATCCAGCCAGCAAGGCGGCTGCGATGGACCCGATCGAGGCACTGCGAAAAGAGTGAGAAAGAAAGTGTAAAGAGTGAAGAAGTGAACGGCGAGCAGTGAATAAGCGGAAAGAGAGTGCTTAGAGCTTACTGCTTGTTTACTTTTTCACTTCTTCACTAACCGCTGGGAGGCAGCACTCATGCTAAAGGACATACTCGGGCAGGCGTGGGAGGCGATGGTCTACAACCGCCGCCGTACCGCTATCACCATGATCGGCATGGCCTGGGGCATCGCCACAGTTGTGTTGCTGCTGGCCTACGGGGCCGGAATGGGCCGCGCCTTCGCGGCTATTTTTGCCGAGTGGGGTACCAACACCATCGGCTTCTTTCCCGGCAAGACAACCCAGCAGGCCGGCGGCGACAAGGCGGGCATGTGGGTGCGTTTCACACTCGACGATGTGGATCGCGTCGCCAACGCTGTTCCTGGCATCACGCACATTTCGCCATTTGCCTATAAAGATGTCACTGTGCAGAACGATCTGCACATCTACACATGGGGGGTGAATGGCGTTCGCCCCGCTTATGCCGACATTCTGAAGATGGAACCCGACCAGGGGCGTTTCTTCAATGGGGCCGAAGATCAGCAGCGGGCTCACGTCTGCGTGCTTGCCTCCGAGGCCAAGACCAAGCTCTTCTCCGGAGGCTGGGCGCTGGGCGAGACGATCCGCCTCAACGGCGTGCTCTTCACCGTGATCGGCGTTCTCAAACCGAAGATGCAGGAGGGCGACGAAAACGATATCAACCGCCAGATTTACGTGCCCTTCAACACCATGAGCGATCTCAAGGACACGATGTACATCAACGGCGCATGGTTCAGCTACCAAGGCAATAACGAACTGGCCGAGAAGACTCTGCGCGAGACACTGGCCGCGGCCCATCACTTCCGCCCCTCGGATCACGAAGCCGTTCACGTTGCCAACCTGATGACCCAGCTGCGCCAGTTCAGCGTTCTCACCATCGCGCTGCAGGTGCTGCTCTCGATGGTCGGCGCGCTCACGCTGGGCATCGCCGGCGTCGGCCTGATGAACATCATGCTGGTTGCTGTGCAGCAGCGGACCCGCGAAATCGGCGTGGAAAAAGCTTTGGGCGCGCGCAAGCGGCACATCCTCACGCAGTTTCTGGCCGAGGCGTTGGCCATCACCAGCGTTGGGGGCATTGCCGGCATCGCGCTGGCATATCTCGTCTCACTGATGGTGGGGCGCATCACCTTCTACAGCGCGATTGCCAAGAACGCCGAGTCCGCCGATATCCGCCTCCTGATCTCGCCCGCTTCAGTGATCGTGGCTTCTGGAATTCTGATCGTCACTGGCCTGATCAGCGGCATGATCCCCGCCCTCCGTGCCGCCAATCTCGACCCGATCGAAGCGCTCAGGTACGAGTGAGGCAGGGAACAGGGAACAGGGAACAGTTACGTACTCTCCAGGATTCTCGGGAGTCCGATAGAATCACCGGGCCAAATGGAGTACATCTGCACACCAAATGATGTTTTCTATTCCCTGTTCCCTATTCCCTCGTCTTACACCGGCGGCAGCGCATCCACCACCGGCACTCCGGCTGGCGGCGTGAATTGAAAGCTTTCGGCAGGCACAGGTGCGTTGAGTTGCTCGGCGGAAAAGCTGAAGCGGGTCAGAGCGCCGTCGGTCTCTTCGATCTCGATGCCCGAGATGGCCCCATCTGCGCTCACCGTCAGCGCGAGCCGGCTGACGCGTTTCTCCTGGCCTTTTGGCTGGCCCGTGAGCGTAAAGCGGCCGTCGGAGGCGGGCGTCAGCGTCAGGTGGCTCAACTCCTTTTCAAGCTCTGTATGGCCGAGCAGAAAACGCAGCGGCGAACGCAGATCGTCCAGCTCCTTGGCGGGAATGCGCTGCACCTGAGAGTCGCCGCGAGAGTAGAACCAGGCGTACTTGCCGTCGAGCAGGAAGAGCTTGCCGGCTGGTGAGCTGTAATCCCATCTCATGCGGCCGGGCTTCAGCAGCAGCAAACTTCCACTCTCGTTCCGCCGGATGCCCAGTCCCTCATAGCTCTCCGCAAAGCTGGCCTTGAGCGAGTGCAGCTGGTTATAGCGGCGGTCCACACGCTGTGCCAGTTCATGCGCCGAGGGCGCCGGCGTGGCAGGCGGGTGCTGTTGAGCGAAAAGACAGGCTGCGAGCAGCGCGGCGGCCAAAACAATCCCGCTGCGCGGGATAAGCGCGTAAGCCCTCATTGCAGGAGCTGGGTGCAGTTCTTTCCGCCTGCCGGGTCGTACTTGGGTGTGCCGCCGCCTTCGTCGCTGCAGAAGCCGCGATTGCCGGTCTGCCCGACGGTCTGCGGCACTGCGGTCAGCGTGTAGCCGGTCACGCGGTCCGTTCCATTGATACTCACCGTCTTGCAATTGCTGATTTCGAAGATGTAGCCGGACTTATAGCCCGAGGCCAGATCGCTCTGCAGCATCTGCGCGGCCGTCGGCGAAGGAGGACCCGAACTCGTCTCGCCGCCCAGCGCCGCCAGCTTGCAAGAGTATCCGTTGGCCGGATACATGGAATCATACTGAAGCTCGGCCATGTTGATGGCCTTGATCGACTGGATCGCCGACGTCTCGCTGGCGTGCTTCTTCATGTTGCCCATGGTGGGAATCGCCATAAGCATGAGAATCAGGATGATGGAGATGACGATCAGCAACTCCATCAACGTGAAGCCATTGGGCTGGATGGCGCGGCTGTTGGGGTTATTCGAGTTCGTACATTTCATGGGTTTTCATTGCCTCTTGGAGCGGGGAGAAAAGCCCGGCCCACTCGAGAAAATCCTACAACGAATGGACGCGGAAGGGAAATAGGACGCTCGAAAAGCAGAGATCAGGGGGCAGAGATCAGAGATCAGATCTTTTCGATTCGAGTTCATTTCTGCTGAGATATTGACCTGAAGATCCAGCCAAGATGCTAGTTGGGAAATCGCAGGGAAGTGACCCCTGCTCTTCAGCACACCACCTGCGAGCGCCTCAGCTTCACTCCGTCCAGCCGGCCTAGAAGCGTGACGGCCACGCGCGCGGGGTCGAAGAGCCGCTGAGCCATCTCTTGCACAGTCGTAGCGCTCACTTCGCTGATGCGGGCGATAATCTCGTCCACCGTCATGAACTCGCGGAAGTACATCTCCTGGCGGGCCAGGTTGGCCATGCGCGAGTTCGAGCTCTCCAGGCCCATCAGGATGTTGCCTTTCAGTTGGTCCCTGGCGCGATTCAGCTCCTCGTCAGGCAACGGAGAGTCCTTCAGCTTGCGAAGCTCCTCCAGGATCAGATCCACCACATCCAGCGCCTTGCCGGTCGAGGTACCGGCGTAGACCAGCAGCGTTCCGGTGTCGCGATAGGGGCTCAGATCCGAGTAAATCGAGTAGACCATCCCTCTCTCCTCGCGAATGGTCTGAAAGAGCCGCGAACTCATGCCGCCGCCTAAGACCGTGTTAAGAATCAGCGCGGCATAGCGGTTCTCGTCGGTGATCGGCGGCGCAGGAACGCCCATGCAGATTTGCACCTGTTCCAGGGCCTTCTTGTTACGCAGGATAATGCGCGCACTTGCGTCGGGCGCGGGCAGCTCCTGAAGCGGTGGGCCGCCAGCGAGCGTTGAAAACTTCCCCGCCACAGCCTCCGTAAACTCGTCGTGATCCAGGTTGCCGGCAGCCGAGAAGACCATGTTTCCGCCGTGAAAGCGGTCATTATGATAGGCCACGAGGCTTTGCTGATCCAGCTTGGCGACCGTCTTCGTGGTGCCGAGGATCGGCCATCCCAGCGGGTGGTCCTTCCAAAAGGCCTGCGTGAAAAGCTCGTGGACCAGAATCTCCGGGTTATCCTCGTCGATCTTGATCTCCTCGAGAATCACCCCGCGCTCGCGCTCGATGTCAGGCAGGTCAAAGACCGGATTCAGCACCAGGTCGGCCAGCACGTCCAATGCGATGGGTACATGCTCGGCGAGCGATTTGACGTTGAAACAGATGTTCTCCTTGCCGGTGAAGGCGTCCAGATTGCCGCCGATCGAGTCCATTTCGCGAGCAATGTGCTGCGCCGAGCGCGAGCGCGTGCCCTTGAAGAGCATGTGCTCGACAAAATGCGAGATGCCGTTGGTCTCCGCCGGCTCGCACCGTGAGCCCGATTTGATCCAAACGCCCATGGCCACCGAACGCATGCCCTCCATCCGCTCGGTCAGAACGATCAGGCCGCTCGGCAGCACGGTGCGTCGGAGATTGCGCTCGGTATTCATGGTCGGAAGACGTGTAGCTGTCCCAGGGAAGAGGCCCAAATTCGATTGTAGGCCAATCTGCCGCCAATAGGCTTGAACAAGAACCTTGAGCCACGGTACCCCTTCTCGGGTGGTGATACCATGTATGATATTAAGCCAAGCAGTTTCTTTGTCTTGAGCAGGTAAAATTAAAGCAGAGTTAAAGCAAGGATTGCGCAGCTCGCCTCCAGCCAATTGAGGAAAAGAAGGGTCGGAGACGGGCGGCGCTCCAGCAGCCGAACTGCGAATGCAAGGTGGGGTCTAGCGATCCCACATCGGATTCTCTTCTGGGATCCACTCGTCCTGCGCGGTCTGCACCAGCCTCCTATTGCCGAATCCGATGCGGTCGGCCTCCTGACCCGCCGTATGCATCTTGAAATGAGGCTGGTGCAGCACCCAGAGGTGGTCATCGCGCGTCATGGGAGCACCATTCACAAGCTCCCACGAGTGGCCGTCCTCCTCGAAGGAGACGCGGCTTCCAACCCCAGCAACCCGTGCCTCCACCGCTCCCTTCATCGGGCGCTCTGAGATCAGGAATCGGCCCTCGCCTGGGATGTACATCATCACCGCCGTTCGGTCTAAATCGTCCGTGGTGAGCATGCCTGCAAAGCTCGCGAAGTCGCCCACCACTCGCTTGTCTTTCAGCAGCAGCGGGCTGGCAAATCGAGTCTCGCGCGGGCCGGGGAAGAGTTGTATGTCGAAGATTGGCATGTGATCGATCCATTGGCCCGTCAGCGTGAGAGTGCCCACCTCAGGCAGCTCCAGCTCTAAGGGCTTACCTGGTTCGAACCAGATCTGCCTGACAGTCTCTGAAGGATCGGCGTCGTAGGTGAAAGAAGAGAGATCCTCGCCTTTGGAATAGGTCCGCGTGCTGATGGAGAGCGAGACCCTGTCGCCGGTGCGGGAAAGCACCCTAATCCTGTAGGCAAGGGACCGCGAGCCCACCGGCCCATACCAGTCGCAGCTCGGCTTCGTCTCCTGCGCTGAGAGCGGACAATCCGGGAGTGGTCCAGCCGGACCGACCGTTGTTATCAGGAGCACGGTTCCGGTGTTGTTTGCGCGTACCTTTACGACGGTCAGGGTTGACGCAAGGACCAGGATGCCGGCGATCAAAGCGCCAAAAGCGAGCCTGGGAATTCTCATGGTCTCAAGTCCCTTCTGCCACAACGCGGCAATGCGAGCTCGTGGCTTGTCCAAATGAAAATGGGGAACAGTTGTGGAGGCCTCAACGCTTGCGGCACAACGCAACTCGACGCCTATCGCCATATAGTCGCCGAGGCGAGCCCGGCACGCGGTGCAGCTCTTGATGTGATCGGCCGCTTCTGGCGGGATCGTTTGGCTGTCGCAGAGCGCGGACACGAATTCGGCTGCGTCATCGCAGTTCATTGTTGCCTCCTGCAGGGTTGAGAGTGCCGTGCCAAATGTTCCGAAGCGCTTCCCGCGCGGTGAAGAGCCGGGACCTGACGGTACCAACCGGTACATCAAGCACCGTGGCGAGTTCCGCATAGGAGTGCCCCTCGACTTCACGCAACCAGAGAAGAGTCCGTTGTTCGGAGCTTAGCCGGGCGAATGCATCGGCGACTGTGGCGGCCGTGTCAATGTGACCAGGTGATACCGGATCGTGTGCCAGCTCATCGCCGAGACGATTCCGGCGAGCCCATTCGGCGGCCTGCCTCCGGGCAGCGCCGAAGAGGTAGCAGCGGAGTGTCCCACGCTCGGGATCAAAGCCCTGAGGCCGGCGCCAGATCTGTACGAACGTCTCCTGCATCACATCTTCAACCGCCTGTTGGTTTCCGAGAAGGTGCCGGAGGAAGCTGAGGAGGCGCGGTGCGTTTTCTCGATACCAGATATCGAACGCATCGGCGTCGCCGTGAACGATCTTCTTCCAGAGTTCCCGCTCGTCGAACAATTGGTTCTCCAACCTGTACTTAGGGCGCAGGAGCAAAAAGGTTCATTTGTAATTAGAGATTCTCTCAAACAGAAGCGCGGAACCAGCGCAGCCTCACGCCCGGGTGTGAAATGCTCTATGCTGAGCCCAGCCGTGACGCAGAATCGCGATCAACTCGTTCCCCTGGACGACTCCGCCGGCCGGCGGAAAATCCCGAGCCGGGAGGCCGGAAAACAACCCCTCTTTGGGCTCGACTCAGAGACGCTCAAGACGAGAATGGCAGAGGCCGGCGAACCATCCTGGCGCGGTAGTCAAATCTCAGAAGCTATTTATCAACAAAGAATTACAGAGCTAAGTGAAATTACTACTCTAGCTCTTTCACTGCGCCAGCGGCTGGTAGCCGAAGGCTGGGAGGTGGGCCGTCCCAGCATCGCCCAGGTCTTCCGATCCACCGATGGAACCGAGCGCTATCTTGTGCATGGCCAAAGCGACAACCTGACCGTTGAGACCGTCTGGATGCCCGAGGGCGACGATGGCGAGAGCGGTGACGGAAGCGACGCTGAGCCAGACGAGGCCGGGGGCCGCTGGCAACGCGCGACCATCTGCGTCTCCAGCCAGGTGGGCTGCGCAGTCAACTGCCAATTCTGCCTCACCGCCAGGTTGGGGCTGCAACGGAATCTCAGCGCCGGCGAGATCGTGGGCCAAGTGGTTGCCGTCCTCGACCGGCATGGAGTCGAGGTGGGGCACGACCGCGTCAATCTCGTGTTTATGGGGATGGGTGAACCCTTCCTCAACTACGACAACTTCATGGCAGCGGTGCGCCTGCTGGTTGGGGAGATCGGACTGAGTCCGCGGCGCATGACGGTTTCGACCTCGGGAATCGTTCCCGGCATCGAGCGCTTTGCCCAGGAGCCTGGCGAACTGCGGCCAAAGCTTGCCATCAGCCTCAACGCTCCCAACGACGAGATCCGCGGCGAGGTGATGCCCATTAACCGCAGATGGCCCATCGAGGCGGTCATCGACGCCGTGCGCAAGGTTCAACTTCGCCCGCGAGAGCGCGTCACCTTTGAGTATGTCCTGCTAGGCGGCGTGACCGACCAGCCGAAGCATGCCGCTGAAGTCGTCCGCCTCGTGCGGCGCAGCGGTCTGCCTGTCAAGGTCAATCTGATCGCATGGAATCCCGGTCCCGGCATCGGCTATGCGACGCCGCAGCCAGAGGCCATCGACGCTTTTCGCCGCGTGTTGGCCGACCAGGGCGTTGCAGTCTATTTGCGCAAGCCGCGCGGCCGCGACATCTACGCCGCCTGCGGACAGTTGAAGAGAACCATTGAAGGCTGAGAGAGGAGACGACCGGTGGATGACCTTACGGAAGGGTCTGCAGTGCTATTGATGGATTTGCAAGAAGACTTTCTTGATGAAACTGGACGGATGCCAGTGGATCGGCTGGGAGCCCAGGCTGTGATCGATGCCGCTAACGCGATTCTGTCTGGGAAAGCTCTACCGGGTACAAGTCCCGTCTTAGTCGTGAATCAGTTTCCAGCCTCCGCGCGTGTTGGCAACCTCCTGCGCCACGGCGCTGCGATCGTTGGCAGCGATGGCTCAAGACTCGATAGAAGATTAGTGAATCACGAGACGGCGCGTGTCTTTGCGAAGCGGCGCGCAAGTGCCTTTTCCAATCCGGAACTCTTGGCTCATCTGCGAATGCATGGGGTGAAAAGGCTATTCGTTCTCGGTGTCTTTGCAGAGGGATGTGTCCGTGCGACCGTGCTGGATGCGGTCAGAGAGGGCTTCATGACCTGCGTTATCTCCGATGCGATCGCCACGAACGCGCAATGGAAGAAGCGGCTGGCGCTCTGGAGCATGAAGCGGGCGGGAGCCATTCTGCTATCGCTCTAGGTCCGCCCGGTCTCCCATCCTTTGCGCAGAGAGGCGGAAAGGATGGGAACGCTGGGCTATCTGTTACTTTGACTTTGTGCCGATCGGCTGGGCGCTATTTGGTAACCAGAGGCTTGACTCTGCCGCAGTCGGCGCCTTTGTAGTTGGACGACACGTCAATGGTGTACTCGACGGGCTTGGAGTTTGGACCCATCTGCATGGCGCCCAGAAAATGCACTTTGGCTTTGACGTGGTCCGGATCGGTCCAGGAGGACTCGACAGTTCCCTTGCCGGCCATCGGCGCTGTGCAGACCCAGTCGGCTGTCATGCCGTTGGCCTTCATCGCCACGTTGGAGATGTCGCAGCCTCTGTTCTGTGGCATGGGCGAGCCGTATTTATCCACCTGGGCCTGCGTGAGACAGACCTGCGTGGAATGAGGGCCTCCGCCGGGCATGGCCATGCCATTGGGCATGGGGGATTGCTGCCAGACCATGTTGGTGGTGATCTCCCATAGGCCGGCCTTCCGAGCGGCCTGAGCCCAGGTGGCCAGCGCCACGGCAACGAGACAACAACCTGCGGCGATCGAAACACGGGTCTTGCTCATCATTCCTCCTGCAAATCGCGCAAGCCTTGGCTGCGCGCATTCACTGTAACCGAGCGTGGGATCGGATGGAAAGTGAAAATCTCAGCTTCGGCTGGCAACAGTCGCTCCGCCCAGGGCAAAGAGGGCACCGGCGACCCGGCCGGCTGCATGACGGACGACAGTATCCTCGCTTGCGAAGTTGCCGGCAATGCACCGCACTCCCAGCGCCTCGATGCGCTCGACGTCGGCCTCGATCGGCGACGCTCCGGTGGCCGCATACCGCGCCAGCGTCTCCGGCGTGAAGGCCGGGGTGTTTACCAGTGCGTAATCGAAGATCGGCTCGCCTGTGTGCTCGTAGATGCGCTCGATGTGCTGGCTGGCGGTCAGTCCCACGCTCTCGTTGGCCTGGGTCATGAGGTTGCAGATGAAGACCCGCACGCCGCGCGCGCGGGCGAGCGCTGCTGGCATGTCCTGCACCAGGAGATTGGTGATCAGCGACGTGTAGAGTGAACCTGGGCCCACGGTGATCAGGTCTGCACGATTGATTGCATCGAGCGCCTCCGGCAACGGAGCGGCGTCGGGCGGATCGAGCATCAGCTCGGCGATGCGCTTCCGGCTGGCGGTGATCATGGTCTCGCCCCGCACCAGGGAACCGTCATCCATGCGCGCCACCACCGTTGCGTTGGCCGTCGTCACCGGGTAGACGCGCCCCCTGGTAGCCAGGATCTTCGAGGCCAGTTCAATGGCTTGGCCGAAATCGCCGGTAATTTCAGTGAGCGCGGCGACAAAGAGATTGCCGAAGTTGTGGTCTTTGAGAGAGTCGCCCTTGCGAAATCGATGGGCAAATAGGCGGGCCAGCAGGTCCTCCTCCTCGCTGAGCGCGACCATGCAATTACGCAGGTCGCCCGGAGGCAGCATGTTGAAGCCCTTGCGCAGGCGACCCGACGAGCCTCCGTCGTCGGTCACTGTGACTACCGCGGCCAGGTCGGAGATGAGAGCGGCTTCATCCGCAGGCTGGTTGCAGCAGACAACATGCCGGCGCAGTCCACGCAGCAGGGTCGACAGCCCAGTACCTCCTCCGATGGCTACAACGCGCAGAGGCCGCACAAGATTCAACGTCTCGCGTACGCCTGTCGGTGGTGGAAACGGGTTGGGATTCGATGACGGAGTGTCGGTGGAGGTCACGTGAGGCCTTAGGGAACCTCGGGATACAGTAACTCGGTAAAGCGCGGGTCGTCTGCCATGCTCTGAAAATCGTTGTCGGCACGGGCCTGAAGCCGATTTCGGGGATTCAGCTCAATGGCCTGTGCGAGGCTCTTAAGGCAATCCTGAGCGCGTCCAGTGATTGCGTCAAGTATTGCCAGTCCATAAAGGGCGTAGTCGGCCTGCGGATAGGAGGCCAATATAGCGGTGAACTGCTCACGCGCTTCTTCGTAGTAGCCGGTATTCAACTGCGAGATGGCGTAGTCGTAGTGCTCTTCAGGCGTCTGAAAGGTCAGGTTGTGCTTTTCCAGTTGCCGTTGGCAGGTGCTCATGTACATCTTGCAGCGCTCCTTGAGTTCGGGCGGCGCTGTGGGCAGCAGCTTATCAAAGGCTGCGAGCGCTTTATCGTACTTGCTCTGCTGCAGCAGTTGCACGGCGGCCTGGTAGTGCTGAAAGGACTGACCCGCGCCAGCGTTGGACTGACCGCTGGGCTTGCCTGACGGTGAAGCTTCCTTTTTTCGGTCGTGCGCCACGGATCGGGCCTCTTGCTTCATGAGTTTAGAGCACCTCGGGGAATCCTGTGAACCCTGCGATAGCTGTCTTCGCATACCTGCAGGGCCACCTGAGTCGGTCGCGGCCGACGAAAAACAGGGCCCTGCTGATTGAGTTGCTCCGGCCCTTTTTATACGCACAACCCCGCCTCTCGTCAAGACAGACTCCGAGGCGGAGGCTAGCGGCCCGGAGATTCGGCCGATAAAGCGGTGCGATAGATGGCCGGATTCAGCGAGGGATCGTTGTACATCTTCAACTGACGATAGAGTTTAAAGCGCCGCGTCCCGGCCAAGGTCTCAAGCCACAAGGTGTCCAGGCAACCGGTCAGGTCGGCGCGCTGTTCCTCGAGAATGGCGAGACGGTCAAGGTTTCTCCGAATATGGCCCTGAGGCGCGTCTGCCCGTTCGGCCTCTTCGCGAGTGTGATAGATCTTCAGCGAGAGAATCGAGAGCCGGTCGATCATCAGTCCCGGTGTCTCCGAGTGCAAGGCCGCCGTCGGATTGGGCAGGCCCTTCGCTTCGAGCCATTCGAGCAGCCTTCGGTCCAGTTCCTCGACCAGATCGTTGCGGCGCTGGTTGGTTCGATCAACCCGCCGCTTCACTCCGGCCACCTCAGCATCGGTTGCGTTTGGCCTGCGGGCCTCGTCTTCGATATGCCACAGCTCGAAGTTGGCGCGGTGCTGGCGTCCGACCAGCGCCAGCCAGTCTGGCCCCGGCTCAGCATCAGGCACCGCTACCTGGTGGCCGATACTGTTCTCCAGATCCTGCAATTTGACGATCTCTGAGGCACAGAGCATTCTTGAACCCTTCCTGAAATCATGCCACACCCACATGACTAGCCGCGGGCGTGGACTCTTGGCCGACGCGATTCTCTTCCGCGATCCAGAGGCCGTGCCGAAGTGGGAAGGGTTCCCCAAGCCAAACAAACTCGTGCTCGGCCGATGGCGAGCGGAATCCACCCAAGAATGCTCAGAAAAGAGTTGACATAATACCGACTAGTAGGTATGTTTATACCAACTGGTTGGTATGAAATGATCCAAAACGATCAAAGACACGATTCGAAGACCAAACTGCTCGAAGCTGCCCTCCACGTGATCCGCGCAAAAGGCTACTCCGCCACCCGCGTTGAAGACATCTGCGAAGCGGCCGGGTTGACCAAAGGCAGCTTCTTTCATCACTTCAAGAGTAAGGAAGATCTGGCTCTCGCCGCTGCCGAATACTGGTCCGAGACTACCGGCGCCCTTTTTCGCTCGGCGCCCTATCATTCTTTCTCCGATCCCGTTGAACGTCTGCTTGCCTATGTCGACTTTCGCAAGGCAATTGTCCAGGGTGAACTCTCCGATTTCACCTGCCTTGCCGGGACGATGGTTCAGGAGATTTACGATACGCACCCTGCTATCCGCGAAGCCTGCGAGAGACTCATCAGCGACCACGCCTGCACTCTGCAGCCGGACATTGAAGAGGCAATGCGAAGGCATGGCATCAAAGGAGACTGGACGGCAGAGAGTCTTGCCCTTTACACACAGGCTGCTATTCAGGGAGCATTCATTCTGGCCAAGGCAAAGCACGGCCCCGAGACTGCCGCAGCCTGCATCGATCATCTTCGCCGCTATCTTGAACTGCTCTTCGATCAATCGAAATCCCCAAAGGAGATCCTATGAAACTCACAGAAGAACCAGAATTCATCACCTGGCCCGAAACTCACTATGTGTATGTCGAGAGAGTCGGTCCCTTCATGACAACAGCACCCGAGGCATGGGGAGTCGCCCATTCCTTGCTTCCCGCGATCTCAGAACACAACAAGGTCACCGGATACATGAGCTTTTACAAACGGGAGCCAAAGCTCTATCGTGCGGGCTTCGCTCTGGATGCACAGCCGAAGCAATTGCCTGAGGGCATCGCCTACACCAAGTTCGCCGGCGGCAAATACGGCCGTTTTGTGATGACCGGTCCGTACTCGAATCTGGGCGAAGCATCAGGCCGCGTCTGGTCGAAGGTCTCCGAAAAAGCAGTTCAGCTCCGAGACGACTTTGCGATCGAGCACTACGTCAACGACCCGAGAGTCACTCCCGAGGACCAGCTCGTCACCGAGATTCTCGTACCCGCCGCATAGCGCGGCTGAATCAACAATCGCATCCGCGACAGTTGACCTGCTTCCCCAGAATGCTTGTGTTCCTGTCGGCCGGTGCGCCACAACCCAAAGGAGGTTCCACCATGCCCAGCGCAACGATGCAAGAGAGCTCTTTTCAGACCGTCAGTTCCCAGGACGAGGCCGCGATCCTCGCTCTCATTGCAACCCTCCACAAAGCGAACCACGATAAAGATGCCACTCTCTTCGCTTCACAATTTGCGCCAAACGCCGCCATCTTCAACCTTGCTCCGCCCCTCCTCCATCGCGGAGTCGATCTTCCCGAGAAGCAGGCCTGGTTCGACTCGTGGGAGACTCCGGTCGAGATCGAGCCGCGGGATTTTCAGGTTACGGTCAGCGGCGGCTTCGCCTTCTGTCATGGTTTCCTGCACATGAGCGGAACGAAGAGGGGCGCCGAGCGCCAGGTGAGTTTCTGGATGCGTGAGACTCTCTGCCTCGAACGTTTCTCTGGAAGTTGGCGAATCGTTCATGAGCACACTTCGGTGCCGTTCTACATGGACGCAACTCTGCGTCCGGCATTCGATCTCAACCCGTGATCCCGAGATTCCCGCGCCGGGAAATTACAATAGCTGCGGGAGAGTTGATGGAAGGCAAGAAGCAATACCCGCATCGCCGTTGGAATCCGTTACGCCAGTCGTGGGTGCTCGTTTCGCCGCACCGAACCGAGCGCCCATGGCAGGGCGAAGTGGGCCAGAAGACAGCGCCCTCGGCCGTGGCCTATGATCCGGCGTGTTATCTGTGTCCCGGCAACAAACGCGCTGGGGGCGCGATGAACCCGGCCTATGAGAGCCTCTTCTCCTTTGAAAACGACTATGCGGCTTTGCTGCCGCAACTTTCCACTGAAGCCGGACAGTCGGGCTCGCCTTTGCTCAAGGCCGAGCCGGCACGCGGGCTCTGCAAGGTTCTCTGCTACCATCCCGACCACAGCTTGACCCTGGCTCGCATGACCCAGCCGGAGCTTCGCCGCGTCGTGGATGGGTGGACGCGAGAGTACGAGGAGCTGGGCAGCCGGGAGTGGATCGAGCACGTTCAGATCTTCGAGAATCGCGGGGCGATGATGGGCGCAAGCAATCCGCATCCGCACGGACAGATCTGGGCTACTGGTTTTATTCCCGATGAGCCAGCCCTGGAGATCCAGGCACAGCGCGAACATCTGGCACTCACCGGCCACTGCCTGCTCTGCGACTACCTGGCCGCCGAAGTGACCGCAGGCGAGCGAGTGATCTTCGCGAACGAACACTTTGCGGCGCTGGTGCCGTGGTGGGCCGTCTGGCCCTTCGAGGTGATGCTAGTGAGCCGCCGTCACCTGGGGGCCTTCCCAGAGATGAATAGTGACGAGCGGAATGGACTGGCCGATGTCCTGAAGCGGATGACAACTCGTTTCGACAACCTCTTCGAGACCAGCTTTCCTTACACCATGGGATTCCATCAGGCCCCGACAGACAAGCAGCCGCACCGTGAGGTTCACTTTCACGCCCACTTCTATCCGCCGTTGCTGCGTTCGGCCACGGTTCGCAAATTCATGGTGGGCTTTGAAATGCTGGCAATGCCCCAGCGCGACATCACTCCTGAAAGCGCGGCCGAGCGTCTGCGCGGCTGCTCGGAGGAACACTTTTGGCCGAGAGACTAAGAGCCGGATTCCATTCTCGGCTCTAAACCGTCACAATAAGGCGTGGCTCCATTTCAAATCCCAAAAGGCGTGTGTGGACCGCCGATCCCTCGGAGGGTGATTCGGCGGCTGGCGATGCTACTGCTTTGCGCCGGGGTTTTGGTCTCTGCGGCGTCGAGTCCGTCACAGGAGCAGCCGGATGAGTTGCCACCTCTTCAACCGATGGCTCCGCAGCCACTGGCCCCAGCCGACAATCCATCACCCGCCGCGTTGGCGACCGTGCACGGCGTGGTGAGGAACGCAGCCACGGGCGCGCCGTTGCCTCGTGCACTGGTGCAGATCGAAGGCGATGCAAGCACCGGCGCTCTCACCGATGGCGAGGGCCGCTTCGAGCTTCCCGCCGTTCCGGTTGGGCTTGTCATCATTCAGGTTCGCAAGCCTGGCTTCCGTGACCGCCCCTTTGCAACTGAGGATGTGGGATACCAGGGCGATGGCCCGGCGCACAACGTGCTGGTCGCGGCCGAGATGCCCGATCTCGACTTCGCGCTCACTCCCACCGCTGCGATTCACGGACATGTGGAGCTCTCGACCGGCGACTCGGGGCAGGGGATTCAGTTGACGCTGCTCAAGCAGGTGGTACGCAATGGCCGGGCCGTGTGGGCTCAGAACGGAACCACGAGAACCAATAGCAGCGGAGCCTACCGCTTCGCCGGCCTGCCCGCCGGCGTCTACGCGCTCCATACCCAGCCCACATTGGAGAGCGAGCCGGCGGTGCCCGTGATGGCTCCCCGAGCGAGGATCTCGCGCGAAGGTTATCCGAGTATGTTCTATTCAGAAGCAAAGGAGTTCTCCGGCGCGACGCGCATCCGGCTCAAGGACGGCGAGCAGGCCGAGGCCAACCTGCTGCTCACGCCGGAGCCGTTTTATGCGGTTACAGCAACGCCGATCTTACCGGACGGAAAGCCGTTCGAGAGCAAGGGGCGTGAGCAGGACTTTTTCTCATCGGGGCCGGTTCTTAGTGCTGAGCTTCTGGATACCGCGAGCCGTCCGCTGGCTTACATCGCGCATTTTGACGCGACGACGCACACGATCCAGGCCAGCCTGCCGAATGGGAGCTACACGCTCTTAGTTGGAGCGATGTCAGGTCAGGAAATTCCTACCGGCCCTCAAGACCATACGGAAGGAACTCGCAGGAGAGCGGACTCCTTTTCGGGCTTCGCGGAGTTCTCGGTTGAAGGGCATGCATTGGGCAACCTGCGCGTGCCCCTTTCACCCTTGCCTAGTTGGCCGGTTCGGCTTCGCGCCGTACGGGCTGCCGCCAAGTCGGGACAAGCTAATGCGAGCACAAGCCAGGAATTGCAAAGGCTGGTCACGGTCGTGGCTACCGGGGCCGGGGACGCTCCCACTGGGGAGGCCAACAACGGAGATATCAATGCGGACGATGCCGGACCCGAGCAACTGGAGGTGAACGGCGCAGCTCGCGGTCCTCATTGGATCAGCACACAGGTCAATGACCGCAGCCTATGCGTCGATTCCTTTACGGCCGGGGGAATCAACCTCGCCCGCGAGCCGCTGTATGTGGCGCTGGGCGCATCGCCGCCGCCGATGGAACTGACGCTGCGCGGCGACTGCGCCAAGCTGGCCCTTACGCTGCCGCCCGCGCTTTCTGGTTTTCTGCCCGGAGACGAGCCGTTTTACACCGTCTATGTGGTTCCGGACTTCGATACCACAACCGACATTCCGCCGATGAATATGCATCCCTCTTCGGGTACGACTCTGACACTGGATGGTCTGACTCCTGGTAACTATCACATTTATGTCTTCGATCGCCCGTTGCGGCTGGAGTACCGGAATCCAGAGGCGATCGCGGCGCTGCCCACGCCGGGCCAGGCGGTGACTCTCACCGCCGGAGCGACGGCAAGCCTGGTGTTGGAGGCTCCCGAACGATGAGGAAGGTCTTCGTTTCCGCGAGTTGCTTGCCGGGTCTTCTGCTGGCGGTGCAGACCGTCGCACAGATGCAGATTCCAGCGCCGCCGCAACCTACAGCCTCAGCGGTCTACACCATCGCGGGCACAGTTGTGAACGCGATCACCGGCGAGCCGTTGCGGCGGGTGACGGTTGCCGCGCTCTCGCAGGGAAACGATCAGACAGTCGAAGCGATCGAGACGGACAACGAGGGGCGTTTTGCACTGGACGGACTTCCCTCGGGCAAGTACCCGATATCAGCCTCGAAACGCGGATTCTTAACCGCCTTCTACGATCAGCACGATGAGGGATACAACTCTGCCATTGTGACCGGGGAAGGCCAGCAGACCACTGGACTCGTTTTCAAGCTGCTGCCCGGCGCGACTCTGCATGGAGTTGTGACTGCCGACGGCGGCGACCCGGTCGAAGGCGCCGAAGTGATGCTCTTTCGCAAGCCCCACAACCACAACCCGGGCTCGCGAATCTCGCAGGTCAATGTGGTCGCGACCGACGACACAGGCGCCTATGAGTTTGCCGACCTGCCAACCGGTGAGTATCTGCTGGCGGTCACGGCAGTGCCCTGGTACGTCTTGCATCGTGGTGAAGAATCGAAGCAACAGCGGCCCGAAAACGATCCTGCTTTCGCGCTCGATGTGGCTTATCCGATTACCTACTTCGATTCGACGACCGACGAGTCCTCGGCGGCTCCGATCAGGTTGACCGCAGGCAGCCGCGAAGAGGCAAACATCAATCTCCACGCGGTTCCTGCGCTGCGTCTGCTCGTTTCCATTCCGGAGACGCGTGATCGCCAGATTGCCAGCCCGGTTTTACGACGGTCGGTATTCGGGACTGAGATACCTTCAGTCGGCAATGGTTTTTTCCCGGGCAAGGAGACTTCTTCGGTCGAATTCACCGGCGTAGCACCGGGCCATTACCAACTCACACAAGGCGATCCGCCTCGCATTGTGGAACTCGATGCCACCGCCAGCCAAGAGGTAGACCCCGGCATTGGAACCCCAACCGTTTCAGTCTCTGGAGCACTGCGTTCAACCGGCGGTGCGACATTTCCTGGCAATGTGAGCGTCTTTCTCATGCCGCAGGACGATGGGCAGGGATCTCAGCCGCCGGTTAATTGCGTGAACGGTTCATTCACTTTTGACTCTGTTCCGCAAGGCACATGGAAGCTCATCGCCGGCGGCAGCGGCAAGCTAATGGCGGTCCAATCGATTACGATCGGCGAAAAGACTCAGGCAGGAAATCTTCTGGCCGTGCACGACAAGCCTCTGCAGATAGTCGCAACGGTCAGCCTGAGCGACACGCGAATCGAGGGAGTTGCAAAAAAGAAGGAGAAAGGCCAGGCCGGCGTGATGATCGTTCTCGTCCCGGATGATCCAGCCGCGAATGGCGATCAGTTTCGCCGCGACCAATCGGACTCCGATGGCAGTTTTGCTCTGCTCAATGTGGCGCCAGGAGAGTACACAGTCGTAGCCATCGAAGATGGGTGGGATCTGGATTGGGCGCGGCCCCAGGTCATCACCCGTTACCTTCCCAAAGGAGTTGCGGTTAAAGTGGCCGAGACCTCCGGGAAACTGCTGCGGCTTCCCGAAGGGGTTCCCGTCCAAAGCCGCTGAGGAGACTTCGGCGATGGAAGGCGTCGGGACTTCATTGAACCGGGGTGGAGAGGATAGTCTAGATGAGGATCGTTAAGGAGAGCCAAAATTGAAGAGGAAGTTCTCGTTCGTATTTCTGGCCGTGGTCTCGGCCGTGCTCCTGCCGCTGGCGGCCACAAGTCAGATTGCTCCAGATCGTCCGGCACGTACCGAGAAGGCCGAACCCTCCTACAAATGGGAGGCCTTTGCGGGCGTGGGCTACACCGCTCTTAACCAGGTGGCCCGGTCAGAGAACGGCCTGATAGGGATGAACCTGTCAGTCACCCGCGACTTTGGCAACCACTTTGGCCTCACCGCCGACGGCGGCTACTATGCTCAAACCTACGATGCTTCCAACCCCGGCAATCCCACAGTGGATGTTGTCTTGCTTGGCCCGGTCCTTCGTTTCAAGCTCTTCGATCGCGTGGATGGTTTTGCTCATATGCTGTTGGGCGGCGCGCACACGGCGGGTGACAGCTCCGTGCCCAAGCTCTCATTTGCAGGTGGAGGCGGCGGTGGACTGGACTATAAATTAAGCCCGCATCTGGCCATTCGCGCCTCGGGCGACGACATTGCGTCCTCATTTGTTCAGGATCCGAATAACCTGGGCTACTCTCCTCATCTGCGCCGAAATGCGCGCGCGGCTTTTGGTGTGGTCTACCGGTTCTAAACGTGTCAGACGGAATGACGCCGGTCCACCATTCAACGAGAGGGACAGAGCCCATGGAAGCGAAGACTCCACGACTTACGTTTGGCGAGAAGACGGGCTATGCCCTCGGCGATGCGGCCTCGAACCTGTTTTGGATGACCTTTATTTACTTTCAAAGCAAGTTCTACACCGACGTTTTCTTCTATACTCCCGACGCCAAGCTGGAAGATGCTCTGCTCAAAAAACTAGCCGTGCTTCTTCTGCTCACGCGCATCTTTGACATGGCCTTCGATCTGTTTATGGGCGTGATGGGTGACAGGACACGGACCCGCTGGGGAAAGTTCCGTCCCTATCTCCTCTGGTTTGCGATTCCCTTTGGCATCATCAGTACGCTGACCTTCACTACGCCGGGCTTCAGCCCCAACGGCAAGCTGATCTACGCCTACATCACGCTGTGCCTGATGATGATGGTTTACTCGGCGATCAATATCCCGTACTCCGCGCTGATGGGCGTGCTCTCGCCCGACTCGCAGGAGCGGACCAGTGCCTCTTCGTATCGCTTCGCCTTCGCCTTTGGCGCGGGCCTCGTCGTGCAGTATTCGACGCTCTACCTGGTGGATTTCTTCGGACAGGTCAGGCAGCAGATGCGGGGCTTGGAGCTAGCAGCGGCCGAGGCGCACGGCTTTCAACTTACGATGGGCCTCTACGCGTTTATGGCGACGGCTCTCTTCTTCCTCACCTTCGCGCTCACCAAGGAACGGGTGCAGCCGGCCTCGCAGAAGAGCTCGCTGGGCCGCGACCTGGGAGATCTGGCCTGCAATGTGCCATGGCTGATCCTCTTCTTCACAGGAACGCTGACGGTCTGCTCGGTGGCGATCCGCAGCGGCGCCATTCTCTACTACTTTCAGTACTACGTCGGCAACGAGAAGCTGGCCGCCTATTTCATGGTGGCGGGCACGCTGCTGTCGCTGCTGGGAAGTTTGGCCATTCAGCATGTGACGCGCTACTTGGGCAGAAAGACGACCTACATCGGCCTGGCGGTGCTGGGAGCGATCTTCCTGGTGGCTGCGCTGTGGACTCGGCCAGAACAGATTGTGTTGATCTTTGCGCTGCAGGTGCTCTATAGCGCCGTGACCGGGCCGACCTCTCCAGTGCTGTGGGCGATGTTTGCCGACTCGGCCGACTACTCGGAGTGGCGCACCGGCCGGCGCGCAACGGGCCTTGTCTTCTCCGCGGCGGGCATGTCGAACAAGCTCGGCTGGGCGATCGGCGGACCGGTCGCCGTCTGGCTGCTGGCGAGCTTCGGCTATCAGGCCGGCGTGGCGCAAACACCGCGAGCGCTGCACGGCATTATGCTGCTCTTCACGATCATTCCTGCAGTGGGTTTCCTGCTGACCGGCGTGGCGATGCTCTTCTATCCGCTCAACGAGATGCGCATGAAGAAGCTGCAAGGCGAATTAGCGACACGGCACACGGCCAACGAAACGGCGCAGACTATCTAGTCGCGGCAATCAAAAAAGGAAAACAAGAGATTATGCAATACGGCTACTTTGATGACGCGAGCAAAGAGTATGTGATCACCCGGCCCGATACGCCCAAGTCATGGAGTAATTATCTCGGTTCGACCGAATATGGCGCCATTATTACCAATAATGCAGGTGGATATAGCTTCTATAAGTCGGCTGCGATAGGGCGATTCGTGCGGCTGCGATTCAATGCTGTGCCGATGGATCAACCGGGCCGCTATATCTATCTGCACGATCACAAGAGCAAGGACTATTGGTCTGCGTCATGGCAGCCTGTGGGCAAGGCGCTCGATAAATATAAGTCAGTCTGCCGCCATGGAAGCGCCTATACAGTTATCAAGTCTGAGTACGACGGCATAGAGTCCGAGACCACTTACTTTGTCCCATTAGGAAAGAATTTCGAGTGCTGGCATGTGAAGCTCACCAATCGGAGCGCGAAGCCCCGCGAGTTAAGTGCATTTACCTATGTCGAATATGCGGGAAACTGGGATGCATGGAACGATCTGATCAATCTGCAGTACACCCAACACACCGTGAAGATGGAGGTTGTGGATAACATCATCGACCACGGCACTAATGTAAATATTCCACTGATGCCCGATAACTTCGCCGAGGCGGACCAGGGGCGTCACACCTTCCAGGCTTTGGTGGGAGCCGAAATCGCCGGCTATGACACAGACCGCACAGCTTTCCTTGGGACTTATCGAGGTTATGGCAATCCTCAAGTTGTCGAACAAGGACAATGCACATATTCACTGGCCGTTGGTGACAACGCCTGTGGCGCCTTGCAAACCAGGATCAACCTGGCTCCTGGTGAGACGAAAGAGTTTCTCGTTCTTATGGGCATTGGCCGCGCACGCGAAGAAGGGAAGTCGGCGGTTGCGGAATTTGCTAGCATGGAGCAGGTCCGCGAAGAGCTTGCCAAACTCAAGCGATACTGGCATGGGCGCATTGGCGGACTTACCGTTGAGACGCCGGACGCCGAACTGAACAGCACTCTCAACATGTGGGGTCCCTTCAACTGCCTGATGACCTACGCCTGGTCTCGCGCCGCTAGCTTGATCTACGCGGGTGAGCGCGACGGACTCGGATTCCGCGACACAGTGCAGGACATGCTCGGAGTGATGCACACGATTCCCCAAGAGGCCGGTCAGCGGCTTGAACTGATGATTACCGGGCAGGTCTCGACCGGTGGCGCCATGCCGGTTGTACGGCAGTTCGACCATCATCCCGGAACTGAAAAAGCTCCTCATGAAGAGGAGTATCGTTCGGATGATTGTTTATGGCTCTTCAATGCGATTCCGGCTTACGTCAAAGAGACTGGGGACCTGTCTTTCTATAACAAGGTGCTGCCCTATGCCGACAAAGGAGAAGACACGGTCCTCGGTCATATGAGGCGCGCCATTGAGTTCAATCTCGAACGTTCGGGAGCGCACGGGCTGCCCTGCGGCCTTTCGGCCGATTGGAATGATTGCATTCGCCTGGGACAGCAGGGCGAGACGATCTTTGTGGCCTTTCAGTTGCGCTTAGCCTTGCAGATTTATCTTGAAATCTCCCGCATCATGGTCGCCCCGCAGGAGGAAACTTGGGCGAAAAATGAGTTAGCGAAGTTAGACGGCCGCTTAGAGCAAGACGCATGGGACGGCGAGTGGTACTTACGCGCCTATCGAGCCGATGGATTCAAATTCGGCTCGAAGGAGAGCGTCGAGGGAAAGATCTTTCTGAATCCGCAGTCCTGGGCGTTGATTAGCGGTCATGCGAGTCCCGAGCGGGCCGCGCGTGCCATGGAGTCGGTGCGCGAGCAGCTGGGCACGGAATACGGCCTGACGATCTGCGACCCTCCTTATGTCGAAACAGACTTTCACGTCATGCGGGCCGCGTTGTTCAATGCGGGCTTGAAAGAAAACGGCGCAATATTCACTCATACCCAGGGGTGGGCAGTGATCGCCGAAACGCTGCTCGGCCACGGCGATCTGGCCTATGAGTACTTCCGAGCCTATCTGCCTGCCGCTTATAACACGCGAGCCGAGATTCGCCAGATCGAGCCTTACGTCTACTGCCAGTTCACGCATAGCAAATACAGTCCGCGTTTCGGCGCCTCGCGCGTTCCCTGGCTGAGCGGCTCGGCGACGTGGTCGTTCTTCGCCGCCACCCAATACATTCTCGGCATTCGGCCCGAGTATGGCGGCCTCAGAATCGATCCTTGCATTCCTTCCACATGGAAAGGGTTCACCGTAACTCGCATCTTCCGCGGAAAGAAGGTCGTCATCGAGGTTAGTAACCCTGCCGGAGTGCAAAAGGGAGTCCGGAAGCTGGCTCTAAACGGGCGATCGTTGGAAGGAAACTTCATCACGGTTGCGGAGTTGAAGGCGGAAAGCCGTGTAGAAGTGGAGATGGGATAGAAGTGCCGCCAGAATCGCCCAGGAATCTGCGTCTTTTCTTCGGCCGCAACCTGTGATGGCCGTCGCAGGAGAGAATCCGCAATCGTGTACACTGAATTCAAGACTCAAAAGCCTTAGGATTCAGCGTGGAATCTCTTCAGCTCGATCATGCGCCGGCCCTGCTGAGCGGGGACGAAGCGGTCGCCTTGGCTGCCATCGATGCCGGCATCGCGCTCGGCACCGGCTATCCCGGTACTCCTTCTACAGAAATCCTCGAAACCTTTGAAACTCTGGGCGGAAGAGCGCAGTGGTCTCCCAACGAGAAAGTGGCGCTTGAGGTTGGCATCGGTGTAGCCTTTGCCGGCGCGCGCGCTCTGGTAACGATGAAGCACGTCGGCCTCAACGTCGCTGCGGACCCGTTGTTCACTGTGGCGTACACCCGGCTTGACGGAGCATTGATCGTAGTTTCAGCTGACGATCCAGGGATGGCTTCGAGCCAAAACGAACAGGACAATCGTCGCTACGCGTTGGCTGCGGGTGTGCCGATGATTGAGCCCTCTGACTCGCAGGAGGCTTACGAGTTCACGCTGCGCGCTATTGAGATCTCTGAGCGCTGGCAGGTGCCCGCTCTGCTGCGCATGACGACGCGGGTCTGCCATTCGAAGACCATCGTCCGCCGCGGGACCGTCGCAATCCCGGCTCCCCGCCCGGCGCACTTCGCGCACGATTATCCGTCGCGTGTGCGGATCCCTGCCTACGCCAAGCCTGCGCATCGCCGCCTGCGCAAGACGCTCACGGAGATCGCCGAGTGGAACGACAAGGAAGGGCCGAACCAACTCATCGAGGGTTCAAAGCAGCTCGGCATCATCACGTCAGGGATTTCCTTCCAGCACGTGCGCGAGACCGCGCCAGAAGCCAGTGTTTTGAAGCTTGGCGTTACCTATCCGCTGCCGATCGAGCAGATGCGCGCCTTCGCCGCCAGCGTCGAGCGCTGCATCGTCATCGAAGAGGGCGATCCCTATCTCGTCGAAGCCGCGCGAACAGCGGGTATCGCGGTCGAGGGCAAGCCGGAGTCATTCCGATTTGGCGAGTTGAGCGCTAGCCGCGCGCGCCGCATCCTGAATAACGATTCTTCGCCTGAGCCCAAGCCCGTTCCCGGCAAACCTCCCGCGCTCTGCCCAGGCTGCCCCCATCGCAGCGTTTACACGGTGCTGCGAGACCTCGACTGCATCGTCGCGGGCGACATCGGCTGCTATTCGCTGGGCGTGTTGCCGCCGTTCGAAGCAATGGACACATTGGTCTGCATGGGCGCGGCCATCGGCGTGGGTCTTGGCTTTCGTCACGTGCTGCCGCCCGAGGATGCGAAACGCGTGGTCAGTGTGATCGGTGACAGCACCTTCGTGCACAGCGGAATCACCGGACTGGTCGAGATGGTCTACAATCCACCGCCCAGCGGTCATGTGGTCTTGATTCTCGACAACGGAACGACAGCCATGACCGGTATGCAGGAGCATCCCGGAACCGGCCGCACGCTGGCTCACGCCAAAACAGGCAAGGTAATCTTTGAAGATCTTGCGCGCTCGGTCGGCGTGCGGAATGTGCATGTCGTCGATCCCACGCAGGACCTCGCGGCGTTTCAGGAACTAATTCAAGCCTGCCTGGCCAAGCCGGAGCTTTCCGTTGTGATAGCCCGCCGCAACTGCCTGTTGGCGAGCAGCGCAATCCGCGAGTATGAGAGGTGCAATGAGCAGCCGACCGACTAATGTTGTGATCGCCGGATTGGGTGGCCAAGGAGTGCTCAAGGCCTCCGACATCCTTGCCGACGTCGCGTTCACCTCGGGCCTCGACGTGAAGAAGAGCGAGCTGCACGGGATGAGCCAGCGCGGCGGTTCCGTATCGAGCGACGTGCGATTTGGCGAGCGCGTCTTCAGCCCCATGGTCCCCGAGGGTGAAGCGGATTTTCTGGTTGTCATCGCATCCGACCAGATTCCGGTGAATGAGGCAGTCCTGCGCCAGGGCGGAACGCTCGTTGAGCCCTCTCAGATCGACGAGGCTGCTCTCTCCAGCAAAAAGAGCATCAACGTCGCGTTGCTCGGCGTCTTGAGCCGACACTTGCCTTTTTCCGTCGAGGCATGGACCGGCGCTCTCAAGCGCCATCTGCCGGAGAAACTGCACGAGGCTAATCTTCGATCGTTTTCCATCGGGCGGGCCGTCGCGCCGGCCATGGAGCGAGCCAGGGAGCGAGAAGGATGAACTCAGTTCTTGAATCCGCTATCACCGACTGTCATCCCGCGAGCGTGCCGGATTATCTTCCAGTTGCCCAGCTCCGGGACATGCAGTTGAAGCGCATGCAGGCCGTGGTCGCACGAGCCTGGCAGCAGGTCAAGCTCTTTCGTTCAAGAATGGATGAGCGTGGACTCGAACCCGCCCATATCCGCTCGCTCGAAGACGTCGCAAAGCTGCCATTCACGGTGAAGAACGATCTGCGCGACACATATCCGAGCGGGCTCTTTGCCAGTCCCATGAAAGACGTCGCCCGTCTTCACGCCTCCAGCGGAACCACCGGCAAGCCCATCGTCGTCGCCTATACAAAAGAAGATGTGGACGTGTGGACCTCGGTTGTCGTTCGCTGTCTCGCCGGCTGCGGCCTGCATCGCGGAGACATCATTCAGATCGCCTACGGCTACGGTCTCTTCACTGGCGGCCTTGGCGCACACTACGGTGCTGAGGCGCTGGGCGCGGCTGTCATTCCGGCCTCCGGAGGCAACGCCGACCGCCAGATCATGCTGATGAAGGACTTCGGCGTGACGGCGATGTGCTGCACGCCGACATACTTCCTTCACCTGATCGACCGCGCAGCCGAGCTCGGCGTGGACCTGAGAGAGCTTCCTCTCCGCGCAGGCGTCTTTGGCGCGGAGCCCTGGACAGACTCCATGCGCAAACGCGTCGAGAGCGCCAGCAACATTGAGGCCTTCGACATCTATGGGCTCACCGAAATCATCGGGCCGGGTGTGGGCTGCGAGTGCCGCCAGCATCGGGGACTGCACATCTTTGAAGATCATTTCTATCCCGAGATCATCGATCCCGAAACCGGCGATTCTGTGCCTGATGGCACAGAAGGGGAACTCGTTCTGACTACGCTGAGCAAACAGGCCATGCCGATGATCCGCTATCGCACGCGCGACATCACGAGAATCCTTCCGGGCACCTGTGACTGCGGGCGCACGATGCGCCGCATTGCACGCATCGGCCGGCGCAGCGACGATATGCTGATTATCCGCGGCGTCAATGTCTTTCCGTCGCAGGTCGAGGCCGCCCTGCTTGAGATAGAAGGCACACTGCCGCACTATCAGATCATTCTGACCCGCGCGCAAGGGTTGGATCAGATGGAGGTGCAGGTCGAGGTCACTCCGCAGATGTTCAACGACAAGATCGGCGCGCTGCAGGGGCTGCAAGCGAAGATCCAGTCCGCACTCGACCATGTTCTCGGTATTCGTGTGAAGGTCGCGCTGGTTGAGGCATTCTCGATCCAGCGCAGCGAAGGCAAAGCCAAACGCGTCATCGACAGGCGGACAGCATGAAGATTCATCAGCTATCGCTCTTCGTTGAGAACAAACCTGGACACACCGCCGCTCCTGCGCGTCTGCTGGCAAATGAGGGCATTGACATTCGCGCGTTGTCTCTGGCCGACACCGAGCAATTCGGCATCGTGCGCATGATCGTGTCTGATTGGCAGAGGGCCGCCGAGATTCTCAAGTCGCGAGGATACGTGGCCAACACGACCGAGGTCCTCGCCGTTGAGGTGCCCGATCGGCCGGGCGGGATGGCCGATGTTCTTGTCGCGCTCGATGGAAGCGGCATGAACATCGAGTACATGTACGCCTTCCCCTATCCCCGTGGCGATCAAGCGATCCTGATCTTTCGCTTCAACGATCCGGATGCCGCCATTTCGCGTTTGCAGACGGCCGGCATCAACGTGCTTGCCGGTCACGAACTCATGGAGAGATAAGTCGACACAATGCCCGTTTCAAAGTCCATTGCGCGCCAGCTTGAAAACTCCTCATGGATTCGACGCATGTTTGAGGAGGGCTTGCGGCTCAAGCGCGAACGCGGTGCCGACGCCGTCTTCGACTTTTCGCTTGGAAATCCGGATGTCGAGCCGCCGGCTGCGGTAGTCGATGCTTTGCGGCGCACCGTCGCCAGCAACCGCCCCGGTTCGCACGGCTACATGCCAAATGCTGGCTACGCGCCCGTTCGCGAGGCTGTCGCAAAGAAACTCCAGAGAGAGACCGGTCTCGCCTTCACGGCCGAAGATGTCTTCATGACCGTCGGCTCCGCGGGGGCATGCAACGTGATCCTCAAGTCGATCCTCGACCCCGGCGAGGAAGTCATCGTCCTGATGCCGTGCTTCTCCGAGTATCAGTTCTACATCGCCAACCACGCCGGCAAGATGATCCCGGTGGAAACCGACGAGACCTTCCTCCCCGATGTCGAGCGCATCGCGGCCGCGATCACGCCCCGCACACGCGCTATCATTCTCAATACGCCCAACAATCCTACCGGCCGAGTCTACCCAGAAAGTGTCTTGTGCGATTTGCAGCGGGTTCTGGCGCGCGCCAGCCAGCCGATCACCGTTATCAGCGACGAGCCTTATAAATCGTACGTCTACGATCAGCAGCGGCAGCCCGAGGTGGCGTCCTACATTGCCAGCACAGCCATCTGCAACTCCTGGTCGAAATCGCTTGGATTGCCGGGTGAGCGTATCGGCTATCTGGCGCTCTCGCCGCAACTCGAAGGCAGTTTCGATCTGCGCCGCGCCTGCGCCTTCACCAATCGTATTCTGGGATTCATCAACGCCCCCGCCATCTGGCAGTGGGTGATGCTTGAGTCGCTCGACCAGAAGATCGACCCATCGCCTTACGAACACAAGCGCAACTTACTCTGCGATGCGCTCGCTGCCATCGGCTACGATGTGCGCCGCCCCGAGGGAGCCTTCTACATCTTCCTCAAGACGCCAATCGCCGACGACATCGCCTTTTGCACGCGGCTCGCGGAGGAAGGCGTGCTCGCAGTTCCCGGCACCGGCTTCGGACGCTCCGGTCACATCCGTCTTTCGCTGACGATTCCCCTCGAGCGCATCGAGAAATCGATCGGCGGATTTGAGCGCGCATTTCTTGCATCGCGGCGCTCTGCCTGACTGGGCTATAAAGGCGGAGGAAGCCGCTGCTTCCAGGGGCGAAAAGGTAAATTTCTGGCCTTGTCGGTTCACCGCTGAGGAAAACAAGACGAGCAAGCTGATCTTCTGCGTTCTCCCCACCCCTTAATGAAGCCCCTTGAGGATTACCTGAATAACTGGCGTCACACTTGCTCGACGGACAGCAGGCTGAGACACTTTTCGTTGACGGTTTTGAACAGCCGACGGAGTGCACGAATCCGCATATCTTCAGAGATGTATTTGTTTGTGCGTGGCTCAAGTGCCATCCAGCGGACTTGCAGCAGTTGAGCCTGCAACTGTGGCACAGTCCCGTCAAGCCCACGATCGAAATCTACGGAGGAAAGTTCAACACATCCTGCACAACGGAACCACTGGAGGCATTCGCCAGGAAGATGGCTGTCTTCAACTCCGTTAAAGGTAGGCGGCGCCTGGGAAACCCGAATCGATAGGATGATTCACAGACGGTCGCGGTTCCACATTTCCAGCAAGAGTGAACATGCTCTTGCAACAGGCTTCGATGACATCGATCAGAACAATTCGATGGCTGGCCGGCTGTTGTCGCTCTTTGTAGGACCCCCGGCTACAGCAAGATGCGTAACCGTCTGGCTGGCCATTCTGTAGTTATTAAGATGGGACTCCAGCAATGTCTTGAAGGTCGTATCGAAGAGGCCATCCCAGCCGTGCCTGTCCTGCGTTTCGGTCAGATGCAACAGGTGATTGCGCATCTCCACCAGCGCTTCCTGCACGTGCTCCATTCTCTGTCTCATCACGTCCTGGAATTGGATATGCCCCATTGCCTCCAATAAGCGGCTCACGCTTTCTTGATGCCCCGATTCCACGCCGGAAATGACCTCAAGCTGCAATGTGCAGCCAATGCTGAAATCGCGCTGCATCTGAGTCAGATCGGCGACCAGCTTTTGCAGTTCACTGAGGCCGTGCCTCTCTTCAAGCGCCTTCTGTGCCTCTGCCATCTTGATGGTTACCTTACTGGCCGTAGCATTGAGTTTTGCGGCAATATCCGCGGCCGCGCTCGTAGACCGTTTTGCAAGTGCTCTAACTTCGTTTGCAACGACCGCGAAGCCGCGACCCGCATCCCCGGCCCTGGCCGCTTCAATCTCCGCGTTCAGCGCCAGCAGATTAGTCTGCCTGGCGATGGTTGCGATGACTTCAATAATTGGTGTCAAAGCTTTAACGTCTTCGGCTAACGCACGGATCTCTTCGTAGTTGCCATGCATCTCACAGGCTTGCTCGCCCAACTTCGCTTCCAGCTTCGAGATGAGCTCAGTGTTTTGCTCTACTCGGCCGTTGGTAACCTCTGTCAAAGTCTTTCCACTCTGAACGGAATCGGCGATGCGATCCATCTGACGGCTGGATTGCTCACTCAACAGATTGAGTTGTTCGATCAGAGCCGTGATCTCGCGCTCTGATTCGGCCAGAGATCCACCTATCTGTTCATGCATCACATCGATGTAGGGCTTGCAGTCCTTGATGTCTACCCCGATTGCCTTGTGGACCGCCAGTTCACGCGATACTTCATCGAAATTGAGCTGGCCGAAAGCCCACATGTCGGATACAGCGCGGCGGGCCATTGTCCAGTTCCACCATTCTACGATCAGTAGCGGCACAAATTTGAGAACCGCGAGCGCCGCGGCGATAAGTACCCAATCTGCAATGAAAGCCGGTCCTTGGATACGGAACAAGACTATAAGGAACAGAATGTTGCAAAGGAGTGCAAGCGCCACTTGGAGGAGCAGTCGCTTCTTAACGCGATCAAGCCTCCCTTCATTCGCGACCATGATCTCGGCTCCTTCATCCCCGCGCAACCAGGAGGCGCCAGGAAACTCCGTTCAAACTCGTAGCCCGCGTCAGCAAAATGACCTTACGCTCCCGGCAGAAGCTGCTTGATGACCTTGATCAGGTCGCCACCAGAAACCGGTTTTACCAGCCATCCGGTCGCGCCGAGGCGTCTGCCTTCATCGCGCTTCGCGGTCTCGCTTTCAGTGGTCAACGTTAGAATGGGTAAAAACCGGCAGCCGGGAAGGGCCCGCACTTTCCCAATCATTTCAAGGCCGCCCATGACCGGCATATTGACGTCAGTGAGGATCAGGTCGGGTTTGACTCCGGCTTTCAACTTATCCAGTGCCTGTTGGCCACTGTTGGCGGTTTCAACGAGAAAACCCCCGAGCGACAAAGAGCTCTTGAGGCTCATGACCATAGTGGCCGAATCGTCGACGACCAGAATTGTTTTTGCCATGTGAACCTCTCAAACTCAGGATTTCAGTGCAGGTTCCAGCCATGCGCGGAGTTCTATATTTCTGGGCCAACTGGATATTTCGATTTTGGCAGCCATCAAGACCTGGAGATTGGCGGTGTGAAGATGGCTGCAGGCAGACAGATCCACTTTGGCTGCCGACCTCTTCTGCAACCATTCGAGCAGCCCTTCCGCTTCCTCTACGCTTACCTCGTCCTGAAAGACGGCGCGATTCTTCTTGAAAGCGATCGGCATCAGACCATCTCCCGAATGTTCAGAATCATGAGCACTGACCCGTCACCCATCAGAGCAGACCCTGAATAGGCCGACAGGCCGTTCAAGAATCCCCCCAAAGGTTTCTGAATCAACCCGATGGTCTCTTTGAAGCTGTCCACCATCAATCCGAGAACCTCGCTGCCCGCCTGAACGAGAAGTACAGCAAGTTCATCGTCCGAATTCGGAAGGGGAAGAGAAGGTATTCCCAGCAGTGTGTTGAGCGACTTGAGCGGAACAATTCGGCCGCGCAAGACGGCCGTCAGGCTCTGCTTGATCGCGTGGATTGCGCTTCGGGGAACCCGAATGGTCTCCACAACGTTGTCCATGGGCACACCAAACAGTTGCCCGTCGGACTCGATGACCATGACTTGGGTCACGGCCATCGAAAGCGGAAGTGAAATCCGGATCGAGGTGCCCTTGCCCAGTTCGCTCTCGATCGCGACAGTGCCATTGATCTTCTGTACTGCGGAACGCACAACGTCCATGCCGACTCCGCGGCCGGAAAGATCCGAGATTACCTCGGCAGTCGACAAACCAGCCGCGAAGATCAGGTTGATGGCCTCTTGATCTCCGATGCGCTCCAGCGTAGCTTCGTCGATCAGGCCTTTCACGTACGCCTTTTGCTTGATGACCGCCGGATCGATGCCTTTGCCGTCGTCAATGATCTCGATCACCACCCGATCCGCTTGCTGCGCGGCGCGAATGGTGAGCGTGCCTGTTTCCGGTTTGCCGCAGGCCCGCCTAACCTCTGGAGTCTCAAGACCGTGGTCAAGACTGTTGCGGACGATGTGGATCAATGGGTCGGCCAACGATTCAATAATGTTCTTGTCGGCCTCGGTTTGCTCGCCCTCGAGCACCAGTCGCACTTCCTTGCCGAGTTTGCGGGAGGTGTCGCGCACCAGTCGCGGGAAGCGCTGGAAGACAATCGAAACCGCCATCATGCGCACCTGCATAATCGCATCCTGCATTTCATCGGCGATGCGATTTATGACGGAATACTGGCCCTTGATCTCACGCGAAAGCTCGCGCACACCGTACTGCGCCTCGGCCCGCTGAGCCAGATAAGGCAGCGCATTCTTCTCGACTACGAGTTCTCCGATCAGGTTCATAAGCCTGTCAATCTTGGCCTGATCGACCTTGAGACTGCGCGGCCCGCTCTGGTTGTCTTCAGCGCGGCGACCGAATTTGATTCCATCGTCGGCGGCTGGCGTCGCAACGGCAGATGTAGCGACTTCTTCAGCGCTGGCCTGACCCGCGTTCTCGGCGGACTGTGCGACGAGTCTCGAAGTGAACTGGCTCTGATGAGCATTTAGCCATTCGAGCAGAGGGAGTCCTCTGGCAGAGGCCACAGCCGCTGCAAGCGAAGCTTCGATCTGCCCTTCGGCTTCGGCATAGCCCGAGGAGTTTGCGAGATTCTTGAGCACTGCCGCAACCGCTTTGAGTCTTCCGCAGAGCCAGGCAGGACGATCCTCCAAGGCGAGAATCTGTTCTTGCACCGTCAGAATCTGTGTGAGCGCGGCCGTTTCTTCGGTGAATTCCAGGCTTCTTTCTGGTGCGGAAACCGGCGATGCGGAAACAAGATCATTCTCAATTCGGAATGTGTTCTCAGGTTCGCATTCGGAAATCGCAAGCCACAATGGATCGACAGCTACAATAGTGACCTGATCGGGCACATAGCGAAAGTGCTCGACCAACTCTTCGTGGAAACCCGCTGTCAGAAGATGAAACTTGAGCGAACACTTGTATGTGTCCAACTCGGCAAGAGGCGGCAGAGGCTCGGACGGCAGAATGCTGCCCCAGAGCAGACCCGGTGTCTGGCGCGCGCGATGGAATGGATCGTCACCCTGAAAAAAACACTCCGGCGCGGGTTGATAGGCAATCCAATGGAACTTCTCACCGCCGCCGCACCGGCGGAAGGCCTCAATGCGCAGTACTTCGGGAATCTCGCTGAGCGGCGGCAATTCGATGAACGTGGCTTCGGCGGATTTCGCAATGACGGGAGTTGATCCGGCAGGATCAATCGTGGCAGACACCGAAATCACCGCCAGCAGTACCCGCAGCGACTCAGCCAGACGGGCGGAATCGGCTGCGCGAGAGGCATCGATTCGCCCTGTGGACTCGATTTCATTCAAGAGCAGCCCAACAAAATCCATGGCGTCAAGCAGACGATCCGCCAACTCCCGCGAGAATGCCGCCTTACCGTTTCTCACTTCGCCGAGCAGATCTTCGCCGGCATGGAGCACGCGCGTCATCTCGGGAAATGTGAAGAGACCGCTGTTACCCTTGAGGGTATGTACCATCCGAAACAGCTCATTGACTAAGCTCTGATCGGTGGGGGCGTCTTCCAGTTGCATCAGCTTTTGGCCGATGCCTTCCAGAAGCTCGTGGGATTCTGCGAGGAACTGCTCCAATAATGGATTGCTGGGCAATGGATTGCTGGGCGAAGCTTTCATTGGACTACCTCCCCAAGCATCAAGCGCGCAAACATCAACAACCTTGCTGGGTGCACAGGTTTGACGAGATAACCATTGGCGCCCGCGCGGTATGCCGCTGCCTCGTCGCCCGGCGCAGCTTCGGTCGAGACCATGACGGCCGGCTGCTGTGGAATCTCCTGTTGGCGCAGTTCGCTCAAGAATCCATAGCCGTTCAGTTTGGGCATATTGACATCCACGACATACAGATCGAAGGGAGCTTCAAGGGCCTTTTCAAGCGCTTCGATTCCGTTCATTGCCTCCTCGACGGCATAACCGGCGGATTCCAGAATGCCGCGGTGATACATACGCACAGTGGCTGCATCATCGACAATCAGGATGCGTTTGGCAATCACGCCTTCCTTTACCATCAGGCCCCCCATCATTTGGCCTCCAGACTTTTGCGATAAACAATCGCTTCGGGGAATTTGCGCACCTCGAACAAAGATGAAATGCGGCTCATGGATTCCGAGTGACCCAGGCAAAGATACCCGCCCGGATTGAGTGCTTCGTAGAAAATCTCAGAGGCCGTCTTGCGCGAAGCGTCGTCGAAATAGATGAGAAGATTGCGGCAAAAAATCACATCGAAATTCCGATAATTGAGTGTGTCGGCCGGCTCCGAAAGATTGACACGGGTGAACTCGACTGCCTGACGCAAATCGTCGCAGAGCTGGTACTCATCGCCCACGCTGGTGAAATACTTCTTCAGCCAAGGCTCCGGCACGTTCTGCACCGAGCGCGGCGAGTAGCGTCCGGCACGCGCGCGACGGAGGATGCTGGTATCGATGTCCGAGGAGATAATCTCGACATCCCACTCTCTGATGCCTGTCCAGTTTTCCAGCAGAAACATGGCGACCGAATACGGTTCTTCGCCGCTCGAGGAGGGAATGCACCAGATGCGTATCGAGTCCGTGCTCGTTCTACGATGGACGATCTGCGGAAGTATGGAATCGACCAGGCAACGGAACTGATATTCCTCGCGCAGAAAGTAGGTTTCATTCACCGTCATTGCATTGGTGAGCTGCTGCAATTCTTCACCCGAGGTCTGACACCGCAACAGGGCAAAGTAGCCGCGAAACGTTCCCGTGCCGGTAGCCTCGATGCGCTCAACCAGGCGTTTGTCTACGAAGTACCGTTTGGATGCCTCGAAGCTGATGCCCGTACGGCGATAGAAGAACTCCTTGAACTTCAAGAAGTCCTCGTTGGTGATCGTTGCGGGTTCCGGCTGGAACGTGGTTGTGCTCATCGGCGGTCAGATTTCACGTATGCGTTTGAGCGCCAGATCAGCGGCAAACTGGATGTAGGCATCGTGGGCAAAGCGGGTCTTGAGACGGAACAGCGGATCAATGGATGCCTCGGTGCCTACTTCGCAGAGCAGATCCACTGCTGTGGCGCACACGTTCACGTGTTCGTCCCGCTCGATCACTTCAATCAGCCATTGCTCTACATCCGAATGACTCTCAGAATTAAGGATATTGACGACGAAGATGCGAACGTCCGGATCGGGATCGGCCAGCAGGGAACGCAGAATTGGCGCCACTTCGTCGCCCAGTTGCCTGAAGGCCTCGATGACATCGTTGCGCAGCGCCGCATCTTCACTGCGCAAGCAGTCGGCCAGGCCTTGGCCAATCGACGGGTCGTTCAACCGAAGCAATGAATTCAAGATCGCTTCGCGCACGGCTGTGTTTTCCTCGCGCTTCAAACGGCTCACCAGAGCAGTTGCGGCATCGAGACAGGACGTGATCTTTTTGGCGGCGTGGCGGCGAACAGCGGCATTGGAATCCTCAAGCGCCGCTGCCAGTCCTTCGCAGTTTTGCTGCTCTATCGGCTCAGCCTTGTCTGCAATTGCAACTGCCTTCCCTTTGACGAGTCCCATCGTTGTTTCCTTACCGGCCGGCCCAGATTGATAACTGCGAGGCCATTCTCTCCACCGCTAAAACCAAACTTGCTCCACCCTTGGCAACCAACTCAGCCGGCATCCCGTAGACCACGGCCGACTCTTCCGATTCGGCGATGGTGCGGCCGCCACGCTTTTTGATCTCCGCAAAAGCATCGGACCCGTCGTAGCCCATGCCGGTCAACAGCACCGCCGTGACGCGCTTGGGATCGCAGTGTTCCATCACCGATCGGCCCAGCAGCTCGACCGAAGGGTGCCACAGAAATTGCGAGTTCTCCGGCACCGGCAGAACGGTCAGCTGGCCCGCACGGTTGGCCAGCACCATATCCGCCCCGCCCCTGGCGATGTAAATCCTGCCCATTTCGACCGGCAGAGCGCTGCTCGCTTCAACCACTTCCAATGCACAACACTGATCGAGCCGCTCGGCAAAGGCCCGGGTGAACGCCCCCGGCATATGCTGTGCTACAAGCACCGGCCAGGGGAAATCCGCCGGCAATCCCGATAAGACAATCTCCAGCGCCCGCGGCCCGCCCGTGGATGCGCCCACCACCAGAATTCCATCGCCGGCATTCCGCGGCGTAGCCATTGCGGAGGAAATGGCAGCCGCTTTCTTGCGCTCCTCCTGCATTCGTCTGGCAACGGCCGCAGCGATCGATGACTTGTCTCTGGGCGCCTTGCCTCTGGGCCGGGAGCGAGCGGCGCTGCGCACCTTCTCCACCAGTTCTTTGGTGATGCGGTCAATCGACAGCGAGATTGTGCCTCCAGGCTTGGCGATGTAATCCACCGCGCCCAGATTCAACGCCTCAAAGGTCGCAAGCGCTCCCTGGTTGGTGAGCGAGGAGACCATCACCACGGCCACCGGCCGCTCGGCCATGATGAGGGAAAGCGCGGTCAATCCATCCATCTCCGGCATATTGATGTCTAATGTCACAACATCCGGCTGGAAATCCCGGTTTTCCCTCACCGCTTCTTCGCCGTTCCGGGCCTGGCGAACCTCGAAATCCCCCTCGGCCTGAAACAGGTTCATCAGCTGCCGCCGCATCAGGGCGGAGTCATCGACAATGAGCAATTTGATCATCGATCTATCCCGCAACCGCAGCCAGCGCCACCAGCTCTTTCTTCCCCATCAGGTGGGGCGGATCGAGTAGTTGCACCATCCGCTTCTGCTTTTCGAGATTGGCCATGCGGCTCAACAACAGGCTTTGCTCATTCGAGAGTTGCGGAGCGGGTTCAATCGCCGGCTTAGGAATCTTCAGCACCTCTGCCACCTGATCGACGATGAAGCCGGTTCGCACATCGGAGATGAGAAAGACCATGATGCGCTGGCGGTCGGTGCGCTCAACTTGCTTGAGTCCCAGTCGGAGGCGAAGATCAATTACTGGCAGTACAGTTCCGCGCAGGTTAATGACTCCCTCGACAAACGAAGGCGCCTGAGGAACCCTGACCAGCTCCTCCGGCACACGCACAATCTCCTGAACACTGGCGATCGGCGCTCCGAACTCCTCTTTGTCCAAGCGGAATACGACGACTTGCTCGTCGTCGTCCAGGTTGTCGTCCACCTCTTTGGCTTCTGTGCCGGTCCCAAGTTCGCTCTCATTCACGGTGTTCAACGCCTCCGAAATCGCGGACTTGACCGCAGAGTGATCGAAGAGATTGCGCGCAGTCATGATGGAGACCAGGCGCTTTCCATTGTCCAAACGGCAGATTGCGGTAACCTCGGCCAGATTTCCTTCGCGGGCCAACAGGGCTGGCAGCGCGTCCACCCCGGACTTCGAAACCCGGAGCACCTCGCTGACCGCATCGACGACGACGCCCACCGAAACTCCGTTTAGCGTCAGCACGACGATGCGGCTCTTTTCGTCCAGGTCGCTGTCTGGCAGGCCGAAGATGCGGCGCAGCCTGACAAGCGGCAATAGGCGGTTGCGCAGCGTCATCACTCCCAGTACGTGCGACTCCGAACGCGGCACATGAACCACCGCCTCCGGCACCTGCACGATCTCTTGCACGTCCTCGATGGCGATGGCGTACTCCTGGCCCTCGATACTGAAGCTGACCAGCTGCAATTCATCGCTGGAATCCTCTTCCTCGCTCTGCACTTGAGCTTGCGCAGCGCTGGCCACGGAGTTGTCTTTTGTGATCGCCGCGATCTGCGAGAACTCCCGCTGGATGAGCTTGGCGAAGTCCAACACCATGATCATCGCGTGGCCGCCGGCATCTTTGATGAGACCGGAAAGCATCTCGGTATTCACCGTGGTGCTAATGGACCCCACATCTTCGATGTGGCCGGCATCGACGCCCATCACGCTCGAAACACGGTCGACTACGAAACCCAGCGGTTGACCGACATCGATCACCAGGGCGCGCGTCGCATCGTCATGCTCCAATTCGGGAAAGCCGAAGAGCCGGCGCAGGCTGATAATAGGTAGCACCTTCCCACGCAGATTCGCAAGGCCCTCCAGGGCTGCGGGAGCAAGCGGCACACGCACCACCTTAGGAACGCGGATGATCTCTTTTACCGGCGACATATCGGCTGCGAAGACCTCGTCGCCGGCGAGGAACGTGACAAACTGCTGCGTTCCCTGCTGTGTTGTGGAGGCGCCCCCGCTTTCGCGACGATCTTCGCCGGCCACCTCGTCCGGTTGATCGCCGGGTGCGCGCTCGTCGAGAATAGGTTCCTCGAGAAGCGCCACACCCACATCCTGCTTCGATATTCTTTTCGTCATGGCGTCCCCTTATGCCGCGCTCTGCAGTTCGTCCGCCAGGGAAGAGATCTCTTCAATGGCCGCTGCCAAGTCTTCCGCGCCCTTCGATTGCTGCTGAGCGGCACCGGATGCTTCAGTGGCTGCCTTGTCGGCCTGAGTTGCCGCGGCAGAGATCTGCTCGATGCCCTTTTTTACCTGGGCGATGGCAGAGGCGATCTCGGTGGATGCGGCAAGAATCTCCTGAGCGCCCTTTTCCACTACGAGGATGTCAGCCTCGATGGAGATCAGGTCGGCGGTCGTAGTCTTGGCCTTCTCCACTTCAGAGAGAGCCGCTGTCACGATCTCGCTCAGGTCGCGCCCTACAACGCCAATCTGATCCTGCACACCCTTTACCAGATCCTTGATGCGGTCGGCGTTTTCCGACGAATCATGCGCCAGGTTACGAATGTCGGTGGCCACTACGACAAAGCCTTTGCCAAATTCGCCAGCTCGCGCGGCCTCAATGGCGCCATTGACGGCCAGCATATTGGTTTGGATTGAAACCGTGCTGATGGCTTCGACAATCTTGTCGATGCGCCGGGATACCAGTTCCAGGTCGTTCATCTGCTTGATGCTGGCGCGAGAGGCTTCCGCCGAGGTGGAGAGGCCGGTGATCAGCCCATTGACAGCCGTCTTGTTTTCGCCCAACAGATTCTTGATGGCGACTACCTTTTCCGCACTTGCACTCGCGCGCCTCTGGGCAATCTCCAGCCCCTTCTCGATCTGGTTGGTGGCCGAGGCGGACTCTTCGGAAGCGGAAGACTGCACCTCAGCGCCCTTGCGGATCTGGCCAATGGCGGTCATGATCTGCGCGCTGGAGCGGTTGATCTCCTGCACAGCAGACGACAGCTGCTCCGATGAGGAAGCCACCTGCTCGGCGCTCTTGGCTACATCGGTCGAGTTTTTCAGATCTTCGGCCAACTCCGACAGGGCCTGCGCCGTTTGCTCGCACTCTGCGAGCGCCTGCGCCTGCTCGGCCACGGTCTTGGCAGACTCTTCGGCAGCGGAAGACTGCTCCTCGGCCGCAGCGGCGATGTTCTGCGAGCCTTTCAGCGCCTGCTGCGCTGCAACGTTGGACTGGCCGGCGTTGGTGGCAATCTCCTGGATGCCCGTCACGATTTCAATGGCATCGAGACGTATCCGCTCCAGTTGCGCCGTGATCGTCTTGCCCTTTTGCACCTCTTCATCCATTGTCTTGGAAGAGGTGTTGATGCCATCAGCGATCTTCTTTACGTCCGCCTGAATCTGACCGACCAACTCCTGAATCTGCTTGGCGCTCTTTTCCGAAGTTTCGGCCAGCGTGCGTACCTCATCGGCGACGACCGCGAATCCTTTACCGTGTTTGCCGGCACGAGCAGCCTCGATGGCCGCATTCAACGCCAAGAGATTGGTCTGGTCGGCAATGCGCGCCACCGCCTTGACGATGTCGCCGATGGTGGCGGCCTGTTTTTCAAGTTCGACAACCATGGCCACAGAAGCCACCTGTCGCTGCGCGGCCACACCAACATTGTTGATTAGGCCGGCCACATCCCCGTTGGTTCGAGCGATTAGAGTCTGGCAGGCCTCGCCTTTGCCGCGGCTGACGTCGGCGCTCTGCATCTGCTTCGAGATGGATACGCCAACCTGCTGGAATGCGGCCAGAGACTCTTGCGCAGCACTTGATGCCTCATTGGCGCCAGACGCGATCTGGTCGCTGGCGCGCTTCAGTTCCTCGGCAGCGCTTGATGCCTCTGCGATGCCGGAGGCCAATTGTCCAGTGGCCGCCGCAATGCGTTCCGCCGCCTGTTGTTGCTTGGCGAGGGTTCTCGCCTTCTTGCGTTGCACCTCCGCTTCGCGAGCAGTGACAGCAGAGAGCTTTCCTTCAGAGACAGAGGTTGCCTGCACGACAGCCTTCTTGACGAGTGCCATGAGTCCTTTCCTTTCGTGCTGCCATTCCAGATTCGAGTCCCGTGATTTTCTTAGGCTGGAATTCGCGGAGCGGTGAGAAGTGCGCCAGAGGTGTGTAAACGCGAAACAGATGCGCCCGGTGGGTTGCTCTCTTAAGTAGCGGCTCAAAGTCGGGTTTTCTCAACCTGAAAACTGTTCGGTTCTCGCTCACAGCCTCTCCGTACCTCCAAATCGGGAGGTGAGACCAAAACGGAACACTTGCTGTGTGATTGCGAATCGCTGATCACAAAAGCGCAAAAGATCGGAGTGTCGCAGATGATCCGGCACACAGGTCAATCGGGCGCTGGCCAAGCAATGCCCACTCCGAATCAAGGCGTCGATTCAGCCGATACGGCGTCGATCTCGTTTTCCACTTGCTGAAAGTGTCCAGATCTCGGACAGTGGAGATGGTTCGCACAAGACGGGTCTTCCTTCCAACTGGCGGAGCAGAGCTTGGTCCAGCGTCAAGCGATCAGGCCCACCCCGCGAATTTCCTCAAGCAGACTCGCCTTGCCGACAGGTTTGATGAGGTAAGCATCACACAGCGCGTGGAACGATCCTACGACCCCTTTGGGATCATCGACCGTTGTCACCATAAGAATCTTTACGCCGTTGGTGGAAAGAACGCCATCCTCTGCCTCCAGCGCGCGAATATGTCTCACTGCCTCCACTCCATTCATTTTCGGCATCTTGATATCCATGCAGATCAGGTCATAAGGAGCGGCTTCGGTGAGGGCCAGGCGAAATGCTTCCACGGCTTCTTCCCCGTCAACGGCAATGTGGCATTCGCCATAGCGGGCGAGGAGGTTCTGCATTAGAATCCGGCTGGTAAACTCATCTTCAACGACAAGTGTTTTCATGATGCATCATTCCTTCCTGCTTCATCGCTTTGTATCGACCGACTCACCTTGTTTGATCGCATCGTGTTTGATCGCATCCTCGAGAAGATCGAATTGACATTCCAACTCGTCCATGCGGGCAACCACTGTGTGCCAGTCCCCAGCATCGGCCGCCCCTTCCATTTCCGCAGCCAGTTTCCGAAGAGATTCGCCACCGACGTTCGCGGAAGCACCTCTTATCGAATGTGCGGTCCGCGCAGCGGCGGCAGTGTCTCCGCTTTCCGCAAGATCCTTCAAAGCTCGAATCTGGCCCGGGACATCCTCAAGAAACGCTTCAAAGACAGCCTGTGCCAAGACGTTGTCACCCTCCAGGCGTGACAGCACGCTTGCCGGGTTAAATACGACCGTCTCGCTTTCAGTTGTTTGACTCGATACGATTGGGCTGGCCGTAGTCGGGGTCATGGAATCTCCGGTAGCCAGCCATTTCTTGAGAGTATCCCGCAACACCGCAACCGACACCGGTTTAGTCACAAAGTCATTCATGCCCACCGCGAGGCAGAGTTGCCGATCGCTCTCCGTGGCGTTAGCGGTCATGGCGATGATGGGAATCTTGTGATCGAGAGCGGCGGACTTTGGATTGCGGATTTGGCGAGTGGCCTCCACGCCGTCCATCACAGGCATACGCATATCCATCAGAACCAGATCGTACGGAACCGACTCGAGCGATTTGATCGCCTCTGCGCCATCGCACACCGCATCGGCGCGCAGGCCAAGCCTCTCAAGAATGCCCGAGGCCACTTCTCGATTGGTGGGATTGTCCTCTACAACCAGGATTTTCGCATTCATGCCAAGGAAAGGCTGCGATGTATCGCGGTGCGGATCGAGCAACTCCGCGTTGAGAGTCTTCATGTTCGTTGAGATGCGGCTATCCTTGGCAGACAACACTCTGGAGAGAAGGCCGCGCAGTTCATCCCGCCGTACCGGCTTGGGTACGCAACCGGCAAGTCCGATCTCTTCCGGACTTTTTTTGCTATGCCAGGCTTTCAGGCAGGTCAATAAAACCATGTGTGTATTCGCCAGACGCGCGTCCGCTCTGATTGAGTTCACGAGAGCTTCGCCGTCCGTCCCCGGCATATGAAAATCGATGACTGCGACGCTGAAGGGATCTTTTTCTTCCTGAGCTCGATAGAGGGCGTCGAGCGCCCAGGGGGCACCCTCGACGCTTGTTGGACGCATGCCCCAACTGGTGGTGAACGCCACAAGAATCTCACGGCTGATGGCATTGTCGTCAACGATCAGTACACGAACGCCGCTTAGATTAATGGGGGGTTGGGTACCGGCCCGCAATGCTTCGGACTGATTGCTCCTAGCCAGGCTGATCGTGAAACAAAACTCCGAGCCTTTGCCTTCCCGGCTGTCAATGCTGATTCTCCCGCCCATCATCTCCACTAACTGCTTGGAGATGGCCAGACCTAGCCCTGTGCCACCAAACTTGCGAGCGATAGATGTATCCACTTGGGTGAACTTATCGAACAGTATCCCGATCTTGCTTTCTGGAATCCCAATACCTGTGTCGCGCACCGAAAAGCGAAGCAGGCAATCGGATTCTCCTGCCTGGGCCAGCGTTGCGCGAACTATCACTTCGCCCTTTTCCGTGAACTTGATGGCGTTGCCCACAAGATTGGTGAGGATCTGGCGCAGACGCCCTGGGTCGCCGCGAAGCATGACTGGAACCGTCGGATCGACAATGCACAGCAGCTCAATCCCTTTGCCCTGTGCCAGCGGGGCAAGCCCGGTCGCAAGTCTTTCCAACAGGTTCTGAAGATCGAAATCCACCGTCTCCAACTCAAGCCTCTTTGCCTCGATTTTGGAAAAGTCCAGGATGTCGTTGATCACCCGCATCAACGATTCACCACAGGCGCTCACGGTATCGACATAATGGCGCTGCTCCTTGGACAACTCCGTATCCAGCAGCAAATCGGTCATGCCGAGAACTCCGACCATCGGGGTCCGGATCTCGTGGCTCATGTTGGCGAGGAACTCGCTCTTGATTTGACTGGCAGCATCCGCTTGCTTGCGCGCGCGAATGAGTTCCAACTCGAAGTGCTTCTGTTCGGTAATATCCTCTGCAATTCCTACGATTCGGATCACTTTTCCATTTCCATCATGAATAGGAAAGGATCGGTTGTGAATCCATTTCTCCTGGCCGTCGGGAGAATGAATGCGAAATTCCGAGTCGCTAGGTTTCCCCTTCACTTTTCGCGCGTCAAATGACCGCCCGGCCCGGTCTTCTGGATGAATCGCTTCAAGCCAGGCCATCGGATTCTGATAGAGACTGGCGCAGCTTCTGCCCCATATCTCTTCAAAAGCGGGGCTGACGTAGAGAACCTCGCCGGTTGCCGGCGCTGCGATCCAAAAAACCTCCTGAATGTTTTCCGCCAACTGACGAAACTTCTCTTCGCTGCTCTTCAAGGCCTGGTCGGCTTGTTTGCGGTCGGTGATATCTCTAAAGAACCACACTCGCCCAAGGTGCTGGCCCCCATCACCACGCAGGCAAGTGGAATAGCGTTCGATCGTCCTCCCATCCTTCAATTCGATTTCGCAATGGTCGTTTGCATCCGGATCGGCGTCAAGCTCTCGAACCCGCCCTATAAAAGCTTCCGGGTCTTTCACGCGCTCAAGGACCGCTGACAAGACGACCGGAGGCCGATCTCCGACGGAGTAGTCGGGCATATTGTCCTGAATAGCAAGCTGGGGAAACTGCCAAACCTCCTTGAACCTCTTGTTGTGCGACGCAATATGATGATCATCTGTTACGACAAGAATTCCATCGAGCGATACTTCATGGATTGCGCGAATCAGAGAGTGTTGAAATGAAAGAAGCTTTGCTTCTGCCTCCGCTTTTGACTTCGCTAAATGCAATGCTTCTTCAATTGTCTTCCGTTCGCTGATGTTGATGTGTTCGACCACGGCACGGGGCAGGCCATTCGAGATGAATCGCGTAACTCGGCATAAGAACCATCGCTGCGTGTTGGGAGAATGGCACGGATACTCCTTCGAGCATTCTTCGCGCTCCCCGTTGAGCACGGCCCGGATCGCGTCCGCGAACTCCGCCGCTTCAGTGGCCTCCTCGCCATCGCTCCAATTGCATACACTCAGGTAGTTGGCTCCTTTGCCGATGCTGTCTTCCCACGCATCGGCGTCTAATATGGCGCCGCAACTTACTGGCCTCTTGGCTTTCCCAAACTCCTTCCATGCCCGGTTCACGGCAATGATCGTCCCAGCCTCGTCCAAAACGCATATGTGGGATGAGAGTGCATCGATGGTTGATTGGGCGAACTCCCGAGAGTCGCCCAGTGCTTGCTCGGCTTGCCGGCGCTCGGTGATGTCTTCAGTGTGGACCACATGACAGGTCGAGACGCCGTCGGAGTCCAGCACTACGGAATGCTTTATGTGCGCCCATAGAGTTGCTCCACCACGGTGAATGTAGCGTTTGTCCGCTTCCTCCCATCCGCGCGGGTTCTTGGAAATCCTTCCCTCCGCGCGCAGAGAGAACTCCAGATCGTCGGGATGGGTCACCTCCGACCATGGCATGCCAATCAGTTCCTGTTCGGAATATCCCAGCATTCTGCAATATGCCGCATTCACCTGTATGAAGCGCCCATCCAACCCGTTTAAGCAGATGCCAGACGGTGCGTGTTCGAAGACCGCCCGAAATCGATCTTCGCTCACTCGGAGCTTTTGTTCTGCTTCATGATGCCGGGTGATATCGCGAAGAACGGCCGACATGGCCACCAATTCGCCCGCGGAATTCTTGATCGGTGAACCGGTAACAGAGACGTGTATTCTCGACCCGTCTTTGCGAAGGCACAGACTCTCGTACTGAGAGACAGTGATGGCCTGCGCCAACTGGCCGGTAAAATGCTTCAGCTCGTCCAGCCGCTCGGGCGCAATCAGCATGGACACGTGCTTGCCGATCACCTCTTCGGCGGAATAGCCAAACACTGCTTCCGCGCCATGGTTCCAGGTGCGGATCATGCCCTCCAGAGTGGTGGCGATGATGGCGTCCTCTGACCGCTCCACGATCGCCGCGAGAAACGCCTGTGCTTCTTGGGCCGCCCGTTGCTCGGTCACGTCATGCTTGATGGCGATGTACCCGGTGGTTGCACCTTTCGAGTCCTTGACGGGAGCGATTCGCATTTCCTCGTTATAGAAGGATCCATCCTTGCGCCGGTTTATCACCTCCCCGTGCCAGACTCTTCCGGACAAAATGGTGCTCCAGAGCTCTTCGTATAATGCAGCGGAATTCTGCCCGGATTTGAGGAGCCGGGGACTCTGCCCCACAGCCTCCTCGCTGGAATATCCGGTCAAATCGGTGAAGGCCGGATTCACGTATTCGATCTTGCCGCTTGCATCGGTGATGACGATCCCATCCGCCGCTTGTTCCACGGCCTCAAGAAGATCTTCGCGTTGAACTGCGCACCCAGAATGAAACACACTTCACCTCGTTTGGGGAAGACCTCTCTATCCGTATCGGCGAGCTTCCGCAGCTCATAACGTCGCGGGCTGGTTGCCGCGGCATGATTTGTGACTCTTTCGTCACACCGCTGGAAAGACGGGCATGTCCATGCCGGAACCCGGTGCAGGCATGAGTGTCCGGAAACGATGCACTGTGAATCTATTCCGATGGAAGTACTCACATCAATTCATGCGCGCCGAGAGGTGCGCCGATAGATAAGTTGGGTATCCGCGTTCAGAAGACGCGCTTGCGGGTTGAGATATCGTCTCCTAAGCGAAGGAAAAGGATCGGTTCCCCAATCACAGAATCGGTCGATCTCGCGGAGCGCCGAGAAGTCTGGATTCTTAGTAGGCAAGGAAGACGCGATGAAGAGCCTGGTTGCTGAAGACGACACGGCGAGCCGAAAATTGCTCCAGACATTCCTTTCCCGATACGGCGGATGCGATATCGCCCTCGACGGGAAAGAAGCGGTGAGTGCAGTCCGCATCGCTTGTCAGAATCATCAGGGTTACGATCTGATCTGCATGGACCTCCGGATGCCGCAGATGGACGGGCAGGAAGCGATCCGGGAGATTCGGAAACAGGAAGCTGCCGCTGGCGTTGCGAAGACCGCAAAAATCATCGTGACAACTATCCATACCGACACAAACAGCATCGCCGGGGCACTATTGGGCCGGTGCAACGCCTACATGGTGAAGCCCATCGACACGGCAAAGCTGAAAAAGGAACTCAAAGCCCTCGGCCTGATTCAATAGCCCGCCAATCGTCTTACTTTCTGATAAGCGTGATTGAGCCAGATCGTGTGTGCCTTCGAAGGAGTTCGAGTGCGAACTCGGCAGACGCAGGTTGCGCCCAATTCCGCGGACTGAGTTCGCCGGTGTTCTCAATCATGCCCAGCTTAGCCCTGTCGTCTCCAGGCCCGGCGGGTCAAGGCGAGAAAAGAGGACGACGCGTGCATCCGTTTTCTTTCCGATGAAAAGGAGGAATCAATCCTGCTGATCATCGCAGAGGAATACCCGGAACGATGTCTGAATGTCATATCGCAGTGAACGGGAAGGAAGCCGTGGATGCGTTTCGCATCTCGATGGATCATATGACCCGATCTGCATGGACATCATGATGCCTGAAAGGGACGGGCGCGAAGCTGTCCGGCGGATTTGGGGCCATCCAAGAGGCCCGTGGAACCCCATCGACCAAAGGCGTAAAGATCATCATGACAGCGACGGTAGAAGACATCAAAGAGGTAATTCTCTGCTTTCGAGAACTCTGCGATGCATACCTTATGAACCTATTGACCTTGCGGAACTGGTTGAGCAGATGAAGCGCTATCAATTAATTCAGTAGGGCGCTCTGCTCCTTGCCGGATGAGGGAGAAGGAAATTGAACATTGTCACCAGCAATTCCGGTTCTCACAGCCAATAATCCCACAAGAATTACCCTGCTCAAGATGAATGGCACGGGGGTGGAGCGAAATCTCATCATTTGCAAGATGAAATAAGATGTCCCTCCCAATACTGAGAAGTATATAGTAGATATTGTATACTCATGTTTATTGCGTTACTATTCGTGTGATGGTACTCAAAAAAGAAGCCCCATCGGCCGTCGAACTTCACTTTGAAGGGGACTCGCTGGAGGTGCTGTCGAGCTTTCCCGATGAAGTAAAACGGGCGCTCGGATTCTCGCTGCGGCAGCTTCAAATCGGCAGGGAGCCGACATCGCAAACACGCAGCATGAGTTCCATCGGCTCCGGCGTCTACGAGTTGAAAGAGGCCGATGAACGCGCGTGGTACCGGGCGATCTACCTGTCGAAGGTGGGGAACACGATTTACGTGTTGCACTGCTTTGAGAAGGAGAGCCGCAAGACTGACCGGAGAGACATTGAGGTTGCGAGGCAGCGCCTGAAGCTAATCAGGCAACGGTTGCAGGAGCAGAGAGCACATGAAAAGCGCAGCGACAAATAAGCCGACCCATATCGTAAAGGGAAACATCTTCGACGCCTTGGGCTTCTCTGCGTCGGAAGCCAGCGCGCTGAAAATCAAGGCGGAGATCCTGTCCGCGATCCTTGAGCAAGTGCGGGCCAAGGGCTACACGCAGGCGCAACTTGTAGACATTCTGGACGAGTACCAACCGTCGGTGAGCAACTTGCTCAAGGGTCGAATCTCGCAAGTGAGCATCGAGAAGCTGTTGCGCTATGCCGACCGGCTGCATTTGCAGACAAGCATCGCAGTGCGGCCCGTTGAGGGTCGAAACAGCCGGGGGAGAGTCCGGGCCATGGCAGACACGGGGCGCCCAGCGCGAAAACTGGCGGCGGCCGTTTAGCAACTCGCATCGAGCCCGGCTTCTCACATGAAGATCCCCAGCAATTCCGGTGATACTTTTGGGATACACATTCGTCGATTTCGATGCGATTCTGTGCCTTCGGTTGCCATGCCGAGTCGGTAGTGTAACCGGTTGATAATAATACTGTTACTCGTCTACATTGAGTCTTGAGCAGTTGCGTGCAAGGCTGCGACAATCGGACATGGAATCATCCACGGAAACGCATGGACGCCCAAATCGCCGGTCAGGAATGAATGGTAAAACGGAAGCAGAATGCATCCCCGAACTCTCTGTATCACTTTCGTATCACAGCGGCCTTCACGGCTTTCCGAATGGATCACGTTAACTTATCTATCTTGTATGGTGAGCCCGGTGGGAATCGAACCCACGACCGCCGCCTTAAAAGGGCGTTGCTCTACCAACTGAGCTACGAGCTCTCACCAAAGTGCAATTTGCCAGATTCTATAACTTGCGGATTTGCTTCGCGCTATTCAGTCTTTCACCGACTTGAGCTGCAGCAGCGACTCTTATTAAGACCGATTGTGAAATCGTCCGGCGCTGCGCTTCTTCAAGTCTAACCCAGCCAGCACCAAAGGGCCACTGCAGAGGCACAGGAGTTGGTCTGAAGGTGCCAGAGCTGGACAGGTTGAGGCTGACGCAGATCTGCTGATTGTTCTGGTAGAGTTTCCAGTGTCCCGTCTCAGAGTGTGTGCCGTGGCACCGTTGGATACCGTCTAGCCTTCCGCCCCGTTGGAGTTCGAATCGATGTCCTGTCGTTCGGTCTTCATTGCAGTTGTCATTACATTGCGCTCATCGTTTCCGCCTTTCTTGTGAACCGCGCTCGTCAGAAGACGGAGACCAAGCAGCCGACTGCCGATTTCGTACGGGCCTCGGGAAAGCGCGCGGAGCGCCATGCGCGGCTGCAGTATTCGGTGGTTCGTGAGTACGAGATGTCGGCACACGCGAAGAATGGCATCAACTGCCTCGACTGCCATCAGCCGGCGGCTGGGAAACAGAGGGTGGATCATCGCGGCTTTGTCATCAGTACGCACCTGACCGCCGGCAACTGCCGCTCTTGCCACGAGAACATCTACCAGGAGTACCTGCTGAGCCGGATCACTCGCAGATGGAGATCCACAACGAATTCCGAACCTTGTGGGATTGGCGCTGATTGGTTTGTGGGGATTGATTCCACATCTCGAAGAGAGCAGGCCACGTGGTTCATGGATTGGCTCGGCTTACTTGTGGTTCCACCCACAGCCAGCCCAGGACGCAACCGAGCAGCAAGAAGAAAGCGCGGCGTGCTTACGCAGCCATCACTGCAGCCAGGCGCCGGATGGTTAGGACTGTGATGTCGTCCTCCTGGCCGAATTCTCTGGCGGCATCTGCTATGTAGAAGGCGGACTGGTTGCTGAGATTGTGCACGCGGTCGAAGCCGAAGAGCTCGCCGGAGGGCTGGCGAGCCTCGACCACTCCATCGGACATCAACAGGATGCGATCGCCGGGATGCAGGTAAAGGCAGACCTCGGGATAGCTGACCGTTGAGAGTACGCCCAGGGGCAGGCCGCCGGGGATTGCGACCTCCTGGCTGTTCAGGTAGGGCGGCAGATGTCCGGCATTGGCCAGCACAAGCTCGCCGCTTGGGCCAAACCACGCGGCCTGGCAGGTGGTGAAGCTATTGCTGCCGACGAGCACGCGATTGAGGAACTCGAGGATCTTAGCCGGGCTGTGCTCCTCCATGCTGCGCAGCGCTCCCATCAGCATCGAGACATTCATCGCGGCCTGCAATCCTTTGCCTGCGACATCGCCGATCACTACTAGCAGTCCGCCGTCGGGCGTGGATTGGAAATGGTAGAAGTCTCCGCCCACTTCGTTGGCCGGGTTGTAGATGGAATCGACCTCATAGCCAGGCGTTGCGAGCTTCTCCTGCGGGATCATCAGCTCCTGCACGCTGCGGGCGGCCTCAAGCTCGCTGGAGGCCCGTTCCTGATCGCGTTGCACGCGCAGGAAACGGCCAAAGACGATCAAGATGATCACGAAGATGCCGACGAAGCCGGCGATCGATTCAAAGGTGATTGGAATAGGCCCGGCATAAAGGGTGAGCGGGGAGTGGTAAGCCTGACTGCCGAAGATACTCATGCGGAGCGCGAGGAGGTCCTCAATCCAGGCCACCATGCTGAGCACGAGAGAAAGCAAGAGCAGAGCAGCCTCAAAGTTACTCTGCAAGGTGGCAATGATGAGTGTGCTGAAGATAAAGATCACCCATGCCATGATCCAAATGAGGCTGCATAACAGAATCAAGGCCAAAGCGAGTTCCAACAGCGGACTGCGGCCGGCAAGGAGCAGCAAGGGGAAGATCCCTGCCATGGCCGGGGCGGAATAACGCAGCAGAAGGATGTACCAGCGCCGGCGCAAAGACAAAAACGCGACAAGGAACTCGAAGTAGAGATAGGCGCCGGCCGCAAGCAGCTGAAGAACGATGGCCTGATACCAGAGATGGTCTAAGACAGCGGTGCTCCCGGCCAACTCGGCAAAGGAAGCGGGGGCGAGAAAAAGCTCATTGAGCGCCAGCCAGAGATATTCGATATGGCCCTTTTGGGTGAGATAGAGGGCGAAGAGAAAGAAGGAGAGCGCAACGAGAAGAACGGCATTTGCGAGCCGCGGAAGGCGGATGAAGAGGTTGTGGGCAGACCAGAGTTCGAGTGAGTGCTCCAGCTCATCGCGGTTTCCGAGGCGGATCTTCCGGTTCGCAAAGAAGGTGTTGTAGGAACCGAATCCGGACCCAGAGGAGACGAATAAAGTGCGCACAGCCAGAGTCAGAGAGGTCACAGAAGGATCGACCTGCAGATTGTAGATGCGAGTGATCTGCTGGTAGCGTTCGGGTGCGTCGCCGTGCGGCCCTTCCGGGACGATTTGATTGCCGTTGGCGTAGACGTCGACGCTCAGCAACTCCTGACTCGTGGATGAGTTCGCAGATGGCGGCAGCTCGATGATCAGGGCGAGGGGCGCGTGGTCTTTCGGAAGCTTGATGTGCAGCCGAAACCAAACGAAGGGGTGTTGATGGCCATTCGGAGGGATGGAGCCCGGGCCCCAATCGGAGGCGCTGGCAGGATGGTCGAGGTCGGCGACGTCGGCGAAGGAGTCCTTGGCGTCGCGGATGGCCCAGGTGTAGTCGTCGAAGCCGGCGGTCGCGGCAGCGGGATTGGCGGTGATGCCGACTCGCCAGCTTTTGTCGAGCAGTAGCGCGGAACCGAGATTGCTGGCGTCAAAGACGACGTCCGGGACACGTCCGGGATTGGCCGGCGCGGGATCGGCATGGGTGTGTGGACCCAGCATCTCTGCGAGCGGGTGAGCCGGGTGAGGGGGCTGGGCAAGCAACGGTATCGCTCCACAAGCGGCGATGGCTGCGATCCCCAGGATTGTCCTGCGCAAGTTCTCTCTCCTCAATGCCCTGTGCACTCCACTCTATCGCAGACCATTTGCAGGCTCCAAGAGAGGACGGAGTGGTCTTCTGGGACGCCTCTAGATGGGGACCCGGCTCCGCAGTCAAATTATTCTGCGGAATTGATGCCAAACAGGCAGATACTAGCGTCTAATGAGCGGAGAGATGCGGCTCCCGGTTCCCCCTTCGACAGCAAATCGAGACAACCGGAGTTCGAAACTGCGAGAATCGGTAGATACCGGAGGTGAGTTCATGAGGAGAGTTCAGAAGTCCAACGTGGCAGCGATTCCGGCAGGATTTGCTCTGGCTCTTGCCCTGGGCACGATGTGTTGGGCACAGACAACTGCGCCGGCCACCTCTCAGTCAGACAGCCCTGCGGCCCAGACGGCTCCGGGAGCGACACCGGTTGGGGGAGATGCTCCCGCTCCCGCGCCAGCGGCAACCAAGGACGACAAGCCAGCCGCCGACGCCCAGAGCGACAAGAGTGCCGACGGCGATTCCAAGGCTGCCCAGAGTGATTCCAAAAAGGACAAGAAGGATAAAAAGCCTGCGCCTGGGACCCAGCCGGTGGGTGGGGATAGCCCTGCCGCCTCCGTCAATCCGGACAAGGTGGTTGAGCCGGGGAGCCAAAAGATCAATGTGAAGCCGGGCTCGATCGACGATGTGAGCGCAGTCGGCAACCGGGATATCGGCGGCCGCGGCATGGGGAACTGGTACTCGACCGACACCGAGATCAAGATGGGCAAGTCGGTTGCCATGGATGTCGAGAAGAGCACGAAGTTCATCACCGACCCGGTGGTGACCGAATATGTGAATCGCATCGGCCAGAATATCGTCAAGAACTCCGACTGCAAGGTGCCCTTCACGATCAAGGTCATCGATTCGGACGAGATCAACGCATTTGCTTTGCCCGGCGGCTTCTTCTTTGTCAATTCGGGACTGATTCTGAACGCGGATGAGGAGGCGGAACTGGCCGGTGTGATGGCCCATGAGACGGCCCATGTGTGCGCTCATCACGCAGCCCGGGAGCAGACGCGGCTCAACTACACGCAGCTCGGGATGATCCCACTGATCTTCATCGGCGGCTGGACGGGTTATGGTATCTACGAAGCCGCTAACTTTGCCGTGCCCGTGACCTTCATGAAGTTCTCGCGCGACTTCGAGGCGCAGGCCGACTACCTGGGCGTGCAGTATATGTACCGGGCAGGGTATGACCCGCAGGCCTTTATTACCTTCTTTGAAAAGGTGCAGGCGTTGGAGAAGCGCAAGCCCGGTCTCGTGGCTAAGACCTTTGCCGACCATCCGCAGACTCCCGACCGCATCCTGCACTCACAGGAGGAGATCGCTCACATTCTGCCGCCGAGAGATGAGTACACGGTGACCACCTCGGAGTTCGACGACGTGAAGGCGCGGCTGGCGAGGATCGAGAACAAGCGGCGCCTGGTGGATTCTAAGGACACCAAGAAGCCATCGCTTCGCCGGGCCAGCACCGACGGCGGCGACCCGACCAGCACTTCGACAGCATCTGACCCCGGAAGCAGCTCTGGAAGCGACGACAAGCCTACACTGCACCGGCGCGACGACTCGAATTAAGATGATCGCACCATCTGTCGTAATGCCCCGAGCGATTGGGGGAGGGTGGTGCTGTGGCCCAACCTGTTGCGCTTGACTCCGTGGCAGAACCCGATCGATTCCCAAAAGGACTGGTAAATTTTCTGTAACTGCCTGAAAATCCTTGAAATGCCGGGTGAAACCGCGCTATATACAAGAGTACCGGCAGGAGTGCCGGAATTCCGTCCGGGGGTCCCCGCCTCCAGGAGCCAGTCATGCGCAGCGCCGCTCTCCGCTCCAACTTGCTTGTACCCGAAGTGCGTGAGGTCATGGATATACGCCAGGCTTCGGAGTACCTGGGCATCTCGCCCGACACACTCTATAAGTATGCCTCCGAGGGCTTCGTGCCCGCCTTCAAACTGGGCAATCGCTGGCGCTTCAAGCGTACGCGGCTCGATGAATGGATGGACCGGCAGAGCGACCAGCACGCCGCCGATCTGAGCACCGACCCTGAGCAGAAGAAGCCGGTGCGGCCAGCGATGTAGTGCGGCAGGGAACAGGGAACAGGGATTAGAACAGCGCCGCAATCTGGCCCTTCTATGGAATGTACATATGTGTGACAGCCAGTCCGACGATTCTGAGTTCGTCGGCGATATTGCTCTGGATGTCCTTGGCGTGCTCGGCAGGCTGCACTTCTTTGAACGTCTTGATGATTGGTTCAGCCCCCTTTAGGATCCTGAGCGACGGGTGCCGTGTGGTGCGCGTTCCTTTGAGATCTCAACCAAGATCCTTCGCGATTCGGGTATGGATTGTGACGATATCGCCGATGTCCTCGCGGCGCCGCACTGGCGCGGAGCCTGTTGCGATTGCGAAGTCCGCTACAACGTTGCCGAAGAAAGCCGCTTGAACGCCAAATACTGGAAAGCTCGATTCGCGGAATTGCAACCCGATCCGACGAAGCACTTCACGGCGGCAACTCATCCCCCATTTGATCGCTAAATCCGGTACGGAATCCGAATACTGGGGTCGCGGCTTGGGAAGTCGCGCGTATTGCGCGTGATGAGAAGCCGGTCCTCGGTTTGTGCTGTGGCTTGGATGATGGCGTCGGGGAGCTTGATCTTTCGTTCGCGGCGCAGAGTGACGGCTTGCTCGGCCACCTCTGAGGTGAGGGCCAGCAAAGTAAAGGTCAGCAGAAAGGCCCGGATTTGCCTTTCATCCGCCGAGGTGGCTCCGGCCATCACTTCCATCCAGGTGATGACGCTGATGGCGCGGTTGGAGTACCGCTCCAGCTCAATGCGCGCCTGAGGGATACCGCTGAGGTAATCGATCAGGATGTTGGTGTCGAAGAGGACGTTCCTTCTTGCCATTCCTTGCGCATCCTTTCCTGATACTTCAGGCCGTCGACGGGGCGGTTGGCCCACAACCCGAAGGCCTTTTGCTTCTGAGAGAGACGGTGCGGCTCAAGGGACTTTGCGATTGCGCGGCGTACGAACTCAGCACGTGAGATTGCAAGGGTCTTGACCACGCCGTTGAGGAGTTTCAAGTCTTCTGCCGGAATGTCCACAAGCGTGCGCATGTCGACCTCCTTGATATACAACCATGATAACATATCTCGATCTGCCCCGCTGTGATGCGCGGGGTAGTCGCATGAACGGTATCTTGATGACAATTTCTCCGTTTGCGCCGCCCCTCCGGGGCTGAAATGCTCATGCTGACCCATTTCCCCACGTTGAAGCGCGGGGCTAACAACCGTTGCGCCTCCGGCGCGATAGAAATCGGAACCATGCTGGTCAATAAAACGAATTCAGATGATTGCCCTGTTCTGACGCGCAAGCTCGCGATCCGCGATCCCTGCCGCCTGTTATTCTTACCCCGTGGACCACTTTCGCCGCATTGGGCTGCTGCGCCGCCGTTTGACCAAGTCCGGGCTTCATGGCCTGCTGGTTACCCATCTTCCCGATCTTCGCTATCTTTCAGGATTTACCGGATCGAGCGCTGCGCTGGCCATCACGCGCAGGAACGCCCGGCTCTATACCGACAGCCGCTATCGGACCCAGGCCGCAGAAGAGGTCGAAAACGCCCAGGTCGAAATCGTCTCCAGCGCTCCGGCTGTCGCGGCAGTTGAGTGGTTGGCCGCGCAGCCGGGGATGGTCTTTGCCGGCTTCGACCCTACGAGGACCAGCGTAGCCGAACTGGCTCGCTGGCGTGGCGCACTGCCCGCTCAGCTTCGGCGGAGCATGTTGACTCCACTGGCCGCTCCGCTGGTCGAGCCGCTGCGCATGGTGAAGGATGAGGACGAGCTGTCGGTGATGATCGAGGCGGCGCTGTTGGGCTGCAAGCTCTTCGAGGGGATTCTGGAATTCATCGAGCCGGGGCGCAGGGAGCTTGAGGTGGCAGCGGAGCTGGAGTATCAGGCGCGGCTGCTCGGCGCCGAGGGAATGTCCTTTGAGACGATCGTCGCATCGGGTGCCCGCTCAGCTCTGCCGCATGGGCGCGCCACCGAGGCGAAGCTGCCGCGCAAGGGGTTCGTGACACTCGACTTCGGTGTTATGCTCAAGGGTTACTGTTCGGATATGACGCGGACAGTTCACCTGGGCAGGCCCAAAGTCAACGAACGCGCGGCTTATGAGGCGGTGCTTGAAGCTCAGGAGGCGGCGGTCGCCGCAGTGGCCCCTGGCGTGACCGGCGGAGAGGTCGACGAGGCAGCGCGCAGTGTGCTGCGCAAGGCGGGACTGGCGCAGGCATTCTCCCACTCCACCGGCCATGCTCTCGGATTGGAGATACACGAGCCGCCGCGCCTTGGGGCAGGGCAGACGATCCGTCTGCAGCCAGGGATGGTCGTCACCATCGAACCGGGAGTCTATCTTCCGGGGAGATTCGGCATACGGATTGAGGATATGGTGGCTGTAACCCGCAACGGAGGCCAGGTGCTCACCCCCGCACCCAAGGCGCTGATCGAGCTTTGATCGAAGACGCGAACAGAAATGAGCCAAGGAACGAATGAAACCACAAGACATTGAAGATCTGAAGGAACTGATTGAGTTTTTGAGGAAGTACCAGGTTGCCGAGTTTGATCTCGACCGGGGCGACCTGAAGATTCGTCTCAAATTCAACTCGCCAGAGGCTCCTGCGGCTGGAATCGGCGACCTGGCGCGACTGCTGTCCACGGCGGCTCCGAAGGCTGCAGTCGTGCCGGTTCCGGAGCCTGTGGCTGCTCCAGTCGCGGCTGATGAAGCTCAAGGCGACTCGAGTTTGCACATTGTCAAGGCTCCATTGGTTGGAACCTTCTACAGCTCGCCGGCGCCCGGCGCAGAGGCCTTCGTTTCTCCAGGCGATCATGTGAACAAGGGGCAGGTGGTCGGCGTCATCGAGGCCATGAAGCTCATGAACGAGATCGAATGTGACGCGGCCGGAGTAGTCGTGAAGTGCCTTGTCTCGAACGGGCAGGCTGTGGAGTACGGGCAGCCGCTCTATTCAATCCAACTGGGGTGAGAAGACAGCGGAGTTAACGCGGTGAGCGGAGTTGGCTGAGTTAGTACCGCCAATCGGCGCCATTAACTCCGCTAGCTCCGATAACACCGCATAAAGGTTTCCATGATTCGTAAAGTACTGATTGCCAATCGCGGCGAGATCGCTCTTCGCGTGCTGAACGCGTGCCGAGAACTGGGCATTCGCACAGTCGCCGTCTATAGCGAGGCAGACCGCAACTCGCTGCATGTGCGCTTTGCCGACGAGGCGATCTGCATTGGCCCGCCGCGGCTGGCGGAGAGTTATCTGAATGTTCCGGCGGTGATCTCGGCGGCTGAGATCGCGGATGTGGATGCCATCCACCCCGGCTATGGACTGCTCAGCGAAAACGCCAACTTTGCCGAGGTCTGCCGCGAATCGAACCTGAAGTTCATCGGCCCGCCACCAGAGATCACGCGACTGATGGGCGAGAAGGACAAGGCGCGCCAGGCGATGAAGGCGGCCAATGTGCCGATTCTGCCTGGCTCGGATGGCGTGATTGCCACGGCCGAAGAGGCTCAGGAGTGGGCCAAGAAGGTTGGCTTTCCGGTGATTCTGAAGGCCAAAGCCGGCGGCGGCGGGCGCGGCATGAGAATCGTGCGCGCGCTGGAGGAACTGCCCAACCTCTTCCACGCAGCGTATACCGAGGCTGCCAATGCATTCGGCAACGGTGAACTTTACATGGAGAAGTTCATCGAAAATCCGCGGCACATCGAGTTTCAGGTGCTGGCCGATGAACATGGGAATGTGAGAACGCTCTTCGAGCGCGACTGCTCGATCCAGCGGCGGCATCAAAAGCTGATCGAGGAGGCTCCCAGCCTGCGCGTGACGCCGGTGATGCGTGAGCGGATCAGCAAGACGCTTTGCCAGTGCCTGAGCAAGATCGGCTACCAGAACGCGGGGACGGTTGAGTTTCTGATGGACGAGAAGGGGCAACTGCACTTTATCGAGATGAACACGCGCGTGCAGGTGGAGCATCCGATTACCGAGGCGATCACCGGCGTGGATATTGTGAAGGCGCAACTGCTCATCGCTTCGGGCGAACGGCTCGATGCGATCTTGCCGGCAAAGTTGGAGATTCGCGGACATGCAATCGAATGCCGGATCAATGCCGAGCATCCGGTCAAGTTCACACCGTCGGCGGGAAAGATCACCGCATTCAATGTGCCCGGCGGCAACGGAGTGCGTGTGGATACGGCGCAGTATGCCGAAGGTGTCGTGCCGCCTTACTATGACTCTCTCATTGCCAAATTGATCGTGCACGGGCATGACCGGGCAGAGGCTGTCGCCAAGATGGAGCGCGCGCTGAGCCAGTTCATCGTGCAGGGAATCGAGACCTCGATTCCGCTGCATCAGGAGATTTTTGCCGACCCGGGTTTCCGCGATGGCAACTTCGACACTGGCTTCATGGAGAGGTTTCTGGCCCAGAGAGCGATCTAGATTTAACGTTTTCAGAGTTTTCACAAGCAGAGAGCTGGATCCTACCGGGGGTTCCAGGCCTTTTTGATCCTCTGAAAAAAGTGTTACGCATCTGACGGTTTCTACCCTATAGTGTTGAGCAACAGGAAATTGCTCAATGTTACGCACGTAGGGAGAAGGAAATGGATGCACTTCAGGATCATCTTCCACAGATTGTGACGGCAATCGGTGGATTGGGAACCGCAGCCTTTGGACTGCTCGATGCCTTCAAGTCGGTCATTCCCTGGATCAATCACATCGGATTCGGCAGGATACACAGCACAGCCTCGGGTCTGAGCCCTGAGAGCGCGGATGCAAAACTGCCGGCGAATGCCTTGCCCCAGAAGGACATCATCGATTCTCTGCTTGCCAACTGGGTGAACGGAACCGATCTGAAGAGCCAGAAGGCTATCGCAAAGACTCTTATCAAGCTGCATTTGAGCGAGTCGAACGCCAACGCGCTGGCAGCCGCGACCAACGTCGATCCGAAGCTGCTTTCCTCGGTGGCTGTCAAGACTCTCAAGGGAGATCCACTGGCCCCGGAGGAGAGCGATGCATTCTCGCGCTTTGACCTGATCGTCACAGCGCAACTCGACGAGGCTTATCAACACGGGGATCAGGTCTATCGCAACTGGACTCGCGCACTGGCCGCTCTGCTCGCAGTGGCGTTGGCAGCGGTGGGAGCATGGACGCTGGCAACGAATCCAACCACGATGGCTGGAGCGCAGGCAACGTCGTTCTGGCAATCAAAGGAGTTGTTCCAGGCCATTCTTATCGGCCTGCTGGCCACCCCGCTTGCGCCGATCGCCAAGGATATCTCCAGCGCTCTGGCGACGGCGGTCAACACCATGCAGTCGATCAAGAAGTAGGTCCGGCATGACAATGTTTCTCGATGTTCGCGCATTGTGGGGCAGCGGTGGCGTATCGGACAGCGTGCAACTCATGGAATGGGTTGGCGGCGTAAACTTCGCAGACCCAACGCAATACAAGAAACTCAAACCGGACGATCTGCTCAATCACATCCATGGCCGAGACGTTCTGATTGCCGCCCACGGTTTCAACGTGAATCGCATCGACGGCATTCGCACCTTTTACTCGTGGGAGAAGGTGCTCTCGCCGACCGATGTTCCGGTCTTTTTGGGGTTGCTTTGGCCAGGAGACTCGGAGTCTCTTCATGCCCTCAGCTATCCGATGGAGCCGAGGAACGCCATGGCTGCGGGCAGCATGATTGCCGATTTCATCGACAACAACCTGCAGGATGCCGCCAGTATCTCGCTGGTCTCGCACAGCCTGGGCGCGCGTGTCGTGCTGCAGACTGCGGCCAAGATGAATCGAAACCTGCGCCGCCTGATCCTGATGGCGGGGGCTGTTTCCGACGATAGCCTCACCGCTGAGTTCGCTTCCGTGCCGAACAAGGTGGAGAAGATCTCGCTGCTCGCATCCATGAAAGACGAGGTGCTTCGCTGGGCCTTCCCGATCGGCGATCTTGTCTCCGAGCTTGTCGATCGCGATCATCCATGGTGGGAATCGGCGCTTGGGCGGACCGGCGCACGAGTACGGCCTGCCAACTATCTGGGCCCCTGCCAGATTCCTGATCCATGGAATTTCGGTCACGGCAACTATCTGCAGGTCAAGCCGCCGGCCCCCGCAGTGATTCCGTGTCCGATCGATATTCCGCAAATTGCCAACCCGCTGCCTATCAACGGCATGCAGGGATGGCAACCGGCTTGGTCGGCGTCGTTTGTCTCGACGCGTTTCCGGTAGAGGGTGAGATCAGGGCTGTCCAAACGCCGAGTTCTTTTTATCGCTTTTTATTCGCTTTTTTGGCAAAGCTGCTGTATGCTGGCTTCGCAACACAGGAGGTTGCCGAATGGACTTTCAAAAAGAACTGATCGCTGAGTACGACCGAGAGGTAGCGACGACGCGCAAGATGCTTGCGGCGATTCCGGCGGACGCCGATTTCACCTACAAGCCCCACCCCAAATCGATGAGCCTGGGCCGCTTGGCCGGGCATGTTGCCGAGACCACCGGCGAGTGGGCAAAGACGACCTTTACCACCGATAAGCTGGAGTTCCCGGCGGACCATAAATTTGAGCCCTACATCCCCGCATCGACCACGGCCCTTTTGGAGCGCTTTGACAAGGATGTTGCCGAGGCCAGGAAGGCCTTTGAGGCGTTTGCGCCGGCGAAGTGGGATGAAAACTGGAAGTTCGTCGCCGGGGGCCAGGCCTGGATCGACGACTCGAAGTATCGCGTCTTCCGCAATTGGGTGCTTGACCATCTGATCCACCATCGGGCTCAGCTTGGTGTATACCTGCGGCTGCTGGACAAACCAGTCCCCGGCGCCTATGGACCCTCGGCGGATGAGATGCCGGGACAGTGAATGGAGAGCAGGGAACAGAGGACAGAGATCAGAGACCAAAGAACGTTGGACCTGTTCTCTGTCCTTTGATCTCTGACTCCTGACAACCAGTGGTCGCCCCGTCTACTCTTGATGCATGCCCTTCACATTTCCCAAGATCTATCCGATTCTCGATTCATCCTTCATTCCAACGAGCGGCCGAGTGGACTATCTTCGGCGGCTGGGCGGCGAGTTAACCGATGCGGGCGTGACATTGCTCGAATACCGTAACAAGACGGGCGCGGAGGCGGAGTTGCTGGCCGACGCGGAGAGTCTGCGTCTGGCAATGCCTGCGGGAAAGGCAAAGTTAATTCTCGATGATCGGGTTGATCTCGTTGATAAGATTGGTTTTGACGGCGTACATGTCGATGCGGGCGACTTGACGCCTGCTGAGGCGCGCCGGCTGCTGGGGACGGAGCGCATCATCGGTACTTTCGGTGGTGGGGCGTCTGGAATGGTGCCGGGGATTCTCGGGACTCCAACGGATTATTTCTCGATTGGACCCGTCTTTGCGACGCGAACGAAGCAGACGAGTTCGCCACTGATCGGCATGGAGGGAGTTCGGAGGCTGCGGAGTGAGGCTGGCGACGGGCCTGTGCTGGTAGCGATTGGGGGAATCACTCTTTCAACCGCCGCAGAGGCGCTGGCGGCCGGAGCGTCGGTGGTGGCTGTCGCCGGGGCGATCTTTCGCAAGCCCGACCCTACGGCGGAGTTTCGCAGGTGGGTGGCCGAACTCGGGTGAGGGCTGCGGGCCTGGGTTCGTGTTCTCCGGCTCTCTCAGGTAAAGAACGCGAAAAGGGTGGGAAACCCAGCATTTTTTGGGTGTCCAGCCATCTCGCGTCTTCTCTGATTTCCATCTGAGCCGGTTACTGGTTGGGGTGCTGGTAATGGTGATGATGGTGGTGGTGATGATGATGGGGGTGCTCTATCACCACGACCTGCGCCTGCGCCGCATAAGGGACTGCGAGGCAGAAGAGGAGCATTGTTCCGAACAGAAACTTTTTCATAACTTATGTTGGCACGCAGCTTGGCTATTTGCTGAGCTACTATGACCTATCCTTGCGGGCTCCACTTCATGGGCGGAACCGCGCATAGTATGCTTCTTCCAGTGATGAACCGAAATCCCAATTCAAGACAGGAGACCGCCGCGCCGGTGAGCGATCTGAAGGATGATCCGGCCAATTCACCGCAGATGGTGCAGAGCCTTGGCCTCTTCAGCTCGACCGCGTTGGTGATCGGATCGATGGTCGGCTCGGGTATCTTCATCGTCGATGCGGACATTGCGCGCGGCACCAACTCGCCGGCGCTCTTTCTGGGGGCCTGGGTGCTGACCGCTGTGCTGACCATGACCGCCGCGCTCAGCTACGGCGAACTGGCGGCAATGATGCCCAAGGCTGGCGGGCAGTATGTCTATCTGCGCGAATCGCTGGGGCCGTTGTGGGGCTTCCTTTACGGCTGGACACTGTTTCTGGTGATCCAGACCGGAACGATCGCGGCAGTCACGGTGGCGTTTGGCAAGTTCCTTGGCGTCTTTTTTCCCACGATCTCGACGACCCACTGGCTGTGGCATATTGCCACAGTGCCCGCTATTCCGTTTGGTCCGATGGTGCTGGGCAATATGGAGATCGGCGTCAGCACGGCCAATCTGACCGCGATTGTCGTCGTGATCTTCCTCGCGGTCGTCAACATCTTCGGCGTGAAACTCGGTGCGCTGATCCAGAACATCTTCACCACCGCCAAGGCGCTGAGTCTGGCTGGATTGATCTTGTTGGCCTTCACCGTGGGACGAAACACAACGGCCTGGGAGGCCAACTTCGGCGCAGGCTGGAGCGAGTTTTGGCGGAATGCGGGCCGGAGTTCGCTGCATCCGGTGACTGTCGGCGTTGGCGGGCCGATTGTGCTGGTGAATCTCTTTGTGATTCTCGCGGTAGTGCAGGTTGGGTCGCTTTTCTCCGCCGATGCTTGGAACAACGTCACCTTCACGGCCGGCGAGGTGAAAAATCCCCGGCGAAATATTCCGCTCTCATTGATCCTGGGCACTGGATTTGTGCTGACGGTCTACTTCCTGGTCTCGCTCGGCTACCTGCTCGTTCTGCCAATGCATGGCGATGCCAACGGCGCAACCGTGATGGCGAGGGGTATCCAACATGCGACCGAAGATCGTGTGGCGACGGCGGTGCTGGAGCAGATCTTCCACTCGGGGGGCGCGTACCTGATGGCTGCGGCGATTCTGATCTCGACCTTCGGCTGCGCCAACGGTATGTCGCTGGCCGGGGCACGCGTCTACTTTGCGATGAGCCAGGATGGACTGTTCTTCAAAACCGTGGGCAAGCTGCATTCACGCTACAAAACTCCGGCAGCGGGCCTGATGGTGCAGGCGTGCTGGGCTACTCTGCTGTGCGTTTCGGGCTCCTACGGACAGTTGCTGGATTACATCATCTTCGCCGTGCTGGTGTTTTACATTCTCACCATCGTGGGGCTCTTTGTGTTGCGCTTCAAGAGACCGGAGACTCCGCGGCCATACAGAGCGCTGGGTTATCCTGTGCTGCCGGCCATCTATATCGCTCTGGCTGCGTGGATCTGTATCGTATTATTGCGATATAAGCCCCAGTACACATGGCCGGGCTTAGTTCTGGTTCTGCTCGGCATCCCCGTCTATCTCTTCTGGTCCAGGAAAACTTTAGCGGGCCTGCAAGTAAAGGAGTAGCCCACAAGAATGGCGAATCTCTTCAAGAGAAAACCTCTCGACCTGATCGTCTCTGAGGCACAGGAAGAAGGAGAACAGCATCTGGAGCGCGCTCTGGGCCCGGTTTCGCTCACGGCGCTGGGTGTGGGCGCCGTGATTGGCGCGGGTATTTTCGTCATGGCAGGTCTGGGCGCGCACCGTGCCGGGCCGAGCCTGATGCTCTCGTTCGTGCTGTGCGGCATTGGGTGCACCTTTGCCGGTCTTTGTTATGCCGAGTTTGCGGCCATGATTCCGCTGGCGGGCTCGGCCTACACCTATGCATACGCCACGCTGGGTGAGCTTTTTGCATGGATCATCGGCTGGGATCTGACGCTTGAATACGCAATGGGCGCGAGCACGGTGAGCTCCGGCTGGTCCAATTACTTCATTGAATTCCTGAAGATGTTCGGCATCAAGTTTCCCCTTTGGCTCAGCTACGATCATTGGACTGCGATGACGCAGGCTACCAACACAGTGGCGCGCGGCATGGTTGCCGCGGCGCATCCTGAGCTTGCGCCCGGCTCGCCGGGATTTCTGGACGCTGTCACAAGCCTGCTGGCTCACCCTTCGGCGCAGATGACCTCGGCAGCCGATACACTGCTTGCCGCTCCTCGCCTGTTCGGCGTCGAGATTGGCTTCAATCTGCCGGCCTTTATCATCGCGCTCCTCATTACCTGGATTCTTGTGGTGGGCATTAAAGAGAGCGCCAGATTCAATGCGGCCATCGTCACCATCAAGGTCTCAGTAGTGCTGTTTGTGTTGGTCCTGGGCTCGCACTACGTTCACCCTGCCAACTGGGGCCACGACTGGCACAGCTTTGCACCGTTTGGCATTGCCGGCATGAGTTCGGCGGCGGCCTATATCTTTTTTGCCTTTATCGGCTTCGATGCCGTCTCGACCACGGCGCAGGAGGCCAAGAATCCGCAGCGCGATTTGCCCATCGGCATCATCGCATCGCTCTTCATTTGCACATTGCTTTATGTTGGCGTGGCCGCGGTGCTCACCGGAATGGTGCCCTGGCAACTGGTGAATATCGAGGCGCCGATTACGCATGCCTTCCTTGATCACAACATCGGCTGGGCCTCGGACATTATCACCTGCGGCGCGTTGGCGGGGCTGACCTCGGTGATGTTGGTGATGCTGATCGGGCAGACGCGCGTTCTTTATGCGATGGCCTCGGACGGCCTGCTACCGAAGAAGTTTTTTGCCGCCATTCATCCCCGGTTTCATACGCCATGGAAGAACACGATTCTGGTAGGGCTGCTGGCGGCCATCGTCGGCTCCATCACGCCGATCGACAAGATCGGAACCATGGTGAATATCGGGACGCTGCTGGCCTTTGTGATGGTCTGCGCCGCGGTGATCATCCTGCGCCGCACGGAACCCGATCAGCCGCGGCCGTTTCGCACGCCGGGGATTTTCTTCGATGGGCGGTTGCCGATCGTGCCTGCATTGGGCATCGTTGCGAATGGATATCTGATGTACTCGCTGGGATTCTGGAACTGGTTTCGCCTGATTGTCTGGCTGATCGCCGGCCTGTTTGTTTATTTCCTCTACTCGGTCAGGCACAGCAAGGTGCAGGCGCTCCCAAGTGCGGCTGAAGGTGACTAGGCTCGCGCAACCTTGCGGCTACACAAAACGGCCTCCCGTGCAGGAGGCCGTTTCGCTTGCGGGAAGAGTGGGCAGCGTCAGGCCGTGGTCTTGGCACAGAACTGATCAAAGGCCCGGCTCAATGTTGCGGCGATCTGCTCGGGCGTGGATTGTTCAATCACGAAGCGCTGCATGAGGTAGACCAGCTTTCCGTCGCGCAACAGCGCTACGGCTGGAGAACTGGGAGCATTGTCTGCGAAGTAGCTGCGGGCGCGCTCGGTGGCTTCGTGATCCTGCCCGGCAAAGACGCTGATCTTGTGGTCCGGCTGGTTGGCAGAGCTGGCCAGCGCCTGTCGAACTGCGGGGCGCATCCTTCCGGCAGCGCAGCCGCAGATTGAGTTAACGACCAATAACGTTGTGCCCGGGTTTGCCAGCGCCGCATCGACCTCATTTGCAGTCCGGGTTTCTTTGAAGCCAGCGCGCACCAATTCCTCGCGCATCGGGATGACCATCAGTTCTGGGTACATTTTTCGCCTCCGGCAAGGGGAAGTTGCCTGTGAGTTTAGATGCGGCAGACGCGGTGATGTAGCCTTTATTTAATGATCTTGGTGGAAAACAAGCCGCTCGCGCCGTTGACTACCCTGGGTGTCGGCGGGCCGGCGCGATGGTTTGTCGAGGCCACAAGCGAAGAAGAGATTGCCGAAGCTGCCGCCTGGGCGCGCGAGCACGGTGTCGCGCTCTTTGTGCTGGGCGGAGGAAGTAATCTGCTCGTTTCAGACGCGGGCTTTGACGGGCTTGCACTGCGCGTGGGGTTGCGGGGGATTGTGGTTGAAGATGACTCCGACACGCCCGGCCAGAGGGTTTATCGGGTTGCAGCGGGCGAGGACTGGGAGCACTGCGTGCAGCGGAGTCTCGATGATGGGTGCGCCGGATTGGAGTGTCTGGCTGGCATTCCTGGCACGGTGGGTGGAACTCCAGTGCAGAATGTCGGCGCTTACGGGCAGGAGGTGGCCTCGGTCGTCGAGCGGGTGCGGGCCTTCGATCTCAAGGAGCAAGCCTTCGTTGAGTTCTCGGCTGCCGAGTGTGGCTTCGCTTATCGGCGCAGCCGGTTCAATACAGTGGATCGCGGGCGGTTTGTTGTGACACGCGTGGATTACCGGCTTACGCCTGGTGGAGCACCCACTGTGCGCTACGCGGACTTGCAACGCGCGCTGGCCGAAGAAAAGGCCGATGACAGGGAAGTGAGTCTTGCTGAGGTCGCGGCGGTTGTGCGGCGCATTCGTCAGTCGAAGGGAATGCTGCTGGCCGAGGGCGACCCCGATTGCCGCAGCGCTGGGAGCTTCTTCAAGAATCCTGTCGTAAACGAAGAGACGATCAGGCAGATTGCGGTTGCGAGTGGCAAAGAACCACCGCGCTTCCCGGCCGGATCAGGAGCGGAGAACGAGGGCAAGGTCAAGGTGCCAGCCGCGTGGCTGATCGAGCAGGCCGGCTTTGCCAAGGGATTCAGGCACGGGAATGCGGGGATCTCTTCGCGGCACACGCTGGCGCTGATCAATCTTGGCGGAGCGCGCGCCGCGGAGATTCTTGCGCTGGCGGGGCAAATCGCCGACGCCGTTGAGGCTCGCTTTGGAGTCCGTCTGGAGATGGAGCCGGTGATGGTGGGATTCTGACCACCTTGCGGTGGGGCCAACTGCCCTTCGGCCTCCCGGGATGGGTTCCCCACCCCACCCGTATCCTGGGAATAAGGTATTCAGTTTCAACGGTATACGGCAGTGTTAGCGCTGTGAATTCGTGCTACCATGCGAGTTATTTGCAGAATCCTGACATTCAAGGAGTTAGGCAGGCTATTTCGCTGACTGCCTTCGACGGGGCCAAGCGCCGCCTCGGTGATCAGGCGACCGGGACCTGACTCAATTTGCAGGATGCGCCTCGGGCACATAATTCTCTGCAAACCGCCTTTCGGCTTCGCTCAGGGCAGGCTCTGCGGTGCGGCGAGGCGCGCTTGAGCTACGGAGTTCTTGGTTTCACAGACGCCGGAATCGGGACCTGCGCTTGGGTTCGATCCCAGGTTTCATAATCGACACATGGGACCCTGCGATCTCTCTACTCGTTATGAATCCTTTGATTTGCTTGCTCAGCAAGTGCAATGCAACAGGGTTGATTGGCACGAAACCATACCGCGAGAAAGGCTCCACGGACAATGGCCTCAGGGGCAAACCCAATCTTAATACCAACTTGGTTGAAAACTGAGTGAGGGTCTAGTCAGATCGAGCGTTCGTTAAGGGGATGGGAGCGGCCCTTCCTTTAACCTTTCATTTACGCTTCTTTCTTGTGCCTTTAATCTCCGAGCGACCTTTATGTGTAAGTTTAGGGCTCGGAGGTACAGATGATAATTTCCCCAAATAAGTTCACTCTCTTGCTTGCCGTCGCGCTTGTCTGCCCGGCAGGATTAACTGCTCAGGACCACGATCGCGATGGCGGTGAACACCGTTCTGGAGCGGCCGCGCTGGTGCTCAGCCGCAGCGAGTATGTTGGAGCGGCCTCGACGGTCACTGTTGGCGAGGCGTTGCCGCTGGGATGCCTCGGAGGGGCGACGGGGCTGACGGTCGACGTTCCGTTGACTGCGGGAGGCACGGTGGGTGTGGCCGTCCCATGCGGAGTGGCATCGGATGACGGCGAGTATCCGAATCTCTTCAACACGCATAACGTCTGGAACAATGCCAACTCGGACGGGAGCTTTGGCGTCACATCACCGATTTTGCTGGACTATCTGACGACGGAGGGACGGCTGCTGGGAACGCTTCCGATTCCGACGGAGGAGATGGTGACGAGCTTCAGTTCGAAGTCGGAGCTGGCATTGAACCGCTCGGTGGATGGACAGTCGATCACCTTTATGGGGTATCGGGGCGGAGTGGGTTGCGGCGGGAGCGCAGTGTCTCCGACAAGGGCGAATCTGCTGGATGTGTCGGCATCGAATACTCCGGGGGTGTGCGATGTGACGAATCCGGTGATCACTACGTTTCTAAGCGATCCGGTTGTGCCCGCGGCGTATTATCGCGCGGTGGCCGAGGTGGATGCCGATGGGCGTGTGCGATTCACCAATGGAAATGCGTATAGCGGAGATAACGGGCGCGCGGCAATCAAGGGCGGAAACGGCTTGTACTACATGGTAGGAAACGACAACTCGGGCAACCTGTCGAAGAAGCAGATGACGACGACCTTTGACGGGATCGATTTGGCGAATGCGACGGGGGCCGAGTTGCTCATGCCGGGTCAGACACCGCCGGTTCCGCCGAATATCGACATGATCGGCAGGCTGCTGTTTTCAGGCGACAAGCCGGGCAAGGATACAAACTTCCGCGGCATGACGATCTTCGATAACACGCTTTATGTGAGCAAGGGCAGCGGCGGCAATGGGATCAACACTGTGTATCAGGTGGGCAGCGCAGGAACGTTGCCGACGGGTTCGGCGAGCGATCTTGCGGCGGCGCCAATCACGATCTTGCCGGGGTTTCCCAACACGGCTGCGAGCACATCGACAGCGTTTCCCTTTGGCATCTGGTTTGCCGACGCCAACACTCTTTACGTTTGCGACGAGGGCGATGGAACGCTGGTGACACCGGCAGTAAATGGAAACGTGGCTGACGCGCAATCGCTGGCCACCGCTGGCCTGCAGAAGTGGCGTCTGGTCAACGGCACCTGGGTGCTGCAGTACATCCTGCAGGATGGGTTGAATATTGGTGTACCGTACAGCATACCGCTCTATCCAGCAGCGCTTGATCCGGCAACGGGCGGCTGCCGCAACACCGCCGGACGGCACAATGATGATGGAACAGTCACGATCTTCGCGATTACATCCACGATCAGCGCCAATGGCGACACCGGGGCTGATCCGAACAAATTGGTGAAGGTAACGGATCGCGTGAGCGACATAACCTTGCCCACGGGGGATGCTCGGCTGGGGCATTTCACGACGATTCGAAGCGCCAAAGCTCGTGAGGTTTTCCGGGGAGTTGCGTTGGCTCCTGTGGAAGATCGCGAGAGGTAGGTAGAGCTGAAGAGAGTGTTAGAGCTTCTCTCTTGAAGTTGCGGGGCGAGCGTGGACCAGGAGGTCCACGCTACAGCCGCCCTGGAGGCCGGCGCGACCTTGTGTTGTAGCTACCAGATGCTCGCTGAAGGACTGGCACCCACTACTGGATGTTGACTTCGGTGGTGAGTTGGATGTCGGCGGAGGAGTTGCCTACCATCAGACGGAGGGGTTCGGACTCTACGCGGAAGCCGAGGAGGGTCTGGTCCCACCAGGCAAGGGTGGAGGCTTTGAGCGGAATCTCTACGGTTCTGGTTTCACCGGGCTTGAGGGTGAGGCGCTTGAAGCCCTTGAGTTCTTCGTTGGGGCGAGCGACTTTGGATGCCAGATGCTTGACGTAGAGCTGGACGACTGCATCTCCAGTCATGGAGCCTGTATTCGTCAGATCGACGCTGACGGTGAGCGCGCCGTCGGCGGGCAGTTTTGGGGCGCTGGTGCGGAGGTTGGAGTACTTGAAGGTCGTGTAGCTGAGGCCGTAGCCGAAGGGATAGAGGGGCTCGGATTTGAAGTACATGTAGGTGCGGCCGTCGCGGATGTTGTAGTCCATAAATGGCGGCAACTGGTCAAGGGATTTGGGCCAGGTGACGACGAGATGTCCGCCGGGGTTGTATTCGCCGAAGAGAACCTTGGCGAGAGCGGTGCCTTCGTCTTGCGAGGCGTGGGCCATGTGGAGGATAGCGGGGACATGGGCCTGCGACCAGTTGATGGCGAAGGGGAAGCTGGAGACAAGGATTACAACCGTCTTATGGTTGACGGTGTAGACCTGCTTGACTAACTGCTCCTGTTCGAGAGTGATGCTCTCGCGGTCGCGGCCTTCGCGTCCGTCGCTGGCAACTGAGCACGGGAGCGTTGCGCCGCCGTCATAGGCGCTGCCGAACCAGTCCTTGGTCATATCGCCGCAGGTGGGGTCGTTGCCGGCGATGACGACGGCCAGGTCGGAGGCCCTCGCCGCGTCGACGGCGGCATGGCCCTCTTCGCTGGCGGCGTAGTTGACTTTGACGTTGGGACCGAGTTCGTCTTTGATGGCCTGGAGTGGCGTGATGGCATAAGGAGGCGTGCCACCGTACCAATCCCAATGGACGGAGTCGGCGAGCGGGCCGATGACGGCGATAGAGTGGATGGAATCCTTTTTGAGTGGGAGGAAGGCGTCCTGGTTTTTGAGCAGGACGACCGATTCAAGAGCCATCTGTTTGGAGACGGCCTGATCCTTCTCGGTGTTCCAGGGCTCGGGCGTGTCTTTGATCTTTGAGTAGGGAACCAGCTCCGGCGCGTCGAGGAGTCCGAGGCGAATGGAGACCTCGAATTTGCGGCGGACTAGAGAGTCGATCTCGGCTTCGGTGATGGAGCCGTCTTTGAGAGCCGCCTTGGTTTCGTCTTGATATTTGTCAAGGAATTGGTTGATGCCGGCCTTGAGACAGGCGACGACGGCTGCCTTCTGGTCAGGGAAGATATGGCGTGATTCGACAAGGAGATGGACCGCGCCGCCATCGCTCGAGATGATGTTGACTCCCCATTTGTCGCGAAGAATGCTCTTGAGGATGGGATTCACGGCCATCGCGGTGCCATTCCAAGCGTTATAAGAGGCCATGACGGCGGTGGCTCCGCCGAGCTCGAAGCCCATTCGGAAGGGAACGGAGTAGTACTCCCAGAAGAGGCGCTGATCGAAGTTGGAGGATGAGCTGTCGCGGAAGTTCTCGTTGCTGTTGGCGAGAAAGTGCTTGAGCAGAGCGGCTGCTTGCCAGTATTTGGGGTCGTCGCCTTGCAGGCCCTTGATGAAGGCGACGGCCATGGTTCCGTTGAAGAAGGGGTCTTCGCCGTAGACTTCTTCGCTGCGGCCCCAGCGCGGATCGCGGGCTAGATCGGATTGCGGCCCCCAGAGCATGAGGATTTGGCGATCATATTTTGCGGTCTGGGTGATGAAACGGGCTTCATAGCCCTCGACGCCGGCGGCCTGGCGGACGAGTTCGGGATCCCAGGACTCACCCATGCCGGGTGGCTGGGGGAATTGCGTTGTGGTGATAGGCTCGCGGTGCTTCTTGCCGGGCTCGCGCTGGACGACTCCGTGAATGCCTTCGGAGCTGCCAAAGCTCATGACGCCGAGACGGGGGACGGCGGTGTCGGTGCCGAGGGTGGCGATCTTCTCGTCGATGGTCATGAGCGAGAGGAGGTTGTCGAGTCGCTGTTCGGCGGGCAGGGCGGGATCGTTGAAGGGATATTTGGGCTGCTGGGCGAAGGCTGGGAGGAGGCAGGAGAGCGGAAGGCAGAGCAGAGCGGCAAGGCGTCTTTTAATCATGAGGAGACCGCGGCAGTTTAATCGGCGAGGCGACAAAGTTGGCAGCGCTCCGTCCGGTGCAAATGGGGGCTTGCGACCAAGTCAGGCTATCACGTCGAGCGGCTCTTGTTTATAGGTGGGATTTTGAGTTTAGGTAGGAGTGCGGGAATCCACGGGTGCAGGCAAGGGAAGGGGGAGCCGGGAGGGTTGGGGCTTGTGCTGGGCTTGGGGCAGGGCTGGGTTGGGGCTGGGGATACCCCCGCTGGTATTTTGGGAGCAAAATCCTTTATTTCAATGGGATACAGCTTGTATGCCGCTCTAAAATATTCATTCTGAACTGGTTACCCGCAGAATATTGATGTCAAATAAGTTAGGGGCGTTTGCTTTGAGTTTTGCGGATTTGAGTGGGAAAAACCGGCTCCGGAACGCGATGGTTTTGGCCTGCACAGGTTGAGAGTGATTGCATGGATCGATTGTGCACTTTCGACAAGTAATTATCCGCAACCACCACCTGCGGTGGGGCCAGACGCGCTTGCGCGCCTTGGGAGTCGTGGTTTCCCACCCATCGCTAGGAAAAAGCGATGAATGATTGCATGATAGCGTCGGCTCCCTCGACCTGAGTAAACTGGTTGCGGCTAAACGACCACGAAGCTCGGGAGGAAAGGAGCCGAGCATGATGATTATAGGCTGTGATTTTCAT
>JBEKKL010000006.1:94704-174306 GCA_050010735.1 Occallatibacter sp. | reverse complement strand
GAGCAGATTTCTGAGGCTGATATTTGGCGTTGCGATCTTGGTTTGCGTCGCCCAGTGCGCGAGTGCGCAAGTTCAGTGGGAGAACATTCCCCCAAAACTAAGAGAAGCCTTTGCGGCCAAACCCTTTGGCGATCTCTATGACGTAAGTGATCGCATCAATCCGCTCTATTTGCGGGGAGATTTCGACGGGGACGGAATTGCGGATTATGCCATATTGGTCGTCCAGATCAAGACCAAGAAATTAGGAATCGCGGTATGGCTAAGCTCTCGACATCAAGTCGTGATTCTCGGGGCCGGGGTGCCTGTCCAGTATGGCGCAGAGCAGGACGATAGCCTGAATTTCGACAGGTGGCGCGTGACCGGGACGAATTCCTTCGACAAATCGAGCTCAATCGAGGTCCCCCCAGGCTTCCACGGCGACGCGATTTGTGTGGAAAAAGCAGAAAGCGCAAGCGGAATATTCTATTGGAAATCTGGCCGGTTCATGTGGCTTCAGCAAGGCGACTGAGCCCCTGAGTTGATCTACGATTTGGGCGTCCACAACTATGATGTGCTCCTCAGTTTGCGCAACCACTGTTCGTTTTCCCCCATCCCGTAGTACCGGCAAAGAACGAGATACCGAATCCGGCCTCGATTACTTCGGGGCCAGGTACTATGCGTCTTCGATGGGGCGGTTTATGTCCCCCGACCCAATGATGGCATCTGCCAAGGCTTGGGACCCGCAGACTTGGAATCGGTACAGCTATGCGCGCAACAATCCGCTGATGATGATTGATCCCACTGGGGAGGCGGAAGTAACGGCGGCCCAGTGTGCTCAGGACAAGAGTTGCGTGACTGTGAACGTCAATGTGATCTATGACAAGAATTCCAACGGAGGCAAGGGGATCTCGGCCGACCAAAAGGCAGCCTTTGAGAAGGGTCAGTTGCAAAGCGCAAAAGACCAGTACGGTAACGCTGATATACACCGAAACGTGACGTACTCGGCTGGGGGTATCAGCACTGAAGACGGCAAAACGATGTTGTCGGGCCTCCAACCCGGCGCATTGAATGTGATGGTCACTGACCAAACCGACCAAGCTCTATCCCAGGTACTCCCAAGCGGAAAGGCAATCTCCTATATTCCCGCTGGCTCCAAAGACAATTCGGACCTTTCAATAGAGTTGGGGCACCACTTTATGGGCGATACGCGAGGCGTTCTTGCTGGGATCGCAAATCATCTCGATTTCGAGAGCCGAGCAATGTTCATGTTCTTCCCAAACATGTTGACCAATGTAAGCAATGACATCGACCGAGGGATAATGAACCACGTCGAATCACCCTCATGGCCAAATGCAATAAGACCCACCGATTATCACTTCGGTGCATGGTCGTTCCAGCAGTACATTCAGCCAACAACAACGCCAAAGCAGTGAGCACTTTCATGTTAATTCTCCGAATAATTCGACGAGGTTTTTTGTTTTTGCTGCTCCTCTACTGGGCCGCCTTCATTGGTTACACGGCGGAGAAGCTAATTCTTGGCGGTCCGGCTACTCTAGTCCGCTATTACAGGTCAGTTTTCTATATGCAAACAGACATCGGGCATATACCTGTAAAAGGGAATGGGGGATCCTTTTGGGGACCCTTCTTGGCCGCTCAGCTCATCTACCTCAGCATTACCCTGGCCTTGGTATTCTTCGAATGGCGAGAGCGCAAGCGCACGACTGGATCGGCTCGATAGTTTTCCGCAAGGCCGCGGCAGGCTGTCTTACCGGCGGCCTCGCTGCATCCATGACCCACTCGGTGAAGGGCGCGCTGCCTACGGCATCGGATTTAGGGTGGACACGTCATGTATGAAAGCGCGCTCTGAGTCAAGCCTGTTTTTTGTTCTTTCTTTGCGTGGCCAGGCTGCGGTTCTGGGTTGAGAAATAATACCTTTCCAACCGCACGGGGAGACCGTGTGGGGCGAGGAACTTTGACGAGTTACGAATACCAAGTTTTTTCTTTAGCTGCGCCTTTTGTTTGCGGCTGCGATGCAGCGCGTTGGGAAAGCCTCCTCGGTTTGGCATTCGTCCAACTTCGCTCGTGCGAATCGGTTTCGTCCGCAAGCCATATATTCGCCGTAGCATCCGGCATGAGCATTCTTTGAATCGGGCTTCGCATTCACCCCGAGACTTGTGTGCAGTCAGAAGTGTCTCGCGCTTGCCCGAACTTGGACGAAGGGTTGTGGATGCGCGGCGGGCGGTAGGGTTTCCGGTACCACCAGAGGATCCACCAGAGCAATTGAGTTTTGCGTTCATAGCCTAAGCGGACAAACTCTCCATTGGGATTAGAGGCGAGTCCGGCGCTCTCAATGCCTACGGAGCCGCCTCCCAATGTCGCAAGGAAAGGAGAATCACTATCAACTCCTTTGAGACGCAGCAGAACATCGCCCAGATGTTCAGCTTCCTGTGTCACGGCATGGCGCAGGAAGCTCAGGCTGCACGATTTTTGCCAATGCAGTGCTCGCAGCGCCTTGATTCAGGGCAACGAGGAAGCCATTCACCATTTCGATTCCCACATGTAATCAGAGTGACGGGCGTTTCTCGCCGGGCACCCAAGAAAGGAGGTAATCCAAATATGACATATGGCTCATAAACCCAGAAGCCGAAAGCGACTTGGTTCCCGTTCGCCCGCACTTTCCGGAATGTCCGTTCGCACCGTCGCCAAACGGATATTGTCCTGGCCGCCGAGCCAGCGAACAATACTTGGACGGCAGTCCCGATACCGGCTCCAAATCAAGTTTCGCCCCACCCAACGCGCGCCTGTAGCACACCCAGCGCAATTGATCACTGGATTCTATCAGGAGCTGCAACAACTCCATGACCCATCGTCCGCAAATTTATTACTTGTTAACGCTGCCCACGCATATCTACTCCAACTCGCTCACGCGAGAAGGCCTCGGCGCGATTGAAGTGTCTGGTGCGTTTCTATACTCCGCTGTTCAGTACAGAATGTTTCTCATCACATTCGCGGAGGTAGCGAATTTCAAAAAAGCACTCGGCCCTGAGATGTATGTCAGAAAAAGCGAAACTCTCAAAGTCGAGGCGCAAATAGCGGAGCCCAAGTCACTGTTTGGTAAACATCTTTTCCAGATCCTGTCTCTTTCTTAAGAACAGATGCTCGACGAACGGAAGCTTGCGATCTACGGTTTGGCGAACAAGGCCCAATGCTTCTATTTCCGGCTTTCCGGATTTGCTGTCTCATCCTGCAAATCCGGAAAGCCGATGCGGTTGTCTCCCCCAAAAACCGTTTGGCGCGTTGATGAAGACAAGGAGGTGACCAGAACTTAACCAGCAGGAACTAATATCAATCCAACGGCGACTGCCTTCCGCCCGCGAACTCGGCATTTACGCTCTATCAGACAGTCGTCCTCGACCCTCCCAACCAAATAGCCGTTCACGCGTGAAGGATCCCTGAGTTGTCAGGTCCCCCGCATTTCGCGGGATTGCGCACTTTCGTCAACTCCCAACAAAGACACACTGGTCCGCCGCATTCCTGCCTTTCACGGGCAATGGTGCGGCGGATTTTTTCATTGGAGAAAACATGAACTTTCACTCAGCTGAAGATTTTCTATTAACCAACGCATGCCTCAACCGAGCCAAATCCACCGCCGTTCAGCGGAACCCTCCGTGCAACAGCGCGGAGCTTCCCGCCAACATCGCCGACGGGGCGAATCGAGGATTACAGATCTTCCCGGTCTCTCAAACCAGTAGATACGCGGCATCCTCACTGATCAAAGCCCGGATTGGCGACTCGACGAGCGACCTCGCCAGGCTCGCGGAGCTCGCCGCCGAAGACCCTGCTTGCTGGGCACTTGCCACCGGACCGGATGCCGGAGTCTTCGCCGTGGAAATGGAGGGAGAGCTAGGGGTAAACGCTTTCAACGGTCTCATTGCACTGGACATCATCAACCTTCAGGACGAAGTCTCTGACTGGCAGACTCTTAGTGCCGCGGATGGCTGGCATACTTTCGCGATCTACACCTATCCGTCCGGCATGACCTTGCGGCGCAACAGCAAACACCCGGAACCCGGGCTGACTATTCACGGGGATGGAAGCTATGTTCTGCTCACTCCGGACTTCGTCTTTCTGGATCCGAACGTGTTAATTGCGCCCGGGCCTCAGCTGTTACTGGATCTCGCCTTTGAGAAAGTCTCAAACGAGGTTACGGACCCGCCCGTCCGACAGATCGGTCCGCGAAGGGCTGAATCCCGCTTCCTGCCCAACAGCGCGAATCCCGGCGCAGGAAGCCAGATTTGGGGCGTCGTCCGGAATGGATCCACAGCACGCAGCAACGTCGGATGGCGCGGAAAGGTCCGTATTTCCCGTCGCAGCTAACCAGCCGCTGCGCCTGTGCCGGAAAACTGTGAAGACCGGCCTTCGAGGTTCGTGCGGAAGGAATCGAAGGCTGTCCAGCCATCAGAATTCCCCCAGGACTAGCCGATTTCGGATGCGTGCCTGGGCCAGGCAACGCGCTGCGCAAGACGCTACGGCCGCAACGCCTTTCTGGAGAAAGCGATCCCGGCGGGTGCGATGACAGGCTAGTCCGGGAAGCTCCATGTTTCGCAGCATTCCTGACGACGTCACAAGGCAGGAAGCGAACTCAATGTGGAGCGGAGGATTCACCACCGAGCCTTAGCGACTGCGGAAAGTCTTCCTCTAAAAAAAAGTGATACAGCCGGATAGCGGCCAAATCCATAACAAGTCAAAACCCTGTGCCGATGGGCTTCTACCGGCTAGAAAGAGTCTCATGAAACGTGCAAAACTCCCCAACCGCGCTGCCGCGGTTGAAGCACTGCAGAGAAGCATGCAAGAATTCAAATGCACCGGCCCTGGAAAATGGACGGTCAATCGAAGCGGACGCAATTACATCGCATTGACATACACCTGCCAGCTCGCAGCTTTCCCGGAATACACCTTGGGAAGCGAGCCTTGGGATCTATGGGGAGGCCAACAAATATTGGTTTCTTCCCATCTCAAAAGTGACCGCACGGTGAGTTGTCAAAAGTCCAGTTCCTACTTCGCATCGGCCATCATCTTCGTCGAGGATTAGGTAAGAATAGAGCCCTCGACCTTAATCACCGAGACCCCCCGAACTTCCCCAAGACTGAGTTGGCTTCATGTGACAACCACGACTACGTCCATGGCTGATGCGGGCCGCATCAGCCGCAAGGTCCTTCAAGCGAATTCTCCGCGCTTCCCGCCGGGTACTGGCGGGAAGCGCAGCAAACGGTGAACAGCCGACCGCCAGAGCAGTCCGGAAGCGATGCCGCTCAGCCAGGCCACGGTCCTGCGAACAAAGTTGACCATGAAAGGAAAACTAATAGTGACAAATGCACAACGATGCGAGTTCTGGATGCGCCAGATCGCCGACTCCGCTCGCAGGCAGAACTCAAGAAAGCGGGCTCTGGGCGGGACTAAGATACGGGCCGGAGAGATCTGTTGCGCCTGCATGGCGCCGCTTCCGGAGCCGCACACGATGGGCATAAAGCGATGCGAGCGTTGCCTGTTGCCCACGACTCACCGCGTTTTTATGTCGTTCATCCATCACGACGGCTGGCATTGCCGGTTTTTCGAGTGGGACATGATGACGTCGCTCCCGAGACAGCTTACCTATCGCGAAGCGGGGAAGATTTGTGAGACTGCGCGCCGCGGCCATGGTCTCGCGGACGAGTCGTCTCGTGGAGCGCTGGACAAGGCGATCAAGTCCGGTCGCGGAGGAATCTGGCTGCACCTAACCGATCCACAGTTCCCATGCTCGCCTTGCCGGTCGAGGTCAGATAAAAATGAGGGTCAGAGTTCCGCAGACGTGATTTTAGAGTGCTCGCAAGCGCCATTGCTGCGTCTCTGTGCTCGGGGTCCCTGGAGCCTTCGCGCATCAGGTAAGTCAGCTTCCGCCCGAAACCTAGGCCAGCATCCAGCACGCGCATCGCCGGGGTGAAGTTTTCGCGCAGAATCTGATTGAACAGATAAATGTCGATCTGGCCGAATTGCTCCTGAAGTGTCGCGTGCCACAGATTCTTGTGATAGGCATGTTGGAACGCTCATCTCTTCTTCTAGTATGCCGCGGAGGTGATTCCACCACCGGCTTTCTAGGCCTTTGAAGAGTTGCGTGAGTACCGCCGATATAGATGTGGGGTCCTGATCGTCGCAAATGCCAAGCACATCGTGGAAGATCGATGCGCCTACGATCGTGAACAACTGGTCCATCGGAGGGCAAACCGGTTCTGGTGGGGAAAACCAGGGGTTGGGACTCACCGGCAATCTTGTACTTGGAGATTGCATTTGTCTACAAAACCCGCAACCCCTCGTCGCAGAAATCTTAGCGATACACCCGTCAACGTGGCTCACTCGGTTTATGAATGGCCCTTCAACTCAGACGTGCTTACTCTCGTTCAGGCCGCAACCTTGCTTCACTGCCATCCGAAGACTCTTCGGATTATGGCCAAGAGTGGGAGAGTACCCGCAAAGCGCGTAGGTTCGCTTTGGCGTTTCTATCGGCCGGCCCTCGAGGCCTGGCTGATGGATAGGGAAGCTGCCGCCTGACAGGGAAGAGGAGGTGGGGGTCCACGCCTCCTCTTTCACCTTGATGCCTCGCTATTTGTCCGTGAGGAGCCCCGCAGGTATAAGCTGCTTCACCAGCTTGCTGTGGCTTTTTCTCATGTCTTCTGTCAATGCATGGCCATAGATGTTCATGGCCGTGCTGATGTCAGCAACGCGAAGAAGGTCCTTTTGGACGCCAGTTGGCGTTCTAACGGAATCCAGCCAACTCCTGCAGGCATGCCTGAGCATGTGCCACGTGATGTGCCCCAGTCCAATCTCCTTTGCGATAGGCTGTATTCCCTTCTGCAAAAGCATAGAGGCACTGCGCACGCCACCGGTTCTATTTGAAGGAAAGACCCACTCGCTGCCGTTTGTTTTCTGCTTCCAATAAGTCAGGACCTCAAACAGCTCTTTCGCCAATGGCAGGCCGGCCTCAGAGGCGTCTGTTTTGGTTTTGCCCAGCTTGCCGTGAGTAAACTTGCGCTGGATCGTGATCGTTCGAATTTTCGGGTCGACGTCGTCCCATTTCAGCGCTACAAGCTCACTGATTCGCAAGCCAAGGCAGCCATCAACGATCACCATGATGTTTAGCGGTTCGGGTAGTGCCTTGATCAGGCGATGGAACCAATCCACGGTGATCTGCTTCTTTTTCTTCTGGCGTTTCGATACGCCTTTGATGGTGACCAGAGACATCGCTCTGGCTTCGCTCATTGGGATGTAGCCGTGGATCGCGGCCAGCTTGAGGCTGACACTCAGCACCGATCGTATGCTCGACTTCGTCGTGCCCGCCAGATTCAGACTGTCGAACCAATCCAGAACGGCAAGAGGGGTGACCTCGGTGATTTTTCTTTCGCCAAATTGCGGCTCAATGTAGGAGTCAATCAAATACGAGTTTGTCTGCTGCGTCGAGTGTTCGAGATTCGGCAGATGTTTCGCGCGGTAGATCTCAATGATGTCTTGGAATTTCGCATCCACCTTAGCGCGGCCGGCGGCCGAATTCGTGAGAACCACTTTGTGCTGCAGGGCAGTTCTCACCGATGCTTCGGTGGGATATTGGGCGCCGTCGAAATAGTATGATTTGTACTTCTGTTTGCCGTCAACCTTGCCGTCGGCAAAACGCGCTTCCCAGGCGAAACCGTTCGCTCTCGGAACTTTACGAATGTTACCCTGTTGATATCGTGCTCTTGTCTTCTTCATTCCGTGCCTGCTTGCATCTCCTTGGAATATCGTCATTTTATTCCAATGGGTTAATATGGGTTGAAGAGAACAGATTATCGATGCAACTTGTTCATTATAAACGTGGCCCCGTAGCTCAGGTGGATAGAGCAGCAGTTTCCTAAACTGCGTGTCGGAAGTTCGAGTCTTCCCGGGGTCACCACCCTCGATCCCGTCATTTAATCGCCCAGCTTTCTCCCAATGGCCAGTTCTCGATGAATTCTCGGTTTGACCGGTTCAAGATGCAGTCCTGAAGCACGTTGACTTTGTCCGAGGCGTCCGCGATAGAATGTTGGTGTCACGGAAACCTGTTCCCTGGCATAACTACTGCTCCTCTCCGGGGCGGTAAAACCTACCACGGCAATCGCCAGGATGCTCGGGAAGGCGGTGAAACTCCGCCACTGCCCCGCAACTGTGAGCGCACCTGCCATCGAGCCCGTTCTTTCGGGCAGGGCAGGGAACCAGCCTGGGTCCTCGCGCAGATCGCGCAGGTCCCGTCAACCACTGCAGGTCGCCCCCGTGGCGTGTCTGTGGGAAGGTGGCTGGAAGATGCGCAAGTCAGGAGACCGGTCCTCGCGCCCCAAACCCGCTTGCGTTCCGAGGGGAACGAAGGAGCCTTCATGCCTGATTCGGCGCAAATCTACTCTCTTTATCTACGGCCCCGCACATTGCCGGGTGTCCTTGTACTCATTTTGTTTTTCGCTGCCGCACTCTGCCAGGCCGCCTCGATTCGGGGCGTGGTCACAGACGCCTCGGGCGCCAAGGTCACAGGCGCCACCGTCGTTCTGATGAGCGGAGGCAAGCCCGCTGGTTCGGATGTCTCCAAGGCCGACGGCAGCTTTGAGATCCTCAGCGGCGTTGAAGGCCGCTTCTATCTCGTCGTCTCTGCCAACAGCTTCCGCCAACTGGAAACGCCTGGCTTCTATGCCGGCCGTCTCGACTCGGTCGAGCGAAACATCGTGCTTGAACCCGAATGGGTGCGCGAATCCATCGTCGTTACAGCCACCGGGATTCCCACGCCTCAACCGCAGACCAGCGCGGCCACCAGCGTATTGGTGCCGCTAGATCTGGCCTTGCGTGACGACCTGACGAGCGCGTTGCGTTTGATGCCCGGTACAGTCGTAGTACAGGAGGGGCAGATGGGCGCTCAGACCTCGCTCTTCATCCGCGGCGGCGACTCGGACTCGAACAAGATCCTTCTCGATGGCGTTACTGTTGGTGACCTGGGCGGGCAGTTTGACCTCGGCCCGCTGTCGACTACGGCGGTGGAACGCGCCGAGGTCTATCGCGGACCCGATTCGAACCTCTACGGGGCCGACGCAGGCAGTGGTGTGGTCAGTCTCACGACTCCGCACGGCACCACCAGCTTTCCATCTGTTCTTTTACAAGCAGACGGTGGAAACCTCTCGACTTCGCGCGAAGAGCTGGAGATCGCTGGCGCACACCGCAAGCTTGATTATCTCGGCGCCTTCAGTTGGCTGCAAACCGCCAACAGTCTTCCCCTGGACGAGTATCACGTCGCCACCACGGCTGCCAACCTCGGCTATCAACTGAATGGCAACACGCAGCTTCGCGGCACGTTGCATTATGGCGTCGACTCCACCGGCGTGCCGAATGCGTGGGACTTCTATCATGTCGCCGACGATGCGACGCAGAAGGACCAGGATCTTTTTATCAGCGCCTCGATCGACAACCAGACCACGCCCTCGCTGCACAACCTGCTGCGTTACGGCGCGACCCGCAAGCGCGAACAATACACACTGTGGCAAACCTCGGGCGAACTCCAGACTTACAGTAACTACTGCTTCGGCCGTGCAACCCTTGGCAACACCGTTACCATTACTGGTGCCAACGGCTACTCTGCTACTGGGCAGGCGGTGCTCGATTGTGTTCCTGCCGCGCCAGGACCGCATGGAAGTCAGAGCGTAAACGACCGCGACCAACTCACCTATCAGGGCGATTACCAGTTCACTCCGCACCTGAACGCGTTGATCGGCTTTCACTATGAGAATGAGCGCGGATCGGAACCCGGCAATAACCTCTTCTATCCGCCATTGTCGCCCACCAACTACGATTACATCGCGGCTGTTCATGGAGACTTCAAGAATCGTTTCAATTACAACCTGGGCGGGAGTCTGGAGCACTATTCGCTTTTCGGTGTTCAGACTTCTCCGCGCGCCGGGATTTCGTATTATGCTCTTCGTCCACGCAAGGGAGTTTTTAGCGGTACACGCATTCTGTTCAATTTTGGCGACGGAGTCCGCGAACCGAAGCTGACGGACGAGGCGGGTTCCCTTTACAGTTTCCTCCAGCAAAACGGCGGGCAATCGACCATCCAGCAGTACAACATCTCACGGCTGGACGCGCCAACTACGCGCAGCTACGAAGGCGGAGTGGAGCAGGGCTTCCTGAGCGATCACCTCATCTTCCGCGCCAGTTACTTCCACAATGAATTTGGAAGGGAGATCGAATACGTCGGTCTGGACCTAGTCCCGCAACTGCTTCCCAATCTCTCCTCCGCGCAGCAGCAATCTCTGGAGAACTTCCTGCAGACGAACTTTGCCTATGAGCTGACACTGAACTCCGAGGCCTTTCGCGCTCAAGGCTTCGAGACAACAGTCGAAGGCGGCATCGGCCGCAATCTCTTCCTGCGCGGCGGCTATACCTATCTGGATCCGGTGGTCCAGCGTTCCTTTACGAACAGCGATGAGGCTTTGCTGGGACCCATTCCCACCTTTACTAACGGCATTCCGATCGGACCTTACGCTCCGTTGCAAGGCGCTCGCCCATTCCGTCGTCCTCCACACACGGGTTTCTTCACCGCCAGCTATTCCGCAAAGAAATTCACCGGCGTGTTCTCGTCAGCCTTTGCCAGCCGCAGCGACGATTCCACTTACCTTGAGGGCTCTGATGCAAGCGGCGGCAACAGCCTCCTGCTGCCCAACCGCAATCTCGACTGGGGATACGCCAAGCTGGACCTGGGCGGAAGCTACCATCTGCTGCCGTGGCTCAAGGTCTACGGACAGGCTGAGAACCTCACCGACAACCAGCACATCGCCCCCGTCGGCTATCCCAGCCTCCCGTTCAATATCCGGGCTGGCTTGCGTATCGAGTGGACCAGGGCGACTCGGCAGTGAGCGATCACCGGTAGCATATGGCCGCGGCGGAGCTCTTCAGAAGCTTCGCTGCGGTCCTGGGGCCCGGCACTGGTAGACGGGATGGCTGAGTCGCAGGTTCTTCATTTAACTTGAAAGATTATTCATGAAATGAAATCTAAATCCCCGGGGCCTGATAAATTCAGGAATTCATTCCCGTTTCTGCACCATAATCATTGGAAATCTTGTCCTTAAAAGATTAGAGTTATTGAATCTGCCATACCTGCTCCGCTTGCGTTGCCCTGAATGTTTTTACTTCAGAGGTGAATTCCATGATTTGTCCAAAGTGCCAATCTTCCTCCGTCTCTGTCGTCCCCGCAGAGATTCGTCTCTATCGCAATTGCCTTCGCACGCTGAGCCACCCACCGATGACGCCCTCGCCGGATGTGGTCGTGTGCCTCGATTGCGGTTGGTCTGAGTTCTCGATCCCTCGGTCGTGGCTCACTGCCGGATGGCTGCGTCCGATGCGGCCTCAGCCCGTTCCAACCCCGGTCTCTCTGGCCTCCGCGAAAGTGGCTGCGATGGCCTCCTAGCCGTTCGATAGATTGCGAACGGCAATTTCCTCAAGCCGCTCTCGTGGCGCGATGACGTTTGTGCCAAAAGCAAACGGTCTGTTCACAACAAAAGGCCCCCAGCCAAAGCTGGAGGCCTTTTTGCTTTGCTATTGGTCAGCTTTTTACTGACCACTGTCCTCTGTCCAGTGGCTTAGTACATGCCGTCCATGCCGCCGTGGCCGCCCGGCGCCGGAGCAGTCTTTGGCTCGGGGATCTCGACGACCAGTGCTTCGGTGGTCAGAAGCAGTCCGGCGATCGAGGCGGCATTCTGCAACGCCGTCCGCGTTACCTTGGTTGGGTCGATGACGCCGGCCTTGACCAGATCTTCAAAGACCGAGGTCTGTGCGTTGTAGCCATAGTGCGGGTCCTTGGATTCGAGAACCTTGGCCACCACCACCGCGCCCTCTTCGCCAGCGTTGGCAACGATCTGCCGCAGCGGCTCTTCGAGCGAACGGCGAACAATCTGCGCGCCGATCTTCTCGTCGCCCTCAAGCGTCGCAATGAGCTTGTCGACTGCGGGGATCGCGCGAACCAGAGCCACGCCGCCGCCAGGGACGATGCCTTCCTCGACTGCCGCACGGGTCGCATGGAGAGCGTCCTCCACGCGTGCCTTCTTCTCCTTCAGCTCGGTCTCGGTAGCCGCGCCGACCTTGATGATCGCCACGCCGCCGACCAGCTTGGCCAGCCGCTCCTGCAGCTTCTCCTTGTCGTAGTCCGAAGTCGTCTTTTCGATTTGCGACCGGATCTCCTTGACGCGGCCTTCGATATCCGAGGCCTTGCCGGAGCCGTCAACGATGGTCGTGTTGTCCTTGTCGATCGTGATGCGCTTGGCCTTGCCCAGATCCTCGAGCTTCACGCCCTCGAGCTTGATGCCCAGATCCTCGGTGATGGCCTTGCCGCCGGTCAGGATCGCGATGTCGCCCAGGATTGCCTTGCGGCGATCGCCGAAGCCAGGAGCCTTCACGGCAGCCACATTCAGCGTTCCACGCAGTTTGTTCACCACCAGGGTTGCAAGAGCCTCGCCCTCGACATCCTCGGCGATGATCAACAGCGGCTTGCCGCCGCGGGCCACTTGCTCTAACAACGGGAGAAGGTCCTTCATCGCCGAGATCTTCTTCTCGTAGATCAGGATGTAGGGATCTTCCAGGATCACTTCCAGGCGCTCTGCGTCGGTGACGAAGTAGGGGCTCAGGTAGCCGCGATCAAACTGCATTCCGTCCACGGTCTCGAGACCTGTGTGCATCGTCTTCGACTCTTCGATGGTGATGACGCCGTCCTTGCCAACAACCTTCACCGCCTCAGCAATGATGTCGCCGATCTCCTGGTCGCCGTTGGCCGAGATCGCGCCCACCTGGGCAACCGAGCCCTCATTCACCGGCTTCGAGAGCTTGCCCAATGCGCCGCCTTCGGTCCACTTGCCGTCCTTGTCGCGGGTTCCGATGATCGCAGTCACGGCCTTGTCGATGCCGCGCTTCAGTGCCGTCGGATTCGCGCCGGCCGCCACAGTCTTCACGCCCTCGCGGAAGATCGACTGCGCCAGTACAGTCGCGGTCGTTGTTCCGTCGCCGGCAACATCCGAAGTCTTCGAGGCAACCTCGCGGACCAGCTGCGCGCCCACGTTCTCCATCGCATCCTTCAGCTCGATCTCCTTGGCTACCGTCACGCCGTCCTTGGTGATGGTCGGCGAACCGAACTTCTTTTCGATAACAACGTTGCGGCCCTTGGGACCGAGGGTCGCCTTCACCGCGTCCGCCAGTGTGTTCACACCGCGCAGGATCGCCTGACGGGAATCTTCACCGTGCAAAATCTGCTTTGCCATTTCTCTATTCTCCTGTTAGCTGCTAGCCGCTAGCTCCTAGCTTCTAGCTCACGGCCGCGAAGACGCGGCGTTGATTGAACCTTTTGACAATGTGCTTTTAGCTAGCAGCTGGAGGCTAGTAGCTAGAAGCTCGTGAACAGCTACTTCTTCACGATGCCGAGGACTTCTTCTTCGCGCATGATCAGGAACTCTTCGCCGTCAATCTTGATCTCGGTGCCGGAGTACTTGCCGAAGAGGATCTTGTCGCCCGCCTTCACATCGAGCGGGAAGACCTTGCCTTCGTCGTTGGACTTGCCTTTGCCCACCGCGATCACCTGGCCCTCCTGGGGCTTTTCTTTCGCGCTGTCGGGGATGATGATGCCCCCACGGATGGTTTCGCCCTCTTCCAGGCGGCGGACGAGGATGCGATCGTGAAGCGGGGTAAACGTCGTCGCTACGGATGTAGATGCCATTGCTTTGCTTCTCCTTCACCGACGGGCAGGGGATCCCCACCGTGGTGCTTTAGTTGGTTTGTCTGAAAAACGCCTCGGAATTGCGGGCCTGTGCTCCACAAAACAGCGCAGCCGGCCCGGGTCGAGCAGTTTCGCTAGCCATGCGCTAGCACTCTCGTCTTCCAATTGCTAACGATAGGCAAGCAGCCTTAGATTTGTCAAGGGGAGAATTGTGAAAATATGAGCGCGTCTCACTAAGAAAGTATGACTGGGAAGAATTTGCGTGGGCCGGACGTGCCCTTGCAGATTATCTCCGGCCTGCTGTTACACTGAAAGTTCGGCTGGCTCGGAGCCGGGCTGGCTCGCGCTTTCTCGATTTTGGCGGGATCCACCCCCTACCTAAATATCTTCGAAAACCGTGAAGTTCATTAAATGGTAGATACGCTCTCGGCTCCGTGCCCCGCCCGAATTCGCTCGTTATTCGCCTTCTCTGGTGATCCAGTTGATCGGGCAATTGTGTCAGGTTCCTTGGCTTGCATCTGGTCGATCTCCTCTCCTCCGGTAGGGTGCGAGCCATTACAATGAACTCCATGCAATTCCGTTCACGTCTTCGTCTCTGTCTTTTCTGCATAGTGCTTCTCTCGCTCGTAGCGGGCGCCCAGGATAAAACCACCAGTCGCGGGCGTAAATATAAAGCGCCCATGGATACTGCCCGCATCGAGGTCACCGTTTTGCGCGACGTCAATGGCAAGCCCATCGAGAATGCCGCGGTGATCTTCCATCCCATCGAGGGCGAGAAGAGCAAGGGCAACATGGAGCTGAAAACTAACGAAGATGGCAAGGCGATGATTGACGTGCTGCCCATGGGAGACACGGTGCGTCTGCAGATCATTGCTAAGGGCTTCCAGACCTACGGAGAAGACTTCAAGATCGAAAAGTCCGAGATGACGCGGGAGATCCGGCTCAAGCGCCCAGGCGAGCAGTACTCCATTTACAAGGATCACGACCAGACGAATGACGCCGGCAAGAACCCGCATGGCGACAAGCCGGCCAATCCGCCTGCGGAATCGGATCCTGCGCCCAAGGACAAGCCTGCCGCCAAATCCGACGCGCAGCCCGATCAGCAGCAGCCCAAGTAAAGCAAGGTGCAATTCGAGGCAGGACGATGAGCGACCAACCTCTCACCGGCAGATCTGCTCTGGTCACCGGCGGTGCGCGACGCGTTGGGAGGGCAATTGCGCTCGCTCTGGCCGGTGCAGGCGCGGACGTTGCCATCACCTTTCGCAACTCGCAAGCTGAAGCCGCCGAGACCGCGCGAGAGGTCGAGGGCTGCAGTCACCATGCGCTGGCAGTCGAATGCGATGTGCGTTCCGAGGACTCCGTTCGCGCCGCAGTTGCCGCCACCGTCGGCCATTTCGGCGGGCTCGACATCGTCGTCAACAACGCCGCCGTCTTTCAGTCGGCGCCGCTCGAATTGCTCACCGTCGAACAGTGGGATGCGGTCTTCGAGACCAATGCGCGAGGGCCTTTTCTAGTGGCCCGCGAGGCGCTGCCGCATCTGCGAGCCGTTGAAGGCTGCATCGTCAACATCGGCTCGCTGGGTGGGATCAGGGCCTGGGCGACTCACGCGCACTACTGCGCATCCAAGGCTGCTCTGCACATGCTCACACAGACGATGGCCAAGGCCTTCGCGCCCGAGGTGAGTGTAAACTGCGTAGCACCCGGATGGATCGAGCTGGATGGAAGCGATGCCCGACAGGCCGTGCATTTTGCGCTCAAGACTCCCATGCAGCGTAACGGGAGCGTGGACGACATAGCTCAGGCAGTGCTGTTTTTTGCCGCTGGACCGCACTTCATCACCGGGCAGATCATGACCGTTGATGGCGGGCTAGGGCTATAGAGAACTTTTTAAGTTGAGCGAATGGATCGTGCCAGAATGCGCTTCAGGAGACCGGGCCTCGCCGCCATCGGATGACGGTCGCCGGGCTCGTTCGGTTCGCTCTTTCTGTGTGCGGGGGACCGTTTGGCGTGGAACCTCAGCGGCACTCGATCCCAAAGTCCCACGGGCTCAGGCTGCGCCGGCAACGGCGATCCTTCTACGGCAGCCTGCGGATTGGTCGTGCACAGCCGTCGCGCCGTCTCCTCGCCTGCCCGCTTGGCCACATAGTTGTAGGCCTTCTTCAGATGCGGCGCCCGCCATTGGGTATTGTGTGCATTGGTGGCCAGAAAGTGAATCCAGTTGCGATCGAGCAGTTCGTTCGAGAAGATCTCCGCCATCTTGCCGAATCGTCCGTACAGCGAGCCGGCGGTCACCTGAACGAGGCATCCTTTGCGTAACCATTCAGCGAGGATTTCGGGCTCGATAAGCACAGCCGGACACCGTTCCGGATGCGTGATGATCAGGGTATAGCCAGCCGACTGCAGTGTCAGCATCGCGTCGCTGATTTGCGGCCGAATCGGGGTGTTGGCGAACTCGATCAGCAAATACCCTTTGCAGTCGATCGAGTAGCGTAGAGGGTGGGCCACCGCGTCGTGGATGTTTTCCGCCATCATGTGGAAGTCGCACGCCAGGCTCAATCTCATCTTGCCGTTCAACAGCTCGCGCAACTCGGCATAACGCTCTTCGATGAGCGCGTGTTTGTAAGGGTAGCGTTCGCTGGCGTGCGGGGTGCATACGATGTGAGTGATGCCATCTGCCGCGGCCTCGCGCGCCATTGCGAGGGAGGTGTCCAGATCGGGCGAACCGTCGTCCACGCCGTAGATAAGATGGTTATGAATATCGATCATTGTCGGCCAGCCCCCAACGTTGCGGGAACCTTAATGCGTTGCCAGCGCCTCGATCATCGAGGCAAAGATCTTCCAGCCGTCTTCCGATCCCAGAATCAGCTCGCTCGAGCGGTCTGGATGAGGCATCATTCCCAGGACGTTTCTCTTCTCATTCAGAATCCCGGCAATGTTGCTCAAGGAGCCATTCGGGTTCGCCTCCGCAATGATCTCTCCGCCAGGCGAGGCGTACCGGAAGGCGATGCGGTCCTCGGCTTCGAGCTGCCGCAACTGCTCCGGCTCACAGAAGTAGTTTCCCTCCATGTGACCGATGGGGAGCTGCAGCACCTCGCCTTTCGCGAGCTGGTTCGTGAAGGGACTGTCGGTGGTCTCCACTCGAAGATGAACCTGCTTGCAGATGTACTTGAGTCCCGCGTTGCGCATCAGCGCGCCGGGCAGCAGGCCAGACTCGGTCAGAATCTGGAATCCGTTGCAGATGCCCGCCACCAGGCCGCCGCCATCGGCAAAGCGCTTGACGGCTTGCATCACAGGCGAGAAGCGCGCGATCGCGCCTGTGCGCAAGTAGTCGCCGTAGGCAAAGCCGCCCGGAACGAGCACCGCATCGACGCCTTGCAGGTCTTCTGAGTCGTGCCAGAGAAAGATGACAGGCTGATGAGCCACCTCGGCAATCACATTGTAGGTATCGTGATCGCAGTTGGAGCCGGGAAAGACGAGAACCCCGAATTTCATGCTTCTAGGGTATCAGCTTCAGCCCGCCGAATGGCAGGCATTCGGCGACTTCGATTCGCATAGGCGCCAGGCCTCACGATCAGCCTCAAAACGAATCGTGGTGACGCCGCTCGACTTGGACCGATCCGATATCGCAGTGTCCAACCGGCGGTTCGAGACGGGGGAATCCACGCTGATCCACGCGTATCAGATCTCCCGCGCTATCCAAGCAGCCGGCGGGATTGCCGCCATCGACAGCCGGACTATCTCTCATGGGGTACAGGGTTTTGGTCGGTCCGCCGTTGTCTCTCAACTCGCCGAGATCGGGCGAGACGCCGGTCAAATCGTGCGTTCCATCAAGGAACGTGCATCCGGAACCGTTTTCTACGATGTTGTAGTCTCCGGAAACGGAGCCCGCAAAGCAATCGCCGCCAGGATTGCCTGCAAGGATCGAATTGTTGACCGCCGAGTCGGGCCCAGGGGAGACACCGCCTCCCGCATTTGCGGCTACTGTGCTGTTGCTCATGTTCAAGAAGCCGAATCGAACGCCAAAGGCATTGTAAATTCCGGCGAAAGCGCTACCAAAGATCGTACTATTTACGACAGTGAGAATGCTTGTATTGTAGATGCCATCGCTATCGCTGTAACTGACAGTGCTGCGATTCAGTGTGAACGGTCCGATCGATACGATTCCGTTCTTCTGGATGGTTGTAGTGTTCACAACTGCGGTGCCGTCGTTGAAGATACCCGAGGCGGAAGGCACGGTGCCTGGCCCGATGCACAGGTCCCGGCCCGCCAATAGGCTGTTATCGGCGATGAGACTTTCTTCGATGGTGACCGTGCCGTAGTTCACGAGACCTCCAGAAGAGATGCAACCAAGGGATGCTCCATTGGAGATAATCTTGCTATGCGAGATAGTGAGCGTACCCCCGTTCCCGATACCTCCGGCAGAAGAAACAAGGTTGGCAGTCTCGGTTGAAGCGGTCGCGTTGCCGGTCACAAGCATTTCAAAAAGAGTCAGCGTTCCGCCGTTACTGATTCCAGCCACCAAGGCGGCTGTGCCACTCGTCGATACAAACCCATTGCGAACGGTAAGAAACTTCAACTCGGCTGTCACTCCGCTCGGAACGGTGATCACCGGCCCATTCCGCATCCCATCGATGACGGCTCGATCCCACGGAGAACCGCTGAGTGTCAGATCCCGATCCAGGACAACTAGTTCGGGGTAGACTCCCGGTCCAATCTGGAGATGATCTCCCGCCGAAGAGCGGTTGGTAATGGTGTATTGAATGGTGAGGCAGGCGGCATCTCTCCTCGCGCCGCAGGTGGAGTCATCAACCCCATCTTTGGCAACGTACAAAGTTGCGGCGGCGATAGGGGTGGCAGCCGTTAGCAATATAATTGCGGACGCAAAAGGACGATTTTTGCGCAAAATCCTGCCTGAATGCTTTTTCACAGGAGCCTCCTGGCCGAGAGGGGCGGCCTTGTTTCTTCTTGCGGACCGTTAAAAAATGGATGGGTGAATGCTGCCGATTGTGTCTGCCTGGTCGAATGGACCTGCCGTCCTTGAGTTTGCGCAAGTCAAACTTGCCAAGAAGATAGCTTTGCTTGTGGTCTTTGTCAATCGGAATCAGCCTGGAACCGGTTTACCGATTCCAATCGTTTCTCCGGCGATCACTCTTGCGAGCCCCCGCCGATGGTATACTCACAAGGTCAGGCGCGTGCCGCGCCCCATCTCTCACTTTCACTGAGGTTCTCATGTCCGGCCATTCAAAATGGGCGACAATTAAGCACAAGAAGGGCGCGCTGGATGCCAAGCGCGGCAAGATCTTTACCCGCCTGCTCAAGGAAATCTCGGTCGCCGCGAAGGGCGGCGGCAACCCCGACAGCAACGCAAGGCTGCGCACCGCTGTCGCCGCGGCCAAGGCTGAGAATATGCCGGCCGATAACATCAAACGCGCCATCCTGCGCGGCACCGGCGAGCTGGAAGGCGTCAGCTACGAAGAGATCTCGTTTGAAGGCTACGGCCCCGGCGGAGTGGCGATCATCGTCGATGTGCTCACCGACAACCGCAACCGTGCAGTCAGCGAAATCCGCCACGCATTCTCAAAAAATGGCGGCAACTTGGGTGAGACCGGCTCGGTGCGCTTCATGTTCTCGAAGAAGGGACTGATTGCCGTGGAGAAGGGTGCGGCCAGCGAGGAGCAGTTGATGGACATCGTGCTCGAGCATGGCGGTGAAGACCTCAACGACGAAGGCGACACCTGGGAGATTGTGACCGAACCCGCCGCGCACGAGGCTGTTGCCGCGGCCGTCAAGGCTGCCGGCATTCCCACGGTGATGAGCGAGATCACGATGGTGGCCTCAACCTACACCAAGCTAGAGGGCAACACCGCCAGCCAGATGATGCGTTTGCTCGAAGTGCTCGAGGACCTGGACGACACGCAAAACGTTTATTCGAACTTCGATATGGACACCGCGCAGATGGAGGCCGCCGCCGGCTAGGCGGACGTTCCAGGAGGCGCTCGAAGGGCCGCCCGATTGTGGCGGCCTTTTTGTGGGGATTCAAGAGACATTTGAGGGAAGGGAAGAACGTTGACATCGATCGCAAAGTTCTACGCAGTCGTTCTGACGGTTGGAGTGCTCATGGCCGGAACAGAAGTTGCAGCCTCGGAGAGCCCAGACGGCGCAAATGGCTCCGCCGCAACAACGGATAATCCTGTGGCCCGCGTCCGCAACAATAGAAGCTGGGAGTATGGTCCGTTTATCAGCTATGGCTTCGGTGTCGGCGACCGCTCGGCCTACAAGTTCTTTTGGAGCGGCTTTCAACTCTCAAAGCCTCTGAGCCCCGTCGTTCATGCCGGCATCTTCTCCGGCCAATTTGAGTTTGGTGGCAACATCATGCCCCTGTGGCAGTCCTACACTCCGGCGCCGCACATGCAGACCACTCTCTGTGTTGGCGCGAATCAGCAAGTCGTAAGCTGCACACTCGAATATGGCGGCGGGACCTTTCGCGGAGTCAGCCTCACACCGGTTATTCTTCGCTGGAACTTTCTTACCCGGTCGCGCCGCTTTCAACCCTGGTTTCAGGGCGCGGGCGGTCTTATCTATACCACTCACAAGTTCCCGCCAAATGTACAGAGCACGCAGACGGTCGGCGGTCAGCCAGTCCAGATTGATGGCGGAACCTGTGTATGGAATTTCTCGCCGCAGGGCGGCGTAGGGGCCCACTACTTCATTCGTCCGAAACGTTCCATCGATTTGGGGGTGAATGCCGTACACATCTCCTCAGCCTCGCTGGGCGACCGCAATCCCGGTGTCAACGCGAGCATTCAATTCCAGGTCGGCTATACCTTCTGGAAGTGATTCTGAGCTGCGCCGAGACAGACTGCATCCTCTGGCAGCGTCCCTTTGTCGATTGAGTGAAAGAGATCATGAGCGGACCTGTAGTCGAGTGCGTTCCAAACTTCTCAGAGGGCAGGGATGCCCGCCGCGTCGAGGCCATTGTGGCCGCGATGCGCGTCGAGGGTGTGTCCCTTCTCGACTGGTCCATGGATGCAGACCATAATCGCTCGGTGGTGACGATCGCGGGCGATCCGGCAGCGGTGGTCGAATCCGCCGTGCGCGGAGCGGGCAAGGCTGTCGAACTGATCGATCTGACCCGCCAGCAAGGGGCTCACCCGCGCATCGGCGCCGCTGACGTGATTCCCTTTGTCCCTCTCTCCGGCATCAAGTTGGAGCAATGCGCTCTGCTTGCCCGGCAAGCGGGACTGGAGATCTGGCGGCGCTTCAGTGTGCCAGTCTTCTTTTACGAGGCTGCGGCGGCGCGGCCAGACCGCGCCAATCTCGAGGAGGTGCGCCGCGGGCAGTTTGAGGAGCTGCGCGATGCAGCCGCTAAAGATTCCACTCGCCGTCCCGACATTGGCGGGCCGGCCCTTCATCCTACCGCCGGAGCTTGCGCGGTCGGGGCACGCAAGTTCCTGGTGACTTACAACCTTTACTTCGATTCGGCCGACGTTGCCATCGTGCGCGCGATCGCACGGGAGATCCGCGCGGTTTCCGGCGGGCTCAAAGGCGTTAAGGCGATGGGGGTGCTTGCGAAGGGGCGCGCCCAGCTCTCGATGAATATCACCGATTTCCAGGTTACGCCCCTCTCCCAGGTCTTTCGCGTAGCTTCGAGTATGGCCCTGCGCCACAAAGCTACGCCTATCGAGGGAGAGATCATCGGCCTGGTCCCCGAGGCTGCATGTGAGCGCGGGAGCGAGTGGATGCGTCAATTGACTGGATTCGATGAGCAGACCAAGCTGCTGGAGCGCCGCCTTGCCGTGCCCCTGGATTGGCCGGGAGACCCGGGAAAGGCGCCGTTAACTTGAGTTTCGTGCGATTCAACGTCTAACAGGTAAAATGAAAGTCAAACAGAAGCGGCGAACCCGCCGTGACTGTGGAGGATGAATTCTTTGAAGGCTTTGATTAGAGTTGGAATTCCGGCTTTGTTGTTTGCCGCGGCTGCTTCCATGCCGGCAGCCCAGTTGTCCACCGATGCCCGCAATGCCATTCCGCACGATGTGCAGCAGTTGGTGACCATCGATTACCACGCGATGGAGAACTCGACCGCGGCCACCGATCTGCGCAATCGCGTCATGCCGCCTGAGCTGAAGAAATTTGAAGAAGCGCTGGAAAAATCGGGCCTGAATGAAAACCATGACGTCGAGCAGCTGGCCTTTGCCCTTTTTCGCCCCAAGGACTCGGAGGACAGGCTCGAGACGGTGGGAATCGCCCAGGGTCAGTTTTCAGTCACCGACATTCTGGCCAACTTCAAGAAACATGCTGTCAAGCCCACGAAGGTGCGAACCAACAGCGTCTACCCGATGGCCAAGACTGGCATGGTGATCTGCTTTGTCGATCCGTCGACTATGGTCTTCGGCGACAGCGATGCGGTCAACCGGGCCCTCGATGCCCGCGACGGCATCTCCCCGAGCCTGCTTAATAATGCGACGATGATGGATGCGATGAAGAGCGTCGACTCTGACCCGCTGTGGAGCATTCTCGACCGGAGGGGCACTCAGACGATGATGGGCCAGATCATGGGCGAGGCCGGTTCGAGCGTGGACTTTGAATCGATCCGCAAGAAGCTTCAGGCCTCTTGGTACTCGATGAATTTCCAGCACGGCGTCAAGTTTGACCTCACGATCTCCACCGGTGACTCATTCGCTTCAGCCACGCTCTCCTCGCTGCTGACCGCCGCGGTGACGGTGCGCAAGATGAGCGGCTCTGAGGCCGAGAAGGAGGCGCTGACCGCGACCTCTCTAGCCTCTGACTCTGGCCGCATGACGATTCACTTTTCGACCACCGACGCGCAGTTTGCAAGCTTGCTGCAATCCCCGCTCTTCCAGAGCGTGATGCACTAAGCCGATTTGCTGGTGACAGTCTCAGGCAGGGCGGCATCTGACAACTCATCGCTCTCGGAGATGAGAGTTCCGTTGCACACCTGGTCCCGCCCGTTGTATTTCGCCCGGTAGAGCGCCCTGTCGGTCATCTCGATCAGATCGGGCGCGTGCTTTCCAAATCTCGGGATGAGTGTGGCGCAACCGGCAGAGATGGTGACGATTCCAAGCGCATTGCCGATGTGAGGTAGTCTACGGCTCCGTAGCGCTTCGCAGATATCGTTGGCGACATGCATGGCGCCTTCGTTTTCAGTATTCGGCAGGATGACGACAAACTCCTCGCCACCGAAGCGGGCCACCAGATCTCCAGGCCGCGAGACCACGTCCATGCAGGCCTCAGCGATCTGCTTGAGGCAACTGTCGCCTCTTTGGTGGCCGTAGGTGTCGTTGTACGCCTTGAACTTGTCGACATCGAGCATGATCAGAGAGAGTGGCTGCCGGTCGCGCATGCTTCGTCTCCACTCCGCGGCGAGGTATTGATCGAAGCGCCTGCGATTCGCCAATCCCGTTAGCGGATCGGTCACAGCCAGTGCCTCAACGGCGTTGTAGGCCTCCTGGAGCCTTTGCTCGGCCTTTTTGCGTTCAGAGACATCCCGGACAACGTTCAGGACCTCCGATGGGTTCCCCGTCTCTGGATTGCGCACCAGCCGAAGGCTGGCCTCCACCCAGATATACTCTCCATTCCCCTTCCTCACGCGACACTCGATCATGCCGCTTTCACGGCCCGAGTTCAGTTCCTGGATAACAGCGAGCGCTCTTTGTTGGTCATCGGAATGGATCATCTCAACTGCGGCTTGCGTCAGAAGCTCCTCAGGCTTCCAGCCAAGGTTTTCGGCGGCTGAGGAGACGTAGCTGCGATGCCCTGCCAGATCGGCAAGGATGATCGCATCCCGCGAGTTTTCGCTTACCAGCGCGTGAACGGCTGCGATCTTTTCCAGTTGCCTCACTTCCTCCCGCTCTCGCTCAAGCGCCGCGGAGATGGTGAAGAGCATGAAGATCCCCGACCCGACAAAGAGCTGAAGAAGAGCGAATGGCTGAATCGTGGAGAACAGATGCGGCTGCTGCGCAAACGGACCAAAACCGAGAACCGTGAGCCGGCCTGAGACGATTGCCACAAACAGGGTGGCGATCGCTGCCCATTCCATTCCCGCTCTAAGCAAAACCAGAACCAGGAGCGGATAAACGAAAAACAACAGCGCAACACTGGTCTGTGAGATGGCGATGAAAGCGAAGATCATGAGCCATAGCAAATAGATCAACTGTCGGTCGTGGTTGCGCGCACCGGAAAACTCGCCGCGAAGCATCGCCACGCAGACGGGAGTGGCGATGGCGATGCCCAGACCATCGGCGGCAATTCCTCCGATGGGAGAGAATCCGATCGCCGTTCGAGGCCACCCAGATAAGAGCAGCCCAGCGATCGATCCCACCGCAACAGGAGCGGCTAGAACGCCGAAGACACCAAAGCGCAGGAAGTAGGAGTGGTCGGCGAATCGGGGAGGTGCTGTGGACCCTTTGCGTACCAGCTGCGCCGCAATGAGGACTTCCGTCATGTGCAGCGCGGAGAGCAGCAGGCTGATCCGCCAGGCAACGCCGACGACCGCACTTGCCGCCACTTGAGCCGCAAACCCGGTCGCAATCAAAGCGGGCCAACGCCGCTGGGAGGCGAGCAGCAGGTGAGCCAGCAAGACCGCGTTTGCGATCCAGATCAGGTTAGCGATGGAGAGGGCTGGTGGAACCGCGTCAGCCAGCCCAACGGATACGAAGCAGCTTGCCAGGCGCACAGCATGCCTATGCTTTCGCAACCACGAAACGCAGCGATGGCTGGTGGGTGCGCTTTCGCGCATCTTTTCCCCTCTCACGTTTTTTATCGGAGGGATGTGGGCGGACGAGAGGAAGCCGGGCCGGTTTCCTGCGGGCTTCGATGGATTCGATGCAGATTAGAGACGATTGATTACCTTTTGGGGGTTAGTTCGGGGTGAAACTCTGCTTTCCCACCGGGGAGCAGCACGATCTCCAGGCGCCCGTCCTGGGGCTCTGCCAGTGACGGTCCCTCGATCTGCACCTGCTTACCGTCGCCGCCTGTGTACTGGAGCTTGAGCGGTCCGTTGCCGCGCAAAAGAACGCGATAGCGGTAGATGGCGCCTGCTGCCAGAGAATCGGCCCCAAAGCTGGCGCTCGGATAATCCACCTCCAGCAGTTGAATCGCTCCGCCAGTCCGGTTCTCGACCGTCAGGTCGACGTGGTACGAGTGGCAGCCCACTATCCAGGTCACCGCAAACCCCAGAACTCCGAGCTGGATCAGTTGGCGCAGCCTCGTTGAGGCCCTCATTTCTGGTTCCCGCTTTCGTTGGTGGCGCTTTCTGTCGCATCTTGTGCCGCCAGGTTCTTCTCCATTCGGTCAAGCCGCTTCATCAGCTCGGGCAGCCGTTGGAAGATGGTCACGGCGCGGAGCCACAAGCGATTGTCGAAGGCCGGCGAACCGGAGATCATCTTGCCGGCCGGAACATCGTGCGAGATGCCGCTCTGAGCGGTCAGAATCACGCCATCGCCGACGGAGCAGTGGCCGGCCACGGCTGACTGCCCGGCAAGGATGACGTTATTTCCGATCTCAGACGAGCCGGCCAGACCCACCTGGCCGCAAAGCAGCGTGTCACCGCCGATATGTGAGGCGTGCCCGATCTGGACAAGATTGTCGATCTTTGTTCCGTCACCGACCCTAGTCTCGCCAACCGTCGCGCGGTCGATGCAGGCGTTGGCCTGCACATCCACCCGGTTACCGAGCCGCACGGGCCCAGACTGCGGTATCTTCTCCCAGTGGCCCGATTCGTTCTTGGCAAAGCCGAATCCGTCCGCGCCGATGATGACGCCGTTTTCGAGAGTTACGTTGTCGCCCAGAATGCAGTCTTCCCGCACCACGGCATGAGCGTGAGCAAAGAAGCCGTTCCCGGCCTGGACTCCAGGGTAGAGCACCACATGAGGCAGCAGCGTGGCGTGATCGCCCAGCCGAACCCGCGGGCCGATCACCACGTAGGCCCCAATATGTGCATCCTCGCCGATCGCCGCCGTTGAATCGATCACCGCAGTCGGATGAATGCCCGGCTCGTAGACCGGCGGTTGATAGAAGAGTCCCAAGGTGCGGGAAAACGCCAGATAGGGATTCTTGATCCGCAGAGTCGCCGCTTCGATCTCCGGAAACTCCGGCTCGACCAGCACGGCGGCGGCTTTGGTCTTGCGCGCCAGCCCTCCGTATTTGGGATTGGCCACGAAGGTGACGTCTGCGGGGCCAGCCTCCTCAATCCCTTTCACACCTGTCACTTCCAGCTCCGCGTCTCCGCGCAGCTCCGCGCCCAACTGCTTTGCCAATTCACCGAGTTTCATCGAATGAGATTGTACCGGAACGGAAGCAGCATCGGTTGAGCCGAGACCGGAGGAAGCAGACCTCTTACACTAGACCTCATTCGGTTCAGCTGGAAAGAGCACCGGCTGCTCCGCTGCGACGACAGCCGTCTCGCTGCGCTTGCGCCCGGTTGCGCCAATCATGCTTACAACTTCCAGGGTCTGAATGGCCTGCCGGGGTACATAGATCCGCTGGGTGTTCGAGCGAGTGTCGGGCGGTGTGAGCAGCAGACCGGCTCCCTCGACCAATGAGCGGTCGTTGGCCGCCAATCCTTCCAGCTCTTCGCCGTCGGTCAGTGTCATACGCAACCAGATGCCGGGCGTTCTCGGCCGGGTGGCAAAGCGCTTGTGCTGGAGCCGCTCCGGGTTCGCGTTTTCGCCGGCAGGGAAGTCGCGCACGTAGCACACCCACTTGACGTGCTCCCAGCCGAAGCGCAAGACCTTGCCGTTCAGATCGATAATCTCGAGTTCCGCGGCATCCTGCCCAAAGTTGGCCCCCGCATAACCGGCCGACCAATCCCTGGAGAACTTGCGCACGATCACGGGTTTGCGCTGGGAGGTCATCGTTTTGAATTGTCGCACAGGTCGGCAGGCCGGCAAGTCAACCCCTGTCATTATCCTAGCATATATCTCATAATAAATAACTTACATAAAAATAGAGCAAAGGAAAGGCGATCGGCGGCGTGGAAGGGCTTCACCCGTTTGGACAAAATAGCCGCACCCTTTGGAAGGGGCAAGCCGGATTCAAGATAGCAGGTTCGCCGAAATTATCCGCAAACCTGGCTCAGCCGGTCTGCAAGTTGGACTTGGGCCTTTCCAACTGCCCCATCATATGTTAAGGTACTGGTTTGCAACCATTGCCGAGTCTCGCTGTAACAGCAACAGCATGAGCCATTTGGCTGGTTAGTAGGAGTGCGGAAGCAGGAGAAGGGATGCCCGATTACATTTACCTCCTTGAAAACAGGCTGTCAGCCGACCAGCAGAGCGCCCTGCGACATCTGCGCGACGTGGCCCGCGAGGCCGGAACGATCCTGTTTCTCACCGGGGACGCGGTACGCGATCTAACTAGCGGACACGCCGTCAGAGAACTTGAAGTTACAGTGCATGGAAATGCTCTCAAACTGAAGAAACAATTAGAGAAGCTTGGTGGAACGGTTTGGGGAGACGACGAGGCATCCCGCACTCTTTACCTCTGTTTTCCTGGCACCGTGCGTGTCGATCTTGTCAGTGCCTACCGTGCCGAATATCCCAAACCAGGCAAGCCAGTCTTCCACCCTGCAACGATCCAAGAGTATCTTCGCTGTCGAGACTTTACTGCCAACGCTATGGCCATCTCGCTCAATGAAGGCTCCTTCGGATTGTTGATGGACCCGCTGAATGGGGCTGCGGATATCGAATCGCGAACCTTGCGCCTAGTCTCGAACTACGGCTTTCTCGAGGAGCCATCCCTGCTGATTAGAGCCACGCGCTACATCGCACGCCTGGGATGGGAGATGGAGCCCAAGACCCGCGCCCGTTGCGAGAGCGCCAAGGAAGCAGACGTCATCGAACACCTATCGGCCCAGGCCCGCAGCCGGGAACTGGAGCAAATTGGGCACGAAGAAGAAGGGCTAAAGATCCTCGCGGCTTTGGAAGCTGAGGGTTGGATGAAGGTTCTCTTCCCTGCCTGGACTCCTGCCAAAGCCGAGGAGGAGAAGCTGACGGCACTGCATGCTCTGGCCATTGAGCTGCTGACGCAAGGCGTGCACCCAGATATGTCGGCGGCTCAGATGAGGTTGCTCACCGCTAAACTCGGTCCGAAGGAGTTGACCGCGCTCAAGAAGCTGATGCTGCGGCCGGGCTTTGTTGAAGAGTGGAATAGCCTCGATACGCTGGCTGCAGGATTTGCCAAAAAGTTGCTCTCCAAGGAGAATGCGACGCCGTCGGTCTGCTTTAAGCTCTTCATGAGCTATGATCCAGAAGCTATTCTTTGGCTTGGATTTACTAGCAAAGATACCGTCGTCAAGGAGCGCTTCAATCTCTTCCTCAAGGTCTGGCCCGAGGTGCGGCAGCGCATCCCGCATGCACTGATGCAGGAGATGAGGATCACCCCTGAGCTACCGGCTTATCGTGAGATCGTTGAGGCGCTGTTCCTCGAGATGATCGACGGCAAACTTGGCACGCCGGAGGAGACGCGCGCCTTCCTTGAACCTCATTCACCGCCGGCTCCGCCGCCCCAAGTCACTATCAAACGTCCACGCGCCAAACGCGGTTCCGAGGCCAAGTTGAAGGAGCATTCCTTTGACGAGGAGGAGGAGTCCGAGGAGGAGAGCCTGGAGGGCGATGAGGATCTCGATGACATCGGCGGAGAGGATGACGAGCTGGATCTCGGACTCAAACTTCCTAAGGCCGATATCGATTTAGAGATGACCGAGGACTCAGAGTCGATCGCTGTCGATGACGAAGACGAGGAAGAGGATGAAGAAGAGGAATCAGTGCCGGCAGTAGCTTCGGCAAAACGCGCTCCCAAAGGGACTGCGAAGCCTCAGGAGGCGGCCAAGCCGGAGAAGGCGGCAAAGCCAGCGCCGACTCCCAAGACTGGGAACGAAGCCAAGCAGGCGCCGAAGCCGGTGCCCTCTCTGAAAGCCGCTTCGACAACTGTGAAGCCCCACGCGCCCGCCGTCATCTCCAAGTCCCAACCGGCGACTGCCAAAGCTGCGACCGCAGGAGCCAAAAAGCCGGCTCCCAAGCCGGTGCCTGCTGCCAAGACCCCGGCGAAGGCCGCTGCTAAGGCCCAACCAGCGAAGGCTCATCCTGTGAAGGCTTCGACCACGGCGCCGGTAAAGGCTTCCGCCAAAGCTGCTGTCAAGGCATCGGTTCAGAAGCCTGGGGTTGCGAAGAAGAAGCCGGTTCCGGCCGCGAGCGCGAAGAAGGCCAAGGCTCCGAATCCTTCGGCGAAGAAGAGCTCCTCAAAGCCTGCCAAGAAGCGTTGAACGCTTTTGCATTTGAGCTCTTTCACTCCCCCAGCGAGAAGAAGGAAAGCTCGGGATCTGCTGGAGATTCAACGGGTGACCGCGACGGGCAGGGCGGCGGCCACCCAGGTCATTTCCCGGATCGAATCGATCACCAGATCGGGCTGCCGGTCTATCGCTCGATGATGGCAGCAATAGGTACGTACACACTGCCACCGGCCGTGCGGAGCCGACGACAAGAAATCCTCCTGTTTTTCTTCGCTACCCAGAGAACAATGACGCAGGTTCGGCAGGCTAGGTTAGCAGAATGGAACTTTGAACAGAGCAAGGGTACTCAAAGTTCACGATCAGCAACCGCAACCGAAGCGAGGGTCGCCATGGAGCTTCGCAATCGTGTGTTTTGATGAATTCGGGGCCGATGGTCACAGCAGATATCGGCCCGCTTGAGGCTCGTTATCTGCCGCGTCCGCGTGAACTCCCGCCGCCGCTGCCTTTGCGCGCCTGATAGCAATCCCGACAAAAGACCGGACGATCACCACGCGGTTCGAAAGGTACTGTTGTGGGCTGGCCGCAACCGGAACATACCACAGGTGTTCCCTGTGCCGGAGCCGAACGGTAGCCGGAGCCCCCCTGGTCGTTCTTCTTTGCCTGACGGCAACTCTTGCAACGCTTTGGGGTCGAATAACCTCGTTCCTGAAAAAACGTCTGATCAGCGGCTGTAAAGGTGAAGTCCTGCCCACAATCGCTGCACGTAAGTTGCATATCTCCGGCCATGTGTCTCCTCGTGTGGAGATTGTACAGCGCGAGGCGTGTTTTTCGCGCAAGGAATCTTTTGAAATAAAAAACTTATGGCCTTCGGGGCTCTGGCTACAACCTTTCGTTGTAATGAGAGGAAGGCTCAAATGCAAGCCGACTCCTTCGGAGCGGGATGACGACTAAAGCGGCCACCAATCCAGTACGGACATCCGAGGATAATACAGGCCGGCGAAGATCGGCGCCTCGGCGCCGCGCAGGTTGCGCAGGACCTGGCCATAGGTCTCGACCTGCGGCGCAAAGAGCTCGCGCAGGGCCTGTTTCGGATCAGCGGATTCGGAGTGGGCCGTCTTGTAGTCGATGATCCACCAGCACTCTCCAGCTTCAGAACCAGGCGCCGGGCCGGCGCGGAAGACGCGGTCCACTTGCACGGTGCGCACTGCGCCCTTCACCAGGCCGGCCCAGCCCTCTTCGCTGGCGGCATCCGCGTGCGGTGAGAGGATCCACGCACCGATTGGATCATAGGAGGCTTTGAGCGCAGTCTGGCGGGCCTCGGCCGCGACCTCGGCTGCCCGAGCCTGGCCGACGCCGGCGGCACGCACCAGCGCTGCGATGCGTGGCTCAAGGTTGGGCAATGCCGAACGGACTGCTTCCCACTCAAGGCCGTTGCGCAACCTGGCCATCTCTTCGAGAAGCCGATGAACGGCTGCGCCGAGCGCTCGCGAAAGCAATCCACCTTCGTGACGGGTATAGAGCGGACCTGTCCCGTTCGCTCCGTGAACGGCCTCGTCCGCGGAAGCCTGCCAAGAGAAGTGCATTCGCTGCGGCGTGTAATCCGGAGGTAGACGGCGGAGCAATGCAGGACGACTGGGCGAAGGCATCACGAGCAGCTTTTTCTCGGCGGAGGCTGCGATCGACGCGATCTCAGTCTCTTCCGGAGCAGGCGACAGTGGTCGCTTTGCCTTCCATTCGTCGAAGCGCGCATGAATCTCTTCTTGAAGCGCTGGCCAGGCTGTGGCCAGCAAGCTCTCTGACGGCGGTACAAGGACGAGAGTTCCGTTCTCCTCCTCGTATGCTGGATGGGCAAAGAAGTGCAACTCTTCCCTGGCGCGAGTTGCCGCAACGTAGAGAATACGCCGGTCCTCCTGCCGCTCGCGCTCACGGTAGACACGATCGACCCAGGCCTTTGCTTCTCCCCGGTCTTTGCCCTTCTGTTGAAATGGAGCGACCAGGAATTCGGTGATCTCTCCCGATTCATTGGGCCTGGCCAATCCACGCTCCAGCCAGGAAAGCATCTTTCGACGGCCACTGCGGATACGCGCCTGCAACTCGGGAACGATCACAACCTCGAACTCAAGGCCTTTGGACTTGTGAATCGTCATCAACTGCACGCCGCAGTCGCTGCTCGCCTGCGCGTCGGGCAGCGCGGTGAGTCTGTCCAGTGCAGCCCTCAGAGTGGGACCAAGCAGATCGGCTTCTCCGCCGGGCAACTGATCGAGGCATCCCCAGAGCAGGTCGAGGTTGGCCTGGGCGGTTGAATCAACGCAAGCCGAGCCGCCGACTCGGAGCCAAACTGCTTCGAGCCAGGTTCCCAGCGAAGCGGCGGGATGGGCCGAGCGAAGTAGTACAGCTGTCGCGATCGCATCCAGCAAGCGTCTTGCGGCGGAGCGACCGGTCTCACTGAGTAACGGCAGCCGCTCCGCGACCAACTCCGGCACTGGTCGAGCGATCGAATCGGCATCGCCGGCGACGGTGTGCAGGTCTTCGAGCGAGAGACCGCAGAAAGGAGCGCGCATTACTCCCAGCCATGCCAGGCGATCTTGAGGGTTGAATAACGCACGAGCGAGCGCCAGCGCATCTAGCACCTCGGAGCGTGCCGCCAGCTTCTCGAGTTCGATAGCGCGAAAGGGAATCCGAGCTTCGCGAAGAGCTGCGGCGATCGGTGCGAGATGAGCTCTAGCGCGGCCGAGGACGGCGATCCGAAATGACTCACCGGCAGAGCGAGCCCGTTCTATCTGGTCTTGATAGCGGCGAATTAGATCGACCACCTCGGCAATCTGATCCTGCTGCGTCAGGTCTTTTTCATCAGGTGTTCCGCCGGGCCCTGTCTGCGAAACGAAATTCAGATGCAGCGCGAAGTGCGATTCTCGACCGGCGGTTGCCTCTCGAGCGGGTTGGGCCGAGGAAAAGGTCACGCCGCTGCCGTCGTCGGAGGCGAAGATCTTCTCGAAGTCCCGGTTAAGCCGCTCAACCATCGTGGGTTCTGTGCGGAAGTTGGCCTTCAATGGGACGAAGTCGAAGAGAAGCGGCTGATCTCCCGCGAGCTCCAAACCGGCTGCTTTGACCCGTGCGAAGAGCTCAGCATCAGCCTCGCGGAAGAAGTAGATCGACTGCATCGGATCGCCGACCACAAAGCAGGTGCGTCCCTGGCGCTCGGGCCAGGCGGCGATGAGGCTTGAGAGCAATTGGTGCTGGCGGCGGCTGGTGTCTTGGAATTCGTCGACCAGCAGGTGACGGATGCCATCGGAGACGGCTATGGCGGAGTCGGTAGGGAAGCCGTCTTCGCCACGCAGCACGCGCTCAGCGATTTGCGCAACCTCGCTGTAGTCGACCCGCCCGGCCTCGGCAAAGGCGATCTTCAGCTCTCCCGCGGCGTGGCGCAACAGCGTGAAGCAAGCCTGAACGATCTTCCAGTCTTCTTCGGTGTAGCGAGGCGGCGGCTGTGTGCGAATGCTCGACAACGCGGTCTCAAGGCCAGGTGTGCCGTCGAGCGCAACAATTAGCGCTAGGATTCGGCCTTTCTCTGTCTTGCGGTCGGCGGGGAAGCCGAGCCTTTTGTCGACTGTTTTGCGGAAGGCGCCATTGGTTGTGAGCAGCAGATCCGCCAGACAAAGGTATGCTTGTCGAAGCTCGTCGAGATCAATCTTGCTGCCGACTGGAGCGGGGGGAAGCTCGACCAGCTCGGCGAGTTCTCGATGAAGCAGACCGCCGCTTTGCTCGCAAGCAAAACGCGCCAGAGCCAGCGCCTCTTCGCGCACGCCAGGAAGCTGATCGAGAGAGTGGCTCAACCGATTGAGTGCGTCACGCACGGCATTGTCAAACGGCCGCTCCAGCTGCTCGCGCAGAGCTTTCCAATTCGGTTCGCGCTCCAATAGAAATCCGTGCATCCATCGATCACGGTTCTTGAGCATTTCGACCAGGGTTTCTTCCAGTTCCTGCCAGCCGTTGTCGCGCCACAACAACAGGTTCTCAACGGCGGCGCTGAGCGCCGAGCCCGTCTGATCAACCTTTCGCAGTGTCTCGCGCGCCGCGCGGCGATAAAGCTCATCGGGCTGCTCGGCAATTTCGAGCGTGCCGCCGAAGCCGGAGAGCAGCGGCTGCTGCAGAGCCAGTTCACGGCAGAAGGAATCGATCGTGCGGATGCGAAGCTGCGCGGGGAGGTCGAGCAGCCTCCAGCCAAGCGTATCAGAGTGCTCGAGCGCGCGTTGTGCCAGGGCGTCCATCGAGAAGTTGTCGCCTGGGGGAATGGGTTGAGGCGAGGCGCTCGCGGCCTTTTCCAATTCGCCAAGAATGCGATGACGCATCTCGGCCGCGGCTGCGTTGGTAAAAGTGATCGCCACGATCTGGCCGGGATGCTCGACCTCGGTTAACAGCCGGAGAAAGCGCCGGGTGAGCAGATCGGTTTTGCCCGAACCCGCCGGGGCCTGCACGAGAATCGACCGTGTGGGATCAAGAGCGCGCTCCCGCTCATGCTGATCGGAGGGCAGGGAATCGAAGTGCGTCTTACTCATTCTCTCCATCCACTGCTTCCGATTCGTTTTCAGAGTCGATCAGCTCACGAAGTTCTTGAATGCGGCAGAGAACCTGTAGATCGCAATACCGGCAGGTTTCGGGATAATCGCGCGGACTTACCTCGGCTCGTCCTTGTACGAAGTCCCGAGCGAGCTGCTCGATGCAGTCGCGCCAATCGAGAAGGTCTTCGGCAGTAAAAGGAAACTTCATCAGCGAAGACATTCTACTGAGTCCGGGAAAGAGCGTTCCGGCTGCGTCACCGATGCGTCCGGTAAAGGCCAGCTCTCCCGGCTTCACTTTGGCGAATAGCAGCCCGCCCAGCACTTCTCGCTCGCGGTCGATTGCGAAGCCGGCATAAAGAGGTAGTTGCACATCGTCGGGGCGCGGCAGATCCCACGAGTGAGAGGAGACATCGCCGGTCTTGTAGTCGATCACGAGTAGCGAGCCGTCGCAAAGGCGGTCGATGCGGTCGAGACGGAGATTGAACGTGAGGCCAGCGATCGCTATGGTGCGCTCGGCCTCGGTCTCAGCCACGCCGAATGCGACACGCGTCGCTTCGTACTGTAGCCATTCGGTGACCAGTCTGGTCAACCGTTGTTCTTCCAATTCTAGATAACGCCATGGCATGACTTGGCGCAAGTGAGGACGCAGCTCGCGCGCGAAGATGTCGCGGACATGGCCCTGCACAAACGCATCCAGATCGTTCAGACCGAGCAACTCTGCGTGGTTACGAATGCCCTGAGGAGGCCCGGCCCAGATGGAGTGAAGCACCTTGTGAAGCAGGCTGCCGCGCTGCGACGGAGTCAAACCGGCCTCAGCCCTTTCCCAGCCCTGCGCGCCGAGCCGCGCAGTGGCGAAGGCCTTGAATGGGCAGCGCGACTGCGCGGTGAGAACCGCAGCTCCGCCCGCAACTTTGCCGGGAGCGAAAGGAACCTGACTGAAATCTTCAAACCAAACTGTGCGCGGGAGCTCTGCGGCAGGAACAGTCAATACTGGCGGCAGCTCCTGCGCTGCTCCAGCAAGCTGCACGACCAGCCGCGCCGGACGAGTTTCCGTTTCGCCGTTTTGTCTCGCGTAACTGAAGTGAACCTCGCGGGCCGAGGCCAGAAGACGCCGAGTGATTGAGCTCGCGAGTTCCCATTCGAGCTGTGCAGAGGTGTGGGGCATTCCTGCTTCCCGCTGCACATCGATGGGCAGCAACGGATGGGTCGTTCCGGTCGCCGGCCAAGTCTCTTCACCTGTACCGAGAAACCAGATGGCGTCGCCTGTGAGTCCGGCTGACTCGGCGGGGCCCGCGATCTGAATCGGCGCATCGCGCGACTCCGGAGCAAAGAGTGTCTCGTCGAGAGTGCGGCTCAACTCAGAGAGGAAATCTCTCCAGCCTACGCGGCGGCCATCGAAGCCTAGCGAGCCACAACTCTCTATGGCCCGCTGCCAGCGGTCAAGCGCCTGGAACTCGGTGCTCGATGGCTGGCGGAGCATGCCGAACTGGAACTCATCGAGAAGCCGCGGAATGAGCTCAGCCCATTCGAGCGGAGTTTGCGGACGTCGGGAGGCGTCGGCAAGGCGCCGCTGTGCCCGCATTGCGCGCTCGATCCACGGGGCTGGCAGCAACTCGGCGGCGCACCGCTCACCGATGAAGGATTTGAGCGTCCATTGCGTGCGTTCGAGGCCGCGATGGCGCAGTGCACGCATATAGAGTTGCAACGCTGCTTTTTCCTCTTCAGTGGCTGCTGCATGGCCCGTCGAGAGCAGCCAGTCCAGATCCTGCTCGCTCAGTGAGGCGTCGAGCCAGCGCAATACAAGATGCGCTGCATGTGGCAGCGCAACCTGGCTGAGCGGAACCCCCAAGGAAAACTCAAAGCCTGAGCCAGTGTACCGGTGGAAGGCCCGCTCGATCTCGCCGCGCCGTTTGCCGATATCTTGCGTGACGACCAAGAGTCGGGCCTGCGGGTTGGCTTCGAGCAGGCGACCGGACCAGATCGCGCAAGCTGCGATCTCGGCTCGAGCATCGGAGGCTGCGTAGAACTTTGCTTCCGCAATCGGATCGCCTGGAGCATGCTCGTGCCACTCGCCCCAGGCGTCGAAGACGCCGCGCTGAACGGGCAGAATACGATCGAAGCCGGTAAGGAGGAGCGGCGCGCGCCGAGCCGAATCCTGCTTCAGCGCCGGAATCAGCTCGTACGGCAGACGACTGGGGCTCAAGAGCTGTTGAGAGCGGCAGAGTTCGTCAAACTCCGCAATCCAGCCGCTGAATATCTCCGCGTCGTGCTGCCAAGTGGCGCGCGCGGCCGAGACCAGGAAGCGCGGCGCGTAAGAGCAAAGCAGCTGGTGGGCGTCCATGGCCGTGCACGCCAACCTGTGACGCGGAGCTTCGAGCGCTGTGGCCGGGGAGCGCTCACCGCCTGCGATCTCGACCCAGAGTTTTCGCTCCTGCGCGGGATTCAGCAGCAGCCGGCCGTCGGCGGCGCGCTGCTCCCATGCTTCGCGGGCAAAGCTTGTCCACTCCAGAATGTTTGGCGCGGGCCAGGCGCTCAGTCCCTCGGCCCGCCGCACGCGATGGTAGCGGGCGGCGAGGGCGCGAGCGGCGCGCTCGCTGGCCGTGACCACGAGCCCGCCCTCGCGGAGCCATGCATCGATCTCAACTGGCGCCATTCCGTCGTTATACTCTGTCGGACCTCTGCCTTGCCATCCGGGCGAACGGGAAATCGTTGCGAGGGCTGTTGGTCTCACGGGAAAGTTTATGTTGCCGAAGTTGAGTCCTTGATGAACGAGGTTCGGCAGCGCTTGTAGTCGCAGCCGAATCAAGCCATGGCGCGGATAATCGAAGCTGTGGAGACCGCACGCAATGTATCGCTTCTGAAGGACTACCAAGCGTATTTGCGCGTGGAAAAAGGCCTGCGCCCGCTCACCTGTGAGGCTTACGACAGCGACCTGAAGACGTTTGCCGAGTTCATGGAGAGCCGTCACGGAATCTTATTGACGGCGGCGCAGCAGGACGTCTCGGCTTTTCTCGAAAACCTTCGCAATCACGGAATCGATCAGCGCTCGACGGCGCGCAAGCTGAGCTGCCTGCGCGGATTTTACAAGTGGTTGCTGCTGGACCGGCGCATCCATCACGATCCAACCGTCAACATCGAGTCGCCCAAGGCCTGGAAGGTGCTGCCCAAGTCTCTTGCCGAGCCGGAGGTTGCGGAGATGCTGGAGCGCGCGAACATGACGGCCGAACATCCACAGGCTCGCGCCACAGCGCTACGCGACCGGGCGATTCTCGAGCTGCTGTATGCCGGCGGCCTGCGGGTCTCAGAGGTGACGGATCTGTCGACTGGCGATCTGGCTCTCGACCTTGGCCGCGTGCATGTGCGAGGCAAGGGCGACAAGGAGCGCATCGTGCCTCTGGGCCGCACGGCAGTGAAGGCTCTGGAGGCATATATTAAGAACGGCAGGCCGCATCGCGGCTGTTTCTCTCGCTGCGAGGCATGCCGTTGACGCGTCAGTGGGTCTGGCATGTGGTCAAGACGGCCGGCTCCTCCGCCAGCCCGCACCAGTTACGTCACAGTTGCGCAACTCACATGGTCGAGAATGGCGCGGACCTGCGCAGCGTTCAACTGCTGCTTGGTCACGCCGATATCTCCACGACGCAGGTCTACACGCATCTGGCGCTCAACCGGCTCAAGGCAGTTCATCGCGAGCACCATCCTCGCGCCACGCGACACGGCGCGGACGCGCCAGCGCTTCCAGTTGCCGGTATCGCGCCGCGTCGAGGGCTGCATCTGGTTCCGAAGGCTAAGCCGTTGGCTCGTTCGGCTGCCGGCTCGGGCGAGGAGCCGGCATGACCACCTCGGAAGCGCCAGCCATTGGCCCCAGTCTGACCGATCTCGTTGCCGATTATCTTGGCGTGCTCGCCAATGAGCGCGGCTCGTCGGCGCATACTCTTCGCGCCTACCGCCGGGAACTCGATGGCTTTGCCTCGTGGGTCGCCGAGCATTACGGACTAGACCGTGGCCCCGAAAGCATTGAGCACACTCACATTCGCGCCTATCTCGGGACGCTCTACGATCGGGGACTCTCCAAAGCGTCGGCTGCCCGGGCTCTTGCATCGATTCGAAGCTGGTTCAAGTGGTTGGCACGAACTGGCCGTCTCGAGCAGAATGCCGCTTCGCTGGTCGCAACGCCCAAGCTACCTCGCCATTTGCCCCGAGTGCCATCGATCGAGCAGATCAACCGCGTGGTCGAGTCGATTCGTTCCGACGCCGCGAGTTGGCCTGCGCGCGATACTGCGATTTTGGAGCTGCTCTACGGCTGCGGTGTCCGCAATGCCGAACTCACGGGACTCAACCTCGATGACATTCATTGGGCCAATGAAGCGATCCTGATTCGAGGCAAGGGACAGAAGCAGCGTTATGTTCCACTCGGCGACGCCGCTGCTCACGCTGTTCGAGTCTATCTCGCCGAGCGCTCCTCGCGCTTAGCCGCCGCTTCTGAAGACGAGGGACTCGCAACTCCAGCACTCTTTCTGAACCTGCAACTTCGCGGTCTGGGCAAGCCAGGTAGCGATGCCCGCCTCACCACCCGTAGTGTCGCCCGCATCGTCAAACGCATCGCTGTTCTGCGTGGACTCTCAGCCGATGTTCATCCTCACACGCTGCGCCACGCATTCGGGACGCACTTGCTCGAAGAGGGCGCCGACCTGCGCGCGATTCAGGAGTTGTTGGGCCATGAGCGCCTCTCCACCACCCAGCGCTATACTCAGCTCACAACGGCACAATTGACCGTCGTCTACGATCGCACGCATCCGAGAGCGCGGTAATCGAGCGCGACAACCGCCGAGCCCGCGCTGTTGAAAGGCCCGGCTGGCAGTTATTTTCTTGTTCCGATCACGCTTCTTGAGCAACAATTACTGGAGACTTGGGTTTGACCGGACAGACCCAAACACCTCGGGTAGCTGGGACGCCTTTCAAAGCTCACGCTTTCCGGCAGATGGAGAAAACACAATGTCATTTCGCTTAAGAGTACGCAGTTTGTTCGTGGCCGTTTCGATCGTTGCGGTCATGCTGGTGCCAGCCGTGCAGGCTCACGCAGGCGTCTTTATCTCTGTTGGCTTTGCTCCGCCGGCATTACCCGTGTATGTTCAGCCGCCGCTGCCAGCGCCCGGCTATCTCTGGACACCCGGCTACTGGGCCTACGGCGATGCGGGCTACTACTGGGTTCCGGGTGTCTGGGTGCAGCCGCCGACTCCCGGCCTTCTGTGGACCCCTGGATATTGGGGATTTGCGGGTGGCGTTTATGGCTGGCACGGTGGCTACTGGGGACCGCACGTCGGCTTCTATGGCGGCGTTAACTACGGATTCGGTTACGGCGGCGTCGGCTTCTTTGGCGGTGAGTGGCGCGGCGGAGTCTTCGCATACAATCGCGCTGCGGCAAACTTTGGCAGTGTTCACGTCACCAACGTCTATGAGAATCGCACCATCATTGAAAAGAACACCGTCGTCAATGTGAATCACGTCAGCTTCAACGGCGGCACTGGCATCTCGGCTCGCCCCTCTCCGATGGAGATGCAGGCCGAACATGAGAATCATGTCCAGCCGACCTCCAACCAGATGCAGCACGAACACTTCGCCTCGCAGGACCGGTCGCAGCTTGCGTCGGTGAATCACGGCGCTCCCGGGACGACGGCCTCCTCGAACATGAACTCCTATCACCAGGTCGCGCAGCAGCACATCGGCTCGCAGCCGATCTCGGCCGCCGACCGCAAGACCGGAAGCCAATATCACCCCAACGAGCGTGCGGCCAACCAGGACCAACGCATCGCCAATGGTCTGCGCAGCGGTCAGATGACCTCAGGCGAAGCAGCACGCGCCGAGAAGACGCAGTCTCACATCGACCAGCAGATCCACAACGATCGCGCAGCCAACGGCGGCAAGCTCACCGGCCAGGAGAAGCAGCAAATCAACAGCGAACAGAACGCGGCTAGCCGCCAGATCTACAACGAGAAGCACAATGGCAACACAGTCAAGCCGAACGAAGTGGACAACCGCGAGGCTAACCAGCAGCAGCGCACCGCGCAGGGTTTGCGCAGCGCACAGATGACCGCCGGCGAAGCGGCTCGCACCAATCGGAACCAGGCGAACACCGCCCAGCAGGTTCATAACGAGCGCACCGCAAACGGTGGCGCGCTGACTCCGCAGGAGAAGAAGCAGGCCAATCAGCAGGAAAACAAGAACAGCCGCCAGATCTACAACGAGAAGCACAACAACAACACGGCCAAGCCCAAGGGGCATTGATAAGAAGCAGGGATGCTCGCGCCCGATTCGGATCGTACCGGATCGGGTGCGAGTGTCTTTGAAGCGGGAAATGGCAGCCCAGGGGTTTCAAAAGCTTACTTTGCGGTTGGGGAACCAGGTGAGCTGGACGGTTGTCGTAGTCACCGTCTGCTGGCCGGGAAGATAGATGGGGGCCTTCCAGTGCTCGAGGGCAAAGTTGCCATTGACCTCGAAGCCCTTGCCGATGCGTTTGACGATCTGGAAGTTGATGTCGTTCAGGGTCGTGCCGCCGGGAGCAAGACAGGGCGTGCTGACCGGGCATCCGTGACTACCAGCCGGAATGGTCTCTGACGTAGAGCCGGGAATGAAGTATGGGGTGGCCTTCTGGTTACGGTAGCCCACCTGCACCCACTCGTTCCCGCTCAGGTGATAGGTGATCCAAGCCTGTCCACCCTTGTCCTCCCGTCCTATCCAGTCCCCAAATAGCTGTCCCTGGTTGGTATAACCCTGCTTCTGGATGGATTCGTAGTACATGAAGCGGCCGTACAAACTGGGAAATGAGCTCTGGAGTGGATGGTCTGACGAGGGAGGGTCGGTGGTGGCTGCTTCGACACGCAGGTCGAGCCTGGGCACGCCCGGCAGATGCGAGAGATAGATTCCCGGCCTCCAGGAGGCGCGCCGCGGTGCATCGACGGCAGAGACATCGTCATGCACATTCGAGTCTGTGTAGAGCGTGAGCCAGTTACGGACAAAGGGAAGGCGGTAGGAGAAATCGAATGCGCCAAAGCGCGCGCCAGGATCGTCGCGTCCCAGTTTTTCATTGGCCGGGGGCGAGGCGAAGCTGAAGAAGCTCTTCAAAAAGGTGTGAATGGTGATGGGGCCGTGGCCTTCGCCGCCCCAGATGGCTGTGCGCTCGAAGCCGAATTCAAGGTTCTCTGTTGGCCGGAAGCTGATCTTCTCAAGGTGTACCCAGGGGTCGCCGGGGTTGATCACATTCGGCAGATTGGGATTCGTGCCACCGGGATTTGCCGGATTGGGCATATAACTATGGCCGCGGAGCGATCCGATCAGAAACTCGTAGCGAAAGGGTCCGGTGAGCCGTGAGAGCAGTGGGATGCCCAGCGGTTCGATTCGGTTGATGCGAAAGGAGTAGATATTTTCCGCATTATTGGAGTAGGCCATGCCGCCGCCCTGCCCCGGCCCGAGCCAGTCGTCCTGCTTTCCAAAAGAGATCTCGTGGTTTAGAAGATGCGCGGAGGCAAAGGCCTCGATGAACCGGCCATCCGCGTCGCTGGCGACCGGTCCCATGGGAATCGTCGCCTGATTGTACGGCAGGTTTGTCGCCGGGTTGAGAAAGGCGGTGCCATCAACAGTGCTGAGCGCCTGCGCCAAAGCCTCGGAGTAGCCAGTGGCCGAAGGCGCTGCCTCAAACTCACCCCGCACATAAACGACGAAGCGGCCGGCGGTGGCATAGCCGCTGGCGCCGGAGTAGTTGTTGAATCCGCTCTGGTAAGGCCGGCCGTAATCGTTGATGATGGTCGAGCCGAGATGATAGCTGTCACGCAGAGGCGTGCCGGTAATGCCGCGGAACACGGAATAGACCGACTCGATGCGCGCGGCTCCCCTCAACGCCAGACAAGGTCCCTGGGTACCGTAGTTGAGTTCGTTCAGCAGCGATTCATAGATGCCCCGTGCCTCGTCGGTTGCCGGTCCACCGTCCGCATCCTCGATCCGCGCCTGGGCCTGCTCGATCATGTGGCTCACACTGGCACGAGTCCACGGCCTCATGCCGAGAAAGACATCATCGACGAATCCCAGCGAGTAGAGGCGCAGAACGGCTGGATAGACCCAGCTATCTACCGGTATATAGGGCGAACCGAGCGTCGGAGGTTCACAGACAGGTCCGGAGACCTGAGCATCGACAACTGTGCCGAAGAAACCGAAGAGGTAGACTCCAGCCAACAATGCAGATCGTTGAAATCCGGAGGCCTGGAGCTTTCTTCCGATCCGATGCATATCCCTCCACTTTGTCACCCCATTGCAATGATCGGGTGAAGAGCGAGCCGGCAGCCGACATATTCTAACGATGTTCTTAACCGGAAATTCAGCGTTTAGATGGCCAGTCTGGAACTGCACGGGGACGGCTGCGCTGCTAGCGATTCGACTGCTGCCTCCAATTCCACGCTGAAGCTGGTTGCGACCTCATGCTTCAGCTCCTCGGTGAAGAGGCCCTTGCGATTGAGATAGATTTCCATCCTCAAGACTGGGTCGAGCTCCGAGGGATTGCCGGTCGAGTGCGAGACGCACTCGACGAGAGAGGCGCCATTGCCTTTCCGAGCGTGCGCAATGGCCTCAGTGGCAACGCGATAAACAGCCACCACGTCGCTGGCGTCGACAGGGATCGAAGGAAAGCTGTGGGGCCACGGCACATTCTCTTCGACTCCGGTTAGTCGGCTGGCGTTAGCCGGCTGGGTTGGTACGGCGGAGTAGCTCGCAAAGAGCATGGGCAACTGCTCGGCGTCGGCAACGCAAAACGCCCGATGCCAGACTTCGGACGAATCCGCCTCAGTGCGTCCGAAGACAGCGACGATTTTGCTGTTTTTCTTCATCTTGTTGTCTTTGGCTTTGTCAACGGCGGCTGCGAGCTGGCGATCCGCCGTCTCAACTGCTGCGTTTCTGGAAAGTAGCGATTGCATCCTCAGATTCAACGGTTGGCCTTTGAGGAAGTGAACGATGACCTCGCCCCGGGAAGAAACGACGGCATCCTCGGACAGCAGATCGATCACAACCCCGACCGATGCGGCCTCTGGAAGCGCGGCGATCCGGTGGTTGCCCGCCAGCTTGAGGTGGCAGGAGAGTAGCCGCATCCGCTCATTGAGCATGCGGCACTTCACCATCGAGGTATAGAGCTGGACCAGCTTCTCGTTGGAGATGAGCGAAAAGCTATCGTTGCCGCTCGATGCCGCTGAAGCCACGGCTTTCTCTTCCTTCATCCCGATCGTCATGGTTCGTTTTTCTTCATCGCCTCCTGCGATTGTAAACGGCGTGGGAGCGGGGAAGCGCGTTGCGCGGGCTCGTCAGTCCGGAGGCGAGTGTATCGTTTTCGGTCAGAGCATGATGAGCCGTTTCAAATAATCGAGGCACGCTTGCGCTGTCTGCTCAGCCGCAGCGGCTTAGGTTGAGTAGTCCGCATTGATGCTGACGTAGTCGTGGGTCAGATCGGTGGTCCAAAAGAGGCAGGAGCCGGTGCCCTGGTGAAGGTTGATCGAGATTAAGAACTCCCGCTGCGCGATATAGGCGTGAGCTGCGGCCTCGTCGAATTGTGCCGCGCGGCCACCGTCGCGGCAGATGGGTAAGTCGCCGAAGTCAATGTCAATTCGTGCTGGATCTATCTGGGAACCTGAGTAGCCGATGGCCGCGGCAAGCCGCCCCCAATTGGGATCGCTGCCTGACCAGGCAGTTTTTACGAGAGGCGAATGCGCAATGGCCTTGGCCACCTTGAGCGCATCGGCATCGGTAGCCGCTCCATCGATATGCAATTCGACAACGTGAGAGATGCCTTCGCCGTCAGCCACAATCTGGCGGGCAAGCGAGGTGCAGACCTGGGTGAGCGCTGCGGCGAAAGCAGAATCGTCACAGTCTACGGCTGCTCCGCTGGCGCCTGAGGCGAGCAGCAACACGGTATCGTTGGTCGAGGTGTCGCCGTCGACCGAGATGCGATTGAAGCTGACCTCGATGGCTTGACGCAGAAAGTGATCGAGAGCCCCCGGCTCGATTGCGGCGTCGGTCAGGATATAGACCAGCATTGTTGCGTGGGGCACAAGCTGCGGATGAATCATTCCCGCACCCTTGCAAAGGGCCGCAATTCTGACTTCTTTTCCCGAGATTTCCAGCCGCGCAAAGGCCGTCTTCTCCACGGTGTCCGTGGTCATGATGGCCTGGGCAACTGCCTGGAAATGGTCGAATCCTGCGCTGAGTCGGGAGGCCATGCCGGGGAGGACCGCGACGATCTTCTCGGCAGGCAGCGGGACCCCGATGACTCCGGTCGAAGAAGGAAAGACCTCCTCGGCTCGGCAGTTGAAGAGCTGGGCGGCGGCCTCGCAAGTGGCACGGGCTGCATCGAGACCGGCCTGACCTGCGGCGCAGTTGGCGTTGCCGGCGTTGATGGCGACCACGCGGAGCTTGCCTCCAGTTGCCTTCAAATGCTGTTTGCCCACCGTCAGCGGAGCGGCGGTGACCCGGTTGGAGGTGAAGGCGGCTGCGGCGCTGGCCGGCGCGTCGGCGACGATGAGGGCAAAGTCCGGGCGGCCACTGGCCTTCAGCCCTGCCTTAGCGGCGCCAAAGCGGAAGCCCTTCGGGATTACGAACTCGGATGTGCTGAAAGATTCACTCATTGGATTTAACATATTCAATCTAACAGGCCGACGGAAGAGTGTGCGGCCCAAGGCTATCGGCAGAGCCGCATGAGGCTGAACCGGATAATCCGGTCTTCCCCGCTTCGCACTGACAGCTCAAGCCCGGTGGGATAATAGAGAGAGGTTTTTGGGAGGCTATATCAAGCCGGAAGACTCGGAGAATCCGATTGTTTCCAATGATCCAGCCTTCTATCGGGAGTTGCTGGACCACATTGGCGATGGTGTGTACTTCGTCGATCGCGAGCGGCGGATTCAGTATTGGAATGAAGGCGCCTATCGTCTCACTGGTTACACGGCAGGGGAAATGTTAGGCAAGTCATGCCGGGATGATCTGTTGTGCCACGTTGATAGCACGGGAAAGACGTTGTGCAACGACGGCTGCCCGCTGGCCGCAACGATGAACGAGGGAAAACCGAATCAATCTCTTGTTTTTCTGCGGCACAAGCAGGGAGGGCGAGTGCCGGTCTCGACGCGGGTTCAGCCGATTCGGGGAGCTGATGGCTCGATCATTGGGGCGATCGAGATCTTCAACGACAACTCGGCCCAATTTGACGAGCAGCGCAAGCTCGAGGCCATGAACCGGCTGGCCTTTCTCGATCATCTCACTCAGCTTCCGAATCGCCGCTTTCTTGAGATGACACTGCAGACCGCGCTGGGCGAGTTTGAGGTGCACAAGGATCCACTGGGAGTGATTCTGATCGACATCGACGAATTCAAGAAGATCAACGACAGCCTGGGCCACGCAGGAGGAGATCGCGCGTTGCAGGAGGCGGCAAGAACCTTGACCGGTTCGCTGCGTCCGACCGATATCGTTGGACGTTGGGGCGGTGATGAGTTCCTGGCCATCGCCCACAACGTAGATCGAGAGATGCTGCGCAAGCTGGCGGAGAGGTGCGTGGGGCTGATCGGGCAGACTTCAATTCAAGACGATGAGCAGCGTGTCTCCCTTTCGAGTTCGGTGGGCGCCGCGCTGTCGCGACAGGGCGAGAGCGCTCACGAACTCGTTCAGCGAGCGGATGAGTTGATGTATCGGAGCAAGCACGGCGGACGAGGCCGCGCTACTACGGAATCGTCTGATATCAAGACCCCATGAAAAGAATTGAGAGCGAAGAATCACCCTTCATTGAGCTGCGACATGTGGATGTGGCGCGAGGCGAACGGGTCGTGTTGCACGATGTGAATCTTACGATTCGCGCCGGCGAGCATGTGGCGATTCTCGGGCCCAATGGCTGCGGCAAATCCACACTGATACTGGCCATGACCTGCCAGATCTATCCGATCGTGAGGCCTGGCATGACGGTACGGATCTTTGGCCGCGAGCGCTGGGATCTGACGGAATTGCGCAAGCACTTTGGTGTGGTCGCGGCTGGACTCGCGGGCGAGCTGCCCGGAGAGCGGACTGCCGTCACCACTGGCCTCGATGCGGTGATCGCGGGATTCTTCTCGGCTTCGACGCTCTGGCCGAATCTGCTTGTCAGCAGCGAAATGCGTGAGCGAGCGATGGAGTCTCTCGGCCGCATGGAGGCCTCGCATCTGGCTGAGCGGCAAGTCGGCGAGATGTCGGCCGGAGAGCGGCGGCGCATCCTGATCGCGCGTGCACTGGTCCACAGGCCGCGGCAACTGCTGCTGGACGAGCCCTCGAATGCACTGGACCTGGCTGCGCAACGGGAGCTGCGCGATAGCTTGCGCGGGTTGACTCGCGCGGGCACTGGACTCGTGCTGGTGACGCATCATCTCGGAGATATATTGCCGGAGATCGAGCGTGTCATTCTCATGCGCGACGGGCGAATTGCGGGCGATGGGTCGCGGGAAGACCTCCTGACCGAAGCCAGGCTGAGCGAATTGTTCAATGTACCGGTGAGAATCGGCCGGGATGAGGAGTGGCTGCACAGCTGGTGAACTCAACACTCATGACGGGTTCGGAAGCGGCGGTCGTTGACGGGAAGCCGGCAAACTAAAGAGTCAATTCGCTCAAAATCAATTGTTGACGCGAGATGAATGTCGCGTTACATTAGGCGAACACGGGAAAGGAGGTTGATCCAGCTGATGACAAAAAGTTGTTCGTGTAGTTTCTTACGTGAGGTGACTGAGGCCTAGGCATCGCGCCTTAGACCCCAAGTTTGCCCCAGCGGACACTTGCCGCAGGGAGGCAACCGCACCTTCGCTGTACGATGGCTTGCTTGACCAGATCCTCGGTGTGGCAGTTCTTTCATCAGTGCGACGAATCCCGTCGCCGAAGGGACCCGGCTTAACGGGTACAGCCACCAAGGGATTGAAATCAGGAGGCCAGAGTGAAGGCGCCCTGGCACTCGCTTTAGCGCGATGGCCTTAGTCCAATACCAACAGTTCACCGGCGACGGCCTGGGCGAAGCGCTCAGGCCGCCGTTGCGTCTAAGGGCTTGAATCGGCCGCAAAAGCCGCGATCGGATTCCGCGATGTGGGGAATCCTGAGTTACACTCAGGCCAATGCGAGTTTTTGGGATCGACTGCGGTACGGAGATCACCGGGTACGGCGTTGTGGAATCGGACGACTTGGGGCAGCAGCCGCAGCTGGCATTGAAGGGTATGGGAGCGATCCGGCTCGCCAGGACAAAGACGCTGCCGGTGCGGCTGGAAGCGGTCTTTCGCGAATTGAGCGCCGAGCTGGAGCGCTGGAAGCCGGATACAGTGGCGATCGAGGAGGTGTTTTACTCGGTGAACGCCAAATCTGCATTGAAGCTAGGCCAGGTGAGGGGGGTGGCGCTGCTGGCGGCGGCCGCAAAGGGGATTCCCGTGGCCGAATATGCTCCGCTGAAGATAAAATCGAGCGTCGTGGGCTACGGATTGGCGAAGAAGGAACAGGTTCAATTCATGGTGGCGCGCCTTTTGGGACTGCCTAAAGTGCCCGAGCCGGCCGACGCAGCCGACGCGCTGGCGGTGGCCATTTGTCATATCCATACGGCACAGACACTCGCCTTGCAAGGAGTTGTGCAATGAGATACGGATGGTTTGCGCTAGCCACTCTGCTCATCGTTGGTTCCGTGCCGGCGTCGCAAGGCCAGAGCGGGCCGGTCATTCAGGTGGATTTCACCAATTCAGGCCTGATTCCCTCGCACTGGAACCTGGTCCTTCATCCGGACGGAATCGGTCACTTCCGCTCGGACCGAGGTCATGGGTCGAGTGGGTCACCGAGCTCCTATCCCCAGCTGGTCGCCCCCGATCAGGATCGCGATGTTCATCTAAGCGCTCAGTTTACCGAGCGCGTCTTTGAAGTAGCGCGGAATAAACGATGGTTCAACTGGGAGTGCGAGAGCCACTTGAAGGTGGCCTTCCAGGGATGGAAGGAGCTCACCTACTCAGGTCCGGAGGGGCAGGGTGCATGCACGTTCAACTACTCGAAGGACAAGGAGATCCAGGCGCTGAGCGACTCGCTGGTTGCTGTGGCCAGCACGATCCTCGAGGGTGCGCGGCTTGAGGTGCTGCTGCAGCACGATCGCCTCGGATTGGACCAAGAGATGGAGTACATTACGGAGTCGCAGGGCGACGGTCGATTGCAGCAGGTCTGTGCGATTCGGGACATTCTCGAACGGCTGGCCGAGGATCAGGGAGTGATGGAGCGAGTAAGAAGGCGGGCCAGGCTTTTGCTGGCGAAGGCAGACGATTGAGTCTGTCGCCAGTGTGAGAGGACGCGACTTTTATTCTCTGGAATGTGTCAAAGAAATGTTGGACCTGAAGCTGAACCAGGATGGCTGGTTAGCAGCAATGCGGTCGGAAGGTGGGGACCATGAATCGCAGAGGATTGGCAGGAGACCGGTCGGGCGCGAAAGTCCTCGGCTTGGCGGCGCTTGCGATGGGAGTGGTTTTACTTGTCCCGGCTCTAAGGGCTGACGATGCCGCCCCGCGTGCCGCGCGGTTGAGCTATGTGGATGGCAAGGTGCAAATCGCGCAGGGAAGCCAGTTGCTGGCCGATCCTGCGCTGGCCAATGCGCCGTTGTTCGAAGGAAGCCAAGTGTTGACCTTGGAGGACGGGCGGGCTGAGTTGCAAATCGACGATGGCAGCGTAGTGCGGCTATCGCCGAATAGTTCGCTGACGCTCGCGGTCTTGCGCGGAGCGGATGGCTCAGGGGACGCGGAGATCGATCTCGGAGGAGGTCTGGGATACTTCGAGTTGCAGGGCGGAAGCGGAGGAAGCCAGATTCGTATTCGTTTTGGCGATAGCGTGGTCACAGCGGGCGGATTCGTCGTACTGCGCGTCAATCTCGATACTCCTCCCGGTGAGCTAGCGGTCTTCTCGGGCAATGCCCATCTGGAGCGTGATCACGCGATGGCGCTCGACCTGCACGGTGGCCAGAGCGTCACGTTGAGTGCCTCCGATCCCAGTCAATACACCGTGGCTGATTCGATTGAACCGGATTCATGGGATACCTGGAACTCGGATCGCGACCAGGCGCTTTCGTCCATGGCCGCCGATCGGACCGGGGCCGCAAAGAGCTTGCCGGAGAGTAACAACCCGGCGTGGAACGATCTGGATGCCAACGGAAACTGGTATAACGTGCCTGGACAAGGCAATGTGTGGTCGCCGTTTGAAGCTTCCAACCCCGGTTGGGATCCATACGGGAACGGCTACTGGATGTGGACGCCGCGCTTTGGATACATCTGGGTCTCAGGCGATTCGTGGGGGTATATGCCATTCCAGTGCGGGGCATGGAACTTTTACAGCGATTTCGGGTGGGGCTGGGCGCCAGGAATGTGCCAGCCGTGGTGGGGGGGCGGTGGAGGCTGGATCTTCAACATCGGGCTCGCGCCGGTCCGCTATCGTCCTCCGTCGCGCCCAGTTCCGCTTCCCCCGCACAGCCCGATTGGCCGTCCTATGAAGGGTGGACTCCTCAGTTCTCCCAATGCGACTGTTGCCGTCAACCGGCGTCTACCGGGCGGCACAGAGGGACTCCCGACACGAGACAGAAATGCCATCGTGACGATCGGCGGGCACCTGGTGGAACCGATGCGGCCGGTCTCGGCGCGACCGCAATATAACCGTCCCGCGATGGGGCAAACGGCTCGGCCACAAGCTGGTTCGACGGCAGCGACGACGCTATCCGGTCAGAGGCCTGCCCCTGGCGCCACTTCTGGTGGCAGTCATCCGGTTTATTCGCCGCCCCCCAGAGCGCCTGAGCCAAGTCACAGTTCGCCGCCGCCCAGCCATCCCTCTTCAGAGGGCAGCGCGCCGTCAAGCCATCCTTCGGGTGGAGGTGGAGGCGGTGGTGGCAGCAGTAGTAACGGACACCACTGAGCTCAGGGCAATTTGGAAGAAGGGGCTGCTTCGCCCGGCGGAGCAGCCCCTTGTGTTTGGAGGTGACCCCAGAGAGCGGCAAGGCTCTCGATGGAGACGGCCTCTGCGCGCGCAGCTTGATCGATTCCAACTCGCGTGAGGGTGTCTGCAATGGCAGCGGGTGAGATTCCGGTAAAGCGGAGGTTGTTGGCCAGGGTCTTGCGCTTTTGCGCGAAGCAGTGACGGACGAAGCGCAGAAAGCCGATCTCTTCCACACCGAGCTCTTCAAATCGCGAGGCAAAGCGCCAGCGAAAGACAGTGGAATAGACCTCTGGCGGTGGAGAGAATGCCTCGGGCGGAAGCGTGAAGAGCGCCTGGACCGGCCCATGCATCTGTACAGTAACCGAGAGAGAACCATAGTCGCGCGAGCCCGGTAGAGCCGCGACTCGATCGGCCACCTCACGTTGCACCATGAGCACCGCGCGGTCGAGAGCGGCGTGGCTGGCAGCCAGTTTGAGCAGGATCTGCGAGGTGATTCCGTAGGGAAGGTTGCCAACCACCAGCAGGCGCTCGCCAGCCGCCGACGCGGCCGCGGCAAAGTCAAAATCCAGCACATCTTGCTCTATGACCGTCACGCGGTTTGTCGGGAAGTGGATGCGCAGCCGAATTGCAAGCTCGTGATCGAACTCTACGGCCAGCAGGTGCACGGCGCGGGTTGCAAGCGCCTCGGTGATGGCGCCGCGGCCTGGGCCGATCTCGACGACTGTGCGGCCGGCCAGGTCGCCGATGGAGGCTGCGATACGCTCGATGGCCTGAGGATCGACGAGGAAGTTTTGGCCGAGCTTGGGTTTGACGGGCATTTGCTTCATTGATAGTAGATCAACCAGGGAGGTCAGACGGCAGCAGATGACAATATAGTAAAGAGATCGGGGAGAAGCCTTCATGCAAATCGTGTTTGCTGCGTCAGAGTGCGTTCCGTTCGCCAAGACCGGGGGATTGGCGGACGTTGTCGGAGCGCTTCCGCTGGAACTGGCGAAGCTGGGACACGAGGTGACGGTTTACCTGCCGTTCTATCCGCGCGTAAGACAGCATCTTGAAGGCGAGTTGAAGTATGCTGTGCGATCGATCACGATTCCCTTTCAGTATTACAACCGCTTCGCGGGAATCGTTGATGGCGGAAGACGCGCAGGGGTGCAGTTCTATTTTGTAGATTGCCCGGAGATGTTTGACCGGCCGGAGCTGTATGGGACGGGCGGGCGAGATTATCCAGACAACGCCGAGCGCTTCGCGCTCTACTGCCGAGCAGTGCTGGAGGCATCGAAGCTTTTGGGTGTGCCCGAAATCTTCCACGTCCATGATTGGCAGGCGGCGCTGATTCCGGTTTATCTGCGAACGTTGTTTGCGGCCGATCCAATGCTGCGAGATGCGTCCGTGATGCTGACGATACACAATGCCGCCTACCAGGGCGCGTTTCCTCCAGTGACAACCGAGCGGCTCCTGTTTCCGTGGACGATCTTCACTATGGACAAACTGGAGCAATTTGATAGCTTCAACTTTCTCAAGGGCGGGCTTGTCTTCTCCGAGATGCTGACCACGGTGAGCCGCAAGTATGCCGATGAGATTCAGACAGCGGAGTTTGGAGAAGGGCTGGACGGCGTGCTGCGAAGGCGTGCGGCGGATTTGCGTGGGATTCTGAATGGTGTGGACTATGCGCAGTGGAATCCGGCCACGGACCGTAATCTGGCGGCAAACTACACGCCGGAGGAGATGGCAGGCAAGCAGGAGTGCCGCGCAGATTTGCTGCGGACCTTCGGATTGGAGCATGTGGAGGAGACAACGCCCGTTCTGGGGATCGTCTCGCGCTTTGTGGGACAGAAGGGCTTCGGACTGTTGGAAGAGATCGCCGGCAAACTCTCCGAGATGGACGTGGCTGTAGTGGCGCTGGGCTCGGGCGAGCCGGTGCATGAGAGGTTTTTCAGCGACTGGGCATTCTGGAACAAGGCGAATGTGGCGGTGAGGATTGGCTACGACGAGGCGCTGGCGCACAAGGTCGAGGCCGGCGCAGATATTTTTCTGATGCCGTCGCTTTATGAGCCTTGCGGGCTCAATCAGATCTATTCGCTGAAGTATGGAACTGTGCCCGTGGTGCGGGCGACGGGCGGTCTGGACGACACGGTCGAGGAATGGAACCCGGAGCAGGGCAGCGGGACGGGTTTCAAATTCAAAGACCGGAGCGGCGGAGCGCTGCTGGCGGCGATTGAACGAGCGCTTGGCGCCTTCGAGGATAAGGAAGGCTGGAAGAAGATCATGCGAAATGGCATGGCGAGGAACTATAGTTGGGAGCGGGCGGCAGTGGAATACGCTGCGGTGTATGAAGAGGCGCTACGCAGACGCGAGTGAAGAGGATTAGAGTGAAGTTGGAGAGAGTGGAGATTTAGCAGCCCTGCGCTTTGCGCGCTGAGGGTGATTGGGAACGGAAGAAAGAGAAAGAATGGGGTAGAGAGTTGCCCGAAACGATTGATTGGGATAAGTTGACACCGAAGCCGCGCCGCGGGCGCCGCAGATGGCTTTTTCTCGTAGTCGCCATCGCGATTATTTTGCTCTTTGGGCGGACAGCGCTCTCCGCATGGGTTGACCTGCTGTGGTTCAACTCGCTCGGTTACGAGGAAGTTTTTTGGAAGGTGCGTGGCCTGGAGTGGGGCATCTTCGCCGGATTCTTCGCTGCAACATTTTTGATCGTGCTCGCGATCTTCTCCTTGTTCAGGCACGCGCATGCTGAGGATCTGCCCAGCGACCACACGATCTATTTCGGTGGGCAAGCGGTCAATCTATCGCTTAGGCCTGTACTGCGGATCATATCGGTCGGTGGTTCGCTGGTTGTGGCTCTGCTGGCAGGAGGCACAATGGCCGAGGAGTGGGAGACGCTGGCGCTATGGTGGTACGCTCCGCGCGGCGCCGGCGCCGGCGATCCGGTCTTCGGCAGGCCTTTGGACTTTTATCTGTTCACGCTGCCTGCCTGGCAGTTGATTCTTGGCTGGCTGCTGACGCTTAGCGTGATCTCCTGCGTGCTCGCGGTCGTGTTTCTGCTGGTGTCGGGGGGAGCGCGAGCGCTCAAGGGAAGCGCAGGGCTGGGCGGTCTGCCCTGGCGCGGCCTGTCAATATCGGTTGGGTTTCTATTGCTGGTCATCGCGGGGCGAGTTTTTGTCGGCCGCTTTGACCTGCTCCTCGAGCACCATACGATCTTCGACGGAGTGACGTACACCGATGCGCATGTGACGCTGACAGGATTGCTTGTCGTTTGCGCGGCGCTGCTATTGGGAGCGTTAATTGCGATTGTCGGCGGCCTCTTTGCTCCGCGGGGACGCTGGCTGGTTGCGGCCATTCTGCCTGCGGCTCTCTGTTACGGCGCGCTTACCGCCGTGAGCTGGTATGTCACGAGCTTTGTCGTCAAGCCAAACGAGCTGGTGCGCGAGCAGCCTTATATCGCTCATAACATCGAAATGACCCGTCAGGCTTATGGGCTCGACCGATTCGTACAGCGAGAGTTTCCCGCGGAGACGACGGTGGATGCGACCGATCCGGCGAACAATCAGCCGACGCTGCAAAACATCCGCCTGTGGGACTGGCGCGCGCTGCAGGATACGCTCAAGCAGCTTCAGGAGATCCGGACCTATTACGACTTTCCGGACATCGACATCGACCGGTATCAGATTGACGGATCAACGCGCGAGGTCATGCTGGCGGCGCGCGAATTGAATGTGGAGAAACTGCCCGAGAGCAGCCGCAACTGGATCAACGAGAAACTGATCTATACGCACGGCTACGGTATCACAATGAACCCCGTGAATGGATTCACGGCCGAGGGCTTGCCAACACTGCTGATGAGCAACATGCCGGTGCAGAGCAGCACGCCCAGCTTGAATGTGACGCGGCCGGAGATCTACTTTGGCGAGCTGACCAACTCGGATGTTTATGTGAAGACGCGCCAGCAGGAGTTCAACTACCCGCAGGGGGATAGCAACAATCTCACCTCTTACCAGGGCACGGGCGGAATTGAGCTGGGTGGCTTCGTCCGCCGCGCGCTGATCGCCTTTGATCGCGGCGATCTGGCCAAGCTGCCATTCAGCGATGATGTGAACTCCGAGAGCAGGCTGCTGATGCGGCGCAGCATCCATGATCGCGTGGCTGCTCTTGCGCCGTTTCTGACTTTTGAGAATGATCCATATATCGTCTTGGGCGACGGCGGACGGCTGTCATGGATTCTCGATGCTTTCACGCGTTCGGATAGTTATCCGTACGCGACGCACTACGCGGTTGCCGGGCAGTCTGTTAACTACCTGCGCAACAGCGTCAAAGTTGTGATCGATGCATATGACGGGACGACAACCTTCTATGTCTTCGATAATCAAGACCCGATTCTGGCGGCGTATCGAGGCATTTTTCCAGGTCTCTTCAAAGGCGCCTCGGAGATGCCCGCCGGGTTGCGCAAACACGTGCGCTATCCCGAGATGATGCTCAAGTTACAAGCTGAAGTCTATGGTCTCTATCACATGACAAATTCGGAGGTCTTTTATAACCGCGAGGACTTGTGGACCGTGGCCACCGAGGTTGGCATGGGCGATAACGGCGTGCAGCAGGCTCAGGCGATGGAGCCGAACTTTGTGCTGATGAAGCTGCCGGGCGAGAGTGGTGTCGAGTTTGTCGAGATTCTACCGTTCACGCCGGCCAACCGTAACAATCTTATCGGCTGGATCGCGGGACGTAGCGACGGAGAGCACTATGGCGCCTCGGTGGTCTACGACTTCCCGAAGACCAAGCTGGTGGATGGGCCGTTGCAGATCGAGGCGCGCATCGACCAGAACGCAGAGCTATCGGGAAAGCTGAGCCTGTGGAATCAACAAGGCTCGCATGTGCGGCGCGGGACGCTGCTGGTGATTCCGTCGGGCAAGGCGCTGCTCTATGCGGAGCCGATTTACCTACAAGCCGACCGCAGCCCGATGCCGGAGCTGCGGCTGGTGGTGCTGGCACTGCAGGACAAGCTGGCCTATGGGCCGAACTTTGAGGCTGCGCTATCGTCGCTCTTCGGTGGAGGGATCTCTTCGTCGAGTGCGACCGAGGCACCGGCTAATGCCACTCCGGTGGCGGCAACGGCTGGAACTCCGGCACCGGCAGAGGACTTGAATGCGCTGATCAAAGAGGCGGGCAGGGACTTTGACGAGTATCAGCGGCTGACCGCGGAAGGCAAGCTGGGCGAAGCGGGGCAAAAGTTGGAGGCGTTGAAGCAGGTTCTCGGGAAGCTGAATGCGCGGGCGAAGTAGCAGATCTTAGATCCCGGGTTTTCCCCTGGTCCCAAACACGGGCCAGGGGAGGCCCAGGCGATCTTATAATTTAATTATCAATAAAAGACAGTTCTAACTCCGAGCGAATGCTGGCAGCGGCAACCTCGGCCGCTTGGGCGATCTCTTCCGAGAGGTCAAGCGAGATCGGCTGCTTGGGGTCGATGGCGATGGAGTAGAGGACCACTTCAGGGCCACCGCCCTGGATATAGAAGATGTCCAGCAGGTCTTTCACGCCGATGTCGTGGGCCGTTAGCGTGGGTGGGTAATCGCGCGAAAATCGTGGCGTAGTGCGAGTGACGGTGCCGGGAGGATTGCCGTCGGCGGCTGCGTCGATGAGGATGATGCGGCCGGCGCTCTGCAGCGGCTCAAGCAGCGTAAAGCCGCCGGTGCCGCCATCGAGGCATTCGACATTCACCGGCAGCGTTTGCTGCTCCAGAACCCGTACGACGTGAACCCCGACGCCTTCATCGCCCATCAGGACGTTACCGAGACCGAGGACCAGGGTCTTGCCTTGCTTTGAAGCTGCCTGCAAATCGTCTGTCCTGTTCGCCACGATGCGAAGTTGCTTTTCACATGGAAAAGCCACTCGATAGCTCTGCATGACCGGTGCTGGACAGGCAAAGGGCCGAAACATCTTCTACTAATCCTGCTTCTTTACGCGCTCGAACTTCCAGCCGCCGATGATGGAGGAGACTGTGCCGCGGCCTTCGATGTAGTCGTGATAGAAGGCCAGATAGATATGGACGATGACGAACGTGACGAAAAACCACAGGAAGGTATGGTGCCAGAAACGTACGCTGAATTCACCACCCATCAGCGGCACGACCCAGGTAAACATACGCGGCATCCACGAATTGCTCATGCTGGAATAAAGAGCAAAGCCAGTGATTGTTTGAAAGGCGAAGGCGAGGAAGGTGCCGAAGTAAATGAAACCTGCAAGCGCGTTGTGGCCAGTGGAGATGGGCCCGTGCAGCGTGGTTTCAAGTACGTCGGCTTTAATGACGTCGACGATCTCCTTCCGTTGTGATTTCTTCAACGGGAAAAAGGCGTTCCAGTGGGAGTACTTGTTGCCGACAAAGCCCCAGTAGAGCCGCGCCAGGAAGTTGAAGACGTAAACGAACGCGGCGATGAAGTGGATGAAGCGCACCCACGCGAACCAGTATTGCTGATAGGCCTCGGCCGCATAAAACGCGCGGATCGGAGCACCGATCATGTAGCCGGTGATGCAGAGGGCCACCAGTGCGATGGCGTTGATCCAGTGGTAGGCGCGGACGGGCAGTTCCCATACATAGATGCGCCGATATTCGACGGGGTGATCCTGCGGGACAACGGTGTTTGCGCCAATGTTCGGTGTACTCATGGGCATCACTCGAAGGAGACCTGGGCTATGTGCCGTCCCCGCGGATCGTATAAATGCACGGCGCAGGCCAGACACGGGTCAAAGGAATGAATGGTACGCAGAATCTCGACCGGTTCGCCGATCTTCGCTACCGGTGTGCCGATGAGAGCCTGTTCAAAGGAGCTGCGCTGCTGTTTGGCGTCGCGCGGGGAGCCGTTCCAGGTGGTCGGCACCACAAGCTGATAGTTTGCAATGGCGCCGTCGTGAATCTTGATGTAGTGGGCGAGCGCTCCGCGAGGAGCCTCCGTCAGACCGACACCTTCCGCATCCTTGGGCCAGCTCTTCGGTTCCCAAAGCTCGCCGTTGAAGGTGGAGACCTCGTTGATTTTGACGCGGTCCATCAACTGACCGAAGTATTCTTTGAGCCAGATCATGGCGAGCGCAGCATCGAGGCCTCGCGCAGCGGTCCGGCCCAGAGTGGAGAAGAGCGCGGTGACCGGGACGTTGAGCTTGCCGAGGGTGTCTTTCACCAGCTCCTGCACGTCAGTGCGTCCGGAGGCGTAGGCGACCAGCAGCCTGGCCAGCGGGCCGACTTCCATGGGATTCTCCTTCCAGCGAGGCGTCTTGAGGAAGGAGTATTTGTCATGACCTTCGAGAGATTCGAAGGGCGGTTTGGGGCCGGTGTAGTTGAGTTTGGTCTCGCCGGCCCAGGGATGAATGCCGGTCGAGTCTCCACCCTCGTAGCTGTACCAGGAGTGCGCGATGTATTCCTTGATCTCTTGGGAATCGGTTGCATTGACCGGATGCACCTGGCTCAAGTCGCGACCGAGGATCACACCGCGCGGATACTTGAAGGCCTCCGGCTTGGAGTAGCCCTGCGTCGGGAACTCGCCGTAGCTCAGATAGTTCGTCAATCCGCCGCCCCAACTGGCCCAGTCCTTATAGAAGGAGGCTACGGCCAGCAGGTCGGGAATATAGACCTGGTTGAGGAACTCATCTGCTTGGCGGATCAGCCGGGAGACGAGATTGAGCCGCTCGGAGTTGATCGCGGCCACTTCATTCATGTTGATCGAGCAGGGAACTCCGCCCACAAGATAATTGGGGTGCGGATTCTTGCCGCCGAAGACGGCGTGGATCTTGACGATCTCCTTTTGCCAGGAAAGAGCGTCGAGATAATGCGCAACCGCGATCAGGTTCACCTCGGGCGGGAGCTTGTAGGCGGGATGGCCCCAATAGCCGTTGGCGAAGATGCCCAGGCCGCTGGCGGCGAAGGCCTTGATCTTGTCCTGAACCTCGGTGAAATAGGAGGTCGTGTTCTTGTCCCACCTTGAGAAAGAGGCAGCAAGCTCGGCGGCCTTCTTCGGATCGGCCTTCAGGGCGTTGACGATGTCCACCCAGTCCAGCGCATGCAGGTGATAGAAGTGAATCACATGATCCTGCACGTACTGGGTGGTCATCATGATATTGCGGATCAGCTCAGCCGTGGGCGGGATGGTAATGCCCAGAGCGTTTTCAACAGCTCGAACGCTGGTAAGCGCGTGGACAGTGGTACAGACGCCGCAGACTCGTTCGGTGATGGCCCAGGCATCGCGCGGATCGCGGCCAATGAGTATCTTTTCCAGGCCGCGCACCATCGTGCCAGCGCTGAATGCGTCGGTGATGACGCCGTTTTCTACCACCGCTTCAATGCGCAGGTGGCCTTCAATACGAGTAACCGGATCGACGACTACGCGTGTCATAGGCGCTTACGACTCCTTTTGGTCTTCAGCGTGAACTTCCGCAATCACGCTCCGTTTGCGAACGTTGGTCGCGACGACATGGGCCGCAACTCCGGCCAGCGTGGCGGCTGCGACGACCGTGCCCACCGTGTCCGCCGTACTCTCGACACCGAAGCCGGGGAATGAGGATAGATGCTGGTAGAAGGGGCCGTTGTCCCAGAAGCCATCTTCGCTGCAACCGATGCAGCCGTGGCCCGACTGGATTGGGTAGCTGGTGCCCTCGTTCCACTTGACCACCGAACAGGCGTTGTAGGTGACCGGACCGCGGCAGCCCATCTTGTAAAGGCAGAATCCCTTACGCGCGTTTTCATCGTCCCAGGACTCAACGAACAGGCCGGCATCGTAGTTGGGGCGCCGGTAGCAGGTATCGTGAACGCGGCGGCCGTAGAATTCCTTAGGCCGGCCCTGGCTGTCGAGCGCGGGAAGCTGACCGAGCACGAGAAGATGAGTCACGACGCCCATCATCACATCGGCGATGGGCGGGCAACCTGGTACGTTGATGACGGGCTTGTCGATAAGTTTGTGAATCGGAGTTGCGCCGGTCGGATTGGGCTTGGCCGCCTGTACGCAACCGTTGGAGGCGCAACTGCCCCAGGCCACCACCGCAGCCGCATCCTTGGCGACGGTCTGCAAGATCGATTCAGCCGTCTTGCCCCCGATCATGCAGTAGACTCCGTCATCGCCCGTGGGCACGGCGCCCTCAACCAACACTATGTACTTGCCCTTGTTGTTGGCGATGGTGTCGGTGAGGCATTTCTCCGCCTGGAAGCCGGAGGCTGCCATCAGAGTCTCGGTGTAGTTCAAGCTCAGCACATCCAGCAGCACATCGAGAACGATCGGGTGCGAGGCGCGAATAAACGACTCGCTGCAGCAGGTGCACTCCTGGAAGTGCAGCCAAACGACAGCCGGTTTGTCTTTCTTTTCAAAGGCAGACACGACCTGTGCGACGCCGGTCTGCCCAAAGCCTGCTACCGTTGCGGCCGCGGCGCAGAACTGAAGAAAGTCTCTGCGGCTGTAGCCCTTCTGTTGCATCGATTGATAGATTGATTGACCCATGCGTACCTCGCTCCGTTTACGGAGACCGGGGAAAGCACCGGGGCGCAGGACGGTCGCGACGAAGCCGCCGGTGGTTTCCCTACGGATAGATGGGAAGGTACGTAGGCGAAATAACGGTCGGCTGTGACCTGTATCACACTCGTCTCGGCCTGGGTTAAGGTGCCAGAGAATGAGCTTGGGAAACAAATCGGAGCAGTAAAATCCGAATCCCGAGTTGGTCCAATTTGGGTCAGATTCTGTTGAGAGATCTGCTCAATGGCTTCTTCGGGGTGATCGTATCCGACCGCACGATTACTTACTGATGTTGCGTAGGGCTGGGATCCTTGGTGCTGGGTGGGTCGATCGGGTTGTACCTGCGTGCCAGTTCAGGGGTTGACTGCACGTCTTCGGCTGAGGGATTGTCCGCCTTGGCTGTCTCCGCGCCAAAGACGTAGCTCGGGCCGAACATGTTGCTGGTGAAGATCACCATCGACTTGTCGGGCGAGAAGCGCACATTGGGCTCCTGACGATAGTAGTGGTGCGACATATTCACCAGGCGCTCAGAGTGGAAGACGCCCGGCTGCCAGAACTTCAGATCATTGAGCGCGCCCTTTCCGCCTTCGAGCATCTGCGGATGGAAGAGCTCGATCCACTCACCGTCCCGGGCCCGGGCCACCTGGCCAGGATCGCCGCCGTCGCCGCAGAAGAGCGAGAGATCTCCGGTGAGGTTGAAGTGAATCGACCACTCGTCGCGCTGCATGTGATAAGCCGTGCGCCGCCCGGTCTTCAGGTTGTAGCCGGCGAGAAAGAAGTCCTCGCCCTTGGGGTATTGCCAGTCGTACCAGATGGTCTCGCCGTCCAGGCCCCAGAATTCGTGGCCGGCAATCTCATTGAGCATTGTTCGTTCGTGGATCAGCCGGTTGCCGGTGCCGTCCGTGTGGATCAACCAGATGCGATCCACCTTCTGCCAAGGCCCTTCGTGACAGTACATCAGCAGAGTTGGATCGGTTGGGGAGAAGAGCAGGTGGTTGACCCAGTCGGTGGAGTGCAGAAGTGTCATGATGGTTCCCGGCTGCTCGCCGTTCGGCCCCAGCTCCAGACGAATGGTAAAGAGCACGAGCGGCAGCCGCGCCGCCAGACGGTTCTCCATCATTGTGCCTTTGTCGGTGGGCTGAAAGTGCGGTCCCCGATCGTCGCTGGCGATCCGGTTGTCTGCGGAGTCTGGCGATCGCGCCGGAGTTGGCATGTTTGAGCCGAACTCTCTACCTGTTGCGTCGCCATCTATATAGGTTCCTGCGGCGAGGGTCTCGTCGGCATTGACGCTGACGATGCTCCGTCTTGCGGGCAGATCAACCAGCTTGCGAATTGCGCCGCTGTTTGTATCGGCCTTGTAGACCGCGGTCACACGCGTCGCGGGATCGGTTTTTGTGAAGAAGACGCTATCGGTCTTGTGGCCGACGACCAGCGCATGAACCATGCCCGGAATCGGCCCTCTGACGCCAGCAGGGCGCGCACCGTCAGGTCGCGGTGGATTGGCTACCAGTAACCGGGTCGCGCGAGTTGCCAGGTCAAGCACGTGGATACCGTCGGGCGCGGTGTAGACCATCTGCTTCCCGTCGGGAGTGAAGGCGTTGACATTGAAGTAAAAGCCGCCGGAGTTGGGCTCGTCGCTAAGCCGCCAGACGCGATGTCCGGTGTCCTTGTCCACCCAGCTGCGAGGGGGAGTCCGGTCGCTGGGTGTGTTCTGTGCAACGCAAGAGACAGGAAGAGTCAAGAGAGCGAGTGAAGCAAAGATACGGAGGTTCATCACGGCAGCCGTCCTTAGGGCTCGGATCAGATCATACGATGTTGACCGCCGCGTTGAGGAGGCACCGATGCGATGCAGAGATCGAGAGATCCTTGAATTGCTATTTGCCAGATGCTTGCCTTAAGAAGCTGATCAGATCTCTTCGGTCTTGCGGGCCGGGAACCAGGAAATCCATTTCATTGCCGGGAATCAAAAGGTCGGGATCGGTGAGCCATCGATCAAGCGCAGTTTCGTCCCAGGAGATATGCGCTTGCCTGAGCGCCGCTGAGTAGACGAACTCCGGCGCCGTGCCGGAGGCACGCCCAAAAACACCCTGCAGCCTCGGACCCTCGCGATTCTCGGTGAGCGCGTGGCAGCCGGTGCAACGTCTCTGGAAGAGCTGTTTGCCGCGAAGAGGGTTGCCCTCTACCGCGACCTGAACGGACAAACCCGAATCAAGCCTTGCCGTGGCGTGAGCCCACGCAGTCAATGTTTCGGTCTCGGCCTCTGTCAGGCGCGCATTCCGGTGGACCACTCGATACTGCAGCGGCGGCATCTCTCGCGCTTTGGCATCTCGCTCGATTTTGGCCGCAATGGTCCGCCGAAGTACTGGAGTGTAGATATCCCACTGATCAAAGTTCATGGCCTCCCGGCCATGGATGATGTCGCGCTCTATCAGCCAGGAGGCCGGCGCGAGCCGCCCGTATGGGGGAATGGGAGTTTGCATCGAGTGGCAGGCCGCGCATTTGGCGGCAAGAATTGCCTGCACCTGCGGTGGGATGGAGCTCCGGTTGGCGATTTGCGTTTCTGCGGAATTCGCGGCATAGGGGCCGGCGTTTCCAAAGGGGTGGACCTGGGCCAGCAGCAGCGAAACTACCAAAGCCGCTATGAAACCGACAGCTTGGGGGAGGAATCGTCTCATGCCATCTCCTCCAATGGAGAGTCGACAACCGCAAGATGGCCGTGATGGCCGAAGTAGCGGACCTCGGCGATGCCGAGAACGTTTTTCAGCTTGGCCGCGGGAACTAACATGGGACCGGCGTGCGGCGCTGTGCCCGGAGCAGGCTGCGGGAAGGCGGTGGACATTGCCGCGTGGAAGACCACGTTGCCCTCGATCTTTTGTACGACCTGATGAATGTGCCCGTTCAGCACCGTGACCGAGCCGAAGCGCTTCAGATAGGTGAGCGCTTCGGCTGCGTCCGGCGTGCCCCAACCCCAATCCGGGTAGACCATCCAGAGCGGAATATGGGCAAAGATCACGATCGGCGTCGAAGGCGAAAGTGAAGCGAGGTCCGCTTTAAGCCAACGCAGTTGATCGGCGCCGAGCAGACCCATGGCGTCAACCTGCTGGCAGTTGTTGAGACCGATGAAGTGCACGCTTTTATGGTTGAAGCTGTACCAACCGCTCCCTTGCGTACCCTTGCCGAAGCGCTCGCGATACGTTGCGCCGTTGTCGTTTGCGATATCGTGTTCTCCGGGAACGTAAAAGGTCTCACCGGCTTTGGTTCCCTTGATGAGCTGCTGCGCGGTATCGAACTCTTCCGGCTTTGATGAGTGAGTGATGTCGCCGGTGTGCAGCAGGAGATCTGGTGTGGCGGGTAGATGGTTGATCTTTTCGAGGGCGAGTTTCAGCGTCCCCGTGACATCCTGGTTGGCGGCCTTATTGAATCCGATGTGGCTGTCGCTGATCTGAACGAAGCTGAAGCCCGCACTGGCTTGCGCCGCTTCAGCTTTTGGTGTGGCGGCAAAGAGCCTCGAAGTGGGTACACCGCCTGCCATTGTCCACAGCAGGCCTGTGCCGGCCCATGCCATACAGCTGAGAAAACCTCTCCGGTCGATTCCGTCGCTTTCGTCCTGGTTGTTTGACGCCTGGTTCGAATCCTGGGCTAACTGCGCATGCGTGGGAAGTACGCGATTTGCATCTTTCATGGGAAGACCTCCACGGATGCAAACAGGGTGCTGCGAAGTTTATTCCGGGTCTTTGAGAATAATTTCGAGGGTGTTCGGTTCTCATTTAAGGAGACTGAATGCGTTAGCATGGGACGATGCGGTTGCCATGGAAGAAGACAGCTCGCGAAGCAGGCCCGCAAACCACGGAGTTTGAGCGTCTGGTTTTGCCGCTGCTTCCATCGCTCTATAACGTTGCCTTCTGGCTTGTCCGCAACGGCGAGGACGCGGAGGACCTGGTGCAGGAGACATTTTTGAAAGCTCTTCGTGGATTTGAGTCCTTCGAGCCGGGCAGCAACTTCAAGGCCTGGATCTTCCGCATTCTCCGCAATAGCTACCTGACATCGCGCAGCGGGCTGGCGGCCAGGCGCACGGTCGCTCTGGAAGATGAGCTCGCTGAGAGTGATGAACGGGGGCCTGCGCAGCTTCCTGAGGCTGCTATCGACCGGCAGAACCCGGAGACAAGTCTGCTCCAGTTGGCCGACCGCGCCGCGCTTCATGCTGCCATGGAAGCGCTGCCTCCACCGCTGCTGGAGGTGATCCTTCTTTGCGATGTGGAAGAGATGAAATACAGAGAGATTGCCGCCACGCTTGAAATTCCTATTGGGACGGTTATGTCTCGGATTGCGCGGGCTCGCGCGGCGCTTCGCAAGGCGCTTGAGGGCCGGCAAAGAACGTCGAGGGAGGTTCGCGCTTGACCGACCATCTTTCTGACGAGATCCTGAATTCCCTTGCCGATGGTGAGCTTTCCGGGGACCAACTGGCAAGCGCAAACCAACATCTTGGCCAGTGTGCGTCATGTACTTCAAGTGCTCTCCATCTGAGCCTGCTCAAGACCACCACAAAAAATGCCGGTCAGCGATACGCACCGCCGCAGCGATTGCAGGAGAGACTGGCGCGTCTGGCGTCCGAGGGGAATTCAACGCCGCAAGCGGCAAAGCTTCGTGCTGGCGCTCGGACTTCGTCTCGGTCGATCTGGGGATCGGGATCGCTGGGCTGGGCAGCGGCTGCGTTGCTGCTTGTCTGCACGGTAAGCATGATGTTTGTGCAACACAATGCTCAGAGGGCTGAGATGGCCTCGGCGAATGATGCAGCATTGGTAACTGAGGTCTTCGATCAGCACGTCGCCACGCTTGCTGGCAACATACCGTTGCAGGTTGTTTCGACGGATCGGCATACGGTCAAGCCGTGGTTTCAGGGCAGGATTCCGTTCAGCTTTAATCTGCCCCAAGGCCTGCCGAGCGACACGACGCTCGATGGAGCGAATCTGACCTATCTGCGCAATCAGCCTGTTGCTCAACTCCTCTACAGCATCGGCAAGCATCGTGTCTCTGTCTTTCTATGGCAGAGAGGTGGTGCGCCGAGCGCGAATCGTGGGCTGATTGAGCACTCTGGATTTCACGAGATGGAGTTCGATGCAGGCGGTCTTGCCGGCATTGCCATCAGCGACGTGGATCCAAACAGACTTGCTGGCCTCGTCTCGGCAATCACGAGCGCGCAGACGGTTGATACACAGCCGAGCAGATAATTCGGCGCTCATCGAAGTGGTTCTGCGCTGCGCCGTCCGAGGAGTGGCGAAACGCCTTATGCGGGTGGAATCTCCAGCGCTCCCGTGAGGGTGGATACCTTTTCAACTCCGTGGCTGTGGCACCATGCTTCGAGGTTGCGAGCGAGACGCTCGGTGGCGCGGGGGTCGGCGTAACTGGCTGTGCCGACTTGGATGGCGGTCGCTCCGGCGAGAAGAAACTCGACGGCATCTTCAGCCGTGACGATACCGCCCATGCCGAGGATGGGGATGTTGACAGCCTTTGCGGTCTCATAGACCATACGCAGGGCGAGGGGCTTGATGGCCGGGCCGGAAAGTCCGCCGGTGATGTTGGAGAGGCGCGGCTGGCGCGTTTCAGTATCGATGGACATGCCCAGGAAGGTGTTGGTGAGGCTGACGGCGTCGGCCCCGGCTTCGGAGGCGATCTTGGCCATGTGCGCGATGGAGGTCACGTTGGGGGAGAGCTTTACGATAAGCGGCCTTTTAGACGCGGTCTTGGCGCGGCTGACAAGATATTCGAGCGAGCCGGCATCGGAGCCGAAGGCCATGCCGCCTGCGTGGACGTTGGGGCAGGAGACATTCAACTCATAGGCTGCGATGCCTGGGGCCTGATTGAGGCGCTCGATGACCCCGATGTACTCGCCGACCGTGTAGCCGAAGACATTGACGATGACATTGCAGCGGGGATAACGGCTGAGAGGCGGAAGCTTGCGGCTGATGTAGTCTTCGACGCCGACGTTTTGCAGGCCGATGGCATTGAGCATGCCGGCCGCAGTCTGGATGATGCGTGGCGCCGGATGGCCGGGCATGGGTTGAAGCGAGATACCCTTGGTGACAAACCCGCCGATTCCTTCGAGAGAGATGATCTCTTCAAACTCGATGCCGTAGCCAAAGGTGCCGCTGGCGGCGATGACCGGGTTGGCCAACTCAAGGCCTGCCAGCGTCACTTTCATCTCGGGTTTCACGCGCGGGAATCCTTTAGGACAGCGGTCAATGAACAGCCGTCATTAAGCTACAGTTTATGATACTCGTTCGATTTGGATGGAGTGGGCTGCCGGTGGGCAATGACAGAACGAGGGCAGCCGAGTGAAGGATGCCCTCTGTTTTGATCAATGGCGAAGATCAGGCGCCGACCGGCTCGCTGGTGTTTACCTTCACCGGCGTGAGCCAGCCGAAGCGGTCGGGTTTGAGTCCGTTGGCGATGCCGAAGAACTCGTCAGCGATCTTGCGCGTGATCTCGCCGGGCTTGCCGTCGCCGACCAGAATGCGATCGATGGAGCGGATGGGTTGAACCTCAGCCGCCGTGCCGGTGAAGAAGACTTCGTCGGCGATGTAGAGCAATTCGCGTGGAATGGGTTGCTCGGTGACTGTCAGTCCCAGGTGACGGGCAATGGTGAGCACACTGTCGCGGGTGATGCCGGAGAGAGCTGAGTTGGCCAGAAGGGGCGTGAAGAGCACGCCATTGCGGACGACGAAGATGTTTTCGCCGGAACCCTCGCTCACCAGGCCATTGACGTCGAGGCCGATTCCCTCGGCGTAGCCGTTGACCTCGGCCTCCATGTGGATGAGCTGCGAGTTCATGTAGTTTCCGCCGGCCTTGGCCAGGGAGGGCATGGTGTTGGGGGCGAGGCGGTTCCAGCTGGAGATGCAGACGTCAGCGCCGCCGTGTCCGGCAATGTATTTTCCCCAGGGGAAGTTGACGATGTAGACCTCGATGGGCGAACCCTTGGGGCTGACGCCGATCTCGCCATAGCCGCGCAGTGCGATGGGCCGGATATAGCACGGAGCGATGCCGTTGGCCTCGATGACATCCACGACGCCGGCGCAGAGTTCCTCAAGGGTGAAGGGCAGGTCCATGCGATAGATTTTGGCTGAATCCAGCAGCCGCTGCATGTGCTCCGGCAGGCGAAAGACTGCGGAGCCCTGGGGCTGGCCGTAGCAGCGAATGCCCTCAAAGACGCTGGAGCCGTAATGGATCACGTGGCTCATCACGTGGATGTTGGCCTGCTCCCAGGGGATCAGGTTGCCGTTGTGCCAGATCTTTGAGGTTGTTTGGAATGGCATGGTGGTTGAGAGGCTCCTTGTGCGCGCCAGACTACGAGTTATCTACAGCCTAACGCGGATTGGGTAGGCGTGTCACGGCGGGTTGTGTGAGCCGTTTCCGTTGACCGGAGTTTAAGATGCTCGACGATCCAGTAGGTCACATTTTGCGTGACTAGCCATCCAAGGATCAGGCTGATAGTGATAGAGGCGAGGGCTGCCGGGACGGGTGCGACAAAGCCGCTCTGTTGTCAGAACTCATCGCAATTTTACTCCAGAGATTTTTGCAACTCGGTAGACTTTCCCAGTCTCCAGATTGAAGTGCCAGAGACCTTTATCGCCGCACGCGGGAGAATCGTAGTATTCGCTTGGCGGGATAGCGAAGATAGCTTCTCCACTGTTCGTGACGCCGACAAAATCCTCGTTCTGATCACAGCCGTGAATAAGCCTCTGAATCTTGTCTTCCAGAGGCAAATCAATTGACTGCTTGGCCACGAGATCGTAGACAACTGGTCGATGCTCTTCGCCATCGCCCTCAGCGAGCCAGAAATCGGCCGCGAATTTGGACCCATCCGGCGATAGGCCAATCAAATCGATTCCAGCAATCTCGCCGGCTTCGTTTTCAAGATTTAGCTCTCTGACCTGCTCAAACGGGCCGCCGTGAGTCGAAACGAAGAGATCATAGGTGACGTGGCAGCCGGATTTCTGCGAGTTGGTGGGCTGAAGTTGGAACGAAACGCGGCCGTAAGCCTTAAATGCGCGAGCTTGGTCGCTCAAGTCCCGCGATTTCACGACGGTCTGCTTTGTTGGGGTGTCTGTTCCGCACTCGCCGGTATCTACCGACAAATAAGGCTGGGCGGCTCGGCAGCTGACTGCCGCTGAGATCAACGCGGCAAGAGCAATAAGCGCGCTCCCGTGCATTGCTTCGCCTTTCTATCCCGCGTTTTTCACACGTACCACGGTGATCTTGGAAAAGCCTTCTTCAAAAACTGGCGGCTTGAGTTTCTCGGCCATCTTGCGCATGACGTCTTCGCTGACCGAGCGGTCGCGCTGACGGTTGCGCTCAAGGCAGACCTCAAGAGGCACGTCGAAGAAGACAGCCTGCACCTCGTAGCCAAAGCTCTTGGCCATCTTGATCCACTGGCGGCGCTCGTGGATGGAGAGGTTGGTGGCGTCCACGTAGTTCAGAGGCATGCGAGCGATGAGACGGGCGCGCAGCAGCGAGCGAAGGGTAGAGAAGACCAGTCCCTGATAGCGCTGCTCCTCGACGTCGTCGAAGAGGATGTTGCGCAAGAGGTCGCTTGAGAGCGGGGTGACGCCGCGGCGTCGGAACCAGGTGGTCTTGCCGGAGCCGGGCATGCCAATGGCGAGTACAACAAATCCCTTGGGGCCCTGCGGTGAGCGCTCGGCCGCCTCGGGTTCGGGCGGAGCCGCGGAGGGCATCTCTGGCTGGGTTTCGAGCTCGTAGCGGCCGGAGCCAGCCGGTTCATTCCAGTCCTGATTCATGGGCCTGTTCTGTCGCGCAGGCGATTCGGGCCGTGGAGGACGATCCGGCCTCGAAGGACGCGTAATTGGCGCCGACTGCTCCAGCGGACGCGGCGGTGCGGGCTGGCGGCGAGGTTCCTGCCGAGGGTCCTGGGACCGCTGTGCAGGCTGATGCGCGGCAACATCGTCGGGGTAAAGGGGCACCAGCGGAGCCGGTTGATTCGATGGGAGTTCCTGGCCGATTTTGCCTGTGGATTCGGAGGTATTGGGGGTGTGTCTGGAGCGTCTTCTCATGCCGCCTTCAACATCGATCGAGATGATACCGGAATACCATACTTGCCGAGGGCGCTGCAAATTATGTGCACGCCGTCACATACGATCCTGTATCGGGAACGGCACACTATGGATGCGAGAGGTTCCGCGCAAAACGGGAAGAAACGCGTTTTGATTTCTTCTCCGCTGGTCTCGAATGCTACGATCATAAGTTTGGTGGAAGTGCCCGCCGGCGGTCCTGACGGCCAGATCCGAACAAGCTGGAACAAGCTCACATCACAGTCTTACCGAATCCTAAGGAGAAGAAACACATGGCAGTAAAGGTTGGTATCAACGGCTTCGGCCGCATTGGCCGCAACGTTTTGCGCGCCGCACTCGGCAACCCGGAAATCGATTTTGTCGCCGTCAACGACTTGACCAGTCCGGCGATTCTGGCTCACCTGCTCAAGTACGACTCGATCCTGGGCAACCTGAAGAACGAGATCTCCGCCGGCGAAGACTTTATTTCGGTTGACGGCAAGAAGATCAAGGTCTGGGCCGAGCGCGACCCTGCCAAGCTGCCCTGGGCCGAGGTTGGGGCACAGATCGTCATCGAGTCCACCGGCCACTTCACCGACGGCGCGAAGGCCAAGGCTCACCTGGGCGCGACCGTGAAGAAGGTCATCATCTCGGCTCCGGCCTCGAACGAAGACATCACCCTGGTGCTAGGCGTAAACCAGGACAAGTACGATCCGGCCAAGCACAACATCATCTCAAACGCAAGCTGCACCACCAACTGCCTGGCGCCGGTTGTCAAGGTCATCCTGGAGACCACGGGACTGGTCAGCGGCATCATGACTACCATTCATAGCTACACGAACGACCAGGTCATCCTCGACTTCCCGCACAAGGACCTGCGCCGCGCCCGCGCCGCTGCCCTGAGCATGATTCCCAGCTCGACCGGCGCCGCCAAGGCCCTGAAGCTGGTGATTCCCGAGACCGCCGGCAAGCTCGACGGCTTTGCCATTCGCGTTCCCACACCGAACGTCTCCATCGTCGACCTGACCTACATCGCGGAGAAGCCGACGACGGTCGAAGCTCTGAACGCTGCCTTCAAGAAGGCCTCGCAGGGTGAGCTGAAGGGGATTCTGGGTTATGACGATAACCTGCTGGTCAGCTCCGACTACAAGGGCAACCCGCTGAGCTCGATCGTGGACGCGCCGTTGACCAAGGTGGTCGGAAACAGCGTCAAGGTGCTGAGCTGGTACGACAACGAGTGGGGCTACTCGAACCGCGTCGTTGATCTGCTTGGCTTCCTGGTCAAGAAGGGCCTGTAAAAGGCAGGGAACAGGGAACAGAGATCAGGGAACAGAATACTCCCTGATCTCTGATCTCTGACCTCTGATCTCTGGCGAATCATGCGCAAAAATATTCCTGGAACTTCCCCTTACGAACCGATTATCGGCTTCTCACGCGCCGTGCGTGTGGGCAATGTCGTTCACCTATCCGGAACGGGGCCTGCCGGCGCTGACGATCTGGATGTGACCGGCCAGACCCGGCACGTTTTTGAGCTAGCAGCCAAGGCTCTCGCCGAGGCCGGCGCTCGCTTCGAAGATGTCGTGCGGACGAGGATGTTCTTAGCCCGTGCCGAAGACTGGGAGGCCGTGGGCCGCGTTCATGGCGAGTTCTTCGGGACGATTCGGCCTGCGAGTACGATGGTCGTCGCCGCGCTGCTCAACCCAAAATGGTGTGTTGAAATTGAGATGGAGGCCGTCATCGAAGAGGCTTCCGCCCCGGCAAAAGTAACTGAACAGCAACGGCACTCAATCGTCCAATGTTGACTCTTCACTGATCACTATTCACTGACCACTGACATCAAGGAAGGCCAAGTACCATGCCAAAACTCTCCATTCGCGACATCGATCTGGCGAACAAGAGGTTGTTTATCCGCGTCGATTTCAACGTGCCACTGACCGAAGATGGCTCGACCATCACCGACGACACCCGCATCGTGGCCACGTTGCCGACGATCAAGTACGCACTGCAGCGGAAAGCCAAGGTAATCCTGGCCTCGCATCTGGGCCGTCCCAAGGGAAAGCCAAACCCAAAGTATTCGCTGCGGCCGGTGGTTGCGCGGCTGCGAGCGCTGCTCGACAAGGAGCTGGGCGAGGCCGTCAACGTGGCCTTTGCGCCAGATTGCATTGGCGAAGTGGCCAGCGAGATGGCGCGCCAGCTTGAATCCGGCCAGGTGCTGCTGCTCGAGAATCTGCGCTACCACGCCGAGGAAGAAGCCAACGATCCGGCATTCTCAAAGGAACTGGCCTCGCTGGCTGATGTCTACGTCAACGACGCCTTCGGCTCCGCGCATCGCGCACACGCCTCGACTGAGGGGATCACGCACTTCCTCAAGCCTGCCGTGGCCGGCCTGCTGATGGAGAAGGAGATCACCTATCTCGGCAAGGCCCTGGAATCGCCGGAGAAGCCCTTCGTCGCGATCATCGGAGGCTCGAAGATCTCTGGCAAGATCGACGTGATCGACAACCTGCTCGACAAGGTCGATACGCTGGTGATCGTCGGCGGCATGGCGTATACCTTCCAGCGCGCGCTGGGCGTGACGACTGGCAAGAGCCTCGTCGAAGAGGACAAGATCGACATGGCCAAGGCGGCTCTGGAAAAGGCCAAGGCCAAGGGCGTGCGGCTGCTGCTGCCTGTCGATAACATCCTGGCCGACAACTTTGCCGCCGACGCCAAGACGCAGGAGTGGGATTGTTCGCAGAACTTCCCGGCCGACTGGCAGGGACTGGACATCGGGCCCAAGTCGATTGCGGCGATTGAAGAAGTCGTCTCGACGGCGCGAACGATCGTCTGGAACGGCCCGGCCGGCGTCTTCGAGTTTCCTCGCTTTGCGGTGGGCACCAACGCCATCGCCAAGGCTGTAGCAGCCAACCGCGCGGCGATCTCGATCATCGGCGGCGGTGACTCGGTGAGCGCGATCAACAAGGCCGGTTATGCCGACCAGGTCACGCATATCTCGACCGGCGGCGGAGCGAGCCTGGAGTTTTTGGAAGGGAAGAAGCTGCCTGGGGTTGAAGCACTGACGGATAAATAGGCCATTCGAGATAAACCAACAGAGTCCTGCATCCAGCCAGATTAAGCGCTCAATGCGGGACTTTTGGTCTCGCGAATAACGCTGTGGCAAGATACCATTTCATCACAACGCCATACCAGCATTACCACCTCCATAACCGCCTGCGCACACAGCCATCGATACTCATCAGGGGTACAAAGAATGCGCCTTGGAAGTCACAGAAAGCCCCCGCTTATCAACACAGGAAGGCAGGCGAAGGCGTTCAGATTGTGGTGTAGAATCTGCCCATGACAGAGAATATCGTTTTCAGCGCCGTCAAGAAGTTCGATTCAATCAATCTTGAGGAGTTGTCCGGCGTTTTGGCGACCACTCTTCAATCTCAACTGGGCGGGATACCAGAGGTATCGGTCACAAAACTTGAGCACACAAAGCCGGGTGAGAGCGATAACGGCCTTGTGCTTCAGTTTCTTGTAAAGGAAGGCAGCCTTGAGGCTCAAATCTCGCGATGGATGGCGAGATCATCCGAGCAGAGTGCGGAACCGGTCAGCCCAGCATAACCTCCCATTTTCAGTGCCATAGCCCCGGTTTCCAGTTATAATAGCAACTGTGGAGATCACGTTCGACCCACGGAAGAGCGAGCGCAATCTTCGCGAGCGGAACCTCGGTTTTGAGCAAGCCATGGACTTCGACTACACTTCGGCTTCCTATTTTGGCGAAGTGCGTAAGGGAGAACATCGGCTGGTAGCTGTCGGGTATTTGGGGAACAGGTTGCACATTCTCTGTTTTCTGCCGAAGGTGGGCGGGGTTCGAGTGATCAGTTTCCGCAAGGCGAATGATCGGGAGGCGCGAAAGTATGGCAGACCCAAGACCATTGACGAACGATGACGGCGAGGTCCGCGAGCTGACGGGCGACGATCTCGCTCGATTCGTTCCGTTCTCCGCGCTCCCCGCTGAGTTACAAACGCTGCTTTCTGAGCCGAAGCAGATCACGCCCGACGCTGAAACTCCAGGCGAACGCCAGCCCGCGGCCTAAGCCGCCGCGTCCGTCGCCCGGAAATGTCCTTTCCCTGCAAGGTCAAGCAACGCCCGGTCTGCGGTCACCAGCGTTGCGCCTAGGTGACGGGCCGTCGCCGCCAGAATACGGTCGGCTGGGTCGGGGTGCATCTCAAAGGGGAGCCTGGTGCTGGCTACAGCGATCTCCGGCTCTAGTGGGGCCAACCGTACGCCTGGTTTGGACAGTGCCTCGCGAATCCACTGCATCACGTCGGCGCCAAGTTGGAGCCGGCCTTTGCTCACCAGCAGCGCGATCTCCCAAGGTGTGATGGCACTGATGGCAATCCGGTCTTCCCATCCAGCCTTATTCAACGCCTCGGCAGCCCGCGCTCCCAGCCGGGGAATCCCTTCCACCATCCAGATAAGCGTGTGCGTGTCAACAAGTAGCAGGGGCGCACCGTCCTTCTGCGAAGCTGTCATTTCATCGCATCCCATTCGACATCAATCGGAGAGATGATGTCCCCCATCCACAGCACACTACCCTTCATCGATCCGACAATATTTCTCTCTCCGGGCACAGGTATAACCTGTGCCACCGGCTTGCCGTGCTTGGTGATCAGTAGAGGCTGGCGCTTTTCCGCAACTTCATCCAGCAGTTTCAGGCACTTGGCCTTAAATTCTCCAGCGGCAATTGTGGTTGTCATCGGAAATCCTCCCATAGTCACCGACTATGGTCATATTTTACCACGAAAAACGAAATCTTTTATCTCCAATTGGAGAAAACCCGGCGAGGGTCCTACGCCAATGCGTGACGGTGCTGAGGTGCGGGCTCGGCCACAGTGGCCAGGTAGCGGTCGACGGCTGCGGCGGCTTTGCGGCCTTCGCTGATGGCCCAGACGACGAGCGATTGTCCACGGCGCATGTCGCCTGCGGCGAAGATGTTCTCGACCGAGGTCTGGTAGTCGTCGTTGGTGGCCACGTTGCCGCGATTGTCGAGAGCTACGCCGAATTGCTCCAACATGCCATTGCGAACCGGTCCAAGGAAGCCCATTGCCAGCAGAACGAGATCGACGTCCAGAGTGAACTCGGTGCCGGGGATCGGTTCGAACCTCGGGGGAGGGCCAACGCGGACAGCGTGCAACTGCTTGACGTTGCCGTTTTCGTCGCCGGTGAATTGGATGCTGTTGATGCTCCAGTCGCGGATGCCGCCCTCCTCGTGCGCGCTTTCGGTGCGCAGCTGCAGAGGCCACATCGGCCAAGGGGTGGAGGCGGCGCGCTTCTCGGGCGGCTTGGGCATGATCTCGAACTGGTGAATGCTCAGTGCCCGCTGGCGATGGCTGGTGCCGAGGCAATCGGCTCCCGTGTCGCCGCCTCCGATGATGACCACGCGCTTGCCGTCGGCGAGGATCGCGCTAGAAGGATCGACCACGTCGCCCTCGCAACGACGATTCTGCTGCGGCAGGAATTCCATGGCGAAGTGAATGCCCTTGAGCTCGCGGCCGGGAATCTTGAGGTCGCGGGGCTGCTCGGAGCCGCCGCAAAGGAGAATGGCGTCATAGTGCTCGGTGAGCGCCTCGGCAGGTACGTTGACGCCCACATGCGCATTGGTCACAAAGGTCACGCCCTCGGCGCGCATCTGTTGGACGCGGCGGTCGACGACGTGCTTTTCGAGCTTAAAGTTGGGGATGCCGTAGCGCAGGAGGCCGCCGATGCGGTCGGCCTTTTCGTAAACGGTCACCGAGTGGCCAGCACGGCGAAGCTGCTGTGCGGCGGCGAGACCAGCCGGTCCGCTACCGACGACGGCAACGCGCTTGCCGGTGTTTTGCTCGGGCGGCTCGGGATGAATCCAACCCTCTTCCCAGCCGCGGTCGACGATGCTGCGTTCCATCAGCTTGATAGAGACAGGCGGCTCGCTGATGCCGAGAACGCAGGCAGCCTCGCATGGAGCGGGGCAGATGCGTCCGGTGAACTCCGGGAAGTTGTTGGTGGAGTGGAGACGCCGAATCGCAGCCTCCCAGCGGCCGTTATACGCCAAGTCGTTCCAGTCGGGAATCAGATTGTTGACCGGGCAGCCGGTGTGGCAGAAAGGCACGCCGCAATCCATGCAGCGCGCGCCTTGTTCCTTCTGTTTCTCTTCAGGGAAGGGCTCGTAGATTTCAAACCAGTCCTTGACCCGATCCTCGACCTTGCGGCGGGTGGGTTGTTCGCGTTCAATTTCCAGGAATCCTGTCACCTTACCCATGCTGCACCTCTGCCGTAGCCGTCACCAGAGGCGACGAGATGATTTTCGGAGAATAGAACTCTTCGACGCGGGGAACATTAAGAACGCGTTTGTACTCGTGCGGGAAGACCTTGATGAAGCGCGGCTGCGCGTCGGCCCAGTTTTCCAGGATCCAGGCTGCGCGGGGACTGCCGGTGAGATCGCGATGGCGTGCGAGCAGGCCGCGGACCTCAGCGACATCCTCATCGGAGACCAGAGGCTCAAGATCGACGCTGGTCTTGTTGCAGCGGCGCGCGGTGAAGTCGCCGCGATCGTCGTACACGAACGCGCGTCCGCCGCTCATGCCTGCCGCGAAGTTGCGGCCTGTCTTTCCGATGACCACCACGGTGCCATTGGTCATGTATTCGCAGCCGTGATCGCCCACGCCTTCAACAACGGCGATGGCGCCGGAGTTGCGGACCGCGAAGCGCTCGCCGGCGATGCCGTTGAGGAAGACCTCGCCGCTGGTTGCGCCATAGAGCACAACATTGCCCACGAGGATGCTCTCTTCGGGCAGGAAGCTCGACGTTTTGGGCGGATAAGCGATGAGGCGTCCGCCGGAGAGGCCTTTGCCCATGTAGTCGTTTGCGTCGCCTTCAAGTTCGAGGGTTACGCCGTTCGGCACGAATGCGCCGAAACTCTGGCCGGCAGAGCCTGCGAAATTGAAGTGAATCGTTCCGTCGGGCAGGCCAGCAGAGCCGTAGCAGCGGGCAATTTCGCCGCCCAGCATGGCGCCCACTGTGCGGTGCACGTTGCGGATGGCGAAGCTGGCGACGACTGGAATCTTGGATTCGAGGGCCGGCGCGGCGGTCTCGATCAGCTTGTGATCGAGGGCCTTGTCGAGGCCGTGGTCTTGAGCTTGTATTTTGCGGCGCGCAACGCGCGAAGGCAACTCGGGTTCGTAGAGGATCGAGGACAGATCGATGCCCTTGGCTTTCCAGTGGGCGTCTGCCACGGCAGCGTCGATCTTGTCCACGCGGCCGACCATCTCATCGACAGTGCGGAAGCCGAGCTTGGCCATGTGCTGGCGGACCTGTTCGGCAACGAAGAAGAAGTAATTCACCACATGTTCTGGCTGGCCCTGGAAGCGCGCGCGCAAGACTGGATCCTGCGTCGCGATGCCCACCGAGCAGGTGTTCAGGTGGCACTTGCGCATCATGATGCATCCCATGGTGATCAGCGGCATGGTCGCAAATCCGAACTCCTCTGCGCCAAGAAGCGCTGCGATGACCACGTCGCGGCCGGTCTGGAGCTTGCCATCGGTTTGAACTTTTATACGTCCACGCAGATCGTTGAGCAGCAGGACCTGTTGAGTCTCAGCGAGGCCGAGTTCCCAGGGAAGGCCCGCATGCTTAATGGAGCTGAGCGGCGATGCGCCGGTGCCGCCGTTATCACCAGAGATGAGCACGACATCGGCGTGGGCCTTGGAGACGCCAGCGGCGACGGTTCCGACCCCGACCTCCGAGACCAGCTTGACGGCGATGCGAGCCTGAGGATTGACGTTTTTCAGGTCGTAGATCAGTTGAGCCAGATCTTCGATGGAATAAATGTCGTGATGCGGCGGGGGCGAGATGAGGCCCACGCCGGGAATGGAGTGGCGCGTCCGGGCGATGATCTCATCGACCTTGTGGCCGGGCAACTGCCCGCCCTCGCCGGGCTTCGCGCCCTGCGCCATCTTGATCTGCAGCTCGTCGGCGTTGACGAGGTAGTTTGTCGTGACGCCGAAGCGTCCGCTGGCGACCTGCTTGACGGCAGAGCGGCGCGAATCGCCGTTGGGGTCGCGCTTGAAGCGTTCCTCCTCTTCGCCGCCCTCGCCGGTGTTGGACATGCCGCCGAGCCGGTTCATGGCAATCGCGAGTGTTTCGTGCGCCTCTTTGCTAATCGATCCGAAGCTCATGGCGCCGGTCGTGAAACGCTTGACGATCTCCTTGGCCGCTTCGACCTTTTCGATCGGCAGGGGCTTGTCTGCATATTTAAGCTGAAGCAGACCGCGCAGCGTACAGAGGTGGCGATTCTGGTCATCCAGAAGATCGGTGTACTCCTGGAAGGTGGCCGGATTGTTTTGCCGCACGGCGTGCTGCAACTTGGCGATGGTCTCAGGATTGATAAGGTGGTACTCGCCGCCCTGGCGGAACTGGTAATGACCGCCAACAACCAGTTCAGTCTCGGACTCGGTGAGCGGCTGGAAGGCGAAGGCGTGCTTCATCTGGGCCTCGCGCGCCAGCACTTCGAGGCCAACGCCCTCGATGCGCGATGCGGTACCTGAGAAGTAGGCATTCACCAGAGATTGATTGAGGCCCACGGCTTCGAAGACCTGCGCGCCGCGATAGCTCTGCAATGTGCTGATGCCCATCTTCGAGAAGGTCTTGAGCAGGCCCTTGTTGATCGCCTTGATGAAGTTCTTCTCGGCGTGGGGGCCGGTGATGTTGTGGGGCAGCAGTCCCAGGCGCTTCAGATCGTGCAGGGTCTCGAAGGCCAAGTAGGGATTGATGGCGCTGGCGCCGTAACCGATGAGCAGGGCAAAGTGCATCACCTCACGTGGCTCGCCGCTCTCGATGATGAGAGCAACTTGGGTGCGGGTCTTGTCCTTCACCAGGCGGTTGTGCACGGCGGCCATGGCCAGCAGGCTGGGAATCGGCGCGTAGGTGGCGTCGACGCCGCGGTCAGAGAGGATCAGCAGCGTGTAGCCGGAGTCGACCGCATGCGCGGCGCGATTGCTGAGATCGTCGAGCGAGTGCTTCAGGCCACGCTCGCCATCGGCGGCGCGAAAGAGCGCGGGTAGCGTGGTGGCCAGCAGATCGCCAGAGGAGACGCGGCGCAGCTTTTCGAGGTCGCGGTTGGTCAGGATCGGATGCGGAAGCTTGAGCGTGTGGCAGTTTTCCGGGGTTTCATCGAGGATGTTGCGTTCGGTGCCGATATAGCTGATTAGCGACATCACCAGCTCTTCGCGAATGGGATCGATCGGAGGATTGGTGACCTGCGCGAAGAGCTGCTTGAAGTAGCTGAAGAGCGATTGCGGCCTGTCTGAGAGGCAGGCCAGGGGCACATCCGTGCCCATCGAGCCGACCGGCTCTGCTGCTGTCGCGCCCATCGGGCCCAACAGGATTCTCAAATCTTCCTCGCTATACCCGAAGGCGCGCTGGCGGCGGAGCAGCGGCTCAACCTTAGCGACTACGTTGCGCGCCGGTGGCTCGGGTAGTTCATCGAGAGTGACCTGCTGCTCCTTGAGCCAAGCCGCATAGGGTTGGCGGTCCGCCAACTGCTTCTTGATCTCGGTGTCGGAGATGATGCGCTTCTGCACGGTATCGACGAGGAACATGCGGCCGGGCTGCAAACGGCCCTTCTTGCGAATGTCTTTGGCAGGAATGTCGAGAACGCCGGCCTCTGAGGCCAGCACGACCAGATCGTCCTTGGTAACGACGTATCGGCCCGGACGCAGACCGTTGCGATCAAGCGTCGCGCCGATCACGCGGCCGTCGGTGAAGGCCATGGCAGCCGGTCCATCCCATGGCTCCATCAGCGAGGCGTGGTATTCGTAAAAGGCGCGCTTGTCTTCGTCCATGTCGGGATTGCCCGCCCATGCCTCTGGAATCAGCATTGCCATCACATGGGGCAGGGAACGGCCCGACTGGTAAAGGAACTCCACAGCGTTGTCAAAAGAAGCTGAGTCGCTGCCTTCGGGCACGATCACCGGATAGAGATCGTCGATCTTGCCGTCGTAGAGCGGGCTCTCTAGCACGGACTGACGCGCGTTCATCCAGCTGATGTTGCCCCGGATAGTGTTGATCTCGCCGTTGTGCGCGACGTAGCGGTAGGGGTGAGCTAGCTTCCAACTGGGGAAGGTATTGGTGGAGAAGCGCTGATGGACCAGGCAGAGAGCACTGGTGACGAGCGGGTTGGCCAGCTCGAAGTAGAACTTCTCGATCTGCGGCGCCAGCATCAGGCCTTTGTAGACGATCGTGCGGCAGCTGAGCGAGGGAATGTAGAAGAACTCCTTGCCCTCGATCTCGGAAGCGGCCATCTCATTCTCCGTCCGACGGCGAACGCGATAGAGCAGGCGCTCAAAGGCGTCGTCATCCGGCTTCATGTTTTCGGGCTTGGCCAGAAAGAGCTGCTCGATGTAGGGCTGAGAGGCGCGCGCTTCGCGCCCGATGGCGATGCCATTGACCGGCGTGTCGCGCCAGCCGAGCACTGTGAGCCCCTCCTCCTTGGCGATGCGCTCGATGACGCCCTCGCACTGCAGGCGGCTGTGCTTGTCCACGGGCAGGAAGCACATGGCCACGCCATAGGCGCCCGGCTCCGGCAGGTTCATTCCCAGTTCGCCGCACTCGCGCGCAAAAAAGACGTGTGGAATCTGGATGAGGATGCCCGCGCCGTCACCGGTCTCAGGATCGCATCCCGCCGCGCCGCGATGGGTGAGGTTGATCAGCACCTCGAGGCCCTTGCGGATAATGGCATGGCTCTTCTCGCCGCGGATGTTCGCGACCAGGCCCATTCCGCAGGCGTCGTGCTCGTTGCGTGGATGATAGAGCCCTTGTGGCTCTGGTGTGTCAAGACGACAACCCGAAGTGTCCGAAGTATCCATGGCAACCTTCCCGATGATAGTGTTGGGCGCTAAAGGCGACTGCTTTTACGAAAGACACATATGCCGCGCGATTCCGTCGAAGGAAACCGCCTGGTCAAGCATGAAGAGGACGATCGGAGCAGCCCGGCCGCGCCTGGGACTATGCTGAAGTCTCTATATTAACGGAATTTTCGCATCGTTGCCAGCGTTTCTTGTGCGACGGCGTTGCTACGCAGAGGCACGGAGAATCCTGAATGCCCACCAAGCCGATCATGAGCCTTTCAGCATTGATCCGATCGGATTCAGGGAGGCCGTTACATTGGTAGTGAGACTTAGCAGCGTCGTAAGCCCAGGTTGGCAGTTTACTCGGAAGGAAAGCCACCGATTTCGAGATGCACGGAGACCCGCATCAATACTGCTTTCCCGTTCACTTTGCCGGGCTTGTATTGGGACTTGAAGAGCGACTGAACTACCGACTTTTCAAGCGACGGGCTATCGCAATGAGTGACATGAGCCTCAGTCGCCACGCCATCCGCACTAATGGTGAGCACAACAAAGCAAGCACCATCGCCTTCGGTAGCAAATGCCAAGTCACCATATCCCTCATCGGAGAACCTGGTAATCGATGGCGGAGTGGCTGTCTTGTTCAGTGAGTACACGC
>JBEKKL010000006.1:0-94699 GCA_050010735.1 Occallatibacter sp. | reverse complement strand
AGTACACGCCATTCGCATCTGGATCAGGGGAACTTACCCCCGGTGGAGGCATGAATCCATAACAGATGGGAATCACAGGGTTAATTCCTCCCTCCATGCGAAAACTTATCTCGATTTTGACCTTCACCGGGACCGGTGTTCCGTCGTGCGTGTTTGCAGGCTTGAACCGATATTGCGCTCCTGCCTTGAAAGACTCTTCAACAAATGAAGGATCGGTGCATCGAACCACCTGAACATTTTCCGGCATACCATTCGCATCAACAATGAGCGAAACCAGGCAGCGGCCGTTAATGCGCCTCGACCGCGCTTCGTCGGAGAACTGAGGCTCTCCGCTCTTGATGGGTTTCGGCGGAGTGCCACCCTGGTCTATCAACTCTTTCGCGCTCAACGGCGTGTCCATTAAGGTCGCAGTTTTCTGTGCGTGACCTGAGACAACCTCAAGGGCAAGCAATAGGCCGAAGATCCATAAGCGTCGCATTGAAATCTCCAGAGAATATCGAAGGAACGTTATCACACCAATCCCAACTCGCGAAGCAGAAAAGCGTAGTCCAGGGCGATCTCCTTCAGATAGTCGTATCTTCCGCTCGACCCGCCGTGACCCGCCTGCATGTTGGTCACTAACAGCAGCGGATTGTTGTCAGTCTTCAGCGTGCGCAGCTTGGCCACGTACTTGGCTGGCTCCCAATACATCACCTGGCTGTCGTGGAGCGAGGTCTTCACCATCATCGCCGGATAACTCGCTGCTTTCAGATTGTCATAGGGTGAGTAGCTGAGCATGTAACGGAAGTAGGTCTCTTCGTTTGGATTGCCCCACTCCTCGTACTCGGGAACGGTGAGCGGCAGCGAGGCGTCGAGCATCGTGTTCATCACGTCGACGAAGGGCACGTGCGAGAGGACAGCGCGGAAGAGTTCGGGTCGCATGTTGACGACCGCGCCCATCAGCAGACCTCCGGCAGAGCCGCCTTCGATGGCTACGCGTGCCGGGTCGCCGTACTTCTCGGCGGTCAGGTGTTCGACGGCGGCGATGAAGTCGGTAAAGGTGTTGCGCTTGACCAGCATCTTGCCGGCGTCGTGCCAAGGCTCGCCGAGATCGCCGCCGCCGCGAACGTGCGCGTAAGCCATCACGACGCCGCGATCGAGAAGGCTCAGGCGGTTGGAACTGAAGCTCAGTGGAAGCGAATAGCCATAGGAGCCGTAGCCGTAGACGTAGAGAGGATTCTCGCCCGGCTCGTACTTATCCCTGCGGTAAACCAGCGAGACCGGCACCTTGACGCCATCTGAGGCCACGGCCTGTACGCGCTCGCTGGCGTAGAGGGTCCGGTCGAAGCCGCCGGGAACCTCCAACTGCTTGAGCAGCGTAGATGTGCCCGTATCGACGTCGTATTCGTAGACCGAACTGGGCGTGACTAGCGACTGATAGCCATAGCGGAAGGTGGGAGTATCGAAGATGCGATTGACGTGCGGATGGGCGCTGTAAGCTGGCTCGGGGAAGCTGATTTCGCCGGACTTGAGAGCCTCCGGGCCGTCGCCCGTGAAGCTCCATAGGCGCAGACGCGGCAGGCCCTCTTCGCGCTCGCAGGCGACAAAGAAGCTGGCAAAGAGATCGATCTCCTCAATCATCACGTTGTCGCGGTGGGGGATAAGTTCGCTCCAGTGTTCGCGGCCCGGCGTGGCAACCGGCGCCGTGACGATACGAAAGTTGCGTCCGCGATCGTTGGTGCGAATGAACCACAGGCCGTTGCGATGATCGACGGAGTACTCGTGGTCGTCCTGGCGCGGGCTGATCACGGTGAACTGGCCCTCGGGCTCGCTCGACGGCAAGACCCAGCACTCCGAGGTGATGTGGCTGGCCGACTCCATCACGATAAACTTGCCGTCGCGTGTGCGTCCGGCGCCGAGGTTGAAGCGCTCGTCGTCGTCCTGGTAGACGAGCGTGTCGGCGGAGTGGGGCGTGCCGAGAGTGTGGCGCCAGAGCTGATACTGGCGCTTCTGCTCCTCGTCTTCGACGCTGTAAAAAAGTGTGCGATTATCTGCCGCCCAGACGACGGAGCCCACCCGCTCGACCTCACCTGACTGCGTCTCGCCGGTTTCGAGATCCTTGATGTGGAGCGTGTACTGGCGGAAACCCGTGGTGTCTGTGGTGTAGGCCAGCCAGCGGCCATCCGTGGTGATGTCGGTGGCTCCGATTGCAAAGAATGAGTGACCTTGGGCGAGCAGATTGCCGTCGAGAATTACCTGTTCGGTCGCGTTGAAATCCGGGCCGGAAGCCGTGCCCGATTTGCGGCAATGGATGGCATACTGCGAACCTTCTTCGGTGCGCGTGTGATACCACCAGTCGCCATCGCGGAAGGGAACCGAGACGTCGGTCTGCTTGATGTGCGAGAGCATCTCGTCGTAGAGCTGGCTGCGGAGGCCGTTAAGCGGAGCCATAAACGCTTCGGCGTAAGCGTTCTCGGCCTCGAGGTAGGCGGTGACCTCTGGGTTCTCCTTGTCGCGTAGCCACGCGTAGTCATCGTTCAGAGTTGTGCCGTGTAAAGTGGTCTCTTCGCGGTCTTTGCGGGCGACTGGAAGCGCTGGAAGTATCGTATCGGTCATCTCATTCAATAGTTTAGTGCTTGCAGCTGCAACTCGCTCGAAATGGAACCTTTCCACCGCCGGAACCGTACAATAGAAAGCGATGAAGGGCATTTGCCGGACAAATCCCGCCTCGACCTCGCTGCTATTGGCAGCTTTCCTTTCCGTTTTCAGTATCGGCGCACTGGCCGAACGCGTCGAGGATCTTCCCAAGCCCACCGACTATGTCGGCGACTTCGCACATGTGCTGTCGCCTGAGGCGATTGCACGGATCGACCGCATCTGCGAGCAACTCGATCACTCTGCAGCCAATGCGCAGGTGGCGGTGGTGACCATCCATACGCTGGATGGGGAGGATCCGGCGGAGTTTGCCAACGCCCTCGAAGATAAGTGGAAGATGGGTCGCAAAGGCTCCGATCGCGGCGTGCTGATCTTCCTCGCAGTAGGCGACCATAAGCGGCGGATCGAAGTGGGATATGGCCTCGAAGGTATCCTGCCCGATGGCAAGCTCGGCGACATCGGCCGGGAGATGGTTCCCGGCCTCAAAGCCAATGACTTTGATGGCGCAGTGACGCTGGCAGTGGGCGAAGTGGCACAAACGATCGCCGCCGATGCCAAGGTGACGCTCACCGACGCCGGACCGGTGACGGAAAGTCATTCGGTCGAGCCGCAGATCCATTGGGGAAAGATCGTTTTCCTGATCATTCTTCTGGTTTTCTTCGGCGGGTTTCATCTGCTGCGGTTCCTGCTTGGCTTTGGCTTGTTCGGAGGTTTTCGTGGCGGGCCTCGGATTGGCGGGGGCTTCGGCGGCGGTGGTGGTTTTGGAGGGTTTGGCGGAGGCAGCTTCGGCGGAGGCGGCGCCGGAGGCGATTGGTAGCTGCTGTGTTTCCGGCTTCACCGAGTGACTCATGGTTTGGACCCTAACCGCAAGAACAATAGTGCAGCATGAAATGAACAAAGCGGGATTCAAGGTTGACGATGTGGCTTGCCTTGAAGGCGGGCCGGAGGAGAAGAGGCGTTTATGAAGCGTGGAGTGTGGATTGTGCTCGGGGTACTGGTTCTGGCGTTTGTGATGGTGTTTCTCAGCTACCAGAGTTCTAGAAACCAGATGGTCGTCAAGGAGCAGAATGTGAAGACCATGTGGTCGGATGTGGACGTGCAACTGCAGCGGCGCGCCGACCTGATTCCCAACTTGGTGGAGACAGTGAAGGGATTCACCAAAGAGGAGAGCACGGTCTTCGGCGACATCGCCAATGCACGCGCCGGCATGCTGAATGCACAAGGACCCCAGGCGAAGATTGCCGCCAACGGACAGTTGGACTCGGCGATTGGCCGTTTATTGCTGCTGACCGAAAACTATCCGCAGCTGCGGTCGAGCGATCAGTTCATGCGCTTGCAGGATGAGCTCGCGGGCACGGAGAATCGCATTGGCGTGGCGCGGAAACGGTACAACGACGCGATTCAGGAGTACAACACATTCATCCTGCAATTCCCCAACAATATCTGGGCGGGCATGGCCGGTTTCCACGAAAACAACGCGTACTTCGCGGCCAGTGAAAGCGCCCGTACGGTTCCGTCTGTGAAGTTTTAGCCTCCAGCGCGAGAGTACCGAATCGTCCGAGCCGCGCTCCGGAACGCTCAAGCGCGCGGGCGACCTGCTCGGAGGCCGCCTCGCTCATCTTATTGTCGACGGTGATCTGCGGGTAGATGTACTTGCCCTTGTAAAAGATCGGCTGGAAGATGTCCTATGTAATAGAACGAAAAAACGATGAAAGATAGGGTAGATGATGCCGTTTGACTCACCTGCTAAGCAGCGCGGGCTGGACTTGGCTTAATAAGCCAAGTCCATGCCATGCTGAGATACTGCCAGGCCAGACTCCAGAGCAGCAGAAGATCGATATTCACGGCTGCTTCTCATTCGTCTCGCCGGCGACCTGGAGGTAATTCTTCACGCTGAAGATTCCAGGGACGCCATTAGCGCGGAGGTAGGCGGTTTCCTTATCGGCCTTCGAGTCCACGATCCCGTAAAGCTCCACGTGGCCGTTCTGCACCGAGATGCGAATGGGCTTAGCGGGGTCGATGGCGTACTTGTTGAGCGTCGGATAACCATAGACTGCGCGGGCGACTGCCATGCGAGTCTGGTCGTCCATGATGGAGACGGGATCGACCTCGATCTCGTCCACCACATCCTTGACGCCGGGATAGGTGCTGACGAGGGCAAGGGCTGAATCCTTGTCCACATCGGTGCGCGCATGGCCACCCAAGGTCACCAATCCGTTTTCTACGTGAACGGTGATGGAGTTGAAGGCGTTGCCGTAGCCCACGCGATCATAGGCGAGCTTTTCTGCCAGCTTTGCTTGCAGAGTCTGGTCTGGGACCGATGCCCCTGAGACCTCGATCAGGTTACGAACCGCCGCGACACCTTTGACCTTGTGCACCCGTTTCTCGGCATCGGCCTTGTACTCGTACAGATCTACTGTTCCGGTCAAGGTGGCAATGCCGTTCTCGACTGTCACCTTGACGTCGTGGTACTGCTTCTTGTCGAGCCGGGCCGTCGCTTCGCTGGCCGCAGAGCTGTCGGATTGCGAGGTTGCGGTTCCGTCAGAGATTGGACTTCGGGGTTGGGCAGCAAGCAAGGCCTGGGGAAGGCCTAGAAGAACTCCAGAGAGTGTCGCTGCCAAAAGGGCAGCGCGGGAGTTGCACATCATTTTGAATACCTCCAAGTAGCTAGCGTGTCTTGTAGTTAGCCTTGGCCGGCATGACCTGCTAACTCACCGCACGCGCTTTTATAGACACTCATTCATCGGAAATGTCGCAGGTCCGGGTGCGAGTTAGATGTTCAATTGAGATCAGCAGCCGACAATTGCGTGATATCGGCGGTTGGAGGTACGGCGGGCTCAGCGGTAACGGCGGGTCGTTTTGACAACCACCGAAAAGACTCCAGATTCGTCGCGGGCCACTTGCAGGGAGACGTGGCGGTTAATCGCGATCTCGGCCTGGATCAACTGCTGGCTGGTGGTATTGACGTTGGTGGCATAAGTGAGGGTGAGGCTGCGGCCCAGCTGCTCCTCGACGATGATGCGCGAAGTAGAGTTGCCCAGCGCGCCGAGGTAGTTGGGATCGACTTTAACGCTTCCGGCGCCGAAGAGTTTTTGAACGCGGCTGCTCACGGTTGCATTAAGGGCGCCGCCGAGCAGCGCATCGGTGGTGGGATTGGCGCCGGCTGATTCCTGCTGCTGGGTATACAGGCGTTCCTGGTTGCTGGTGCGTCCCAGGGCCAGCAGCGCGACCACATCGGCCTCAGGCAGCGGGGGATCCGATCGGTAGGTGACGGCAAGCTTGTCCGGAGTCCCGTGGAGACCGAGGGTGATGTCGTAGTCCTCGACGCGGGCGGTGGCGTTGAGGTCGATGGAGGGCTGGATGCGAACGGGATTGGTGAAGAAGATGTCGCCGCGCTGCAGATCATAGCGGGTTCCGGCGATGATGGCGCTGCCATCGGTGATGGAGATGCGGCCCAGCAGCGAGGGCGTCGCCACCGTTCCGCGGAGGTGGAGATCGACGTTGCCAGCCAGCTTGGCGTAGGCGTTTTGAAAGTTCAACTGAGGCGAAGAGGCAAAGTGCACGTCGAGGCGAATGTGATTGGAGGGGGCATCGGGCGGCGCAATCGTCTGCACAGTGCTGGCCTGGGCCGCTAGAGCCGCCACGTCCAGATCCGGATTCAAGGTGAAGCGAGTGATGAGCACATTTCCCGAGAGCAGCAGATTATTCTGCGGTCCCTGCAGATGAAGCGAGGTGTCGGCCAGGGCGCTGATGCCTTCTGGGTAGCGGATGCGAATTCCATTTCCGGTGGCAGTCAGATCGGCGTAGAGTCCATGCTGATAGGCCAGGTAACCGGCAAGAGTCAGCAAACCGCCGCCTGTCATGGCAGTTAGATTCTTGACCTCTAGCCGGTTTTGGTTGAACTCCAATGTTCCGTGCAGTTGGCTGAGACCGTTGGGCAAGTCTTCGAGTGAGAGCGCCCCGTTCTGAAAGTCGATACGGCCCCGCAGCGCTGGATTTGCCAGTGGGCCACGGGCCTCGATTTGGAAGATGGTGTTTCCGCTGGCGGTCAAATCACGGTCCAGAGTCTCGGCCACCTTAAGATTGATGCTTCCGCTGGTGGAGAAGTCCAGTTGCCGGTTCTCCTTGAGCGAGAGGGTGCCCTGGGCGTGGAGGTCGGTCTCCTCCCCTGTTACGTGCAAGGGATCGAGGTGGATGACCGCGTGGTCAAGTGTGGCATGAACGCCTCCGTCGCTCTTCAAGTGAACGCCGGAGACCGTCACTTCTAATTCCTTCAGGCGGGCCTCGCCACGCATCTCGGAGAGGCGCGCCAAAGGCCCTTCCAACGTAACCGTACCGGCGAGCGCCGACTCTCCGTTGAGGCCCTGCACGTGGGCCATCTTGAGCAGCGCGCCAATATTGAATCTTGAGAAGTCGACCCTGGCCTGGGTAGCATAGTCGCCGTTGAGCGCCGTCTCGCCGTGCGCGTTCAGTTCGGCCGCCTCAAGCCGTGTGGAGAGGTCGTAGATGACGGTATGGTTGGCGGTGTGTGCCTTCACCTCCAACCCTCCCAGCTGCTCGCCGCTCAGGGCGAGGCCGGGCAAGGTGGCGTGCAGCTCCAGGCGTGGGTCATCGAGCGTGCCCGTACCTTGCAGGTCGAACTCCAGCTTGCCGGTCACATCGAGACCCTTGTTGTGCAGCGATTCGATAGTCGCTATGTCGATCCCCGCCCCATTTGCCTTCAGCTGAAACCGATGGGATTGGAGGTCGTAACCGCCGGTGGCAACGATCTTGGCGGCGCCTTCGCTCAGCGAAAGCGAGGTGATGTTGAGGATCTGGTTCGTGATGTTTCCCTGCGCCCGGATGCGCGCGACCGGTTCACCAAAGATGGTGCCATTATCCATTTCGACCCACCCGGAGCCACCCAGCGCATTGATGGGTCCGTCGATCTGCAACTGCGCGTCGAAGGAGCCTGCTATAGGCAAGGGCTTGTCCATGAAGGGCTGGAGATCGCCAACGGGAAGCTGCCCCGCGCGGAGCCGGAGATGAAGCAGCGAGTTCGCGTCAAAGGAAGGAGTGCCAGACAGTCCGTGCGGATTGCCGATCGAGACTGCGTCGAGGCTGCCGCTGAGATCAACATCGGTCGTACCGCGGTGCGCGGCGCCATGAGAGATTTCGATGCGGGCGGCTGAGTAGCTGCCAGTGGCTTCGACCGAATCCAAGTGAACGAGCTGCGGCGGAGTGGAGCCATCCGTTGAGCTCGCCGGCACTTCGACTGTGAGCTGCGCGGCCTTGAGATTGCCTGAGAGATGCGGATCGCGGAGGGAGCCATTCCAGAGCCCATGGAACTCTGCCTGCCCGGTGAGAGCGATCGGCAAGGCGGCCGTCCCTGATCTGCCGCTGCGGTTCAATCCCAGATCGCGCAGCACGGCATCGAAATCTCCGAGGTTCTGAGAATGGAAGTCGACGGCCAACGCCGAGGGGCTGTTGATCGGGTATGCGCCCAGATGGCCGTGGGCCTCCAAGTGGCTGGCCGGGGTGTGAAAATCAAGCTCGCGCAGATCGACCGCGCCGTCACGCTGGGTATAGGTGGCATCGATTTGGCCGCTCGCCGGAACCATGTTGTGGGCCGTCTGGGCAGGCGGCGTGAGACTCAAAGAGGCGCCAACGGACAGGGTGCGAGTGTCACCATTGGTCCAGAGCGCGGTGGCCGGGCCGTTGAGGCGTGTGTCGAAGCCAAGATGCTGGAAGGGTGGATCGCAGACCATCTCCAGCACAGTATCGAGTGCGACATCCTTGAAGTTTGCGGTCACCTTGCCGTTGACGGGAATGGTGGTATCGGCGGGCTGTTGGGCTGACTCGTTTCCGGATTTGCGAGACTTGCCTTTGGCGGAGGATTCGGGCCCGATCATGGCTTCTCCGGGAAGCGTTGGCAGCCAGTGAGCGAGCGCGATGTCGCCCAGAATCTGACCGCCCTCGCGCAAATGGACAACCACGGAGGAGATGAGCAGCTCTCCGGGATCGGCATGAAGATGTGCGTCCAACCCGACACCCCTGGCGACAACGCCGGTCCCGACATACGCGCCGCCGTCGACGTGGATCGTGCCATCGGCGCGAAAGGTCCCTGGCTCTCCGGAGCAGTTGAGGTCGAGATGGGCTAGGCCTTCAGGCGAGAAGGGATAACCCGTGATGGGATCGATCAGGCGCATGTCCAACTCGCCTATAACTGTGCCCTGCCAGCGAGGATGGGCGAAGTCAGTGAGGGAGCCGGAGATTTCAAGGCTGCGGTCTTTGACGCCACGGCTGCGGGAGGTGATGCGCAACGAGCGCAGCGTTGCAGTGTTGCGCGTGAGATCGGCCGTCGCCTGGAAGAAGCCTTGAACTGGCTCGGGCTTGGCTTTGCCCCGTTTGGATGAAGTGTCGCGTGCGAGGTTCAGATCGCGGGCTCCGGCTTCAACGTGATAGCTCTCGGTCGCGCCTGCTGGTGCGGGCACGTAACTCATTCGCAGCGAGACATCGCTGGCAGTGAAATCGAGCGGAATGTGCCGGTTCTGAAAATCGAAGCTTGCGGCGCGATTGTCGTAGTCGAGGATGCCCTCCTGGACCGCAACCTGTCCGGTTTGCAGGTCAAAGAACCGGTCGATCAAGGCTTTGCCCGGCTTCTTCGGTTTGCGCGGCTGAGGCTGGTTTGTCGAGCCGTTGGGATAAACAATCAGATGGAGTCGGGGCCGATAAATCCCAAGGTCTCGCAGTAGAATGCGCGGGCTCAGAAGACCGAGAATGCTCACCCGAACGCGGAGACGCTCGGCCTGAGCGTAGGGGGTCTCGTTGGGATCTTCAAGGCCGTGAATGACCAGGCCGCCAGCCTCGGCCTCCAGTCGTCGTAGGTTCCAGTGGAAGGAAGCGATCTCGACGCGTCCGCCGGTGGCGGCTTCGAGGTTGCTGATCAGGTGCCTGCGAACCATGTTTTCAAAGCTGGCCGAGCTCGCCCAGAGGTAGAGGCAAACGGCAGAGATTGCGAGCAGGACAGCTGCACCGGCAGCCGTCAAAGGAAGATGGCGCAGGAAGAAGCGGCGCAGGCGCCTGGGTCTGGACACGTGAACCTGATCCTCCAACTCAGGAGGATCGGGTGGAAGAGGAGGCATGGATTCGTTCTTGCTCACTTGGCTCCTCCCTTTGGACCGCCGCCGGAGTCGGAGGTCGCCAACGACGGATCGAGCACTTCCACATCACCTTGTTTTCGCAGATTCTTGAGCCAGTCATCGAAGAGTAAATTCACTTGCCGTTCGAGCAGAATCTCCTCAATGCGCGGCGCCACCTTTTCGAGTGGCGGAATCGCGTCACCGGCCGGAAACTGAGGCACAAGCGTCTGCCGGTAATAGGTTCCGACCTCCTCCGGCGAGACCCGAATTCCCCGGCGAAAACGCAGTTCGATGAAGCGTAGAATTTGCAGCCGGTAGTGCAGGTAGGTTTCGACGCGTTCAGGGGTCAGCTCATGGCTGGTCAGGAATGCCGTCCAGCCTTCATCGGTGGCGCACTTGAAGCGAATGCAGGCCGGCAGTTCCTTTCGAATCTCAGTCAACCGGGCATCGACTTCGGACTGTGGAGGTTCGGCGGCCTGCGCGTCTTCCTCATGAATCTGCTGCTGAATCAGGGCTCGGCTGATCAGTTGCTCGAGGGCTAGCTTCGGCGTCAGAGCAGCGAGTCCGCCACGGCCCGGGTCGAGCACCGTCAGCCGCATCTCATCGTCCACGTCGCTGGCCAGAATGGCCTGGTTGTTCACAACAGCCACCACCCGGTCGAGCACGACTGCATTGGCGGGCTGAGCCGCAGGAGCAGAGCTCTGAGCAAGTGGCGCTGCCGTCGGCGCAACAGCCAGCCACATCGCCAGCATCCACCGTGCAGCTGCTCTGTACTTGCTCCGAATTTGGCTCCAACTACACATCAGAAGGTCTGTCCGAGGCTGAAAAAGAAGTTGAAGTGATTCCCCTCGCCCACGTGCGGGTTCGACTCCGGTACGGAGAGCGAGTAATCGATATTCACCGGGTAGATCGGCGGATTCAGGTTATAACTGAAGTCCAGCCGGATCGGCCCTACCGGCGTATGGTAGCGCAGACCCAGTCCGGGCGTATGTGAGAAGTAATTGAAGCTGCACGTCCCATGTTGGCCAGTTGAATCGGTGGGACCTGCGGGAATGTATGTTGGGGGGTCGCCGACGGTAGCTACAGTCTTGCAGGTCTCGCGATCGGGCTGACGAACCCTTAAAGCGCTGGCCCAGGCATCACCGGCATTGGTGAAGACGTTGCCCATATCGTGAAAGAACACGAAGCTGACGGTGTTGGCCAGCCAAGGTAGCGTTGGCGGCGGCAGGCGCAACTCGGTGCTGTTGACGAGCGCCCCGGCTCCGCCAATGGGGAAGCCGGTCTCCGGGTCGCGTGGCCCGGCCGAGTTTTCACCGAATCCGCGAAGCGAGGTGGCTCCGCCGGAATAAAGGCGCTCGGGGAGGGGAATCAGCTCATCTTCCGGCGATCCGAAGGAGCGCTCCTGGCCGTAGCGTGTGTTGCGCGCAAGCACAAATCTCCCCTTGTCGAACTGGTAATAGCTCGAGTTCGACAGATCGAGGCGGCTGAACTCGGTCTGCGCGCCGAAGCTCTCGCCAGAGAGAAAACTCTGGAAACTGGTATAGGTGCCACGGTGCGCGTCAAGAGGTGAGTCGCGCGTATCCCGAATCCAGGTGAAGGCCGGACCTGCGACCCGCACCGCTGTTGAGGCCTGAGCAATCTCGCCTGGGGCTACCTGCAGGCTGCTCGCTTCCACCTTAACTCGGCGGAAGTTGAACTCATAGACGAAGGTGTTCGCCTTGGAGAAGGGCAGGCCCGGCGTCTCAAAGTGCTCTGTCATGCGCACACCGCCTTCTAGCTTTGACGCTACGTAGGTAGAGACGTCGAGGCTGTTGGCGTAGCCGCCAGAGAAGGTCAGGCCGAAATTGTGGTTTCCCTCGAAGTGAGGCTTCTGAAAGAGCAGGTCGATCTTCTGCTCCAGCAGGCCGTAGTTACCGCGCAGCGAGACGGATTGTTCGCGGCCGAAGAGATTGTTCCGGGTGAGGTCGGCGATAATCCGGGGGCTGACCCCAGTCTTGCCATTCGGGTTGCAAGGGACGCCGCCCTCTTTGGCGCTAGCGCAGTTGTTCTGTGGTTTTCCAGTCTGAGATTCGAGACCGAAGCCCAGGGTCAGCGCCCAGCGCCGCGCCTCCGTCGCCTGCAACAGCACGGTTTTGTAGGTCTCCCCTCCGGAGGGGTTCTCTACGGCCGTGTCGACCTCGTTGAAGAGGGCAAAGTCGTAGAAATTGCGTTGCGTCTCCTGCAACGCCGTCTGATTGAGCGGATCGCCTGGATGAAGGGTGATGGCCTTGGCCACCGTGTCAGGACGCGTGAAATGAAGACCAGTCAGCAGTACCTTGCGTACAAAGATCTGCTGCCCCTCGGTGATACGGAAGATAACATCTACCTTGCTTGGATCGATCTCTTGCGGCTCCTGTGTCACATCGACATGAACCTCTTCGAAGCCGCGGCTTAAGTAGTCGGTCAACAGTGTGTCCCGGTCTCCGGCCAGGTTCGCCGGAGAAAGCAGTTGCCCGGGGATCGTGTTCATCTGGGGCGTGAGTTTGGCCGCATCCACATGCTCGTTTCCCTCCAGGCGAACCGTTCCAACCCGCTGCTGCTCACCCTCTTCAATGCGGTAAACGACAATGAATGGCGTTGTCTTCGATCTTCTCGGCAGATACGCGCTTCCGGAGGGTTCCGCCGCGCCGGCTGAAGTGGTTGTGCTCTCGATCGCGCTGGTCTCGGAGGTTACCTTGACCTTGGAGAAGCCATTGTTCTGATAGACGGCCTGCAAGGCGCTGACGTCGGCTGAGACCAGTCCTTGTGAGTAGGCTCCGTGGCGATCGAGCGTGTCGGCGGCGCGCACGCTGAGCAGTTCCTTCAGAGTCGCAGTGTCGAAGTAGTGATTGCCATCGAGAGAAACCCGCTCGACACGCCGCCGAGGGCCAAGCTGCACTGTGTAGAGAATCGTCACTTCTTCGCCGGTCGCCGATTGCCGTTCATGCTCCACTTTCGCGTCGAAGTAGCCCAGCCGCTGATAGTAGTTGCGCAGACGGCGATTGCCCTCGGTGAGCAGATCCTCGTCCACGCTGCCCTCCTCGAAGATGGGAATCAGCCGCTTGAGCCGATCCGGGCCGATTTTGGCTCCCTGAACCAGCAACCTCACGACCGGGCCCCGGTTGGCGGAAAACCGGAAGTCGGCAGTACGGGTCTGGGGATTGTACCCCTCGGACTCGAGCTTGATCTCAGCTTCCAGACGCTCTTCGCGCTGGTAAACCTTCAGGACTCCGGACAGAGCCCGATTGTTCGTTTCGCTGTCCACGTGTGAACCTGCCTTCAGGTGCGCATGGCGGCGAAAATCGGCATCGCTCATCCCGGGGTCGCCCGCTAACGCCAGGGCGCCCACGCGCGCCTGAGGGCCGGGGATCACATGAAATGCAATGTCGACCAGTTGTTCCTCGGGATGTGCCGTAACCGTCGGTGTGATCACCGGTTCGTGGAATCCGCTCTGAGCCAGTGTTTCGCGCATTTGTTCGAGAGCATGGTCGAGTTTTGCCTGCGTAAAGCGAGCGCCGGCATTGAGTTGGCTGACGCGGTCAAGCTGGGTGTTGAGCGCCGGTCCCTTGGCGCCGTCGACGGCGACTGTGCCGATGAAACTGCGCGGTGTCCCACGAAAGACTAAGGCCACGCCGTCCGCCTCCGGCAGGCTTTCGACAGCAATCGTCTCGAAGAGCCCGGTTGAATAGAGCTGGCGCAGGCTCTTCTTCAGCGATTCGCGGTTGAAAGGCGCGCCTTCTGCTTGCGCCAGATGCTCCGATAGAGGCCGCAGGCGTTCGGCTGAGACTCCTTCGAAGGAGATGCGCTTGACCCGCAAACCCTCCCATCGCGCCAGAGTGTCGGAGGGAGGGTTCGCGGCCGAATCGCTCTCAGCGCTAGCCGGGTCTTCGCTGCCGATCCGATCCTCGCACAGGCCGTCGATCCGGGTGGAGACTCCGAAGACAAAAAGACAGGCCAGCAAGACGCTGAACCCACGCCGCTTTCCGCCTTGCCACCCCGGCCCTCTCTCCCAGAGACGAAAAACCGTTGCTCGGGATCCCGGCAATTCCCTCAAGACCGTATCTCCCAACAAGAACCATGGTCAGCGATCGAGGCCCGGCTGCCGGTGCGCTTCGATCCTTGCCGTCTTCACCTGAGTGCTGAACGCGCAGTCCCGATTCTTATTCCTCTATACTAACGACGAACGGCGTCCCGGTGCAGCGGCAGGTTGGAGAAGGATCTTCCCCGGGAAGATGCAGGAGCGGTGAATGGCAGAGCATACCGAGTCGATGACTTGTGTTCAATTCCAGAATCAGTTGCCGGAACTGATCGGCTCCGGCACAGAGCTTTCCGCCGATCCGCACCTAAAGCATTGCCAGGTATGCAAGGCGCTGCTGGGGGAGCTGGAGGCTATCGCCGAGGCGGCCCGCGCGCTGTTTCCCATGATGGAACCTCCCGATGCCGTATGGGAACAGATTGAAGCTTCGCTCAAAAGTGAGGGAGAACGGCGAGAGCCCGAGGGGATCACCGAGTGAAGGAAGTGTGCCGAGGCTAGCTGAGATCTCATACGCCTCGCTTTTCCCAGCCATCAGCCGATACATCCATCCAGTAGTGGCGCATCTAACTGAAGATGGAGCTCAAGCCCGCCCCGCTTTCTGAGAACCTTCTGCTCTTCACAGGTTCAGAACGGCAACGTTAGGTTCCGGAACTGCACGCCGTCTTCACCGTATTCGGGGCAGCAGCGCGTTGCGGAAGAGGAACGGATGTGAACCGAGGAGTTTTTTCTGAAACTTTTGCCGACCCTGCGTGGTCTAATGAAGAAAAATTGATACAAGGACACTCAATGTCAAATGAATCGATCATCCCGTCCCCCAAGAGCCCCGAAAAAAAGGGTGTTTCCGGGCTTCGCAGAGTTGCGGTCCTGCCCGTCCGAGATACGGTGCTATTCCCTCATGCGGTGTTGCCCCTGACCGTAGGCCGGGAGAGCTCCATCCAGTTGATTGAGTCGCTGGGCGAAGAACGGGCCATCGTGGTCGTGGCCCAGTTGGACCCCAGGCTCGACGCGCCCAAGCCGACCGACCTGCATGCGGTAGGAACCCTGGCAACCGTGCACAAAATCGTGCGCATGCCCAACCAGAGCCGCTTTGTCTTTACCGAGGGCGTCGAGCGGGTGCGCTTGGTGCGGTACGCACAGACCGAGCCCTTCATGGTGGCCGAGGTCGAGGTGCTGGAGGACACTGAAGCGCCTGAAACTCCCAGCGCGGAGGCGCTTGTGCGCAATGTGATCGGCCAGTTCCAGCAGATTGTCGCCGAGTCGCCGACCCTCTCAGATGAGCTGCGCACGATCGCGGCCAACATCGAGGAGCCGAGCCGGCTGGTGGATTTTGTGGCCTCGTCGCTGCCGTTTCTGACCACCGACGACAAGCAGATGCTGCTGGAGACGCCCAGCATCGCAACCCGCCTGGAGCAGTTGAACAAGCATCTCGCCAAGGAGATCGAGGTACAGCAGCTGCGTACAAAGATCCAGAGCGAAGTGCAGGACCAGGTGCAGCAGTCGCAGCGCGACTATTATCTGCGCGAGCAGTTGAAAGCGATCCAGAAGGAACTCGGGGAACAGGATGAGAGTCAGCGCGAAACCGACGAACTGCGCCAGAAGATCGATGCCGCGGGGATGCCAGAGGACGTGAAAAAGGAGGCGCTGAAGGAGTTGTCGCGCCTCTCGCGGATGTCTCCCATGGCTGCCGATTACTCACTGACCAGGAATTACATCGAGTGGCTGGCGTTGCTGCCATGGGCCAAGAGTTCGGGCTCGAAGATCGACATCCAGAAGGCCAAGGAGATCCTCGACGAGGACCACTACGAACTGAAGAAGGTCAAAGACCGCATCCTCGACTACCTGAGCGTTCTTGAGTTGAAACCGGATATGAAGGGGCCGATCCTCTGCTTTGTTGGACCTCCGGGTGTGGGCAAGACTAGCCTGGGCCGGTCGATTGCGAGGGCGTTGGGCCGCAAGTTCCAGCGTATTTCATTGGGCGGTATGCACGACGAGGCGGAGATTCGTGGTCATCGGCGCACCTACATCGGCGCGCTGCCGGGCCAGATCATCCAGAGCATCCGCAGAGCCGAAACCAATGATCCCGTGATCATGCTCGACGAGATTGACAAGCTGGGGCGCGACTTCCGCGGCGATCCGGCCTCGGCTCTGTTAGAGACGCTGGATCCAGAGCAGAACTGCGCCTTCCGCGATAACTACCTTGATGTGCCCTTCGATCTGTCGAAGACGCTCTTTATCTGCACGGCCAACCAGCTGGACCCCGTTCCGCCGCCGCTGCTCGACAGGATGGAAGTGATTCCCCTGCAGGGCTACAGCGAGGAGGAAAAGAAGCACATCGCCTTCCGCTATCTGATCCCGCGGCAGATCAAAGAGAACGGCATTACGGCCGAGCAGATCGAGTTTCCCGAAGACGCTGTGCGCCACATCGTACGCCACTACACGCGCGAGGCCGGCGTGCGCAAGCTCGAACAGACGATTGGTACCGTCTGCCGCAAAGAAGCGCGGCGCGTGGTCGAGGGCAAGACGGAAAAGCTGATTGTCACACGAGAAGTACTCAAGGAATTCCTCGGCGGAATTCAGGTGCGAGTCGACACTGAAGTTGCCGAGCGCGTCAAGCGCCCCGGCGTAGCCGTGGGATTGGCCTGGACGCCGGCCGGCGGTGACATTCTCTTCATCGAAGCCAACAAGATGAAAGGCAAGGGGAACTTCACGATGACCGGCCAGATCGGCGAGGTGATGCAGGAGTCGATGCAGGCAGCACTGACTTGGGTCCGCTCAAACGCCACCAGCCTCGGCCTGACCGAGGACTTTACGAAAGAAATTGACCTGCACATTCACGTTCCAGCCGGTGCGATTCCCAAGGATGGCCCTTCGGCTGGTGTGACGATGGCAACTGTGCTGGTTTCTCTGCTGACCGACACGCCGGTGCTGCCGTTGACCGCGATGACCGGCGAGATCACTCTCAGCGGCAATGTGCTCCCGGTGGGCGGCATCAAAGAGAAATTCCTCGCCGCACGCAGGGCCGGGGTGGATACGATCATCCTGCCGGCTGAGAACCGGCAGGATGTGGAGGAGGATCTGACACCGGAGCTGATCGAGGGAGGGACGATTCACTATGCCAGCCGGATTGAGGATGTGCTGGCCGTGGCCTTACCGCTGCTGAAGGCGAAGTCTGACACTCGCCAGAACGAGGCCGCCGAGTTCGTGGTGGAGGTTGGATAGATTCGACAATCGGGTCCTGCGACTGAAGCGGAGCCCGATCTCGAGGCGGCTATCTCGTGACGAGCTCGGAGTCCAGCGCGCTGGAAGACTGTGTAGTTTCCAATGCTGCGAGCCGCTTCTCGAGCAACTCGATAGTTCTGCCCTGCTCTTCGAGCAACTTGTGCTGCTTCTGTACCTCATTGAGCAGCATGGGTGTCAGTTTCTGATACTGTACGGTTTGGATTTTTCCGTCCGTGCTTCTGACGACCAAGTCGGGATAGACCTCGGCAACCTCTTCGGCGATCAGACCGTAGTCCAGCGGCTTGGAACCATCCGCATAGGCCTGCTTATAGCGATAGGTCACGGGACGAAGGCGGAAGAGTCCGTCGCTGGCGGCGGCCATTTCATGAACGTCCTCCTTGAAGCGGATCGAGGAGTTGACGGTGCCCAACTGGCCATTGCCGTTGATATAAACAGGAACTCCGCCCGAGATTCCCACGCCGCTGACACCGGCTACATAGAAGGAGGTCTGCCCGCCGCTCCCGATGCGGACGGTGCCGTTATCGCCTGACGAGCCCCAATTGCCGATATCGATGTTGTTGCTGGCTCCGGGAGAGTTGTAATACCCGGCCGCATATCCAACCGCCACGTTGTAGTTTCCGGTAGAGTTTGGTGCAAGCGCCCAAGCGCCATCGGCCATGTTATATAGGCCAGACGTGTTGTTAAGGAGTGCCCAGTCACCACTGGCCGTGTTTTGGCTGCCCGTGGTGTTGTTATAAAGCGTGTTATAGCCGCTGGCCGTGTTGTTGCTTCCGATCGTATTCTCAAAAAGCGCCCACGGCCCTGTGGCTGTGTTCCCGCTGCCGGTAGTGTTGAGTTCAAGCGCATAGATACCGTTGGCCGTATTGAAGTTTCCGGTAGTGTTGTCAGCCAGTGCCCATGGTCCGGTCGCCGTGTTGGCCTCGCCGGTGGTATTGGACCAAAGCGCCCAGAGACCAATCGCAGTGTTGTAGAAACCGGTGGTGTTGTCTTCAAGCGCACCGGAGCCGAAGGCCGAGTTACCGCGCCCGGTCGTGTTGTATTGAAGCGCGTCGTAACCGAAGGCCGCGCTAGCGTATCCGGTCGAGTTGGACTCAAGCGCGTCGTAACCGAAGGCGGAGTTCCAGCTGCCGGTATTTTGAAGGCCGAGCGCTCCTGGGCCATACAGCACGTTGTCGACCTGCGCATGAAGCGTAATGCAGGTTAGTGTCGCCATGCAGGCTGCAAGAATCACGGTACGAATCTTTCGCATGAAACCATTTCTCCTTAGAACTTTCAGATCTCGATTCATATTGCGAGTTGCGCAGAGGAAATGCCTCACAGCTTTCAATCCGGTAATTGATCAGTCGCAAGTCCCCCCAGGGCGGGACTCACCCACTGTTCCAAAGGGCAGCAACTTTCGGCTTCCCGCACTGCTGGAATTGCTTGCACTGCCGATAAAGCCGATAGATTCGAACGCGCGGCGGCGCGCAAAAAGCGGTGACCATGGCGACGAGCACAGCTACCATCACCCCGTTGCATCTGTCTGGGAACACTACAGAGCAGCAGAATGCCCGGCTTCAGGAATTCCTCGGCGCAGCTGTTCAGACGGCGTATCTTGCGGCGATTCAGCAACTGGACCGGCACAGTGCGCAGTCGGTATTGGAGTCGGGCAAGGCACTCAAGTCCGAGGTGGCCGACACGCTGGTGGAGATTATTCAGCGGCACACGGCGAGCGACAAATACCTCGACGAGGAGGTAGGTTCCAATCGCGTCTATCCTTCCACCTACCGCGTGCGGCCGATCGAAGCCCAGGTTACTGAGTTGCGCAGATTGTTTCCCTCCTTGGGTGCGTGCCAGGAAAAGCTGGCCCGCAAGCCTCTGCTGGAAGGAGCGGAGGCATGGTTTGCCATTCCGCGCTGGGAGGTACTGGCTCCGACCTATAACGAGGCCGTCGAGATGGTTCTGGATGTTCTGGGGAAGAGGCGAAAATTTCAGAACCGCATCGCCGGCCGGCTTGGGCCAACCTACCTGCGTCAATCGGAACGGTCTAAGCTCGCGACAGGGCTCCTGGCCGACCAGCAGCAGGGGAACGACATACTGGTGCTGGCTGCGCAGGCAGGCATGAGGCACCGTGGCTGTTCGGCTCGTCGCGCCCGGGTGAGGATGGCCGGCAATGAATTCGGCGCAGGGGTCTTCACCGTGGCCTGCATGCTTCTGACCCACCCCGAGCGGCTCTCGACCGAAGATACGCTGATGATCGACTGTGGAGGCGATGAGTACTCGATCAGTGGTGATTACACCTTCGATCGCGTGCCTCTTTTTGACTTCGATCTCTCTGGAATCGAGTTCAGCATCTTCTATGAGGACCGTTCGCGGAACCTCTGGGGCACGCCCTCCGGTTTCCTTTACAAGTTTGGTTGATCGCTTTCTCGTTCCCTGGATTGGCATCTGTCGCGTCTAACCGTCAGGCAGTATCCTTTTGTCAATGATTCAGGTCCGAGTTCGCTGTTTTGGTGTGTTGAAAGACTGGTTGGGTGCCCCGGCGACTACGGTCGAGCTGCCGGAGGGTACGACTGTGGCGGATTTGCTCGCACGGCTGAGTGAGGGGCGCTCTGAAGCACTGCTCCGCGGCATCGCAGTCAGTGTCAACGCGGAGTTCGCCGCGGCGGGGGCGGTTTTGCGCGAGGGCGATGAGGTGGGCCTGCTGCCTCCTGTCTCGGGGGGCTGCGAAGAAGCCGGGCAGATGATCGAAGAGGCGACGCAGGTGATCGCCCTCTGTACCCAGCCGATCGACGCGGAACGATGGATCGAGGCGGCCAAGCGTGGCGAAGACGGGGCGGTCGTGGTCTTCGACGGCATTGTGCGCAACCACACACATGGCCGCGAGACGCTCTATCTGGACTATGAGGCCTACGAAGAGATGGCCGAGAGACAGCTGACCGCGCTGGCCGCGACGGCTCGATCGCGATTTGGCGTGCGGCATGTGACGATGATCCACCGCCTGGGCCGGCTCAAGGTCGGGGAGACCAGCGTGCTGATCGTCGTGGCGTCGGCTCATCGCGCACACGCCTTCGAGGCCTGCCGCTGGCTGATCGATACCCTCAAGAAGACCGTGCCGATCTGGAAAAAAGAGACCTTTGCCGACGGAGCCGTTTGGGCTGCGGGCGAGCCGTTTCCGCTTGGGAAGACCGCGGCGTATCCGGAGGATTCGCATGGGGAATAAGGCGCTCCGGCTCTGGCATTTGTGGCCATCGTGGCTTTTCGCTTTCGCGATAGGTTGCCCCGTTACGCTCTTCGGGCAGAATCTTACGCTTCACGTAGATGTGAAGCTGGTCAATGTCTTTGTGAACGTGACCGACCGGAACGGGGCCATTGTGGGCGGCCTGACGCGTGAGGATTTTGCGATCACAGAAGACGGACGGACGCAGGAGATTGCGGTCTTTGAGCGGCAGTCCGAGTTGCCCCTGAACCTGACGCTGGCTATCGACACCAGCGGCAGTGTGCGTAAGGATCTGGCAGAAGAAGCCGAGGCCGCCCGGCGATTCACTCACGCCCTGCTGCGGGCTCAGGACCAGATGAGCCTTCTCGAGTTCGCGACCAATGTGCACGAGTTGACGCCCTTCACCAACAAGGTGAGCCAAATCGACCGCGGCCTTGGCCAGTTACGCAGCGATTGGGCAACAGCGCTCTATGATGCAACCTGTTTGGGCGCCGAACGTCTCGGGGGGAAAGAGGGTCGCAAGGTGTTGGTCCTGGTCACTGACGGCGACGACACGGCAAGCAACGCGACCTATGCCAAGGCGCTGGAGCAGGCTTTGCGCAACGAGGTGATGATCTACTCGATCATCGACGTGCCCATCGAGGCCAGTGCCGGCCGAGATCTCGGCGGCGAGCATGCGCTCATCACCCTGGCCGAGCAGACCGGCGGCAAGAGCTATTACGTGAAAGACGGAGGCCTCGACAAGGCCTTTGCGCAGGTGAGCGAGGATCTGCGCACGCAATATCTGCTAGGCTACTATCCGCACAATCAGGTGAAAGGGACGAGCTTTCATCGAGTACAGGTGACCGTTCCCAGAGCCGCCGCTCAAGACTTTAATGTCCGCCACCGCACTGGATACTTCGCCGACACAGCGGTGAAGAGCAGGTAGCGCCCCACCCCCGAAAGTCTACCTGTGCAGTTTGGTAATGGGTCAGAGAACTACTACCTGTAGTCGCCGTTCGGCGCGAATGCATCTAAAATGACATCATGACTCCACCAGTTTCTGCGCGACGCCGCTCCAAAACGCCTCCCCCGGGTGAGACCGGCCAGGAAGCGCTCTACCTGCGCTCACTCAGCGACCGCCAGGTCAACGTACAGATAAAGCTGCGCGATGGTGAGGCTGTCCGCGGCTGGATCGAGTACTTTGACGACGGCATGTTGCGCCTGACCCGCGAAGGCAAGCCCAATCTCTTTATCTATAAGCACCAGATTCGCACCATCACAGAGGTTGGCCGGAGGAGCCCGCGCAACGCGAAGACCAACGGGTCGGAGTTGAACGGATCCACCGTGAACGGAGCCTCCGCGTGAACATTCTCAATTCAAATGCGAAGTGGCAATGGGTTCCTGCTGCGTCGAAGATCGCCCGCGAGGCTGGAAGCCGGCTGCGCGAGTTCTTCACACAGGGCGTCGCCACCGAGTACAAGGGTGACGCGGACCTTGTAACTGTGGCTGACCGCACGGCCGAGAAACTCATTCGCGAAAGGCTCGCGGAGGCCTTCCCTGAGCATGGAATCTTCGGTGAAGAGGGGACGCGCGACAGGCTCGATGGCGAGTTTCGCTGGTACGTGGATCCGCTGGATGGGACGACAAACTTCGCCCACGGATATCCGCAGTTTGCGGTCTCGATGGGGCTTGAACAGCGCCTCTCCGGCCTAGCCCAAGATCAGGACGGCACTTTAGTGGCTGGCGTCATCTACGACCCCATGCGGGACGAGCTCTTCGTCGCCGAGCGCGGTCGCGGCGCACTGCTCAACGGCAAGCCGTTGCGGGTTACCGGCACACCGGAGTTGTCTGAGGCTCTGACTGCCACGGGCTTTCCCAGCCACAAACGCCACGAGAGTCCGAACATTCACTTTTATCAGGAGTTCACCCTGCGTTCGCACGGGGTGCGCCGCGCCGGTTCGGCAGCGCTCGATCTGGCCTATGTAGCAGCGGGCCGCCTGGACGGTTTCTGGGAGTTCAATCTCAATCCCTGGGATACATCAGCGGGCATCTTGCTGGTCGAGGAGTCCGGAGGACGAGTCACCGACTTTGCCGGAAACCACTTTCTGCTCGACAGCCGGGAGATACTCGCCTCGAACGGCTTGATTCACGCAGAGTTGATGGACTTTTTTGCGGATATGTTTGCAGGACGGAACTTGGCGCCGATTCCCACCCCTCAGGAGTTTGCAGCGCGTCGCGCAGCGCGGGGTCGAGGCTAGCCCTTCGCCGGGAATCGAACCCTGCATTTGGGAGTGAGAATTCCGGTTAGCAATTGGCCACCTGCAGCTCAAAACCGCATTTGCGCTGTCTTCACGCAGCCTCTGGGGTCCTGTGCTACTATCAGCGTCGAAGGCCTATCACGTTTTCCGGAAACCCTGTCGATCGAAGCAAAGCGGTCAAGCTGGCGCGATCACCATCGAGCGGCAGCGCACTATGCGGTGATCGTGTTCGCACCGTTTCCGAAGATGTTTGAGTTTCCCTGGAGAAAATCAGAATGGCATATGTCATTGCAGAACCCTGTATCGGCACCAAGGACACCGCCTGCGTAGACGCCTGTCCTGTCGATTGCATCCACCCCAAAAAGGACGAGGACGGCTTCGGCAACTCGGACCAGTTGTTCATCGACCCTGTCGAGTGCATCGACTGTGGAGCTTGCGTACCGGCCTGCCCGGTCTCGGCCATCTTTGCTGCAGACGACCTGCCTGAAAAATGGGCCAGTTTCACGCAAAAGAACGCGGCGCACTTCGGCCGCTAGGCATATTAAAAAGCAAGGGCGCGCAGTCCGGATGCGGACTGCGCGCCCTTGCTTTAGGGTCCAATGATCGCTGGAATGTCTGGATTGTGGCCGAGCTTGTCTTTGCAGTTCTTTAGTGAACGGGTTGGATTTCATCTTCGGCGACGTGCGCAGGCTCGCACTCTGAGCTGCGATGCTCGGTATCCGCGTTCAATCTGCTGCGGCACGAGATCGCGAATCGACCTTTCTCGACTTCGACAAATTCGACGTTGTCCCCGGTTTTGAGTCCAAGACGTTTGCGCACTTGCGGGGGAAGAGTAATTCGGCCGTTGAAGGTGACCATTGCGGTGGGCATTTTCGACCTCTGAGGCTATTTTAACGTGGGTGACACGCTCTGCCTAGACGGCAGCCTGTGGAAACCCGGTGGTAAGCTCAGGGTGATCGGCACCAATCTCTATGTATTGCAATAGGTTACGGCCAGAAGTTGCCCAGGGTGGCATACAGGCTCGCCAGTACTTGACGGCATAGCATTCCGGTAGCAGTCAGGAGTGCGATGATGGAATCGCATGAACGTGCTGACCTCCGAGGCCGTGGTGTTGCGTACTTGGCCGGTCCATGAGGCCGATTTGATCGTGAGCATCTTCACGCGCGATTACGGCCGATTGCGTGGAGTTGCCAAGGCTGCGCTTAAGAGCCGAAGACGCTTTGGCGGAGCACTGGAGCCGATGACTCTGGCCCACGCCTGGTTTGCCGAACGACCCAGGCAAGAGCTGGTGCGGCTGGATCAGCTTGAAATCCTTCGCTCTCCGCTCTCAGCCCCAGTCGATCCGATACGCATGACAGTGCTCAGCTTCTATGCAGAGCTGCTGGACGAGTCGCTGCCAGACCGCGATCCCAACGAGACGATCTTCCGCCTGCTGGTGACCGTGCTGGAGCAGACCACGGTCGAACAGCCATGGATGCCGCTGACATACTTCCAGCTTTGGATGACGCGGCTGATGGGCCTGCTGCCCGACATCGCGCACTGCACGGCGTGCGGCGAAGAATTGCGCGCGGAAGAGGTGTCTTTCAATGCGTTCGCCGATGGGCTTTTTTGTTCGGTGCACCGCAACGGCAACGCCAGTGAGCTTTCGGCTGACTCATGGCAACTGGCGCAGCGCATGCTGCGAGCGCCGGTCTCTGCCTTTGCCGGTGAGCCATGGCCGCGGCGCCGCGCGCAGGATCTGCGACGCTTCACTCTGCAAGCTCTAGAACGGCATCTGGAGCGAAAGCTGCGCTCGGCCGAGGCGCTGGCTCGCCTGGGAAGCTGAGCAAGTACGAAGGGCTGATAAAATCGAGGGAGTCCCGACGAGAGAGAGTTTTCTGTGTTCTCAACCCAGCCTGTAACCCAATCGAAGTCTACCCCCCTCACCTTTCAGGAGCTTTTGTTCCGCTTGCAGAACTTCTGGGCGGAGCGCGGCTGCATCGTACAGCAGCCCTACGACGTTGAAGTGGGCGCTGGCACGATGGCGCCAGAGACCTTCCTGCGCGTGCTCGGTTCCAAGCCTTACAGAGTTGGCTATGCGCAGCCCTCGCGGCGTCCGGCGGATGGACGGTACGGCGAGAATCCTAACCGGTTGTATCGGCACACACAGTTTCAGTTGATCCTGAAGCCGCCGCCAGCGAATGTGCAGGAGCTTTATCTTAAGTCTCTTGAGTCGATTGGCATCGATCTCTCAAAGCATGACCTGAAGTTCGAAGAGGACAATTGGGAGGGGCCGACTGTTGGCGCCTGGGGAGTCGGATGGCAGGTGATGATGGACGGAATGGAGATCACTCAGTTCACTTACTTCCAGCAATGCGGCGGTCTCGATCTCGATCCCATTTGCGCCGAACTTACTTATGGGCTGGAACGGCTTTGTGCCTTCATGCAGGATGTGGACTCGGTCTACGACGTTGTCTGGGCGCGCGATCCGGAGACTGGAGCCGTGGTGACTTATGGCGACGTGCGGCTGGCTGAGGAGCTCCAATATTCGGTTTACAACTTCGAAGACGCCGATGTGGAGCGGCTCTGGGCGCACTTCAACAGTTACGAGGCCGAAGCTCAGGCGCTGCTGGCGCGGGCCAATGCATTGCTGGCGGATAAGAAGGCGAGCGTGGTGGAGAACCGGCGTTTCCCGGTCATTCCTACCTATGAGCTGGCTCTGAAATGCTCGAACCTCTTCAACCTTCTCGATGCACGCGGGGCGATCAGCGTCACTGAGCGCGTCGGCATGATCGGGCGCATTCGCAATCTGGCCGTGGGCGTGGCCAAGGCGTATGTGGCGCAGCAGGGGAATTAGCGAGTCAGCGGAAAGAACACAAGGATTATGGCGGATTTTCTACTTGAGATTGGGCTGGACGAGATTCCGGCCCGCATGATTGCAGGGGCCGAGGCGGAGCTGGGCCGGCGCGTGAATGATTTGCTCACGCGCGAACGGCTGCTGGCGCGCGAGGCCAAGCTCACAACATTCTCGACTCCGCGCCGATTGGCTGTGCGGGTCGAGGGTGTGCTGGCGAGTCAGGCCAATACCGAAGAGAAGCTCACCGGCCCATCGTGGAAGGTTGCCTTCAAGGACGGTGCGCCGACAGCGGCTGCCGCGGCATTCGCGAAAAAGGCTGGTGTCGCAGTTGAGGCTTTGGAGAGAGTCACCAACCCCAAGGGCGAGTATCTTGGAGCCACTGTGAAGCGTCAAGGACGCAAGACAGCGGAGCTGCTCGCATCGGAGTTGCCGAAGGAAGTTCTAGCCATTTATTGGGCGAAGAACATGTATTGGCGCGCGGGTAAGCCGGAGCGCTTTGTGCGGCCGGTGCGCTGGGTTGTGGCGCTGCTCGATTCTGCGATTGTCCCGCTTGAAATCGCGGGGATTTCAGCGGGCAATGCGACCCGCGGACATCGCGTGCTGCATGGCGAAGCTCCGGTCGTGATCGATGCGCCCAAGAGTTACGCAGCGGCGCTCGAAGGGGCATTCGTGCTGGCCGATGTTGCGGCGAGAAGAGAGAAGATCCGCAAGGCGCTCGACAAAGCGACCCGCACCGTGGCCGGCGCACGCTGGCGCGAGGATGAGCCGCTGATTGAGACAGTTGTGCATTTGACAGAGTGGCCTACAGTGATCCTCGGCAACTTCGAAGCTGAGTACCTTGTGCTGCCCGAAGAGGTGCTGGTCACGGTGATGCGCGACCACCAGAAGTACTTCGCTGTCGAGGGCGCGGATGGCAAGCTGGCGGCGCACTTCCTGGCTGTGCTCAATACGCAGGTTGACGCCGAGGGCGAAGCGATCATTCGCCATGGCAATGCGCGTGTGTTGCGTGCACGCTTCAAGGATGCGCGCTTCTTCTGGGAGGTCGACCAGAAGACGCCGCTCGCGGAGCGCGTTGAGAGCCTGAACAACGTTACATTCCAGAAGGAGTTGGGTAGCTACGCCTGGAAGACCCGCAATAATTGGGCTGCAGCGGAAAAACTTGCAACGACGACCTTATCACGTGGTATCAAAGTCGATGAAGCGGCATTGCAGAAGGCCACCGAAATCGCCAAGACGGACCTCACAACAGAATTGGTGAAGGAGTTTACGGAACTCCAAGGCATCATCGGCGGGCTCTATGCGCGCGCACAGGGCCATGGAGAGAGCGTGGCGCGGGCCATCTACGACCAGTACACGCCAGCGTCGATTGAGGATCGCATCCCGAAGACCGTTGAAGGCCAATTGTTAGGCATTGCCGATCGCATCCAGACCATCGTGGCCATGTTCGGCATTGGCATGGCGCCCACAGGTTCGAAGGATCCCTTCGCGCTGCGCCGTGCAGCGAATGCCATCGTGAAGATTCTCGCCGAAGGCGGGTTGCCGCTGACTTTAACGGATGTGTTGGATTCGTATGCAGGGATTGTGTATGCGGATAAAGACAATAAGAGGATAGACATATCAAGAGATATCGATTCTGATGAAACTCTTCTATCTGTCCGCGCCTTCCTGCGCGAGCGGCTCAACTTCTACCTGAAGGATGTGCGCGGCTTTGCCTACGACGTTGTGAATGCCGTGCTGGCTGCGGGAGGCGATGACGTGCGCGATGCGATTGCCCGCGCAGAAGCCCTCACGGCAGCGCGCGAGTCGGAGGATTTTGCGGCGATTGCGGCGGCCTTTAAACGCATCAAAAACATCTTGCGCCAGGCCGAGGAGAAGGGATTTGTCCTCGGTTCGCCAAAGGACGTGAAGCTTGCGCCGGAGGCTCAGCAGCTTGCCGATGCGGCTGCGGTACTGGCTCCCGAGGTTGCTTTTCTGCGCGGTGAGAGAGCCTACGACGAAGCTCTGGCGCGGATCGCCACGCTCCGGCCGGTGGTGGATGCCTTCTTTGACCAGGTCATGGTGCTCGATCCGGATGCGAAGATTCGGGGGGCGCATCTGGGCTTGATTGATGGCGTGCTACGTGGCTTCGCCGGTATCGCAGACTTCAGCGAGATCGTCACGGGATAACCGCGGGATTCAGAGGCCTGACGGCCTCTGCTCCCTCCGGCTCATGTTCAGAAGTCTCTGCTCATTTTGGAAGCAGGGATGGGTTCATGGTTTCCCACCCATTCGCGATGATGCTGCGGATGGATCGGGCACCCGCAGGCCATCGGTCGAATCGACTCCTCCGCATCCTCACCTCCTGTCGCCCGTCTACAATCAATAGAGATGTCTGACACGCTGTATCTGAGCCTGTGGTACCCGAATCTGCGCCTAGCCGCGCTCGCCGACAAGCTGACTGCGGTGCTGGAAACCTTCGCCGCTCACGGAGGAGAGAAACGCGTTTACGCCGCGACGGTCTGGCCGATCGACTGGACCGAATCGCCGGTCTTTCAGCAGGTATATGGCCGCAGAGCCGGAGCAAACGCCGAGGGCGCCATCGAACTGGGAGCCGAGCCGCGTCTTGCCGTCGAAGAGGCGCTCGAAATCCTGCACGACGACTACGCCTACGAATTCCAGATTGGTTGGAGCCTGTGGGAGTTGGAGAGTCCGCCTGGAAACGCAGGTCCTTCGACTTCGCTGCACCTCGCTCAGAATGACAGTGCATTGGGCGGTGCTTCCGCGCGTTGGGTGCGTGAGCCGCGGCTGGTGCGGGTGACAGGCTTCGGGCCACTCTTCGATGAAGGCGCCTACGAGGCTGACGGGCATATCCGAATTGATTTTGGCTCCGACACGCCGTTTCTCGAAGAAGAGCTGGAGCTTGACTCTTTAGCCGCCCGGCACGTCGAGGAGAATGTTCGTCAACTGGTCGAGTTGACCGCGGCTGTTGAGAAGGCTTCCGGCGCCACCGCGCGGCTGTTGTGGAGCGAGTTGGGCGAGAGTCTGGCGCAGCGTTTGGCAGCGCGGCTCTCCAAGCAGCTTGGGGGCTCGAACTGACTGTGCCGCTGACCATTGCAAGATTGCGAGTGCTGATTGTGGCGGCCGGAGTTCTGCTGCTGACCTCGCTGGTCGTCTTTCTCGCCGTTGGCAGTTGGAAGAATCCCTTTAATCGCCGCGATCTGCCCAAGGCTCTTGGCGTTGAAATTCAGCAGGAGGCCAATGGCGTCACCTTCTCCCACGCCTTAGGCGCACATGCGCAGTTCAAGATTCACGCCTCAAAAGTGATCCAGCTCAAGCAGGGCAACGCACTGCTGCACGATGTGAAGATTGAACTCTACGGTGAAGATGGCAACCGTGTCGACCGTATCGAAGGAAGCGAGTTTGAGTACGACCAGAAGGCGGGAACGGCCAAGGCGGCCGGGCCGGTCGAGATTACGCTGATGCGGCCCGGCGTTGCGCCGGCGATTGCGCCCAAGGCGGCCGACGGACATATCGTGAGCGAGAAGCCGAAGAGCAGCCCGGCCGCGTCAGCCGTCGAAACTGCGGCGCGCGGTGAAATTCACGTGAAGACCAGCGGGCTCACCTTTGATCAGCGCAGCGGAGTAGCCACGACTAGCCAGCATGTTGCCTTTTCGATGGTGCAGGGAAGCGGCAGTTCAATCGGCGCCACCTTCGACTCGCAGCAGGGGCTGCTGGTGTTAGACCGGGTTGTGGAGTTGACTGCGCAAAGAGGCTCGGAGACGGTTGTGATTCATGCGCAGCACGCGGACTTCCAGCGCGAGACGCAGCTCTGCCAAATGCACGCGGCTACGGCGGACTACCAGAATGGGCAGGCAACGGCGGGCGATGCGAAGGTCTATTTTCGCGAAGATGGATCGGCGGTGCGGCTGGATGCAATGAACGGCTTCACCCTGACGACCGTCTCAGGTACACATGTCGCTGCACCAACCGGGCGCGTGGATTTTGACGAGCACAATCAGCCTCGACGGGGCAATCTGGATGGCGGGGTGACAGTGGACTCGGCGAGCAACTCTGGAACTGGCGAGGCGTTGCGGCGGCAGCAGTTGCACGGCAGCGCGCCAACAGCCAATCTAGAATTCAACGCACAGGGTAAGCTGCGCCACGCGCATCTGGAGCGGGACGTGGCGATCGACAGCGAAGAATCAAGTCAGGCGGCAGGCCAGCCGCAGCGCGTGAGCCGTCACTGGCGTTCGCCTGTTGCCGATGTCGATTTTCGCGATTCGGGTCACGGGCAGATCGAGCCGCTCGCCATGCGCGGGAGCGAAGGTGTCGTCGTTACAGGAGAGAGCCGGCGCGGCAGTGGAGCGGTTGCGCCGTCGCGGCTCTTCGCCGATGTGGTAACGGGCAGCTTTGGGCCGGGGGCGCGATTGACGGGCCTCAATGGAGTTGGCCATGCGGGCGTGGAGGAGACGACAGCGACCGGAACCCGGCAGACCACGAGCGGGGATCGGATGGAGGCACATTTCGCAGAGCAGGGCGGGGGTGCGAAGCGCGGCATGAACCGTGAAAGCGGAGTACAGTCGGCTTTGGTCGAGGGGCATGTTGTGCTGACGCAGCAGGCAACCGCAAAGCCGGGTGCGCCGCCGCCGGCCGAGTTGCGCGCCACGGCAGACCGGGCAGTCTATGAGGCCGCAGGAGAGTGGCTGCATCTGACGGTGAGTCCGCGGGTCGAGAACGGGTCATTGCAGCTTACGGCCGACAGGCTGGATGTGTCGCGAGCCTCGGGCGATGCATTTGCGCACGGCAACGTAAAGGCCAGTTGGAGCGATGCAGGCGATGGCAAGCAGGGAAGGCCCTCAGCAGTCCAGGGCGGCCTAGCTTTGGGCGGACAGGGTCCGGCGCATGTGGTCTCTGAAGAGGCTGAGTTGCGGCAGGCGACCGGCGAAGTGACCTTCCACGGCCAGGCGAGGCTCTGGGAACAGGCCAATTCGATTGCCGCGCCGGTGATAGTGCTAGATCGAGAGCGGCAGACGCTGGTGGCGCGCACGTCGAATGCGTCTGAGCCGGTGAGGGTCGTTTTGTTGAGCGCGGATGCTGCGGAGACTGGCGGCAGCTCGGGAAAGCAGACGGGGAAGTCGGCGCAGCCTTCGGTGATTCGGGTGCGCGGCGGGGATTTGAAGTACTCCGACACGGAGCGCAAGGCGGTTCTGCATGGTGGCGTGCTGGGATCGGTGATTGCCGAGACCGGTGCAGCAACTTCATCGTCTGACCAGGTGGAGGTGAAGCTGCAGCCGGCTGGCAAGTCCGCTCAAGGAGCGGCTCAGGTGGAAACCATGACCGCGCAGGGTCACGTGGTGCTGACCTCAGAGGGACGGCGTGGAACCGGCCAACAGCTGGTCTTTACAGGCGCGACGAATGAGTATGTTCTAACGGGAGCTGCGAGCCAGCCGCCGACGATGAGCGATCCGGTGCGAGGCATTGTCTCTGGCGAGGCTTTGATCTTCAATGGCCGCGATGATAGCGTCAGTGTCGAAGGCGGGGGGAGCAAAACGACGACGCAGACGACTGCGCCGAGGTAAAAGGCCTCTGAATAGCGCGGAGCAATTGATCGGAGAACGACGTGGAATTCAGCTACAGGATCAGTGAAGAGGAGTATCTGAACGCCGAGAAGCCCAATTCCAAAAGCGGTGCGGTGATCAAGACAATTCTCTTTTGGCTCATCGTTCTTGCCTTCCTGATGTTGGTGATCACTGCTTTCCAGCACTTTTTGCATCCTGCGCCGATTGCGCAACATCCGACGACTCCTCATGCTGGATCTCACTTTAGCGTCGCCGAATTCTTTGGAGACTCTTGGCCGCTCGACGTAATCCTCGTGGTGTGGGTGCTGATTTCAGCCCTTTCCCCTAAGTTCCAGCGCCGCAGATACAGAAAAGATCCTGCCATGAAGGGCCAATTCACGGTGAGCCTTACGCTGGAGTCAATCTCTGTACATAATTCAGTTGGAACGTTCTCCCAATCAGGATGGGATTCCTATTTCACTTGGTACGAGGCAAAGGGCGTGATCGTCCTGTTCTCCCGGTCCGCAACGCGCCTGCTGATTGGCTTGGCGGGATTATCTGACGCGCAGCAGAACGAGCTGCGTGGCATCCTTACCTCAGCCATCCCGCGAAAATTGGGCGCAAGACGTGCGTCTTCCAAGCCATGATGGTAGATTGGATTTTTGCTAAGCTGACAGGTTGACCGACTCGATGGAGACACTGATCGCCGAAGGAATCGGCAAAACATACAAGGGGCGGCAGGTCGTCCGCGGAGTGGACCTGAAGATCTCGCGCGGCGAGGTGGTGGGGCTGCTGGGACCGAATGGCGCAGGCAAGACCACTTGCTTTTACATGATCGTCGGACTGGTCGAGCCCGATATGGGCCGCGTGATGGTGGACGAGAGCGAGATCACGCAGACTCCGATGTATCTCCGCGCACGCAACTTCGGCATCAGCTACCTGCCCCAGGAGCCTTCGGTCTTTCGCAAGCTCACGGTCGAGGAGAATATCCTGGCCGTGCTCGAAGCACAGCCACTCGGCAATCGGGAGCGGCGGACGCGTACCGAGCGGCTGATTCAGCAGCTAAATCTCGGCCATATCCGCGCTACGCGAGGCTATGCGCTTTCAGGCGGCGAACGGCGGCGCGTCGAGATTGCTCGTTCGCTGTGCATCCAGCCGAATTTCATCTTGCTCGATGAGCCCTTCAGCGGCATCGACCCGATCGCCGTGCTGGAGTTGCAGAAGATTATCTTCGATCTGAAGTCCGGGGGCATCGGGGTCCTGATTACCGATCACAATGTGCGCGAGACCTTGAGCGTAACCGACCGGGCCTATATCATCGCCGAAGGGAAAATCTTTTTTGCCGGCACTCCGCATGAACTTGGAAACAACATGGATGTGCGCCGACTCTACCTAGGGGAGGGTTTTTCGCTGAATTGATACGGGTTGCGAGGCAGAGGGCCATCGGCCAGTCGCGAGCGGCTCGCTCTCTGCATTTACGCTTTCGGCGGCGCCTCCAATTCCGGGCGACGATTTCCGGATTGAATGCAGCCCAAACTGGAACAGTTGTCTCAATTCAGGGCATTTCGTCTTTATGGCTTTTTCTTCTTCAAGTACACTGACGGTAAGTCCAAACGGGAAATGATTCTTTTATGGTGCTCCTGCAACCAAAACTGAGCCTGAAGGTCGCGCAGCGTCAGATCCTCACTCCGGGTCTGATGCAGATGGTCAGCGTGCTGGCGCTCAACAAGCTCGAATTGAAGGAGATGATCGATGCCGAGATGGTTGAGAATCCCGTCCTGGAAGAGATTGACGAGACGGTTCCGATGCTGGATGAGGTTGCGGGGCGCCAGGAGCTGCTCGAACGCGGGGTCGAGGATCGCAAGGAGCTTGGAGCAGAGGAGCCGGCGGCGCCGCCCAAGGATCCCTTCAACGAGGTCGACTTCGGATCGTATTTTCAGGAGTATCTGGACCCCGGCTATCGCACGCAGCCGGAGTATGAAGAGAGCGACAAGCCCTCGTTTGAAAACTTTCTCTCCCAGCCTACGACTCTGGCCGATCACCTGGCGTGGCAGCTGGCAGGCCTGACTTTTGAGCCCGGTCTGCGTGAGGCGGTGGACTTCGTGATCGGGAATCTCGACGGAGACGGCTACCTGGCCGGCAGCGACGAAGAACTCGCGGCTGCCTTTGGCAGCTCTCTCGCGCTCTCGGGGCTCAAGGAAGAGTCGGCGCCTGAGCTATTTCGGCACGGACTCGACGTGGTGCGTCACCTCGATCCAGCCGGCGTGGGTGCCCGGGATTTGCGCGAATGCCTCATGATCCAGATCGAAGCCCAGCAGCGCGAGTTCGCGCATTTGTTTGCGCATCCGGAGGCCGAAACGGCCGAGGATCCGCATGGCAGCTTCCGCGCCGAGGCCGAGACCCACATCGAGGAGCGGAGGCGCAGCATGGAGGTGGCGGCGCTGATCGTGGACCGGCATCTGCCGCTTCTGCAGAAACGCGACCTGAAGGAACTGGCGCGGGCGGCTCAGATCAGCCCGGAGGATGCAAATGCCGGGGTGGGCTTCATCCGCACCCTCGATCCGCGTCCGGGCCGTCTTTACAATCGCGAGCAGGCGCGGCTGATCGAGCCGGATGTCGTCTTCATCAAGCGGGGCGATACCTGGGTGGTGTCAATGAACGAGGAAGAGATGCCCAGCTTGCGGCTCAGCCGGCGTTACCGGCGGATGCTGGCCTCGGAAGGCACCGAAAAAGAGGTAAAAGACTACGTCAAGGAGCGCTTCCGCTCGGCGTTGCAATTGATGCGCAATATCGCCCAGAGGAAGAGCACGATCTTGCGTACCTGTGAGGTGATCGTGCGCCGCCAGCAGGATTTTCTCGAGCGGGGCGTCGAGGCCTTGCGTCCCATGATGATCAAGGAGGTGGCTGAGGAGATCGGCGTTCATCCCTCGACGGTCAGCCGCGCCGTGGCCAACAAGTATGCGCACACGCCGCAGGGAGTCATTGAACTGCGCTTCTTTTTCTCGGAGGGCTCGAACGGGCCGGAGGGCGCCGATACGCCGCTGCTGGTGCTCAAGCGCAAGGTGCGTAAGTTGATCGAGGAGGAGGACGCGCGCCATCCGCTGACCGACGACCAGTTGGCGGCAAAGCTCCAGGCCCAGGGAATTCAACTGACGCGCCGAACGGTGGCCAAGTATCGCGAAGACATGAATATTCCCTCGACCCACCAACGCCGCCGCCGCGAAGAGTGACATGTCGAAAACGGGAAGAGCTTCGCGATCTGCGGATCATCTGAATCCTTCTTCGTAATCGAGAGTCCATCCGATGCGATTGCCCACGGGTTCGCCGGGGAGAAACGTTTCCGATCTCAACTCACTATTCTGAGTGTTTTCGATTCTCTGTGCACCGGGAACGGAAATGCTGTAGAATCCGAGGTTCTCCAGCCGATAAAGGAGCTGCGAGAAGGAGCAGCAAAAGTACAGAAAGCGGAGGCTGACCATGGAAGTGGAGTTCACCGCAAGACAAGTGAAGATCTCCAAGGCGCTCAGGACTCAGGCTGAGGAGGGGTTGGAACGGATTGCCCGCATTCTGGGCAGGAACGCGCGGGCCAGCGTGGTTTTCAGCGCGCTGAAGCGCCTGCAGGTTGCCGAGTTGACGATTCAGGCCCGCATGCAGACGATCGCAGCCTCGGGCGAGGCCGATACGCTGGACGCGGCTCTGCGCAAGGCGCTGAACAACGCCGAGAACCAGGCGCGTCGCCATCGCGACCGGCGCATCGGGAGCAAACGGCTGCCCAAGGAGGAGAAGGTGCTCACGGCGCCTCCTGTCGCGCGGCCCAAGGCCCGCGCAGCGCAAACAGAAGAGACAGGCGCTGAGGGAACCGCGGCGCGCACCCGAAAAAAGGCTGGCGCAGAGATCGCCGTGCATTCGTTTCCTGTCCGCAAGACTGTCGTCGAGCCGCATATCGTGACCAACGTCGAGGCGATTGCTTTGAAGGCCATGACGATCGAGGAGGCGGTCAAGGATGCCGAGTTTCGCGATCGCGACCTGTTGATCTTTCGCAATCCATCGGGAGAGACGTTTGTGCTTCATCGCCGCCGCGACGGCCAGATGGAGCTGGTGGAACTGCCCTGAGACTCGAAACAACTCGATCAGCGGAAAGGCGGCAACGGCGCTCCGCAGGGCGCCCTTACCGCCTTTCGGTGTAGCATGGGCCTATGGCGCCGTCAAACCCCACATCTCGAATGACTTCTACGCAAGGGGCGGACGAGAGTGCCAACAATGAGGCGAGACCGGGCAAGGAGCTGGTGATCGTCACCGGAATCTCTGGCTCGGGAAAGGCCTCTGCTCTGAAGGCCTTTGAAGATCTCGGCTTTCACGCCGTGGACAACCTGCCATTGGAGCTGCTGCCGGATTTTGCCGCTCTGGTGGAGAAATCCTCTGAGATGCGGGACGCGGCTATTGTGATAGATGTGCGCGAGGGACAGACCCTGGACCGTCTGCCGGAGATTCTGAAGCGGGTCAAGATGCTGCTGCACACGCGGGTGGTCTTTATGGACGCCCAGGATGCAGTGCTGGTACGACGCTACTCCGAGACCAGGCGTCCGCACCCGCTTGGGCGGCAGGAGACGGTCTCGCGTTCAATCGTTGAAGAGCGGCAGTTGCTCGATCCGATTCGTAACGTGGCCGATATGCTGATCGACACGTCGAACTTCAACGTCCATGAACTGCGCGCCCATATCCAGGCGCGCTTCGGTCACGAGGAGGAGACCAAGCGTCTTTTGGTCTCATGCCTCAGTTTTGGTTTCAAGAACGGCGTGCCGCTGGACGCGGATATGGTCTTCGATGTGCGTTTTCTGCCCAATCCGCACTTTGTGCCCGAGTTTCGCAAGCTGACTGGACTGGATCCGAGGGTGGCCGCCTATGTTCGAGGTTTTCCGCAGACCATGGAGTTTCTAGGGAAGGTCAAGGAACTCCTGCTCTATCTGCTGCCTCATTATGTTGATGAGGGTAAGAGCTATTTAACGGTTGCTTTCGGCTGCACGGGCGGTCAGCATCGCAGCGTCATGATGGTCGAGGAGATCGCCGGGGAGCTTAAACGTGCCGGCTACCAGGTGAAGGCTCTGCACCGGGACGCGCCGAGGTGACCGACAATCTGATTCTGATCACGCTGCTCGTGAAGCTGGGCGTGGTTGCATCGGTGGCCAGCGTGCTGGCGCGCGTCAGCACATTTCGGCGGCTCTTTTTTGCCGAGCAGCGTGGTCCCCGCCAGACACTGGCATTGCTCGCGTTCTTTCTGGTTCCGCTCACGCTCGGTGTTTGGGTACGAATCGCAGTGCCGAACTTTCTTGCTGCCGACATCTCCTTCGAGACGGTAATCCTGCTGGGTCTGTTGCTTGGACCCGAGTGGGCGATGCTGGGTGGTGTGGTGCTGTCGGGACCGGCGGTCTACAACCATGAATATCTGGCATTGCCCTTCAATGCAGCGCTGGGGCTTGCCGCGGGTCTGCTGGGGCGATTTGTCGAGCGGGAGGAAATCTGGTCGTTCACTCCTTTTATCGACCTGAGCCTTTACCGCTGGGTACGGCGCAATCTGCGCAAGCCACGCATCGACCGTCAATTTCTGATGCTCTTCCTGATTGTGGCAGCCGAGGCCTGCCGCGACTGGATAGCACACTCTTATCCGCATCGGCTCTTTGCGCTGCTCGCCGGCCATTGGTGGCTGCAGGCTCTGGTATGGCTTTGCGCGCCGATTGTGGTCGGGATCGCGATCAAGGTGTGGAACGCGCTGCGCATCGAACTGAAGCTCGAAGAACAAAAGCGTCTTCTGCTCGAGGCCCGGCTGGACGCGCTGCAGCGACAGATCAATCCTCATTTCCTCTTTAATACCCTCAACTCGATTACCTCGCTGGTGCGGATGAGGCCCGAACTTGCGCGCGAGATGACGGTGAAGCTGGCGAACATCCTCCGCGCGCTGCTCAGAGATCACGACACCTACGTTCCGCTGAGCGAGGAGCTGAAGTTCACCGACGATTACCTGGACATCGAGGTGGTGCGCTTCGGCGCCGAGAAGTTGCGTGTCGAAAAGGAGATCGACCCCAGGACGCTGCCGTTTCTAGTTCCCAGTATTCTGTTGCAGCCGCTGATCGAGAACAGCATCAAGCACGGCTTGGAGCCGCGCATCAACGGGGGCACCGTGACACTGCGCAGCCAGCTCAAAGAGGACCGTGTCGTGATCGAAGTAGCCGACGATGGCGTGGGAATGGGCAATCGGCCCGCCTCGGCGTTGGCGCGCAATGGTGCAGGCATCGGCATGAAAAATGTGCAGGAGCGGCTGGAGGTGCTCTACGGCAATCAAGCACGTTTCAATGTAGTCAGCAATCCGGGGCGGGGGACGCTGGTTTCGATTGAGTTACCGGCGAATCTGGCGGGGGCAAGCTAGCTCGCCGGTCCGGTACAAGGTTCCAGGATTGCTATACCTCGAAGCTGAATTCCTGGAGTCGACGCGACCATCAGGAAGCGGCGACCTACCAGGGAGTCAGAAGGGCTCTATCTATCCTGGAACTGCTCTATGACCTCGGGGGAGGCGCAACTTTGGCTTTCGCGCGAGCCACCAGCCACTGCTTGTACTCATCCTGGACGGATGTTCCCGGTTTCCGGGGTGGACGATTTGGCTGGGCGAGATATTTTAGCCACTCTTGATAATCGTCGACTGTGGCCGCCGCGGCGACAGCATTGGCGACGGCGGCTGCCTTCCTCTCGGCCTCTCCCTTGGGAACCTGGGCTCCCTTAGCGTTGCCTTTCTTGGTCCCTTTGAAGAGCCAGTTGCGTTCAAAGATCGCAATTACGGGAACACAGTAACGAATGATCCCGAAGAATGGGATGTGCCTGCCGATTCCGATGGCGACGACGACTACGAGACAAGCCAAGTGGGTCAAAATCGTTGTAATGATTGGCAGCGAGATACCCGACTCGTGCTTGGCGGTTATCACAAGCCATGCAAGGAAGAGATGGAAAGAAATAAGAATAGAAGCAAAGAAAGAGACGGCAAAATTCGGCATAAAGTATAGTCCCGCCAAGAATCCAATAAGGTTAGAGACCACGAATGCGAATAGATCGATGCCCTCCAATCCTAATATTGCAAACAATCCCCCCATTAGTGTCTCCCTCCTGTTTTTCCCGTCTATTCGGATGATTGATGGGAATGATAATTCCACAGCTGCCTAGACTGTCAAGCGAACAGTTGCACCACGTGTGCCTGCGACTCCTCCTGCGTGCCCGTCCCTCAAGTACGCTGAATTCACAGCGTGTCAGTGCTTCCGATGAACCGGAAGACGGCCTCTGGCGCGGGCGAGGAGCCATTGCTTGTATTCCTCCTCAACCGTCATTCCGGGCTTCCGCGGCGGGCGGTCTGGCTTGGAGAGATAGCGGAGCCAGTCCTGATAGTCATCCACGGTGGCGGCTGCTGCGACGGCGGTGGCCGCTCTGGCAGCGTCGGCCGCGGCCTTCTCGGCTGAGATTTCGATCTGCTTCTTCTTCTTTCTCTGGTCAAAGAGCCATTTGATCTCAAATATGCCCACAGCGGGAAGCGCGTATCGAATCAATCCAACAAATGGGACGTGGCGCAATCCGATTCCCACGAAGACGACGAGGATGAGGCAGAGCAGGTGCACCAGGATGGTTGACCCGATAGGCGGGGTGAGATCTTTTTCATAGTCGGCGCTCAACACAAGCCACAGCAGAAAAAGGTGATACGTGATCAACAGGTAGGCAAGGATGAACCATGCTCCTTCGGGAAGAAAGGATGAGACTATATATCCCGCTAATGCGGCGAAGACAAAGGCAACGGCGTTCCTGGTGGCCAGCAAAAGGCTCATGCCTCTTCTCCTCATTCCTGGCTGCGTCAGTGATTGTTTCGGATGATAATTCCATAGCAGACTGAGCCGCAAGCTATCGGCTAGAACGAGCGGGTTCGCTGAGCCGGCTGACTCGTCTTGCACAGGGCCTCGCTGTATGCTCAAGTCATGGTGCGTTTCACGGTTTTAGCGTCTGGCTCCAAAGGCAACAGTACGGTTGTCTCCGGAGGGAGGACGCGCATCCTGGTCGATTGCGGGCTAAGCTGCCGTGAACTCTTCCGGCGCATGAGACTGGCCGGCGAGGAGCCTGAGACTCTGGATGCGATCCTCATCACCCATGAGCACTCGGATCACGTGAATGGCGTTGCTGTGACGGCGCGCAAGCTGGGCATTCCGGTCTACTTCACCGAGGGCACTCACCGGGCCTGGATGCGCTGGCTGTCTCCGCGGAGGCAGATGACCTACGCCCAGTGGCTGGAGCAGTGCCGCAGGCAGGCGGCGGAGAGACAGGCCGAAGCAGAGATGACAGCTCAGCAAGGTGAGCCGGACGAGAGCGATCTTGTCGACGCTGCCGAAACCCCGGCGGAAGAGAGCGGGCAGGCGGCGCAATCGGATGCAAAGGATCTGACCTGGCTTCCGGCGGTCGAGTATTTCCGGGCTGGGGAGCCCTTCGAAATTGGGGACATTGCGGTGAGCCCCTTCACGATCCCGCACGACGCCGCCGATCCGGTGGGCTTTGTCTTTCGGTCCGAAGGTATCCGAATGGCGTTCGTCACCGACTTGGGGTACGTTTCGCCAAATGTGAAGGCGCAGCTCAAAGGTGCGGACCTGCTGCTGCTCGAGTCGAACCACGACCTGGAGATGCTGCGAGACGGTCCCTACCCCTGGATGGTAAAGCAGCGTGTACTATCGAGAGTCGGGCACCTGTCAAACGACGCGGCAGCCGGCTTCCTTGAGGATGGTTACGACGGTCAGGCGGCGTATGTGATTCTAGCGCATCTTTCTGAAAGCAATAATCTTCCTGAGCTGGCGCGTGTCGCAGCCGAGCGTGCGCTGAAGGACAGGGCGAGTCTGCTGGCCAACAATCTCTTGCTGGCAAAGCAGGACGAGGCTCTTCCTTCTATTCGTTTTTAGTGGTATAAGTTACAATAGTAAGTTACGGGCATCACCCCGTATCGAATGGGGTCACTCTGTACCAGATGGATTGGCGAGGAACGAGCCGGGCCAGCGAGCCCATGGCTAGGCGGAGACGAAGTGAGCGTTCAATAAACTGAACCGCGGACGGAGCCGCCAGAATTTGAAACATTCCGTTGCCAGGTGAGCCGTGCAGGACCAGGCGGTTGAACACATCCTTTGCAAAGTGAGTCTTTAAGAATATGGCAAGTACCAGATGTACAGACCGGGTTGCCGGCGGCATTCTAGCTAGTTGGCGATACGACATCTCCGGAATCTCTCCTGAGATGCGGAAGGACTATGAGCAGCACTTCGCCGAATGCCCCCGTTGCAGAGCGCGGCAAAGCTTCCACCGTGGCGTGGATGTGTCGCTGGCCGTTTTGACCTCATTGGCGGTCTTTTTCTTCCTCTTCGCGCTGGCGGTTTTGCAGCACATTAAACCGCTGGAGCATGTCGCCTTCAACGTGTTTGGGCTGGATATTGCAGATACCTATCACATGCTGGTGTCGGCGGGAATCGCCGGGCTCGTCTTCTCGGTGATCGCGCTGCTTCTGGTGCTCACGGCAACGCCGGCACCGACCTATCTGGGCGGCATCGCAGCCCAGAGGGCCAGACTGATCGAGGAACGGCTGCCGGCGGCGATCAAAGCGTTTCGCTCGCGCTAAGACTAGATCGCGCGAAAGACCCACAGGGCCTCCCCAAAGGGAGGCCCATCTATTTACGGTTTGAAATGAATAATTTGCAAAGGATCAGAACGCTCTTTCGATGACGAAAACCGCAGTGGCAAAGCGCCGGCTGCTGCCGGGCCTGAAGGTCGGGGAAGGCTTTACCCGCCACCCCTTCGACGAGAAGTTGGGCGTCAGGACCAGCGGGCTTGTGGCCGGCCGGCACCTCAGGAGTGGACATCGGCATGACCGCCATGCGACGGCCTACTATGGCATTGCGCCATCGGTCTTCGATGCACTGATGCGGCGTTGGCAGCGAAGCCTGCGGGTTGCGCCGATCGAGGAGTTCACATTTATCGACATCGGCGCCGGGATGGGGCGGGCCGTGTTGCTGGCGGCGCAAATGCACTTCCGTCAAGTTGTCGGAGTGGAGCTGAATCCCACTCTGGTGCGAGTTGCCAGACGAAATCTCAGCGTCTGGCGGACAGCAGGCCGGGCGCGGACGCCGATGAAGATGGTCTGCGCCGATGCGGTTGACTTCCGACTGCCCGCCGGGCCGTGTCTCGCCTTCCTTTTCAATCCCTTTGGTGCGACGGTGATGCGACGAACCCTCAAGGCCTGGAAGCAGCGTCTGGCCGCGCAGCCGCGACCACTTGATCTGATCTATGTGAACAACGAGCAGGAGAGCGTGTTGGAGATCGAGGCGCGCGGGCGATCGGGAGCTCTGCGGCTCTTTCTCGGGCCGGTTCGGCGCTCGCGGGCGGATGCAATTGCCGATCACCGAATTCTGGCTGCCCAGCCGGATGGTGAATACGGCTCATCGAATGTTGAGGATTGCTCGATCTGGCGCTGGGGGAAGGAATGAGCCATTACGGAGCGTCTGCTTGCGCGACGAGGAAGATCTGCTGGGAACCACGTTACGAATAGCAACCAAAAATGGACTCGGCTGTTGACGAAGACGCGGGAAGTGGGGATTCTGGAATGACCAAAGACTGGGCGCGCCACCCGTGTCGCAGTCTTAGCGTTTGAAGGGTGGAATGAGCGGAACGGGTAGCCGATCTCTGCGGCCCGATCCTGTGTTTGCTGGAGGCTAGCTTGAAAGAACCTCACCTGATCCTGGGGGTTGGCGAACTCCTGTGGGATGTATTGCCCGAGGGAATGAGGCTGGGAGGCGCGCCGGCCAATTTCGCGGTGATGGCTGGGCGGCTAGGCAATCACGCCGCGATCCTGAGCCGCATTGGGCGAGATGAGCTGGGCCGCAAGGCGGTCGAGCGGCTCGATCCGCTGCCCGCCGACACGAGCTTCATCGAGGTTGATCCGGCGCATGAAACGGGCCGGGTCACAGTGGCCTTCGAGGGTGGACAGCCCCACTACACGATTCAGCAACCGGCGGCGTGGGATTCTCTGGAGTTGAGCGACCGGTGGGTGCAATTGGCCGAGAGAGCTGACGCAATCTGTTTTGGTTCGCTGGCGCAGCGTTCCCCGCAGTCGCGTCAGACGATCCAGACACTGGTGGCAGAGAGTTCGGCGTCCTGCGTGAGGGTCTTCGATGTGAATCTGCGGGCGCCGTTCTACTCCGGTGAGACGATCCAAGAGTCTCTGGAGCTGGCAACTGTGCTCAAGATGAGCGACACCGAGGCGCCGGAGCTGCTCGAATTGCTTGGGATGCCGTCGCTGCCAGGCTTGCCTGATCAAGCCGAGAGCGCGCCGGTTCGATTGCACTTTACCGTCGAGAGGCGAGGGCTGATCCGGCTGGGCGCCGACTGGCTGCTTGAGGAGTTTCCCACGCTTCAGATGGTGGCCGTGACCAGAGGAGCTCGCGGCAGCCTGCTCGTGACGCGCGACGAGTGGCACGTGCACCCCGGATTCCCCGTCCGGGTAGCCGACACGATCGGTGCGGGCGATGCTTTTACGGCGGCCCTGGTTCACTATTTGCTGCGAGGCGCGGATCTCGCAACCCTGAATGAGGCCGGAAACCGCTGGGGCGCCTGGATGGTCTCGCAATCCGGCGCGATGCCGCAACTGCCGGACGCTGTTCGAACAGGGATCGCCGCCGCGATCGACGGATAGAGTGGAAAAGGGCGACTGGAGTCTTCTTTGATCGCTGATTCCGGCCGCGTCTGGCGCGGCCGGGGTTGCGAAAGGCTCAGGGCCTCAGATTACACCTATCGATTTCTTGGCGCGATACCAAAGGTGACAGAGAACGAGAAGCTGCGCCCCGCCATGATCCCCGGAAGATCCCCGCCGTTGATCGGCGTAGGACCGATGGTGGTAAAAGGGTCATTGCATGCCGAGCCTCCGCAGTTACTGCCGGCGATTGTTTGAATGGCTGGCGATCCGGCAAGCGACAGGCTCTGAATGTTGTGCGAGTCGAGCAGATTGGTGCCATCCAGCCGGATCTTGGTCTGGTCGAAGATGGAGTGATTCCGAATCGTATAGTTGACGTAAGCGTTCGTGGAGCTGAACGGAGCAATGATGGCCTGATTGTGATATTGCCCGTTGTCCACACGCTGCTCGCCGACACGCTTGTTGAAAATTCCAAGGTCCATGCCCTTGCCCTGGTAAGTGAGCCCTTCCGTCTCCGTGTCGGTGGGAGTCTGCGCCACCCACAAGCCGGGAGGCGCCTTCACATAGACAGGGGCGTTGAATGCAGTGGAAGAGGTATTGGCGTTAATCGCTCCTGAGTAGTAGGCATTGGCTGCGGTTCCATTCAGATAAAGACTGAGGCCCTTGGCGAGAATCGCATTGGTCTCCACTTCGGCGCCCTGAGTAATAGAGCTGGGCTGAAGGAAGTTGATCGTGTCGCCCAGATCCACATCTCCCGGCGTGGTGTCTAAGAGCGCAGAGTAGCTGTTCTGGAAGCGGATGCGGTAGGCGTCCGCATCGATCGTGACCTTGTTGGCCTTGTAGACAGTGCCGATCTGATAGGTGGTGGATTTCTGCTGCTTGGGAGGAGTCGTCAGCTGAGGAACAGGTACCTTTGCCGTGGGTGTCTGATAGTAGTCGTAGACGCTGCTGGGAGGAATGATGCTGCCGGTTGCCACCTGGGCATAGACCGACCAGTCGGGCCGCGCTCGATAGTTAAAGTCGAGCGATGGCAACCACGCGGTGAAGCTGCCGGAGTTTGAGACGGTAGCAGAGCAGGCAGTTGTGGGGTTGGTGATGGGAGCGCAAGTCAGAGGGCCCACAGTAGCTCCGTCGTCGGCGTGGTGCAGCACGTTCATGGAATAGGCGGCAAACTTGGTGCCGGCCGTGACGTTGAACTTCGGCGTTACGTGGAACTCGTACTCGGCATAGGGCTGATAGGAGTCGGTCCAAAAGGTCTCATTGAACTTCGGCAGGGCCTGATCGGCCCGGCTGTTCAACGGGTCGCTCGGGGTCTGATGTCTGTTGGTCCGTGCCCAATCGAACCAAAGGCCGCCGCGGAAGACACCGAAGTTCGAGGTTTGAGTGATCACAGCCGTTTCGCCATACTTGCGGTAGCTGTTGTATTTGTCGATCGCGCACGGCAGGGCGACAGTCGTCACTCCAGTTGTCTTGCTCGTCTTGCTGACAGGCAGGTTGCAGGGACTGATGGCTACGCCAAGGTAGGTGCTTGAGCCGTTGATTGCGGCGGCCTCGGTGATCGGAGTGGCGTTAGTATAGTATTCGCTGTTGTCATAGTTATAGGTGTAGGGCTTCACCTCCAGGTACCAGCCGCGGCCCAGCTCCGTTCTGAGGCCGACGTACTCGAAGTCCGTCGGCACGTGATAGTCGTTGTATTGATAATCCATCCAATTGACGGGGTCGGAGTTGTTGGTCATAAGGAACTTGATGCCTGAGCCTGCGAACGGGGCAAGCGTTCCTGTGCAGGTGTAGGCGCCGGATGCGGGAGCGCCGTAAGCCTGGCATCGGGTGGTGGCGATGTTCGGCGTGTTGGCATCGACCTGAATCACGCCGCTGAAACCAGTCAGCACTGTCTTGGGCGAGAACTGGTACTGATAAAGGAGCGAACCGGCATTGCGCATCTGGTAGTTGAAGGTCTGATATCCGTCAGAGGTCATCCGATGCACGTCGACAAAGAGGTTGGATTTGGCGGGATGACCAAACAATCCGAAGCTGCCGGAGTTGAATGCGCCGTCGAAGAGCTTGGTGTTCCAGGTGCCGTAGGAAAAGTTGCCGCGCGCGTCCAGCTCACTGGTCAGCGGCTTCGAGAGCAGATGGATTGAGCCGCCAAAGGGAGTCGGACCAATCGTCGAGGCCGTGCCGGGGCTGCGGTCGAAATCCACCCCGCCGATCCACTGAGCAGGGAAGAAGGCCCAGGAGTGGTGGGTCGGAGTGTTGGTGTCGTAGAAGGGAATGCCATCGAAGTCAATGTCGTAGTCGCCATCGACAAAGCCGCGAAAATAGGTCTTGCTCTGGCCAAGGCCGATGCCGTCGACGCTGGTGGTGAAGGTTCCGGGAACGATCTGGACAATCTCGCCATAATCGGAGATTGGCGAAGTGAAGTTCTCGATGTAGCTATTTGAGACCAGAGACTGCGCGGAACGCTCCTCGATGAATCCGCCACTCGGGGCCGTCTGCGCGGCCAGCGAATCGACGCCCGCGTTGACGGTGATCTCCTGCAACACCGAGCTGACCTTCAATAAGAGAGCGACAAATTGGGTCTGTCCCGCAGTGAGGACGACGTCTGGCTTGGTGAGATTCGCGAAGCCATCGGAGGAAGCCTTGACGGTGTAGGTTCCGGCTGGCAGCGCGTCGATCGAATAGTAGCCGTTGGCATCGGTATGCGTGACTCTTTGGTCTCCGGTCGCATTGTTCTTTGCGCTGACAAAGGCTTTGACCAGTCCTCTCCCCTGCGCGTCGGTGACGGTTCCTTCGAGCTTTGCACCGGCAGACTGGGCACAGAGGGTGGCGCCGAGGAACGGAGCAACCGTCAAGAGTAATAGAATGAAACACTTACGTAGATTAAGGGCAGCGTATAGCAAGGGTAGCCTCCAAAGTTAGTACTCTTTGTGTGTTGTTGGCAGACGAGGAAGGCAGGGCGCTCTTTTCTCCCCACTCGGTCTAAAACCGTAGCGGTTTAAGATGAATATTGTATTTCGGACATGTTGACTCCAGATGAATAAGCCGCGCAGAGCTATGATTCTGAACCACGGAAGTGAGGAGTGCCGACTGTGAACCGAACCCGGCCCCGAGACTCTGGTCAGGCGCCCGGCAGTGTAGGCTGCTCGATATGGCATTGAGAGCGGGCCGGTATGCGAGTGAACTGCGGCGCGAACTCATGTTGCGCAGTCGGCTTTGGGCGCGGAATTGGACGCATGTCGAGAGCTATGGCAATCCGCCGGTGATCGTTTATTCGCCGGAAGACTCAATCAAGGATGCCGCGGTCAAGCGCCACGGGAACTTTTTCGACCCAACGTATGCCGCAATCGTCGAGCGGCCGGATTGGGCGCGGCGCTTGGGGAAGATCCACACTGGCCAGAAGACGCTGCCAAAGGCGGAAGCCGGCTCGGGCCGGCGCTGGCGGGAGTTGGACTCTTCGATGAGTTCCGATGCGCTGCTGATGAATGTCTTTTGCACCCCTGGCGTCATCGAGTCGAAAGCGCTGCGTCACGTGCTGGGTGTGGAGGTGGATGAGCCGCCGGTCTTCGGGTGGAAGGCCCGCGTACCGCTTAAGAATGGGCACTTTGATCGCACTGAGGTGGACATGCGGCTAGGTTCGCTGCTTGTGGAAGCCAAGCTTACCGAGAGCGATTTTCAAACAAATGCGGCGGTGGTGGTGGAGGGCTATCGGGACTTCGATGTTGTCTTCGACCGGGAGCTGCTGCCGAGGGTGCCACTGGCAACAAAGAGGAGGCGGCAGGCATTCGAATTCCCTGAGGACTACTCGCAGGAGTTTGAGGAAACCCGGACGGCGGCAGACGGTCCTCTGGGGATAACCGAAGCTGAAGGTTCTGCGTTGCTCCTCGATACGCCGGCTTACGTCGCGGCCGAGGCTTCCGCTGCTGAAGAGTCAGGCTATGAGAGCTATCAGCTTGTACGAAATGCGCTCGCGGCCTATGCGCTCGGATGCAGCTTTTGCGTGATTCACGACGAGCGCCGGCCGGATCTGCGGGAGGCGTGGTTTGAGGTGATGGCCGCGGTCAAATCCGCTGAGATGCGCGTGCGGCTGAAGGTGCTCACATGGCAAGAGGTGGCTGCAGTGCTGCCTGAGGATTTGCAGGAGTTTCTCGATCTCAAATATGGGATTGTGGCGCCAGGAAGGACGGCGTTTCCGGTCCTCGAAGCCGAAGAAACCGAATAGCGACGGATTCCGGTTTGGTACGCCTTTTCAACAGTTCACAGAGTGGGATGAATCGGGCGAAAATGGAACTAGGGGAGTTGGCAGTACGCATCTTTTCGCCAAGGCACCCATCAAACTGGTACGTTGATTCAGAAGGATCTTGTTTTCAGCAATGGCCTCAAACCCTTACTTTTCTCTCGCAGTTCTGTTCGTGGCGGCCTTGGGCTTTGGGTTGGCTCCGTTGGGGCTGGCATGGCTCTGGGCAAGGCTGTTTTCGCCACCCAAGCCGAACGCCATCAAGAACTCGATCTACGAGTGCGGGCTTGAGTCCCGGGGCGATGCCTGGATGCAGTTCCACTCGGCGTATTACCTCTACGCAATCATCTTTCTGATCTTCGACGTGGAAGCGGTCTTTCTGCTGCCCTTTGCGGTGGCCTTCACCGGCCTGAGCGCCTCGGCCTGCGGAGCGATGATGATCTTCGTATTCCTTCTGATTGAAGGGCTGGCATGGGCTTGGGCCAAGGGGGTTCTCACGTGGGCGTGAAAAGCAGGGAACAGGGATCAGGGAACAGGGATCAGAAAAGACAATGGAGCAGACGATGGCTGTCGACGAAGGACTGAAGATCGAGCTGGGCAAGCAGGGGGTCTTCGTGACGACCGTCGCGGAGCTGTATAACTGGGGCCGTCGCAACTCGGTCTGGCCGATGCAGTTTGGGCTTGCATGCTGCGCCATCGAGATGATCGCCACCACCATGGCGCGCTACGATCTTGCCCGCTTCGGAGCCGAGGTCTTCAGGCCCTCGCCACGCCAGGCCGATCTGATGATCGTCTCGGGCACGGTGACCAAGAAGATGGCTCCGCAAGTCGTCAGGCTCTACAACCAGATGGCCGAGCCGAGATACGTGATCGCGATGGGGGCCTGCGCCATCTCCGGCGGTCCCTTCAAGCAGGGGTACAACGTGCTGAAGGGGATCGACCGCTACATTCCCGTGGATGTGCATATTCCCGGTTGCCCGCCGCGGCCCGAGGCGCTGATCCAGGCTTTTATGACGCTGCAGAAGAAGATTGACGGCCAATCGCTGACCGGCGAAGAGCGGCCAAGGCACCTGAACGCTGGAGCGCAAGGCGAGTTTCCGGTGCCAGTTCCGGGCGAGCACGATCTTGAACCCTCGCACAATCCAGGAGTGTGGGCCGTTCCGATGGTGATTCGCTGATGAAGACAGTGGAAGAGATCAAGAGGGCGATCGAAGCAGCAGTGCCGGGAGCGAAGGTGGAGGCCGTCACGAACCCCAGCGTTTCGGGCCAGCACTCGCTCTTGCTCGCGCCGAGCTGTGCCGTCGATGTTGCCCGGTTCTTGCGCGACGACATGGAGCTTGCGTTCGACTATCTTTCCAACGTCACCGGCATTGATTGGCCGGACAAAGAGATCGCTGAAAAAATTAAAGTTACGCGTCAGATTTCGAAGGTTGTGGAGGGTGTGGAAAAGATGGTCGAGGAGACCGTGGAAGAGACGCGAAAGCGCCTCGAGCCGGGTTATCTCGAAGCCGTCTATCACGTTTACTCCATGGCCAAAAAGCACGGGCCGGCGATTCTGAGGATGCGGACCCTCGACCGGGCCGAGAATGTCGAGCTTCCTTCTTTGACGCACATCTGGCGCTCGGCCGAGTTCCAAGAGCGAGAGGTCTTCGACCTCTACGGAATCGTCTTCACGGGCCACCCCGATCTGCGGCGGCTGCTCATGTGGGATAGCTTCAAAGACCACCCCATGCGGAAAGACTACTGCGAGCCCGACGATTTTGAATACGAGCCAACGGCACACGATGAAGTGCTCGAACGGGCTCAGGAGCATCAGGCTCGGACGGCCGCTCAACCAGCAGCGGGAGCTCGCCGATGAGTGACTCGCCCAGCCACGCCGCAACTATTGCCGAGAGACCGGAAGGCTGGAATCGCCAGGAGTTGATTCGACCCTCAGGCGACGGTGAACTGCTCGAAGTGGCGATGGGGCCGCATCACCCCTCGACTCACGGTGTCTTCCGTATGGATGTGGCACTGGACGGAGAGCGGGTCATCCGCCTCAAGCCGGTCTTCGGCTACCTGCATCGCAACCATGAAAAGATCGCCGAGGAGGTCAGCTACCTGGGTTCGATGCCCTATACCGACCGGCTGGATTACATCTGCCCGATCACCAACAATTGGGCCTACGCGCTGGCGGTCGAGAAGCTGACCGGCCAGGAGGTTCCCGAGCGCGCCGAGTACTTGCGCGTGATTCTCGGTGAGCTGACGCGCTTCCAGAATCATGCCTCCTCCATTGGGTTTCTGATTCAAGAGATGGGCGCCAGCGGCACGCCGCTGATGTATGCCTTCCGGGAGCGCGAGAAAATTCTCGACCTCTTCGAAAAGCTGACCGGCGCGCGGATGATGGTCAACTACATGCGCTTCGGGGGCTGCCGCGTGGATGCCTCGCCGGCATGGCTGGATGCAACGCGCAAGGTCGTGGCAGGGCTGCCGGAGTTTGTTGACGAGTTCGAAGCGCTGCTGAGCACGAGCGAGATTCTGATGGCGCGCACGCAGGGCGTGGGCGTGCTCAAGGCCGATCTGGCCGTCAACGCCGGGGTTACGGGGCCGATGCTGCGCGCCTCGGGCGTCAACTACGACATTCGCAAGGTGGACGGCTACGGAATCTACAATCGCTTCAACTTCCGCGTGCCGCTGGGCGATCATGGAGATGTCTACGACCGCTTCATGATTCGGCTGCTGGAGATGCGCGAGTCGATTCAGATTCTGACCCAGGCGCTCAAAGACATTCCCGGTGGCCCGATCATGGACCCCAAGGCGAAGCTGCGCGGTTTCCGTCCCAAGCCGGGCGAGGCGTATGGGCGCATCGAGGCGCCCAAAGGTGAGTTGGGCTTTTATCTGATCTCGGATGGCGGGCCAAATCCTTATCGCTACCGGATTCGCCCGCCGAGCCTGATCAACCTGACGGTACTTGAGGATATGTGCCTGGGCCATGATGTCGCCGATGTGGTCTTGATCTTCGGCAGCGTGGATATTGTGCTGGGGGAAGTGGACCGGTGAAGCAGCTCTTAGCTGTTAGCTTCTAGCTTTTAGCTGTTCGTGGTCGTCGGTGCTGTTTTGGTTGGTCGAAGGAGTTATTAGTTGCAGCGATAAAGCTAACGGCTAAAAGCTGGCTCTTGGAGGTTTGATTGTTAGGTGAGGGCATTCTGAAGGGCATGGCGGAGACGGCGAGGAACTTCGCCGGCAGCTTCTTCTCGGCCAAGCGGCTGACGACCGTCCAGTATCCCGAAGAGCGGATCGCTCCCTACGAGGCGGCGCGCGTCTTTCCCTTCCTGGTCTACGATTCGAACAACACGGCCGATCCGGCGGATTGGGAGGCCGGCCTGCGCTGCGTCGCCTGCCAGATCTGCGAGAAAGAGTGCCCGCCCAAATGCATCTTCATCGAGAAATCCAAGGACAAGAAGCCCGATGCCGTTGGCAAGGCGCAGTTTTATCCTGCGCGCTTTGACATCGACATCTCGGTCTGCATGAGCTGCCAGATCTGCGTCGAAGTCTGCCCCTTTGAAGCGATCAAGATGGACACGCAGTTTGAGTTGAGCACCGACGACCGATTCGGCGGACTTCTCTTGGACCGCAAGCAACTGTCAAAATCGAACGAGTACTACCACCAGATTCACCCCACTGAAGCGGCCGATGTCGACGACCGCTTGTCGGAGGGACGCGCCAAGACCGAGGCCAAGGTCACTGCGGGTGCGATTGCCGCGGCGATCAAGGGAGCGGAAGTGCCGGCCAAAGTTGCGCCGAAACCCATTCCTGAGAGTGCTCAGGAAGATGTTGCGACTGAGACTACTGCTGTCACAGAGACTGCGGAGCGGCCAAAAGGAGCAGGGAACTAGCCCATGCAAGAGAAAGTGGACCAGATCTTCGTCTTGCTCCAGCATTGGCTGATGGGCACTCTGCCGGCGGCCTGGCAGCCGCTGTGCGGCGTCGTGCTCGGCGTGGTGGCTATCGTATGCCTCTTTCCGGCGCTCTTTGCCTTGACGACTGTTTTCGAGCGCAAGGGTCTGGGCCGCATTCAGAATCGCATCGGCCCCAACCGCGTCGGGCCCTTTGGCCTGTTGCAGCCGGTCGCCGACGGCATCAAATCGCTGACTAAGGAAGACATCGTTCCTCTGAGCGCCGATGCGGCGGTGCATTTTCTGGCGCCGGTGGTGCTGGTGGTGACTGTCTTCATGGGCTTCGCCGTGCTGCCCATGGGGCGCAATATGGTGCTGGTGGACATGGACGCCGCGCTACTGTTTTATTTCGCCATGGGCGCGTCGACTGAGTTAGCGGTTTTCATGGCGGGATGGTCGAGCCGCAACAAATATTCGCTGATGGGCGCGATGCGCGCCGTGGCGCAGATGATCAGCTACGAGGTGGTGCTGCTGCTGTCGAGCGTTACGGTGGTGATGATGACCGGTTCGCTCTCGCTCACAAAAATCGTCGAAGCCCAGAATCACTACACGTGGGGGCTGCCGCACTGGTTCATCTTTACGCCCTGGGGCTGCGCGGGCTTTGTGATGTATGCCATCGCGGCCACGGCGGAGACCAATCGGTCGCCCTTTGACTTGCCCGAAGGCGAGTCGGAGTTGGTGGCCGGTTACCACACCGAGTATTCGGGCTTCAAATTCGCGCTCTTCTTTCTGGGCGAGTACCTGGCCATGTTTTCCATCTCCGGCCTGGGCACGACACTCTTTCTTGGCGGATGGTCGGCTCCGCTTGCGTCGTTGAACTGGATCCCCTCGTGGTTTTGGTTCTTTTCAAAGCTCATGATGTCGATCTTCGTTTTTATTTGGATGAGAGGCACGCTGCCGCGGCTCCGTCAGGATCAACTGATGAACTTCGCCTGGAAGTTTATTCTGCCCATGAGCCTGCTCAACCTCATGGTCGCCGGGCTGTGGCGCTTCCTCGGCGACGGCTGGCCGCGCTGGGTCGTCTGTTCTGCGATTCTGTTGGCAGCCTATGCGGGGATGGGGTTGAATGAACTGCGCAGAAAGCAGATCGGGCCTCGGAGGTATCGCTATGCGGAGTAATCTCTTCAAGAGCAGCCCAAGTCGCGGCATCCAATTGAAGCCAGCATTAGGCAGTCCCGGATTCCGAAAAGTGCTCCGTGCCCCATCTTTTCACCTTTTTTCTGGCGAAAGGGTGGGAGACCACGAACCCCAATCGCCATCGTTCATGAGCAGCGTTCAGGAAAGGATGGCCAGCCGATGAGCCTCGTCTTCTACGTCCTCGCGGCGCTCACAGTGGCCGGTGCTTTGGCCGCTGTGCTGCTCAAGAACACCGTCCACTGTGCGCTCGCGTTGACCGTGGCTTTTGCCGGACTGGCGTTACTCTTTCTCAATCTCGACGCGCAGTTTGCCGGGTTTGCGCAGATTCTGGTTTACATCGGCGCGGTCGCCATTCTTGTCGTCTTCGCGATTCTGCTTACCAGGGGCTCTGACCCGCCAACCGACGGTGTCTTCAGCCGGACTTGGTTGGCGGGGCTTGCCGTCGCTGCTGCTGTCTTCGCGGTGCTTGGGTGGGCGGTGATTCAAACGGCAAATCTACTGCCTAAATCGGCGCCCACGCCCGCGGTCACCGTGCAACAGATCGGTCAGGCGCTTGTCGGCCGCTACGTGCTGCCGCTGGAGATTGTGGCTGTTTTGCTCACGGCCGCCATGATCGGCGCAGTGATCATCGCCATGCACGAGAAAGACGGTGCCCCCAAATGACTCCGCTACCGGGCTATCTTCTGGTTGCAGCTCTGTTGTTTTCGATCGGCTTGGCTGGCGCACTCACGCGACGCGACGCCATTCTCGTCTTGATTGGGATTGAGCTGATGCTGAATGCCGCCAATCTCAACCTGATCGCCTTCTGGCGCTACGGGCCGCATCCGGAGGCGCTGACGGGCATGATGTTTGCCATCTTCTCGATTGCAGTGGCGGCGGCGGAGGCTGCGGTTGGGCTGGGGCTGGTCATTCAGATCTATCGCCACGCGAAGACCACCGACCTGGACCAAATGAACAGGATGAAGGGGTAAGCCGGTTGATGCAAGAGTTGACTCAGTCGTTTGCACCGACAACGCAATGCTACGGTTCATTTGCCGTGAGCATTCTATGGTTTATTCCTGCGATTCCAATCGTTGCGGCCGGGATCATTGCCTTGCTCAAGCAGCCATATCGCAAGATTTCAGCGATCTTGGCCATTGGATCATTGAGCATCTCGCTCTTGCTCGCACTCTTCGAATTTGCACATGTGCTCAGCGATTGGACGCACGGTGTTGCAACTCGCGAAATATTCAATCTCACCTGGATTCATGTGGGCGCGGCCAGCGTCGATCTGGGCTGGGTGCTTGATCCTCTTGCGGCCGTGATGCTGGTGATGGTCAGCTTTGTCGGCCTGTTGATCTTTATCTACTCCACCGGCTACATGGCCCGCGACGAGAACTACACACGCTTCTTCTGCTTTCTCTCGCTCTTTGCCGGAGCGATGCTGGGCGTGGTGATCTCGAACAGCCTACTGCTTCTCTTCATGTGCTGGGAGATCGTCGGACTCACCTCTTACCTGCTGATTGGATTCTGGTATCAAAAACCCGCGGCTGCGGCTGCGGCCAGAAAAGCATTCCTGACGACGCGCATTGGCGATGTCTTTTTTCTGCTCGGTATCGTCTGGCTCTTCGCGCAGACCGGCACGTTGCTCCTCTACAAAGGCGGCGGGGGCGCGATTGAGCCAACCGCACTGGCCGGTCTTCTGAGCCAGCACGCGGGCCTCGGGCTGAGCGGGGCTGGCGCGATCGGTCTACTGATCTTTGCCGGAGCGGTGGGCAAGAGCGGCCAGTTTCCGTTGCACGTTTGGCTGCCTGATGCGATGGAAGGCCCGACACCGGTCTCCGCGCTGATTCACGCAGCGACCATGGTGGCTGCTGGCGTTTATCTTGTCGCCCGCGTATATCCTTTAATGCAAGCAGGCGCACTTGCAGGTGGTTCGACGACGGCACTCACGGTCATCACCTGGGTCGGCGCGTTCACCGCCGTCTTTGCCGCGTTGATCGCTGTCGCCCAGAACGACATTAAGCGCATCCTGGCCTACTCGACTGTCTCTCAGCTTGGCTACATGATGGCCGGTCTGGGGCTGGGTGGCGTTTCAGTGGGAATGTTTCACCTGATCACGCACGCCTTCTTCAAGGCGCTCCTCTTCCTCGGGGCGGGCTCGGTGATTCACGGCTGCCACGAGGAGCAGGATATCCGGCGAATGGGCGGACTGAGGTCCGACATGCCGCTCACGTTCGCGACTTATGGGATTGGCATGTTGGCGCTCTGCGGCTTTCCATTATTCTTCTCCGGCTTCTGGTCGAAGGATGGCATCCTTGAGGCCGCCCAAAACTGGAGCGTTGCGAAGACGCCTTTCTACACGCTGGTCTTCGGCGCGCTGCTGACGGCTTTTTACATGACGCGGCAGGTGGCCTATGTGTTTTTCGGCACATGGCGAGGCGGCAAACCAGCGCATGAGAGTCCTGCGATAATGACCGTGCCGCTGGCGATCTTGGCCTTCTTCGCGATTGCTTTGGGAGCCATTGGAACGCCGGCTTGGCCGTGGTTTCGCGCCTTTCTTGATGGGCGCGCGGCGGGCTTCGATATGCATGGCTTTGCCGAGCCGGGGCTGTTGACGTTGATGCTGACCTCGTCGATTGTGGTCATCGGCGGCCTTGTCTTAGGATCGATGATTTACGGAAGGCGCCCACTTGGTTCCGAGGAACCTGATCGGCTGGAGCAGGGCGCGCCGGTCGTTTGGGGCTGGCTGCGCGACCGGCTCTATGTCGATGAACTGTACGGGGTGACGGTTATCGCTTTCTATGGCTGGTGGGCGCTCGTCTCCGATTGGCTCGATCGCAGTGTCTGGGGCGGCGCGGTGGCAGCGGTTGCCTGGATCTTTGGCCTGTGGGCGCGACTCAATCGCTTCCTCGATACGAATGTGGTGGACGGGGGCTTCGACAAAGGCTGCGAAGAGTTGAATGTCGGCGGCGGATTGCTGGCGCGAGTGCAATCGGGCCGAGTGCAAACTTACCTGAGGATTCTGGCACTCTCCGTTGTGATGCTCGCGGCGATCTTAATCTGGAGCGGCCGGCCATGAACGGATTAGCGACAGGTCTCCCAATATTGACGCTGTTGACCGTGCTGCCGCTTGCTGGAGCCGCCATCGCGCTCATCTCCGGCAGGCACGCGCGTGCCGTTGCTCTTGTCACTACGTTGGCCTGCCTCGCGCTGTCTCTCGTGATCTGGATCGAGTGGACAAGGTTGTCGGTGATCGGCGGTTACGGATTGATCGAGCATCACGCGTGGGCGCCGTCGCTGGGAATCGACTATCACCTGGGCGTCGACGGGATCGGCGCTTTGATGCTGGTGCTCTCAGCTATCGTCACGCTCATGTCGGTCGATGCCGCCAGCCGCGTTCATCATCAGCCGGGGCTCTACTTCGGCTTGGTGCTGCTATTGGAGTCGGGGCTTTTTGGCTCCTTCACAGCATTGAATTTCTTCCATTGGTTTCTCTTTTGGGAGCTAAGCCTGATTCCTGCCTTCTTCCTTATCAAGCTGTGGGGCGGCGCGCGGCGTGGTCCTGCGGCGACGCAGTTCTTCGTCTACACCATGGCTGGCAGCGTGGCGCTGCTGCTGTCGTTTCTGGCGATCTTTGTCGCGACCGGCAGCATGGACTTCAATCATCTGACGCTGCTTGCCCTGACCGGCGAGCTGGAGCCAATGGTGACGGCGCATCTGGGGCCGGTGATGCTCTGGCTGGCTATAGGCGTGCTGGCCGGTTTTGCCGTCAAGGTGCCAATGTTTCCCTTTCATACCTGGCTGCCCGCAGCCTACGCCGAAGCCCCCTCGCCTGTAACGATGCTGCTGACCGGCGCAATGTCGAAGATGGGCGTTTATGGCCTGCTGCGCATTGCAATCCCGCTCTTTGGCCACCAGATCGCGCAGATGCGAACACCGCTGCTGGTGCTGGCCGTGGCTACTGTCGTGATGGGAGCCTGGGCCGCAGCCGCGCAAAAGGACTTGAAGCGCATCTTTGCGTATTCCTCGGTCAATCACCTCGGCTACTGCCTGCTGGCAATCTTCGCGCTGGCTGTTCCGGTGGCATCGCAGACAAGTCAGGCCATGGCGCTCAACGGCGTCATCCTGCAGATGTTCAATCACGGCATCACGGCAGCGGCGCTTTTCTGGTTTGTGGCCATGATGCAGCAGCGCACAGGCGGCCATCGCGGCATCGATCAGTTCGGCGGCCTGCGTAAGCCTGCGCCGGTGCTGGCCGGACTAATGGGCATTGCGCTCTTCTCGTCACTGGGCCTGCCGGGGCTGAACGGCTTTGTTGGAGAGTTTTTGATCTTCCGTGGAGTCTTTTCGCTTGCCTGGGTTGCGGCGACGGTCTCGGTACTCGGTCTGCTGGTCACGGCGACCGTGATTCTCACGGTGATTCAAAAGGTCTTCTGGGGGCTGGTGGCGGAGCACTGCGAAAACTTTCCCGATCTGCACCACAGCGAGCGAATGGCGCTAGCTCCGGTCATCGGCCTCATGTTCCTTGTGGGCCTTGTGCCTTCGCTGATTGTTGATAGCGTGAACCCCACGGTCCTCTACCTCTTGGCTCACTGGAGATTTTGATGTTGGCTTGGACGATCTATCTCTCGTTTGCCGGAGCGCTCGCCGAAGCGCTGCTGCCGAAGGGCCGTGCCGCGCTCGCGCGCTGGCTGGCGCTATCTGTAGCAGTGGCCGGGCTGGCCGTGGCCGGGGCAGAATTCTGGGCAGGTATTGGCCAGGGAAGAGTGACCATCGTCGACCTGCCCTGGGTGCCGTCGATGGGGATTCACTTCCTGCTGGCCGCCGATGGCATCAGCCGTGTGCTGGTGCTGCTGACGGGCTTGGCTGCGGTCGCCGGGGTTCTCTTCAGTTGGAATATCGAGCTGCGCACCAACGAGTTTTTTGCGTTCTTCCTGGCCTTGATTGGCGGAGTCTACGGAGTCTTTCACAGCTTCGATTTCTTTTTGCTCTTCGTCTTCTATGAGATCGCCATCGTTCCCAAATACTTCCTGATCGCCATCTGGGGTTCAACGCGGCGCGAATATGCGGCAATGAAACTGGCCATCTACTCCTTCGCCGGCTCGGCGATGGTGCTCATCGGATTGCTGGCGGCTTACACGACGGCTGGTAGCCACTCGACCACACTCGACGCGCTGGCCCATGCGGGCTTGCCGGCCAGCTTTCAGATGTGGTGCTTCCCGCTGGTCTTCGTTGGATTCGCGATTCTGGCCGGCATGTGGCCCTTTCACACCTGGGCGCCTACGGGCCATGTCGCCGCGCCGACCGCTGCATCCATGCTTCTCGCCGGCGTGGTGATGAAACTGGGCGCATACGGTTGCCTGCGCGTGGGCATTGGCCTCTTTCCGCACGGGCTTGATCCCTGGGGATTCTCGCTTCTCGGCTTGGGCTCGTGGCGAGATGTCTTTGCTTTGCTTGCGGTCATCGGCATTGTCTACGGCGCGCTGGTGGCGCTGGCGCAGACCGATTTCAAATTTGTCATCGGCTACTCTAGCGTCAGCCACATGGGTTTTGTGCTGCTGGGCCTGATGACGTTGAACCAGATCGGTATGACCGGCGCGGTGTTGCAGATGTTCTCGCATGGCATTATCGCCGGACTGCTCTTCGCCATCGTTGGGCGCATTGTCTACGACCGTACGCACACGCGGCAGTTCGCGGAGCTCGAAACGATGCACCTTGCAAAGCGGCTGCCCTTTGCCGCGTGGGCCTTTGTTGTGGCTGGAGTGGCTTCGATGGGGTTGCCGGGCTTCTCCGGCTTCGTCGCCGAGTTGCAGGTGCTTGTCGGCGCATGGCAGGTCAATCCCTGGTGGGTTGCAGCTGCGGGAGTCGGCATTGTGGTCGGCGTGGCCTACACGTGGCGCGCCCTGCACAAGGCCTTCTTCTCCGATGCGCTGCCGACCGCACATGTGCTGGAAGAGGAGCACGGCCATCGCTTCGCTCCGATCACATGGCCTGAGGTCACCGGCGTTGCGCTGCTCGGCGCGGCTAGCCTGATCGTCGGCCTTTGGCCCAGAATTCTGCTCGACACGATAGAGCCGGCCGTGAAGGCGCTGCTCGTGGGAGGTGTGCAATGAACTATGCCGACCTCTTCCGCGTGACGCTGCCGGAGACGGCGCTGGAGGTTGCGGCGCTCGTCGTGTTGATCGTGGATCTTGGCTTCCTGCGCAAGGCGGCGCTCAATCTGCGTGTGAAAGTGGCGGCACTGCTGGGCGTGGCGGGCTGCGGCGCGGCATTCTGGAATTTGCAAACTGCTGCTGCAGTGCAATCCAAAATATGGGGACCAGGATTCAGGTTTGATGCAGAGATGCTTCTTGGACAGGGCGGTTATATTACCGCGGCGCAGTCTGGAATTCTTATCCTGACCGCACTGACGCTGCTGCTGCTGATTGATTCAGATTTCACAAAGCACGTCGGCGAATTCGCTGCCATCGTGCTGATGGCGGCATCCGGCGGATTGTTAGTCGCCGCCGCGCAGGACTTGCTTGTTATTTTTGTAGGTCTCGAATTACTCAGTTTAAGTTTGTACATCATGACGGCGTTTGCCAAGAGTTCCGCCAAAAGCGCAGAAGCTGCCCTGAAGTATTATTTATTCGGCGGAATGTCCGCAGCTTTTCTACTCTTTGGGTTTAGCTATTTTTATGGGTTGAGCGGAACGACAAACCTGAGCGGGATTCAGGATGCGATCACTCAGTCCAGACCTAGCCCTCTCTTCTATGCAGCATGGATTCTGGTAATCGCTGGTCTTGGTTTCAAGGTTGCTGCAGTTCCATTTCATCTTTGGGCGCCCGACACCTACGAGGGCGCTCCGGCTCCCGCAGCGGCTTTCATCGCGTCCGTATCTAAGGTTGCAGGTTTCGCTCTTCTCCTGTCGTTCAGTCTCTATTGGCTCTATCCGGGAAGCGCAACGGGCGGCGAGACGCATTGGTTCGCAATCTACCTACAGCGTTCCTTTCAGACATGGCAAGATTTAGGCTCAATTCTGTTCATTGTTGCCGCGGCTTCAGTGGTCACTGGCAATCTTGCGGCTCTAGCGCAAGCGAGCGTCCGTCGGTTGCTTGCTTACTCGGCCATTGCCCATGCGGGTTACATGCTGCTCGGAGTTGCCTCTCAACGGGCCTATTCAGGCCAAGCAACACCGATTGATTTCTGGCGGAGCACGTGGGGTGTGCCCCTTGCGACTGCCAACGCCGTCCTCTACTACATCCTCACCTACGGCCTGACTACCATCGGTGCATTTGGCGTCGTGTCTGTTGTTGAGCGCGTCACCGGCAGCGACCGGCTCGACTCTTTTCTTGGACTGCACAAGCGCAATCCGCTGCTGGCTGCGGTGCTGCTGGTGCTCTTCCTCTCGCTGGCCGGGATTCCGCCGCTCGTCGGCTTCTGGGCGAAGTTCAACCTCTTTGCCGCGGTGCTTGGCGTCTCGGCCGGTCCGGTTCCATTCGCGCTGGTTGCGCTAGCTATCGCAATGAGCACGGTATCGCTCTACTATTATCTGCAGGTGCTCAAGCGGGCCTATGTGATGCCCGCCATCGACGAGACGCCGATCAAGGCACATCCGGTGACGATGGCTGTGCTGCTCGTCATCGCTGCCGCGGTCGTCATTCTGGGTTGTTTTCCTTCGCTGCTCCAAAGCTGGATTCAGAGCTTCTATCCAATTGCATAACCTTAAACTTTGCCTTGCCAAGGATGACATCAGCCATTGTCAGGCCTTTCGTTGCGAACAAGCTTTGCACCCTTTGAGACGGAGCAGCGTCGGTCGCTCCTTCCTCCAAGTAGAATAGAGATATGGGATTTGAGAGCGTGAAGAAGATTGCCGAGGCGGATTTTCCCACACGCTGGGGCGCCTTCCGCATCATGGGCTATGAGGGGCGGCTCGCGGAGCCCCGTCCTTGCGACGAAGGCGCTTCAGCCGATGCCGGCGAGGACAAGGTCGAGGAACTCGTCGCTCTTGTCATGGGTGACATTCACTCCTCGCCGCCGGTGGTGCGTATCCACTCGCAGTGCCTAACCGGGGATGTCTTTGGATCGCTGCGCTGCGATTGCCGGCTCCAGCTGGAGCTGGCCTTGGCCAGAATCGCCAAGGAAGGCGCGGGCATTCTGCTCTACGAGGCTCAGGAGGGCCGCGGCATCGGCCTGATGGCCAAGCTGCGAGCTTACCAGCTGCAGGATCAGGGGCTAGACACGGTCGAAGCCAACGTCAAACTGGGCTTTGCCGCCGATTGTCGCGAGTACGAACTGCCGGCGGAGGTATTGAAACTGCTTGGCGTGAACAAAGTGCGGTTGATTACCAATAATCCTGAGAAGGTTGCGGCTTTGGAGTCGGCTGGCCTTGCTGTCGTCGAGCGCGTCTCCGCAGAGGTTGAGCCGCTGGAGAGCTTCGCCGACTACGTGCGCACCAAACAGGAAAAGATGGGGCACATCGTTGATTCAGTCGCTGCCGAAGACAAAGCCAGTTAGCCTCGCAACGACTTGAGCACTTTGGCTGTCGTAATCACCTGGCCGACATGGCGCTGTGTGTGATCAGCCACGTGAATCAGTGCGCCGCCGATCGAAGTTGGCAGCTGCTTGCGGTCCACCTCCCTTGCGATTTCAAGATCTGCTGTCGCCAGAATTCGTACTCGTTCTGCTGCATTTGAGAGCGAAGCTTCGACCTCGGCTAGAAGCTCGGCCAGAGTCTCCCGGCCAACTTGCTCCCTCTTAAGCGCTGCCAGTTGTTCCGACGAAAGCTGCTTTCCTTCGGAGCAGCATAGGATCCGATCGATTGACCGCGCTATGTGCCGCAAATGAAATGCAACCGAAGGAAGCTCCAGCGGCTGGCCGTGTGCCTCATCGTCGGTGAGGCCGGCGGTCCAGTGGGTCAGGTCCTCGAGAGCGAGATCGAGCGCGTGCAAGACGGCCCGAGCTATTACCGGAACTTCGGAATGGGTTCCGCGGAGCCATGGTTCGACATCGGAAGCACGGGCAGACGAGATGCTCATGGAGAAAGTTTACCTTGAATCACGTCTGTCGATTCAGAAGTGAAACCGGTATCTCAACTCCGCAGAGATCTGTCGCGGGTCGTTGTAGTGGAAGCCGCCGATGGTGAGCGAGCTATCGGTAAGAACGCGATGATTCGTAACATTGATCACATTCACGGCCAGTTTCCAATTCTCAGCGAATGCTTCGCCTGCAGCCGCGTCAAAGGTGGTATGTGCTGGCAGGTAATTGCCCTGGTAGGGACTGATCAGAGCACCGCTGGCATCGGTCAAGCCCGCAGTTCCGTTGGAAAAGCCCGAGCCGTAGTACACGTTGCTCGAGATCCAGCCGCGCTTCGGTAGCGTAGCAGTGAAACCGGTGTTGAGCGTATCGCGCTGATCGTGATCGACCGGAGAATAGTCGAAGCTGACATCGCAATCCGAGGTGCAGATCAAGCCGCCAGTGATCGCTCCGCGCTGCTCGGCGATCTGGTTGGAATAGGCAAGGTGGAACTGGCCGCGCCGCCAGATCGATGGGCTGCGCAGTGTCGCCTCCCAGGCGCGCACAAGGGCGCCATCGACGGTGATAGGGATGAAGACATTCGACTCGCCGATGTTGGAGTGATCGAGGAAGTTGTTGATCCTTGTTTTGAAGTTGTCGATGCTAAGAGTCCAGCTGCGATAGGGAATATCAATGCTGAATTCGTGTTCCTCATCGCGTTCTCCGCGCAGCACCGCGAATCCCGTGTTGTTGGCGTTGGCGTATGTGAGCAGCGGGCCTTGAATGCTGACTAGGGGCGGAGCCTGATAGTAGTGTCCATAAAAGCCATGCAGGACCCAATGAAGCCTGGGGATGCTTACGGCCGCGCCAAACCGCGGGTCGGAATAGTTTTCGGAAATGCTGCCGTGAAACGAGGAAAAGCGCACTCCGGCGAGCAGGGTAAGCCAATCGGTTATGCGCAGATTGTCAGAGAATGAACCCTCGACGATGCCGCCGGAAGCTGTGTCGGATTCACGAATGGTTGAGGCGGATCCATCGTTGAAATCTACGCCAAACATCGACGAGTCGTGCTGATAAAAGGAATAGAATCCTGCGGCGAGATTGTTGTGCTTGACCTCTCCGCGCACGTCGGCCTGCAGGCCGGCGTAGTTTGAGGTGCGATCAAAGGTGGTTGCGGTGGGAGTATCTGTCGGCTTCGAGTTATAGTTGGCCAGGTTCCAATGGTAGAAAGGCGCAACTTCAAAGATCGCGGTGGGTGAGAGCGTATGCGCCCAATCGGCAATGAAGAAGCCATCACGCTCGGTCTGTCCATCGCGAAGACCACTGGAATCATATAACTCGTTTAGCCAATCTTGATTTGGATCGTAGGGAACCTGGAAGAAGTCCTGGCGCAGTTGGCCGTTGAAGCGAAGCTGATTCGTTGCATTTGGATTCACGAGAAATGAGCCGAAGCCGCTCTGCGAGTTCGAGGCGTCATGCACGACCGCGGCGATCGGTGTCTCCAGTCCATAGTTGGAGCGGGCCGCCGCTACGCTCGCATACCAGGCCGACTTCTGCGAATGGTCTCCGGCCGAGAGCGATGTTTCGCCGGTCATGAAGTCTCCACCTATGACGCGCAATTCGGCCTCATGGTTGCGCTCAAAGCCGTTGCGCGGCGCCACGTTGAAGACGCCGTAGGTACGGTCGCCGATGTCTGCCGTATAGCTGCCGCGCTGAACCTCGATCTGATCCACGTCGGCCGGCGCGATCTGCGGACCAACGTTCGCCGCAATGCTGGTATTCGGTATGTTGACTCCATCGATGAGCCAACTGGTCTGGTGTCCTCCGCGCATATGCAGCATGTCGTGGCACATGTAGGCGCCAGGCACGTAATCGGTGATGGCGGCAAACGAGGTGGCGCGATCGGCTCCCGGCGTCTCCTCTATCAACTCACGGCTAACCAGCGTGGTGGGCGTGACGGAATCCACCTGAGTTGTCGCGCCTTGGACCACAACAGACTCCTCGGTGGAGGCGACGGGCAGTGCCACATGCACCACCGGGTTTGTTCCGGACTCGATCGAGAGCGCCTCGGTCTCTGTTGCAAATCCGGCGGCGCTGACCACGAGGCGATACGTGCCGATGGGCGCCTGTGACAGCTCGAATTCGCCTTCAGAGGTCGTTCGAGCGCTCAAAGTAAATGCAGAATCGGCTGCCTGAAGCGTGACCGTTGCGCTGGCAATGGGCCGATGCTGCGGATCGTGAACAATTCCATGAACTGTTGCAAAGACCGTTCCAAACACGGATTGAGAAGCGGCAAACAAGAGAGCTACGACAAGACGGGAAGAGAGACGCATCATACCAACCTCCGGGGGAGTTCCAGTTGTCGTGAAAGCGGGCTCCGCCGCGCGAGAGTTCGGCGCGAACGAGAACCATGACTATGAGGAGATCCGCTGAAGGCTATGCTGGACTGAGAGACTCATCGTCCGAGAGTGGGGAACGCAGAGCGGCGCTCTTCCAAGCTTGGAATGACGGGTCTTCTCTCTAAGGGGATTGAGTGTTCAACGGAGCTCTCAACCTAGGTCGGAGATTGGAGGGCCGCGATTAGCGCGGGTGCGAAGCTTGCTCAGGCGGGCCGAGGCTTGCGCGGCTATTGGCGATTTGAAGTTGGAAAGCCAGAGCGAAATACGTGTCGGCGACGCCACTAAAGCTTCAATATGTCGTCCCCGAGCGAGCACGCAGCCTGGATAACTGGAGCAGTGCTCAGAAGAGATCGATACTGGCGCCGGACCGGAGGTCGCTTGACTTGCTCCCGAGGTCGTTGAGTTCGGCGTCGAGCAATGATGTGAACCGTGACGGCGACAGCAGACGGGAAGGCGCGTTTCTGCATTGCCTGGGAGAGCCGCCGCAAGCGGACCAAACCCAAACAGTAAAGTCAGCGCCAAACAGAGTATGCGCCGCATCGTGAACTCCAGCCAGAACTAGCTTGTTGCACGCGCTCGACAAGTCTACCCAACTGTAATTATTCCGTGTACGCTGTACTTTTAGTGGCCCTGAAGCTGACTTGACTTAGATTGAGCATCAACCGAATTCGATTCGATTTTGTGTGTCGGGTGTCAAGAAATTGACAATCAATCAAGAAATTGACAATCAAAACGGCCGAAGATGTTTGGATCAAATGGCCAGCAGGGGCTTACGAGCACAATATAGTGGAGAAATCCGCAACTTTCCAGCTAGGGCGGGTTCTGTAACATAGATAGCTCCCAGAGTTCGGCCTGCGCGCCGGTAAGTCGTCTATTCAACCAGCACACTTCACGGGAGGGGCAATGCAAGGTCCGCGTAGCTTTCTGGGATCTTTTCTGAGTCTTATGCTAGTTGCGCAACCCTCGCCGAGCCAGTCCGTAACTACTCCCCTTTCCAGTTCCAGCCACACCGAACACCGGTCCGCGCAAGCCCTGAGTGACGATGAGCGCATTCTGCACGCTTTGAGCCGATTCACATTTGGCCCGCGACCGGGCGATCTGGAGCGCGTGCGCGAGATCGGACTGGACCGCTGGTTTGAACTGCAGTTACAGCCCGCCACAATGGATTACACCGATCTCTATCGGCGGCTGAACGAGTTTCCGGCAATGAGTTTGTCCGCGCAGCAATTACTAATAGCGTTTCCAAGCGGGGCAATCATCCGGCAGACGGCAGAGGGGAAGCTCCCCATGCCGAACACTCCGATTCTGCATACGGTCTATAACGATCAAATCGCCTCTTTGAGGGAACGGGAAGCCAAGAAAGCGGAAAAGGAGAAAGAAGCTGTGACGGCTCCCATCAAGGATCCTTTGCCTGCCACACAGGCGATGCCATCGGGTCAAGAGATGGGGGTTGAGGCGAAGTCGGGCGCGATTGAGATGGCAAAACCTCAGGGGGCGATCGACGCTCAGCGTGATTCCGAAATGGCGTCAGGCGAGCTCATGGCTAATAGGATTGCGGCCAAGCCGGCCTCCGAGGTTATCGGCGCAAGGCCCTCGCCTGAGGAGGTAGAGGTAGATGCGATCCTTGCGCTTCCGCCGAAGCAAAGGGTATCGCGATTGCTGGCTATGACTCCACAAGAGCTTGAAAACCTCCGGCAAGAGCTCAAGGGACCACAGCGTGAGCTGCTGATCGACAGAATGACTGCGGGCGAGCGTGAGGTTGTGGCGGACCTTGAGAATCCTAGTAACGCTGTCATCAATGAGATGAAGGAACAGCGACTAACTCGCGATCTTTATAGTCCGGCACAGTTGCAGGAGGTCATGACAGATTTTTGGCTCAACCACTTTAATGTGTTTCTGCACAAGAATGAAGAGACTCCCTATTATTTGGTCAGCTTCGAGCGGGACGTGATCCGCCCACATGCTTTAGGCAAGTTTGAAGATCTGCTTGTGGCCACCGCGGAGAGCCCTGCCATGATGCTCTATCTCGATAATGCAAGCAGCATGGGGCCGGACTCGGTCGCGGCTGAAAAGGACAAGGAACGCGCACAGAAACAGAACAAGCCAGCGCCCCCATCGGGATTGAATGAAAACTATGCCCGAGAGTTGATGGAACTGCACACACTAGGCGTCGATGGCGGCTACACTCAGCACGACGTCACCGAGATGGCCCGCGTGTTTACAGGCTGGACCGTAGATAGGCCTGCGCGTGGCGGGGGTTTCTTCTTCGATGAGCGCAAACACGAGCCGGGAACGAAGAAGATCCTGGGCGAGAAGGTCAGAGACGGCGGAATGAAGGAAGGCCTGGAGATGCTGCATCGACTTGCGATGAGGCCCGCCACCGCACAGTTTGTGAGCAGAAAGCTGGCAATCCGGTTTGTCTCTGATGATCCGCCGCAGAGCCTTGTAAATCGTATGGCAAGGAGTTATCTCGCCAGCAGTGGCGATATCGCCGCGGTGCTCCGCACGATGTTTCATTCGCCCGAGCTCTGGCAGCGGGATGCATATCGAGCAAAAGTTAAGACTCCGCTCGAGTATGTGGTGTCGGCAGCCCGAGCCAGCGATGCGAGAACGGACCATCTGATGCAGTTGTCGTATGCGCTCGATCGCATGGGAATGCCGCTGTATGGTTGTGTGCCGCCTACCGGTTATTCGTCGAATGCGAAGGCGTGGGTGAATTCAGGCGCGCTGGTCAACCGCATGAACTTTGCCTTGAATCTGGCGGCGAATAAACTGCCCGGAATTCAAACGGAGTGGCTGCCTGACGCAGATGACAGCGATCTGGCACGCGAGGTCGCCGGGGATGCGGCGCAGACTGACATGGCCACCGACGAGCTGAGTTTGGAGAACAGGCTCATTCAGAGCCAGGTCAGCAGCCAGACGCGCAAGACGCTTTTGGAAGAGGTTGAAAGCCAAGCCGATGTGCGGACGGAGGTGCCGAAGTCCCAGAGCGCGTCTGCGCAGCCAATCGATACGGCAGCGCAAACGATGGGTAAGCGGACCTTGCCAAAGCAGTTCGTTGGACCAACCGCGCGCGACAGGCAAGATGCGCTGATGGCCGGGCTGTTGTTGGGATCTCCGGAGTTTCAACGGCGATAGGATATTCGCCGATTCCACGGACTAGCGAAGAGCTACTGGCTGCAGCGAGGACATCATGGGAATCACACGGCGTATCTTTCTGCGTGACGGTGCACTGGCGATGGTTGGAAGTTCGGCGGTACCGGCGTTTCTCACACGCGCCCTCTTCGCCGAACCGGCAACCTCGACGGCACAAGGAAAACGATTGGTAGTGATATTCCAGCGCGGAGCGGCGGATGGACTGAATATCGTTGTACCCTACGCTGAAAAGCATTATTACGCGATGCGGCCGACCATTGCGATTCCACAGAACCAGGTTCTCGATCTGGACGGATTCTTCGGACTGCATCCATCGCTCGGCCCCTTTGATGCGCTCTATCGACAGGGTTATCTGGCGATTGTTCCGGCAGCCGGGTCTCCCGACAAGACGCGCTCTCACTTCGACGCGCAGGATTACATGGAGTCCGGCACACCGGGCGACAAGAGCACCGCGGATGGATGGCTCAATCGCGCTCTGCAATCGGAAGACCTGTGCGCCGCTGTGCGCCATGGGATGGAGCACTCGGCATTTCGAGCCATTGCGTTGGGATCGCAGCTTCCGCGTACTTTAGCGGGTAAGGTCGAAGCCACTGCCATCGGCAATGTGCTGGACTTCAGTGTCGGCGGTCGCGGTCCTGTTCCGGCGCAGTCTGGAATTGCTTTTCAGACAATGTACGACGAGTCGAGCGATTCTTTGCTGCATACTGCCGGCGAGTCAACCTTCGAAGCAGTGAAGATGCTGCGCGCGACCGACCCAGCGCACTATGTTCCGGCCGCGGGTGCGGTCTATCCGTCCACTCCCTTCGGCAACGGCATGAAGCAGATTGCTCAATTGATGAAGGCCAATCTAGGCGTCGAGACTGCATTCACCGACATTGGCGGCTGGGATACGCATCACAATCAAGGCGGTGTCAACGGCGATCTGGCCAACCGGCTGAAGGACTTTTCTGAGGGCATTTCGGCTTTCTGGCGCGATATGGGCGACGATGCGGAGAAGATCACGCTGGTGACGATGAGCGAGTTTGGACGTACTGCCGAGCAGAATGGAACCGGCGGCACCGATCATGGCCATGCCAATGCGATGTTTGTGTTGGGCGGCAGCGTCAAGGGTGGCAAGGTCTACGGCAAATGGCCAGGGCTCGCCAAAGAACTATTGAATGAAAGTCGCGATCTGGTCGTTACGACAGACTTTCGGCAAGTCCTGGCCGAGACGATCACGGGAACGCTCGGACCCACAAATCTGAATACAATCTTTCCTGGCGCGCAATTGCGCAAAGAGAGCTTCCTTGGCCTGATTTGACTGGTTCTCCCACGCTGACTTTATGTCGTTACTTCCTTGCCTGCGACAAAAACGCGCGGTCTCAAAGGCGCTGCGATAAAGTACATCAGTTCGCGGTAATCGCTGAACTCGTGAATCAGGAAGTCGGCATCCTTTCCAGCTTCCAATGACCCTACTCGGTCTCCGAGGCCGAGGCTGTACGCCGCGTTGACCGTCGCGGCCATCAACGCTTCAGCGGGAGTGAGTCGCATCTGCAGGCAAGCCAGTGAAAGGATGAACGGCATCGACGCTACAGGTGACGATCCGGGATTGAAGTCAGTAGCCAGCACAATTGCAAGACCCAGATCGACCATCTTGCGGGCTTGCGGGTACTCGGTGCGCCCCAGCCCAAAGACCGAGCCCGGCAGCAGCACTGGTTGCACCCTCGCTTCACGCAACAAACTGAGAGTCTCGCTGGTCGCGGCTTCAAGATGATCGGCGGTTGCGGTGCCCAATTCTGCGGCTAATGCTGCGCCGGTTCCGGGTCGGAATTGCTCGGCGTGAATACGTAGCCCAAGACTGTGTTTGCGCGCCGCTCTGAGTACACAGCGCGATTCATCGACACTCAATGCGTGATCGTCGCAGAATGCATCGCAGTAGGTTGCCAGTTTCGCAGCCGAAACCTCTGGAATCAGTTCTTGCTCGATCCAGTGCAGATATTCTTCGCGGCGTTCGCTGAACTCCGGAGGAATTGTGTGCGCGGCTAGCAGAGTGGAAACAATCCGCGTCGGACCCCCGGCGTTGAGGCGCGCGAGAACACGCAGCATCTTTAGCTCGCTGTCGCGATTGAGGCCGTAGCCGGATTTGGCCTCAATAGTCGTCGTGCCGCACCGAAGCATCCAGTCCCGCTGACGTCGTGCCACAGCCAGCAACTCATCTTCAGATGCCGCGCGCGTCAATCGAACAGTGCGTGAAATGCCACCGCCCTCGCTGGCGATCTGCTGGTAAGTGGCTCCTGCAATGCGCTGCTCAAACTCATCGGCCCGATTGCCCGCAAAGACGAGGTGCGTGTGCGCATCGACGAAGCCCGGTGTGACGCAACGGCCCTCGGCGTCGATCACTACCGAGTTGAGTGGAATTGTGGAGCGGAGCTCAGGAGCATGGCCGGCAGCGGTCACACGGCCGTCTTCGACGATCAAAATTGCATCGTCGATGATAGTGAGTTCACCCAGTTCTTTACCGATGCGCGGGCGTTTTGGTCCGGCGAGCGTGACAAGCTGACCGATGTTGACAATGGCGAGCGTGCGAGCCACGGCTACTTCTCCACCATGGGAATGTGAATGCCGCGTTCGCGCGCAGTCTGCTTTGCCAAATCGTAGCCCGCGTCGGCGTGGCGCACCACTCCAAGTCCAGGATCGTTATTGAGCACACGCGCGATCTTTTGTGCGGCAATCTCAGTTCCATCCGCCACTGTCACCTGTCCAGCGTGCAGCGAAAAGCCCATTCCTACGCCGCCGCCGTGATGGAAGCTGACCCACGTTGCGCCTGAAGCTGTATTGAGCAGCGCGTTCAGAATCGGCCAATCGGCAACCGCATCCGAGCCGTCAAGCATCTTCTCCGTCTCGCGATAGGGGCTGGCGACCGAACCTGTGTCGAGGTGATCGCGGCCGATAGCAATTGGCGCGGAGATCTCGCCCTTGCGCACCAGCTCGTTGATCGCGAGGCCCATGCGTGCCCGCTCTCCATAGCCCAGCCAACAGATGCGCGATGGGAGTCCCTGAAATGCAAATCGTCCGCGCGCCAGCCCCAGCCACCGCGTAAGAATCTGGTTGTCTTGAAACAGCTCCAGTGCCAGTTGATCGGTGCGGTCGATGTCCTTCGGATCTCCCGACAAAGCAACCCATCGGAACGGTCCTGTGCCTGTGCAGAAGAGCGGCCGGATGTACTCGGGCACGAAGCCGGGAATCAGAAACGCGTCTGCGCATCCGGCATCGAAGGCGAAACGGCGAATATTGTTGCCGTAGTCGAAGGCAACGGCGCCTGCACGCTTAAAGGCGAGCATCGCATTCACATGGACAACCATAGATGCAGTCGAACGGCGCACATACTCCTCCGGATCGCGCTTCCTCAACTCCGCCGCTTCGATGAGGTTCAGTCCTTGAGGAATGTATCCGTTCAGCGGATCGTGTGCACTGGTCTGGTCCGTGACTGCATCGACCACAACTCCGCGCCGCACAATCTCGGGCAAAAGATCGGCGCAGTTGCCCACTAGGCCAACTGACAGCGCGCGTCCTTCGTCCCGCGCCGCTTCACAGAGCTGCAGAGCCTCGTCGAGGCTTTCGGTAACCATGTCGCAGTAGCGCGTCTGAACGCGCCGCTCAATGCGACTGCGATCGACGTCGATGGCCAGCACCACGCCATCGTTGAGCGTTACTGAGAGCGGTTGCGCTCCACCCATCCCGCCGACGCCGCCGGTCACAACCAGCTTGCCCTTCAGCGTTCCGCCAAAGTGCCGTTCAGCCATCGCCGCAAAGGTCTGGAATGTTCCCTGCAAAATCCCCTGCGTGCCGATATAAATCCAGCTTCCCGCAGTCATCTGTCCGTACATCATCAGGCCCTTGCGGTCGAGCTCATTGAAGTGCTCCCAGTTGGCCCACTTGCCCACCAGATTGGAGTTGGCAATGATCACTCGCGGAGCCATTTCGTGCGTCGGGAAGACAGCCACCGGCTTGCCCGACTGCACCAGCAGCGTCTCTTCGTGGCCCAGGCCTTCCAGTTCGCTGACAATCGCGTGGAAGCACTCCCAATTGCGCGCCGCCTTGCCGATGCTGCCGTAGACAACCAGATCCGCGGGCCTCTCGGCGACCTCTGGATCGAGGTTGTTCATCAGGCAGCGCAGCGCCGCCTCCTGCTGCCATCCCTTGCAGTGCAATTGGTTGCCGCGCCGCGCACGGATTGTTGGGGCCATGGTCGTCGTCATCACCCTCCTACCCAGGAAGAAGAACTGTTTGGTCCATAGAAGCTTCCCGCAAGCCGATATTCAGGATACTACCCGTGCGCGTCTGTCGCCCCCGGTGCGAGTTGCGGTAGTGAGCCGCCAGTCATTATCCTTCTCTCGTGCCAACCACTTTCGTTGAATGCGTACCCAATTTCTCCGAAGGCCGCGATCCGGCTAAGGTCGATGCCATCGTCGAAGCCATGAAGATTCCCGGCGTCTATCTGCTCGACCGTGAGATGGACTCAGACCACAATCGATGCGTCATCACGCTGGTGGGCGATCGGGAGGCCCTCCAGGAGGCCGCGATTCGCGGCGTAGGCAAAGCTGCCGAGCTGATCGACTTGACCCAGCACCAGGGCGCGCATCCACGCATGGGTGCAGCCGATGTGATCCCGTTCATTCCCATCGACGGCGTTACGCTCGAAGACTGTGTCGCGATGGCCCGCCACGTCGGCGCAGAAATCGCGCGGCGCTTCCAGATCCCGGTCTATCTCTACGAGGCTGCCGCGACGACGCCCGAGAGGCAAAATCTTGAGAACATACGCCGGGGCCAGTTCGAAGGGATCCGTGACGAAATCGTTACCAATCCCGCACGCAGGCCCGATTTTGGCCAGCCGTGCGTGCATCCGACCGCTGGAGCCACCGTGGTGGGCGCTCGAAAGCCGTTGATTGCCTACAATATCTTCCTCAATACAGCTGATGTCGCCATCGCTAAAAAGATCGCCAAGGCGGTGCGTTTCTCCACTGGCGGTCTGCGATTCGTCAAGGGGGCTGGCTTTCTGGTTCGCGGCATGGCCCAGGTCTCGATGAACCTGACCGACTTCGAGCAGACGCCGATTCATCGCGTCTTCGAATTCGTAAAACGAGAAGCGCAACGGTACGGCGCGGTTCCAGTCTCCAGCGAGATCGTCGGCCTGATTCCAAAACTCGCATTGGAGCAGGCCGCGGAGTGGTTCCTACAGGTGGAAAGCTTCGATTCTTCGCTGATCCTGGAGAACCGCCTCGCGGCTGTGATGAGCGGCAAGACTGCCGTCGGAGGCCTTCGCGCAGGCGTAGAGCCGTTTATTGAGCAGCTGGCCGCCCCGACCGCGACGCCCGGCGGAGGAAGTGCTGCAGCCGCGGGCGCTGCCATGGCCGCCGGTTTGGCCGGCATGGTCGCATCCATGTCGCGTGGTAAGAAATCGTATCTGCAACACGAGCACAAACTGAGTGAGGCGATTGCTCGGCTCAATCAACTACGCGAAGAGCTGAAGGTGGCCATCGATGCAGACGCCGAGTCGTACAACGATGTCATGAAGGCTTATAAGACGGCGAAGGAGTCATCAAATGGGCAGCCGGCAATCAATGCGGCGCTCCGGCTGGCGGCGAGTGTGCCTCTGGGCGTTGCCGAAAAGGCCGTCGAGGTTGCTGAGATCGCAACCGGCTTGAGGTCGATCACCAGTCCTATGATGGCCTCCGACCTTACGACTGCGATTGCACTATCGAGGGCCGCTCTCGAAGGAGCGCTTGCCAATGTCGCCGTCAATATCGATTCGATTGAATCGGCCTCGCCCGAAGACGAGGCCTTTCAAAACCAGGCGCGGAAGCGAGCCGCGGCCCTAAAGGAGAAGGCCTGTTAGATCTGGCGCATCTTCTGGCAGGGTTGAAGCGCCGGCTACTGAATGACCACTGTAAACATGGTTGTCGGAGCCGGGTTCACTGCCGGCGTGCCGGTTCCAGTCACGGTAAAAGTGTAGCTTCCTGCGGTGGTTCCGTGGCTTCCCTGGTTCGGCTGCGTAATGCCGCCACTGCATGCGGTTATCGCTCCTAAAGCCGCGATCAGGCCAAGAGCGCACAACATCGACCGCCACGCGCGCCGCCGAGCCGGAATCCCTAGGAAGACCAGGAAGGCGAGAAACGCGCCGCCTCCCATCCACCCGCGTCCTTTACCTCCCGTACTGGGTTGCGCCATTGCGACACCGGGGGCTATCGACGTTACCGTGATGGTTGCCGTCCCGCTCGTTGTCCCGGAGTTCAGAGTTATCGTTGAGCTGCCGCTCGCGCAACTCGGCAGATTGGCTGCGCCGCTCGGAGAAGAAGTCAGAACGCAGGCGAGTGAGATGGTTCCTGAATAGCCTGTTGTCGTGGTTGCCGTTAAGGTTGACGTCGCGGGCGAACCTGCCGCGATCGCAGACGGCGCCGACGCAGACAGTGAAAACACCGATGCTGTCACGGTAACGGAGGCACTCCCGCTGCCCATCGTGTAATTGGTATCTCCGCCATAGGACGCAGTGAGCGTATCGGTTCCGATGTTCAGACTATTTGACGGAATGGTGAATGTGTAACTTCCGCTAACGAGGGTCTGCGCCGTCGAAGTGTAACCTCCGCCTGAGAGGGTGACAGATCCTGTTGGAGTTGCTCCGGATCCGGCGACTGTAACCTTCACGCTGAGACTGTTGCCAGAGCCAATTGTCGATGAAGCAGGATCCACCGTTACAGTTGGAGTAGCGGGCGTTGTTGTGGTCGATTGCGGTGTTGCCGATACTTCGGTAGATAGCGCGCTGGTCCCTCCGGCATTGACCGCTGCGACTTTGTAGTAGTACGTCGTCCCATTGACCGCCGTCGAGTCGGTGTATGTGGTCGTGGTGATCCCGGTTGCAAGCGGGGTCGTGCTCTCGCCACCAGCTGTCGTACCGCGATAGACGTTGTAACTGGTCGCACCGCCGCTCGCGGTCCAGTTCAGCGCCACCGATGCATTGCCCGCAGTGGCTGTCAGGCCTGTCGGCGCCGCCGGTGCTGCTGGCTCCGGTGTAGCTGATACTTCGGTAGAAAGCGCGCTGGTCCCTCCGGCATTGACCGCTGCGACTTTGTAGTAGTACTTGGTCCCATTGACCGCCGTCGAGTCGGTGTATGTGGTAGTGGTGATTCCGGTCGCAAGCGGGGTCGTGCTCTCGCCACCAGCCGTGGTACCGCGATAGACGTTATAACTGGTCGCACCGCTGCTAGCCGTCCAACTCAGCGCTACCGATGCGTTTCCAGCAGTGGCTGTCAGGCCCGTCGGCGCGGCTGGCGCAGTTCCTGCGGCGATTGTTATGGTTCCAGCGTTGCTGTTCCAGTAGTAATCAGTGCTCCATGTGGAGTTGAAGACGCCAATCTCGAAGGTATAAGTGCCATTGGTCTTCTCAGGCGGTGAGAGGGTCGACGGAGTGAAAGTATAAGTCAGCGTCAGCGTAGCACCGGCTGTGAAGTTCTCGCTGGTCCAGTTCTGCTGCACAATCTCATTGCCCGACGGGTCGATGATCAGCAATTGGACAATACCGTTTGTAAGACCGACGGTTCCCGTGTCCTTGACCTGTACCGTGACCGTCGAGGAACCGGAAGCCGCGATTGATGTCGGATTGGGGGTGGCCGAAGAAGTGAACGACAGAGCGGAATTGACGGTGATCGTGCCGGCGGAGGTATTCAGGATCCACTGCTGGCCCGTCGCGCTAAAGACGCCGACCTCCAGAGTGTATGTTCCGGCCAGCGTCGGAGTAAGAGAAGCAGTATATGTATGACTTTGGCTTGTTGTGAAGCTCTGCGCGGTGAAGCTCTGATTGAGCGCTACATTGCCGCTCGGGTCCAAAGCGATGATCTCCACTGTTCCATTGCTCAATGAATTTGCCGTGCATTGAACGGTAGCCGTAATCGTTGTGCTGGCATTTTGCGTAACGGGATTAGGGGAGGCGGTCGCAGAAGAACTGAACGTGGGCGGGACCATAGGAGTAGCCGCAACGGGGGCCGAGTTTGGGCTCGTGCCTTTACTATTCGTCCCTGACACCACGTAATAGTATGTAGTCCCATTGGTAAGTCCGGTGTCGGTCAGTGTGGTCGGCGCGGGACTGGTGACCGTACCTATAGCGGTGAAGGGACCTGCGCTCGCCGACCCGCGCGATACCGTGTAACTCGTCGCGCCTCCGCCGGCATTCCACGTCAGCGTTACGGTGCCGTTGCCCACGGTGGCAGCCAGCCCGGTCGGTGTCGTTGGGGCGGTGAGTACGCTGCCAGACGGAATCACATAGAGTGTGACACTCTGCGAGGGCACAGTGGCGCTAATTGCGTTGTTTGCTACCGTGATGTTACCGAGGTTGGTAATCGATGTCTGGGTAGCGGACGATATCTGATAGCCGGTCGCCGTACCTGTCGAGCTGAAGTTGGCCAGGCTCACCGTCACCGGCGTGCTTCCCGTTTGCTTATTGATCACGATTACCGTAAGCGCGCCTTCTGACGTGCGCAGCGCTGCAAAGGCCGAGAGATTGTCCGGATTGGTTACTGTGGCTGCAACGCTCGTGTCTCCAAAGGTGGAGAGATTGCCGTCATAATTGCGATAGATCTGCATGGCAAGATAGCCGGGCTTGGGAGGAGTGCCCCATTGGGTTGCCAGGTCGAATCCGTAAAGTCCATAGATACCCAACGCGTCAGCCTGCGCGGTGGCTCCGCCTAATGAATTGTCATTGCCCCAGCTATACTCCGTGCAACCGATCTCGAGCCCTGGGTAATACTGGCTCACCCATTGCTTCATGAGGGGAATCAGTTCCTGAATGCCTCCATTGATGCCCACGTCGCTCTCCCAATTCGGATCGACGTAGTTCGGATCCCACAGCTGACGTGTCGCTACGTTGAAGGTGCTCGGGTCGGCATCGGTGTAGCAGTGAACGGTCAAGATGTCGAGCATCTTTATGCCGCTGCTTTGTTGATAGGCATAGAGCTTCTGAAGCAGATAAGGATAGTAGTAAGTATTGTTGTGGGTGGCATAGTCTGATCCGGCGCCGGTTCCGCCCGCCTGATCTTTCCCGCTCACCCACATCGCCCACCATATCCACTCTTCCGGCCCTACAATCTTGGCGTTCGGATCCACGGAGCGGATGGCTGTTGCGTAATTGACGATGTTGTTGTACTCCTCGTCGTAGGTTTCGGCCGTGGGGTGGACGTCGCGGTGAGTCGAACTCCAAAGTGAAGGTTCGTTGTCCAATACGTAGTACTTGATCCCTGTGGAAGTCGTCGAGTTTCCCCACTTGGAGACTAAGTGCTGCACGTATCCCGTTTCGATTGCCACACTATTCGCGACGTAGGCATCTGTGGGGTCGTTAACGACATCTTTTCCGTTGGCGAGGCATCCGCTTCCCGCGTCGGATTGATACGGATCGTGCGCCGCGAGGTTACTGCACCCAATCTGCGCGCCGTACTTGGCAATCGAGTAAGACCAGAGCGAGGCCGAGCCGGAGGTGGCATTCGCGGGGACTCTGGCGATGTAGGGGAGCATGGGAATGGTCACCATCGGCTCGGCGCCTACACCGGCATTGCGTGTATTTAGAATCGTAATGTCAGTATCTTGTCCGGGAACAACTGGAGGACCGTGCTGAAGATAGCTCTCAAAATACCAATCGAAATCGAGGTTGATGGCGTCCTGTTGCCAGTTGTAGTCGCTCTCGTTATTGCCGCCGATGCGATTGAGCGTTACGTTCAGCGCTTGCATGTCGGCGGTGCTGGGACCGCCGCCAATCCCATAGATATTGGGGTTGATCGGATGCTGGTTCGCACTCGCGTCAACGGTCACCGATGTGGCAGGGTTCTGTGCGCATAGCTTCGCCGCGGCTGTCGAAAGCAGACCGATGGCAAGAACCGGCAGCAGCAGCCTGGCGACGATCCGGTTTGCCGCGGGTGAAAGCCGAAAACACGAGCGTTCCACGGTAGAGAGATTGAAGAAAGGGGAATTGCGAATCATCGTTGCGCCTCCCGCCGGAGAAGATCGAGAAGGACCCGAGTCCCGCCAAATTCCAGGGGACCTTGGTGCAGCCGACAATCTAACCGGTCAGTTCATTTCTGTCTTCGAGCCGCTGGTGCAACGCGGCGAGGAAGATCGTCAATACGCGGCAACCGATTGATCCGCAATCGGTCGCCCTTGATTGAAAGAACCGTCGGGCAACACAACTTCGCTCAGCGCTACTGAATCCCTTCCGCCTTGGTTTGCGGGAAGCGGAATCGAAACACAGATCAAGATCGCACATCTTTATAGACACCACGCTTGTCTTGATCCTGATTACGGATAGTAACTGAAAGCCAGGGTCACTAACAAGGACTACTGGAGAAATCAGATCCACCAGAGCATCCAAACCGTTACCCAGAAGAGATCGTTCTCTTGTTGAACTGAGCAAAAATGAGGCGAAGATGCGCCCTGATTGCATCACATCCGGTGCCATCGATTTGGCGGTATTCAGCTCTTCGCATAGGATGGTGGAAGTGAGCCCTTCAGGTCGCGTTCCCCAATTCATACCACACCCAAGGCATAAAAGATGACAATTGCAGCTGTTGCTTCCCCCGCGCTGAAGTTCCTCGAAGACCGCTGGGATCCCAGGGTAGGCGAAACGCTCGATGAACCTGAGTTGCTGCGCTACCGATCGAATCTGCTGGGTTCTGATCTGCGCATTACCAACTTCGCCGGCGGAAACACAAGCTCGAAGATTGATGAGATCGATCCACTCACCGGTGAGACGGTGAAGATACTTTGGGTCAAAGGCAGTGGAGGGGACCTCGGCGGCATCAAGCGAGAGGGCTTTGCCACGCTTTATCAAGAGAAATTATTGGCACTCGAGAAGCTCTATCGCGGGCCGGAGACAGAAGACTCGATGGTCGAGATGTACCCGCTCTGCGCCTTTCGCAACAATCCAGTAGCTGCTTCGATTGATACGCCGCTGCACGGCTTTCTGCCATTTTCGCACGTTGACCACTTGCATCCCGATTGGGGCATAGCGCTCGCCGCTTCGGCCAACGGCAAGTCGAAGATGGAGGAGTTCAATCGCGAATTCCATCGTCGGCTCGCATGGCTTCCCTGGCAGCGTCCGGGCTTCGAGCTTGCAATGATGATGAAGCGCGCCATCGAAAGGAATCCGGGCTGCGACGGCATTGTGCTCGGCGGGCACGGCCTCTTCACATGGGGTGAGACACAGCGCGAATGCTATGTGAATACGCTGACGGTGATTGATCAACTTGGCCAATTCATCGAGAGACACGGTCTTAGAAAGAGCAATCTCAGGTTCGGTGGAGTTGACACGGAGCCGCGCGAAAATCGCGATGTTCTTGCGGTCGAGATTCTTCCTTTCCTGCGCGGGCGGATCAGTAGTCAGAGGCGATGGATAGCAAACTTCAACGACTCGGAGGATGTGTTGCGGTTTGTGAACTCGAAACACGCCAAAGAGTTCGCTTTTCTTGGAACGAGTTGTCCCGATCACTTCATTCGCACCAAGATTCGTCCGATGTTTGTGCCGTGGATCGAAGCAGAGGATGTCGAGGGACTTAAGAGACAGATCGACAAATCGCTAACGGAATATCGGGAACAGTATAGAAGCTACTACCATTCACATGCGCTTCCCGACTCGCCCGCGCTGCGCAATACAAATCCCTCCATCGTTCTGATTCCCGGTCTTGGCATGTTTAGCTTTGGCAAGAGCAAGACCGAGGCTCGTATCAGCGGGGAGTTCTATACCAACGCGATTCATGTGATGGAAGGCGCAAGCTTGCTCGACGAAGAAGACAAGAAACAGGCGATCAGTGTTCCACAGTGCGGCGAAGGAATGGATCCGGCCAGCTTCAAGGTTTTCATGAACTATGTAGCTCTGCCGCAAAGCGAGGCCTTCCGCATCGAATACTGGGCGCTCGAAGAGGCGAAGATCCGTCGCCAGCCACCCGAGAAAGAACTGAGCCGTTATATCGTCCTGGTGGTCGGTGGAGGTAGCGGCATTGGCCGCGAGGCGGCTCTGTTGGCCGCATCGCGCGGCGCTCACGTGATGGTAGCCGACCGCGATACGAGCGCCGCGGCCGGTGTCGTCGGTGAACTTGCCAAGGATACTTCGAAGGAGTTTGCAGCCTCAACAGCTGTAGACATCCGAAATCGTAGCTCCATCGACCAGGCGCTAAAGGCCACGATCAGATCGTTCGGCGGCATCGACATTCTGATTAACACCGCGGCAATCTTCCCCTCGTCACAAGATGGCGTAATTTCGGATGCGTTGTGGGCAACCGCCCTCGATGTGAACGTAACGGCGAGCTACCGGTTATGCGATGAGGCGGCCAGAGTGTTGGAAGCACAAGGGCTGGACGCTTCAATCGTGTTGACCAGTTCTGCGAATGCGGTGGTTCCTAAGCGAGGCAGCGAGGCCTACGACGTGAGCAAAGCGGCATTGAGTCATCTAGTGCGCGAACTGGCTGTCGGCCTGGCGCCAAAGGTGCGTGTCAATGGCGTCTGCCCAGCCACTGTGGTCAAGGGCTCCACGATGTTTCCCCGAGATCGTGTGCGTACGTCGCTGGCCAAATACGGCATCGCCTTTGAAGAATCGATGACCGACGCCGAGCTACGCGATCTGCTCGCCGCTTTCTACGCGAAGCGAACGTTGACGCATCAACCCATAGATCCGGCAGATTGCGCGGAGGCAATCCTGTTTCTTGCGAGCGCCCGCTCCCGGTGCACTACGGGGCATTTGATTCCTGTTGACGGGGGATTGCCAGAGGCATTTCTACGCTGACGGAGTGCACCGATCAACCTATCTCGTTGCGCGTTGTCGCTCGGAAGGTTACCCTGGATTACCTTAGTTGCATAGACATAAGTAACTTGACGGTTCGTTGATAAAACGTTTTAGCTGCTATCTGCGGTTATTTCAAAGCAGGCCTCGGCGAGAAGAGGAAAAGGCGTGTGAACCGTTCGGCCGGTTATTCTATCTTCCGGCCTTTGACTGCTGCCTCATCACCCGTCCCTTACTTCTCTCCTTCGCCGGGGCTTCATTCCGAGTGCACCAGGTCGCACCAAGATGACCGGAGTCTTCCACTACTCTCTCGGAGCGTAATTCGTTTTGCCTAATTCTCTGTAATGTTTTCCCACTCAACCAAGCCTCGGCCGTGAGTCCCCCGTTCATAGCAGCAGCGACTCGCCGAGACGGCCAGCGGCTTGAGTGGCGCAGGGGCGCGTGCTGTACGGGAGAGACCATGAAGCTGCAGTTCAGCCTTCACGACGTCCGCTTGCGCATCTTTGAAAGCCAATCGGAGAGCCGAGACACCGTGCTCCGAAGTTTTCGATTTGGCTATATCTCCCCATCTACAACAAACGAAGGAGAAGCTCGATCATGAGATTCCAGGCAACTTGCATCGCGGTGTTGACGCTCCTGTTCGCCGCCGTCATGGGCAAGGCACAAACTGCGATTATAAATTGTGGGGCGGCGCAGCAGACGATTCGCGGCTTCGGCGGTTCGACAGCTTGGATGCCGGCGATGACCACCGCGCAGGCTAATGCCCTTTACGGCACGGGCAGTGGCCAACTAGGCCTAACTCTTCTGCGTGTGCGTATCGACCCAAGTTCGACCACCGGCGGCTCCAATTGGGCTGCCGAGCTCGGAAGTGCTCAAGCGGCCCAGGCTGCTGGCTCGAACGTCAGCGTGATCGCGACGCCGTGGACGCCGCCCGCCGTCTGGAAGAGCAACAGCAGTACGGTCATGGGCTCGCTCAACACCTCAGAATACGCAGCTTTCGCTAACTATCTCAACCTCTTCACAGCTTACATGGCGAGTGGCGGCGTGAATCTCTATGCGATCTCGATGCAGAACGAGCCAGATGCCAACGTTACCTACGAATCCTGTGTCTGGACTCCTGCGCAGATGGATACCTGGGTCGCCAATAACTCTTCTGTGCTGACCACCAAATTGATGATGCCGGAGTCAGAGAGCTTTACAGTTGGCTACTCCGATCCGTCGCTCGACGACCCCAACGCTGTCGGACACATTCCGATCGTTGCCGGCCATATCTATGGGGTCTCGCCTTCCTACTACACCAATGCCAAGAACCTCGGCAAGGAGGTGTGGATGACCGAACACTATCTGTCGCCTTCCGGATCGGAGCCGACAATTACAGATGCCATCGCCGCGGCAGAGGAGATCAATAACTCGATGACGGTGGCCGAATACAACGCCTATGTCTGGTGGTGGCAGATCGATTGGAACCCCGGCACCTCGGTGACGAATTATGGACTGATCGATACCAACAGCAACCCCACGTACTACGGCCTCGCCATCGGTCAATTCTCGCAATTTATCAGGCCAGGTTATTTGATGGTCAGCTCCACCGAACCTATCCCGGGTGTGTATGACTCGGCATACATGGGAAATGGGAAGCTGGTCATCGTAGCCATCAATTCAAACACGACAGCTACTAGCTTTCCCGTTTCTATCGCAGGTCAGATCGCAACCTCGTTTACGCCCTATCAAACATCGGCCACGGAAAGCATGTCGCAGCTAAGCCCGGTCAGCGTAGCGAATCAGGCCTTCAGCTACAGCCTTCCCGCGCAGAGTATCACTACATTCGTAGCGACGGCTTCTACAGCTCCCGGCTTCACGCTCTCGCCCTCGGCATCGAGCCTCTCGGTCAGCCAGGGCACGAGCGCAACCGACACCATTACAGTCACGAGTCTTAATGGATTCACTGGCGGCGTAACTCTCTCAGCCTCTGGAGTGCCTGCCGGCGTGACTGCTGCCTTCGGCACCAATCCCGCTACCGGCTCCAGTGTGCTAACTCTCACGGCCAGCGGCACTGCAACAACAGGACCCGCGACGATCACAGTCACCGGGACCTCGGGCTCGCTGTCAGAGACCACTACAATCTCTTTCTTTGTTGGTTCGTCGGCGTGCGCAATTGTCTATAAAGCTTCGCAGCAAAGCACAACGGCCTTCGGAGCTGCCATCGATATCTACAACACCTCATCGACGGCCATAACGAGCTGGACACTGAGTTGGGCCTTCCCCAACGGGCAGACTATTTCCTCCATCTGGAACGACGGAACTGAAACCCAGACCGGCGCGAATGTGACGGTGACCAACGCCAGCTTTAACGGAAGCATAGCCGCCGGCGCCAGTATGAACGAACTGGGCTTCAATGGCGCCTGGAACGGCATCATCAACTCGCCGCCCGTTTCGTTTGATCTCAACGGAGTAACTTGCAGCAACGAAGCCCCCGCCACCGGTGGCAGCTTCACACTGGCACCTTCGGCCTCTTCTCAGTCGATTCAACAGGGCTCGAGCGGCACCAATACCTTTACGATATCGGATGTAAGTCCCTTTGCAGGCTCTGTAACTCTTTCCGCTTCAGGACTGCCTGCCGGTGTGACCGCGGCATTTGCCACGAACCCTGCTACATCCACGAGTGTCTTGACCTTAACAGCTAGTCCGACTGCTACGGCCGGCTCGTCCACTGTCACGATTACCGGAACCTCCGGTAGCTTGACTGCCACAACCACCATAGCCCTTACCGTCACAGTTCAGCCGGGATTTACTCTGGCGCCATCGGCTTCAACTCTGTCTGTAACTCCGGGCGCCAGTGGAACCGACACCATTACGGTAACTGACTCAGGCGGATTTACGGGCAGTGTAACTCTGGCGGCGACGGGATTGCCTGCTGGAGTTACCGTTGTGTACGGCACCAATCCCACTACCAGCACCAGCGTGCTGACCTTCACTGCTAACAGTACCGCCACGGTTGGAACGTCGACGGTGACTATCACTGGAACTTCGGGCACGACGACCGCAACCACCACGATCGCACTCACCGTTATCACCGCTGGAAACTTCACGCTTTCAAGCTCAGCATCCACCCTGTCGATCGCACAAAGCGCCAGCGGCACCGACACCATCACTGTAAACGAAGTGAGTCCGTTTACCGGATCGGTGGCTCTTGCCGTATCGGCCCTGCCCACTGGCATTACCGCCGTGTTCGCGACCAATCCGACGACCAGCACAAGCGTGCTAACTCTCACAGCCAGTGCGACGGCCACAGTCGGCGCTGCCACGGTCACAGTTACCGGGACCTCCGGAACATTAACTGCCACTACCACCATCGCACTTGCGGTCACGGCGAAGCCCGGATTCACTCTGACTCCTTCGGCCCCTTCTCTGTCGGTGACTCAAGGCAAGACTGCGACCGATACTATCACGGTAACTAACGTCGGTGGATTCACCGGATCAGTGACACTTTCCGCGGCCAGCCTGCCGACGGGAGTTACGATTGCGTACGGCACCAATCCGACCACCGGCTCCAGCGTGCTGACCTTCACAGCAAGCAGTACAGCCACCGTTGGAACGTCGACAGTCACCATCACTGGAACCTCGGGGAGCACAACGTCAACCACCACGATTGCGCTGACTGTTGTCTCATCGAATTCCAGCCCGTGCACGGTCGACTACACAATCTCACCCCAGAACACGAGCGCCTTTGGAGCTTCGATCACTCTGCTGAACACAGGGACGACTGCTTGGACGAGCTGGACGTTGACCTGGAGCTTTGCCAACGGACAGACGGTCTCGAATCTCTGGAATGGAATTGAGACTCAGAGTGGCGCCAACGTTACAGTGACCAACGAGACTTACAACGGCAACGTTGCGGCCGGCGGCAGCGTAACCGGCATCGGTTTCAACGGAACCTGGAACGGAAGCACGAACGCGATACCCGCGGCCTTTGCCATCAGCGGAACGGCCTGCACAGTTAACTAACAAGAGGCTTCAGCAACTGACTGTCGCAAACCAAAGTGTGCGGAGTGGGTCTTTCGGCCCGCTTCGCACAGCATACGAAACTCCGGGGCGCGCCTCATGGCAGACACAGTTTTTCTCATTTCGCCAACCAGAAGCCCGATTTCGCAGTTGGCCAACCCGAGGCGCCCTTCCGAGCGCGACTCGGTGAAAGCTCATACCACGGCTCAGTTGATCTTCGACCCAACCTCAAGGTTGGCCTCTTATCCCGGCATCATACTGCAATAAACGCTCGAGCATTGAGTGATGTCAGTGGGCTGTGTGATGTAAAGGAGAATTCATGTCTCAACAGTTCGATCCCCCCTGTGAGCGATCACACGCTCGCCGACTGAGCGGGTATTTTGCGGTACTCTCGCTTCTGCTTTTCACCCTTCTCATGCCGCGCGCCGATGCGCAAACCTCGTGCAGCGTTGTCTACGCGATTACTCCGCAGAACTCCGGCGCATTCGGAGCAGCCGTTACCATCACCAATACCGGAACAACTGCCTGGAGCAGTTGGACGCTAACCTGGACCTTCGCCAACGGCCAGACGATCACCTCGTTCTGGAACGGCGTTGAGACCCAGAGCGGCGCGAACGTGACGGTGGCCAGCGAAACTTACAACGGCCGCATCGCCGCTGGCGCCAGCACCAGTGGATTGGGTTTCAACGGCACCTGGAATGGCGTCACCAATGCCATACCCACATCGTTTGCCGTCAACGGGAATACCTGCGGCAATTCCATCACCGGCAGCTTTTCTCTCGCCCCGTCGGCCTCCGCGCTCACCATCACTCAGAGTGCCAGCGCAACCGATACCATCTCAGTCACCGACATAAGTCCCTTTACGGGCAGCGTGAATCTGACCGCGTCGGGAATGCCGAGCGGCGTGACGGCAGCCTTTGGCACCAACCCCGCGACCGGCAGCAGCGTGCTCACGCTGACGGCCAGCAGCACGGCAACCGTCGGCAGCGGCACCGTCACCATTACGGGAGGCTCCGGCTCCCTGACCGAAACCACGAACATCGCTTTGACCGTTGTTGCCAAGACACCGCCGAGTTTCACGCTGGCGCCGTCCGCATCGACCCTCTCTGTTTCGCAGGGCAGCAGCGCAACAGACACCGTCACGGTCGCGGATATCGGCGGATTCACAGGAAGTGTGGCTCTTACCGCATCGGGTTTGCCCACCGGTGTGACGGCAGCCTTCGCTACCAATCCAACCACGGGAAGCAGTCTGGTGACTCTGACGGCCAGCAGCACCGCAACGGTCGGAACCTCCACGGTCACCATTACGGGTACCTCAGGCTCTTTGACCACCTCCACGAGCATTGCGGTCACCGTTGTCGTCAATACGCCGCCGAGCTTCTCGCTCGCTTCGTCGCCATCCACTCTATCTGTGACGCAAGGCAGCAGCGCTACGGACACCATCGCGGTGAACAGCCTGGGTGGTTTCACGGGGTCTGTTACGCTTGCCGTTTCCGGCCTGCCGACTGGCGTCACTGCTGGCTTCGCGACGAATCCCACGACTGGAAACAGCGTGTTAACACTCACTGCGAGCAGTACGGCAACGATCGGTCTGGCAACGGTCACCATAGGCGGAACGTCAGGGAGCTTGACCGCAAGCACAGCGATCGCCCTCACCGTTGGCGCTAAACCGACGCCCAGCTTCACGCTGGCGCCCTCGGCGCCTTCCGTATCGATCGCTCAGGGCCTCAGCGCAACCAACACTATCACGGTGGCGGATCTGAATGGATTCAGCGGCTCTGTGACGCTGGTTGCATCTGGATTGCCCACCGGTGTTGCCGCCGCCTTCGCGACGAACCCCACGACGGGAAGCAGCGTTGTGACACTCGCGGCGAGCAACACGGCGACACTCGGTTCGGCTACGGTCACCATCACCGGAACCTCTGGATCGCTGAGCGCCAGCACGACGATCGCTCTCACCATTACGCCCGGAGCATCGAGTTCTGTTTGCAGCATCGTCTACACGATCGTTCCGCAAAACTCGACTGCCTTTGGCGGCGCCATCACTATCAACAACACCGGAACAACCGCGTGGACCAGTTGGACTCTGACCTGGACCTTTGCCAACGGCCAGACGATTTCGTCCATCTGGAATGCCGCCGAGGTACAGAGCGGCGCCAAAGTCACTTTGACGAGCCTGAGTTATAACGGCAGCGTTCCCGCTGGTGGCAGCCTCACGGGCATTGGATTCGACGGTCTTTGGAATGGCGTCACCAATGCGGTGCCCACGTCCTTCGCTATCAACGGATCGGCTTGCGGGGTGGCGACAACACCGAGCTTCACGATCGGCTCATCGGCGTCGAGCCTCACGGTTGCTCAGGGCAGCAGCGCCACCGATAACATCACGGTCACGGATGTGAACGGATTCGCGGGTAGCGTGACTCTCACAGCATCGGGATCGAACGGTCTGCCTGGCGGAGTAACGGCGGCTTTCACTCCCAATCCCACGACCGGGACCAGTGTTCTCACGCTGACTGCCAGCAGTTCGGCCGTTGCCGGAAGCTACACGATCAACATTACCGGAACCTCCGGCTCGTTGACCTCAACAGCTAACGTCGGACTCACGGTGGACACTGCAGGCAGCTTCACGCTCGCGCCTTCGCCGGCTAGCTTGCAGATTCTTCCAGGTAGCACTGCATTCGATACTATTGCGATTACAGACGTCAGTCCGTTCAATGGAACTGTCCTGCTATCCGCATCCGGATTGCCCAGCGGAGTTACTGCGGCGTTCAACACCAATGCGGCATCGTTGTCCGGCGTGCTGACGCTGACGGCTGCCAGCAATGCGGTTGCCGGAACCTACAACCTCACCATCACCGGAACCTCGGGCACGTTGGTTAAGACGACGCCGCTCTCGCTTACGGTTGCTGCATCGCCGCTCGAGATCGTATGGGTGAGTCCGGCGGCCGGCATCGCCGGTAGTTCGATGACCGTCATGCCTGCCGGCATTGGAATGAGTGTCGGGTCTTCGCAGGGAACGGGCCAGGTCTTCTTTGGCACGACAGCAGCTATTGTAACCGCATGGGTCGACGACGCCATTGTAGTTACGGTTCCGAGCTTGGCCGCAGGCATCTACAACGTGACGGTGGTGACAGGCGGAGTGACCAGCAATCCCTTGCCGTTCACGATCACTGCGACTACGCCCAACCCCATCATGTACACAGGAAACTCCACGTGGTTCAGCTCACTTGGCCAGCCCTATGGCGGCTGCGGCGTGCCACAGGCGAATCTCGACACGCAGAACTTTGTCGCCCTTAACGTCCAGAATGATCCGGGCATCTATGGCGACTATCTTCCTCGTCCTATCACCGGAGCAGGCCTGGCATTGATGGGCTTGTTTGACAACGGGCATAACTGCGGCCGTTACGTGCATGTGACAATCGGACAATTCTGCACCGGCATCAATAATGGCGCTGCCGATTTTCCATTCTGCCAGGGAGCAGACGGCTGGGTCACAGACCAATTCACTGGAGCGGAGCTCGACATGGTCGTTGCGGACAGTTGCCAGGATGGCAATGCCTGGTGTCGCGACGATGCTTATCACCTTGACCTCGCACAACCGTCGCTCAACCTCTTTGAGCTAAATGGCGTGCCGGTCGGCGACATGTTCCCAAATTCTTGGCAAAACCGGCAGATCAGTTGGTACTTTGAAGAAGCCCCACAGTACACCGGCGACATCAACATCGGATTCATTACCAGCGCCAGTCTTACGTGGGGGGCCATCTCCATCACCCATCTGCAAAACGGCATCCACGGAGTGAATTACTTCTCCAACGGTGCATGGGTTCCGGCGGTGATGGACGGCGATCTCGGCGAGGACTTCGTTATCTCTCCCACCGTGTCAGGCGGGTCGCAGTATCAGATCCAGGTATTGGATATTACCGATCAACCGATCAACAATGGGCGCATCTACTCCTTCTCGTTCCCTGCGAGCTGCCCTGTAGATGCCTGCCTGCCTCCATTCACTCAGGTAACTTACACCACCTCTCAACCTTCCACTACTACGACAACCTCTGCGGCTGTGACCACCGCACAGTAGGCGATCGTAGTTTGGCAGGCCCGGAATCGGAGCGTATGTCATCCGATTCCGGGCATCTCGCCTGTTGGACACCAGCGTAGAAAAAAGGAGCGTACCATGAAGCACCGTATACTTCGTGCTTGCGGAATCATCCTGGCAGCAGCGATGGTTCTGGCAGCCACCGCAGCTGCTCAAACAGCGTGCAACGTCGTTTACACCATTTCACCGCAAAACACGAGCGCATTTGGCGCGGCTATCACAATCAACAATACCGGAACGACGGCCTGGACCAGTTGGACACTGACCTGGACCTTCGCCAACGGCCAGACAATTACCTCTCTTTGGAATGGCTCAGAAACCCAGAGCGGCTCTAATGTGACAGTAAAGAATCTGAGCTACAACGGCAGTGTTGCGGCTGGGGGTAGCGTAAGCGGCGTCGGATTCAACGGCACTTGGAATGGAACCACAAATGCCGTGCCCACGTCGTTCGCCGTCAACGGCGTCACGTGTGCGCCAACGGGCGGCAGCTTCACTCTTGCGCCATCGGCGGCTTCTCTCACAATCGCTCAGGGCAGTATCGGGACAGACACCATCAATATAACCGATGTTGGCGGATTTTCCGGCGCGGTTACGTTGTCCGCCTCCGGACTGCCCAGTGGAGTGACAGCGGCCTTCGGAACGAATCCAGCAACCGGAAGCAGTGTGCTGAGTCTTACTGCCGGCAGTTCGACCAGTTGTGTCGTTGGTGGCACGTCAACGATAACCATCACCGGAACTGCCGGCTCTCAGTCGGCAACCACCAACATCTCATTAACAATAGCCGTTCCAGCGCCGGCATTCACGTTATCTCCTTCGTCTCCGGCCCTGACATTAACTCAGGCCAGCAGCGCCACCGATACCATCTCGATACTGGGCATAGGCGGATTCACGGGCAGCGTAAAGCTTGCGGCAACCGGTCTTCCCAGCGGAGTCACCGCGTCATTCGGCACGAACCCCGCCACGACGAGCAGCGTACTGACGTTGACCGCCAGCGGCGCAGCCACAATCGGCCCGGCTACGGTCACCATTACAGGAACCTCCGGCTGCACCACCGCTTCTACCACCATTCTTCTCACCGTTACTCAGGGAGGAAGCTTCACACTCAAGCCTTCGGCGTCGGTGTTGTCGCTCATTCTGGGGGGAAGCGGAGTCACCGATGCCATTACGATCACCGATGTAAGTCCCTTCGCCGGTAGCGTAACTCTCACAGCATCGGGCCTTCCCAGTGGAGTCACTGCGTCGTTCGGCACGAACCCCGCAACAGGCAGCAGTGTACTCACGCTGACCGCCGGCTGCGGGACCACAATCGGAACGTCCAACGTCACGATCACGGGAGTATCTGGTTCTCTCACAGCATCAACAACTATCGCCCTCACAGTTGTCGCAGCTTCGCAGAGCTTCTCACTTACCTCGTCGCCGGCCCTTCTATCCATCGCCGACGGCAGCAGCGGGACCGTCACCATCACTCCGACCGCGGTTGCTTGTTTCACGGGCAGTGTGACGCTTACCGCGTCCGGCTTGCCCACTGGTGTGACCGCCGCGTTTTCCCCCAACCCCACCACTGGCAGCAGTGTGATGACTTTGACGGCCAGCAGTTCGACGGCCGCCGGGACCTACAGCATCACGATCACCGGTACCTCCGGTACCCTGACGGTATCCACCACCATCAGCCTCACCATCACTCCCCCGATAAAGACTGGATTTGCGTGCAGTATTCTCTACACGGTTACCGCGCAGAGCCCGACGACCTTTGGAGGAGCATTCGTCATAGGCAATACGGGAACGACGGCCTGGACGAGTTGGACGCTGACGTGGACCTTCGCGAATGGTCAAACGATCTCCTCCTTCTGGAACGGCATTGAGACTCAGACCGGCGCCAACGTGACGGTGGCCAGTGAGAGTTACAACGGCGCTGTAGCTGCCGGCGGCTTTGCAACCAACATAGGCTTCAACGGCGTCTGGGACGGCGTCATCAATCAGATTCCCGCAACCTTCTCGATCAACGGAACGCCCTGCAGCGCCCCGGCACAGGCGACCGGGAGCTTTACGCTTGCTCCTTCGGCGTCATCCCTCGCAATCACCCAGGGCGGATCTGGAACCGATACCATCACGATAACCGACGTGAGCCCGTTCACGGGCAGTTTGAATCTCTCCGCATCCGGTCTTCCTGCCGGAGTAACGGCGACGTTCGGTACGAATCCCGCCACCGCAACCAGCGTGCTGACGCTCTCAGCCAGCAGCACTGCCACCACCGGCTCCGCTACGATCACCATCACCGGAACCAATTCCACTGGCACTCTGGTCTCAAGCACGACCATCGCCCTCACCGTTGGTTTGCCGCAGCCGGTCATCGCCTGGCTCAGTCCGGCATCGGGCGTCGCAGGCAGTTCAGTGACTATCATGCCTGGCGGAGCTCTAGGAGATGCCGGGTTTGGCGCGACACAGGGAACAAGTGCCGTTTACTTCGGCACGACCGAAGCCACGGTCACCGGGTGGGCTGTTAACTCCGTTGCCGTCACTGTTCCCAGCCTGGCAGTGGGCACAGTTGAAGTGACGGTTGTCGTAAACGGCCAGACCAGCGAGGCTGTTCCGTTTACGATTACTAGCACAACGCCGTCGCCTGAAACCTACACTGGCAACTCCACATGGTTCAGCGCGCTTGGAACCCCATATGGCGGTTGCGGAGTGCCGCAACAATACCTCGACTCGCAAAACTTCGTCGCACTCAACGTGCAGAATGATCCCGGCAACTACTCTCTCTTCCTATCCCGTCCCATTGCCTCGCAGTATGCGAGCGAAATAGGCCTGTGGGAGAACGGCTCAAACTGCGGACGGTGGGTGCACGTGATCATAGGAGATTTCTGCGAAGGGATGAACGACGGCATGCAGGACGCGCCATTCTGCCGCGGTGGCCAAGGTTGGGTTTCGGACCAATTCACCGGAGCGGAACTCGATCTGGTGGTGGCAGACAGTTGCCAGGACGGAAACGCCTGGTGCCGCGACGATCCCTATCATCTCGACCAGGCGGAGGCGGCGCTGAACTTATACGAGTTGAACGGGGTGCCCGTCGGCAACATGAATCCAACCTTCTGGAACAATCGCCAGATCCACTGGAACTTCGAGTTACCGCCAAATTACACAGGCGACATCAACATCGGCATGCTGGCAAACTCGACTGCGGCCTGGACAGCGATCTCCGTCACCCATCTGCCAAACGGCATTCATGGAGTGCAGTATCTCCTGAACGGCGTGTGGACAACGGCTGTCATGGATGGTGATATGGGCGAGGCCTTCCTCATCTTGCCCACAGTCGCGGGCGGGTCGCAGTACGAGATCCAGGTCTTCGACATCTCCAACACGCTGATCAACAACGGACGCATCTACACGTTCACCTATCCGGCAAGCTGCGGAACGTTGTGCACACCGGCTTTCACTCCGGTCACCTACACCGTATCGCAGTAACACTGGGCTGATTCTGCGGTCTGGAATCGGAGCAGATCAGCTTCGATTCCAGACAGACTCCGGCAATAGCTTGAAAAGCTAGAGCAAAAAAAGAGAGTCGGCGTATCCCGGAGCTTCGAACCTCAAGTCGGTGCTTCCTGCTGGTTGCACCGGCTTCAGGTTCGAAAATCACCAGAACACATCGACTCTCGTTTTAACTCACTCCAACCTCGGTGAGTTTAGGGAATGTTGATCGTTGTGACGCTGTACGCGGGCAGAGTCAACGTCAGTGACGAACCGCTGACCGCCGTCGTACCGATAGACACGGGCGTAACCGGGCTTTGTCCAGAAGCGGTTGTTGCCGTCATCTGATACATGCTGGCCGTGCCCGACAGGCTCATGCCGGTGATTGCCGCTACCTGCGTGGTGTTTGCACGATTGATGACCACCATCACAACCCGACCGGGCGTTGTGCTGTCCGTGCTGATATAGGCCATCACCGCCCCAGGGTTGCTTGAGGTGGTTGCCACCGAAGTATCCCCGAAGTTTGATCCGGCGCCATCGTAATTGCGGTATGCGCGGAAGCCGGCGAGCTCATAATCGTAGGTTCCGCTGGGCGGCCAGAACATGCCCGCAAAAACACCGTTTGCGGCATAAACGCCCAGCTGATCTGCCTGTGCGACTGTGCCGGCAATGTTGTTGAATCCACCCGTTTCGTACTCGCTGATGGAGAGCTTGATCGAGGGGAATTCTGCATTGATCTTCGCTTGCAGGCGCCCGAGCATGTAGAGGGGCGCGCCTCCAAGCACTGAGTTGGGCCACGGATTGCTGTTGTCGGGATCGGTAAACGTTGTATCCCATAGGTTGCGCGGAGCCTGCACGATCAGCTGCATATCGGCATCTGACAAACTTGAAGCCGTCAGGCTGGTAACCCGCGTGCCGCCCGCGTCGTAGTCCTCCGGATACCAGTGGAAGTCATAAACATCCACCAGCGGCTTTCCGAAGGTTGCCGAAGCGGTGGCCAGAGCCTGGAAATACATGTCGGGGAACCAATTGTTACCGGTTGGGGTAGTGTCGGTGATTCCGACCTGCCAGTTGTAGATGCCAAGGAAACCGTAATGCGACGGTCCAAAGATCTTGATGTTCGGGAACTGAGTCTTCAGAGCTTCCGCCACTGATATTGTCTTGGCAATGTAAGCGGCCGGCGTAATATTCGTCGGTCCCTGCACCTCCAAGTGGGTTCCATTCCAGATGTCCGGTTCGTTGTCCAGATCCACAAAAGCCGGCGTGGCCGTGGTGCCGTTGAAAAGCTCCTGCGTGGTAGAAAGCTGATTCATTGCCCACACGAACTCGTCGTCGTAGACATCGCCAGTGTCCTCGCCACCGACCACAGTAACGGTCGGCGTAGTGGTAAAGGCAGCGGAAGTGACGGAACTCTTCTGATAGACGACATCCTGGAACCTTGCGAGATCCGGCGCATTGGCGGTTGGGACCGGACCGGCCTCGTCTGCCGCTACCAGCCCTTGTATCGGAACCGTGAACAGGGTGGCTTGTCCCGCGGCAATGTCGGTATTGATCTGCGGATACACTGCAAATCCTGGAACCGTGCTAGCGCTCAGGAAGTTGTCACTGTTGTAGATGTAGTCAGCGCCTGCGTTGGAGGCGTTCGTCGTCCAGTTGTAAGCTGTCCAGCGATCGCCGCCCATGCGTTGGATGGTTACTTCTGGAACGTTGGGAATCCCACCGCTGACTACGTTGACTCCGTAGATATACGGCGAAATCGCCTGGGTTTCGGAGGGATTGACGATGATCGTAACATTGGGAGGCGTTGCGCCAGGTTCCGCAAACGCCTGGTTGGAATTGGCGCCCGCGCCCACCGTGTTCACCGCCGCGACCACATAGTAATAAATCGTTCCGTTGGTCAGGCCGGTGTTGGTGAAGCTGGTGGTAGTCGATGTGCCCACCGTCGTGTAGGGCCCACCGCTCGTGGTCGACCGCATCACGTTGTAGCTCGACGCAGTCAAACTCGCCGTCCATGAAAGCGCGATCTGCGCATTGCCGGATGTGGCTGACAAACCGGTCGGCGCCAGTGGAGCATCGCCACTTAGTGGAGCACAGAGGTTTCCATTGACTGCGAATGCCGTCGGAGCTGGATTGCCGGCAACGATAGATCCATTGAAACCTATATTGGTGACGCTTCCACCCGCGGCAACGGCGCCGTTGTAGCTCTCATTGGTCACCGTTACCAGCCCGCCGGTCTGTGTTTCGACGCCGTTCCAGAGAGACGAGATCGTCTGTCCGTTGGCGAAGATCCACTGCAGCGTCCAGCTGGTCCAGGCCGTCGTTCCGGTGTTCTCGAGTGAGATCGTCGCTCCGAAAGCGGTCGAGCTTTGCGGTGCAATCGTGTAAACAACGTTGCACGCAAAGCCGCTGCCGGTGCCAGAGACGGTGATACTCACAGCACTGGACGTGCTGGTCGCGAAGGTTGTCGAGCCGCCGTAGGTAGCGGTCAGCGAATCGCTCCCTGCCGTTGCAAACGAGGTCGTCAGAGTCGCCACGCCCGAGCTCAGCGTTCCGGTTCCGAGCGAAGTCGTGCCCGAGAAGAAGGTAACCGTGCCCGTCGCCGTCGAGGGCGAAACCGTCGCCGTCAGCGTGACGCTTGCGCCAGTCGCTACGGATGTCGCAGAGGACGTAAGCGTAGTCGTCGTCGCCGTCAGCGTCGTTGTGACAGTGATGCTCACAGCGCTCGAAGTGCTGGTAGCGAAGGTCGTCGATCCGCCGTAGACAGCTGTTAACGAGTCAGTGCCTGCTGTCGCGAACGAGGTCACAAGTGTGGCCACGCCGGAGCTAAGTGTTCCGGTTCCGAGTGAGGTGGTTCCCGACATGAAGGTGACCGTGCCGGTGGCCGTCGAAGGCGATACTGTCGCCGTCAGCGTGACGCTTGCTCCAGTCGCTACGGATGTCGCAGAGGACGTAAGCGTAGTCGTCGTCGCCGTCAGCGTCGTTGTGACGGTGATGCTCACAGCCGTTGATGTGCTGGTGGCAAAGGTCGTCGATCCGCCATAGACCGCAGTGATCGAATGCGTCCCTGCCGTCGAGAACGAGGTCGCAAGAGTCGCCTTGCCGGAGCTCAGTGTCCCTGTTCCCAGCGAAGTCGTCCCATCGAGGAAGGTCACCGTGCCGGTCGCCGTCGAGGGCGAAACAGTGGCCGTCAGCGTGACGCTGGTGCCAGTCGCTACGGATGTCGCAGAAGACGTAAGCGTAGTTGTCGTCGCCGTCAACGTCGTTGTGACGGTGATACTCACAGCGCTCGATGTGCTGGTCGCGAAGGTCGTCGATCCGCCATAGACCGCAGTGATCGAGTGCGTCCCCGCCGTCGAGAACGAGGTCGCGAGAGTCGCCTTGCCGGAGCTCAGTGTTCCGGTTCCAAGCGAGGTTGTCCCATCGAGGAAGGTCACCGTGCCGGTCGCCGTCGAGGGCGATACTGTCGCAGTCAGCGTGACGCTTGCGCCAGTCGCTACGGATGTCGCAGAAGACGTAAGCGTAGTCGTCGTCGCCGTCAGCGTCGTTGTGACCGTGATACTCACAGCGCTCGAAGTGCTGGTCGCGAAGGTCGTCGATCCGCCATAAACAGCGGTGATCGAGTGTGTCCCTGCCGTCGAGAACGAAGTCGCGAGAGTCGCCTTGCCGGAGCTCAGTGTCCCAGTTCCCAGCGAAGTCGTCCCATCGAGGAAGGTCACCGTGCCGGTCGCCGTCGAGGGCGAAACCGTCGCCGTCAGCGTGACGCTGGTGCCCGTCGCTACGGATGTCGCAGAGGAGGTCAGCGCGGTGGTCGTAGAGGTCAGCGTCGTGTTGCAAGCCGTTCCATTTACCGCGAAGTTCGTGGGCACGGCATTGGTGGTTCCATTCCACGTGCCGTTAAAGCCAAAGCC
>JBEKKL010000005.1:0-98554 GCA_050010735.1 Occallatibacter sp. | reverse complement strand
AGCGTACTTTTCAAAACTCGGCTGTGTGGCGAATGTAAGTTGGCGCATTGCGTTTTGGGTCCACCTATACGATTAGACGCAATCGATGCGCGTTGGGAGCTTGATCAGAGGCTCCTTAAGGCGGATTAAACTCCCCCGCCAGTACGTCCACCCAAATCCATCAAGCCTACTAGGAGGCACCGTGAATCGAAAACTCAGCGTATTTGTGTTGGTAATCGCAGCGTTGGTGTCGGCCGGAAGCACGGCTGGCCGAGCGCAGTCGCTCTTGACGCGCCACGTGCGTGAAGCGGTCTTGAATGGCCGCGCTCAACCGCTCGGGCGTCTTCCCGCAAACCAAACCTTGCAGTTGGATCTCGTATTGCCTTTGCGCGATCAGGCAGGCCTGGATACATTCCTCAGCGAGCTCTACGATCCATCGAGCGCATCGTACCGGCACTTCCTCACCCCGCAAGAGTTCACAGCAAGGTTCGGCCCCACTCAGGCCGACTATGACGCCGTCGTCAGCTACGCGAATTCCCACGGCCTGACGGTGGTTGGCGGCAGCCGCGACGGACTGGAGGTGCAGGTCAAGGGCCCGGTCTCGGCAATCGAGACCGCCTTCCACATTGAGCTGTGGAACTATCGGCATCCGACCGAGAACCGCAGCTTTTACAGCCCGAGCCGCGAGCCTTCGGTTGATCTGCCCTTCCAGCTCTGGCACATTTCAGGCCTCGACAACTACTCGATTCCACACCCGATGCTCGTCAAGCGCGGCGACTATGCGGCGGCTCATGGCATCGATGTGAAGGATGTCGTCTCGCATGCAACCACCGGCTCCGGCCCTTCGGCATCTTTTTTGGGCAGCGACATGCGCGCGGCTTATTACGGTGGAACGGCTCTCACCGGCGCAGGCCAGAACCTCGGATTGTTCGAGTTTCTCGGCACCGATCTGGCCGATCTGACGACCTACTACACCAATGTCGGCCAGACCAACAGTGTGCCCATTACGCTGCTCTCGACGGATGGGACGAGTACAAGCTGCGTCGATACGAGAGCCGGCGGAGAATGCGACGATACCGAGCAGACGCTGGACATGACTCAAGCTCTGGGTATGGCGCCCGGCCTGGCCAGCCTGGTGGTTTACATCGGATCGACCGATACGGCGATCATCAGCGCCATGACCACGCACAGCCCGCTGCCGACCACGATCGGCTGCTCGTGGGGCTGGACTCCGGCCGATCCAAGCACGCTGAACCCTTTCTTCCAAAAGATGGCGGCGCAAGGGCAGAACTTCTTTTCGGCATCGGGTGACAGCTCGACTTGGTCTGCGAGCAACGAGGCCTGGCCCGCCGACAATGCTTTTGTGGTATCGGTCGGCGGCACGGACCTGACCACCGCCAGCGCGGGCGGAGCATGGAGATCAGAGACCGCATGGACAGACAGCGGCGGCGGCATCTCGCCGGATAGCATTGCGATTCCCGCCTGGCAGCAGCTCTCGGGCGTGATCAACTCCAGCAATCGCGGTTCAACAACGCTGCGCAATGGCCCCGATGTCTCGGCCAATGCGAACTTCACTTTTTACACCTGCGCCGACCAGACAACCTGCCTGGCCAACGAATTTGGCGGCACCAGTTTTGCCGCGCCGATGTGGGCAGGTTACATCGCCCTGGCCAACCAGCAGCTGGCGGAGACCGGCCAGCCGGCGATCGGCTTCCTCAATCCGGCCATCTACGCGCAGAACATCACTTCGGCCTACACCACCGACTTCCACGACATCACCAGCGGCACCTCGGGCAGCTTCTCAGCGGTTACCGGCTACGATCTGGTCACGGGCTGGGGCAGCCCGAACGGACAGAACCTGATCAATGCGCTGGCTCCGACGGCAACCAGTCCCACATTCTCGTTGACTGCGTCGCCTGGCTCCGTCACGGTGCTGCAGGGTGCGAGCGGCGCCTCAACGATCACATCGACCGCTCTTGACGGATTCAGCTCGGCTGTCGCATTGACAGCAAGCGGCCAGCCCACGGGCGTCACCGTCAGCTTCAGCCCAACGTCGATCACGGGTTCAGGCTCCTCAACGCTGACGATGGCCGTGGCCTCAACGACGGTGGCCGGAGTCTACACCATCACAGTCACCGGCTCGGGCGGCGGAATCACGAAAACGGCGACCGTCTCGCTCACCGTAACCGCACCGGGCAGTGGAGCCTTCACCATCTCCGTCTCGCCAACCGCCGGTTCTCTGCGTCGTGGTCAAAGCGGCTTCGCCGTCGTTACCACCGCAGTTTCGGGTGGGTTCGACGCAGCAATCGCTCTGTCGGCGGCCGGCTTGCCGTCAGGTGTGACCGGGGTCTTCAGCCCAACCTCCATCGCCGCGCCGGGCTCCGGCACCTCAGACTTCACGCTGACCGTCGCAAGGACTGCCACGACCGGCACCTTCCCAATCACCATCACAGGCACGAGTGGCGGCATAACGCATTCCACAACTCTCACCTTCACGGTAAGGTAACGCGTCGGCCGCATCGATCGCATCTGAACGCAAAACGGCCCGGAGCCGTCGCTCCGGGCCCTCAAACAGTGAACCAAGGTAAGGCTTTCGTATTCCACGGGAGCCTTTTGTAATTCGATTTCACATTGAAGAGACCTGAGTTGCAGCAGCAGGAGTTGGAGCTTGTATCGATCGATGCATCGGCGCCAGACAAGCACATGTTGCGGAACGTCGATCGGGCAGTATCAATAACAAATCCCACCAAAACGATGAGGTCTGTCAGCGGTCTGAGGGGACAGGCCATTCAGCCCGTCCCCTTCGCCCCATGCGAGTGAGCTGTACTTGCTCAGGCGCCTCCGATTATCCCAGATACTCCACGTGCACATACGTGCCGAGGCGCACGTTATAGGCAAGGTACCAACCAACGTGATCCGGATCGTCGTAAATCACGATCTGATCCGAGTCCCACAGCCAGCCGTCGCAGAAGCCCACTTCAAAGGGCGCTACGCTCCAGTACCATCCGTTGAACCAGAAACGTCCGGGACCACCCCCAGCAAGATGCCAGACGTGGCGAGGACCGAAGCCGCCCGTAAAACGACCATGCTCAAAGGGGTGATCCAGGTGAAGGCGCGCATCGTCGCGGCCGGTATCATGGCCAACCCAGGTTTTGCCGTTATCCACGTGCGGAGCGTTGGGGTGGCCCTCCTTATCGCTGAAGTTGCGGTTGGGCTCGGCCGGATGCGCCGCGCCTTGGTGAGCTTCAGGCCCATGAGCCGGAATCGGTGGGTGGGCGCCACCCTCTTCGTGATGCTGCGCATAAGCCGGGATGGCGAAAGCCAGCGATGCCGCCAATGCAAAATGAAAGATTTTCATTAACGCCTCCGGATGCCCGCCGGGGATGCAGCGAATCTCCGCTGATGGCGTGCATGGGCGAGTCATCCCAACATCATTAGATGCAACCCGGTATCAGGAGGCAAGTTGTGTTTCGGTGAAAATCGCCGTCCACGAGGTGTCCCCATCGAAACGTAAGCATCCTATCGGCCGGAGGTCGTTGGTATCTCCCGAGATTTCAATTATCTTAGCGCCAAGTTGCTGGCCGAAAGATTGCTGTTCCTGGAATAACGTCGGGAAACTGCGATGCTTGAAGATGCTGGGTGCGAATATGCCGGACAAAACACGCTACTTTGGCGAGGCCGCCAGCCGGCTTTGAAACGGGACAGAGCAGCCCCACGGGCAATCCCAACTCTTCAGAAACAATGCGAATTGGTTCCACCAGATCGGTATAGTTGGATAGGACCGCGGCTGCATCGAACTTTCCCTGAAATGCGTCGCGGACCAGATGGCTACCCAGGTTCACGTCGCTCCCCTTTTCCTCGGACTTCCAGACCTTGGCTACCGCAGGAAATGGCGGGCTGAAATGTGGAACAGTCCCTCCCCGCATTTGTGGTGGATGCACGAGCCCTGCCCAGTGTTTGGTAACAAGATAACTTCCCAGGTGTAGGCTGCCAAGATCGGTGTCAATTCCCACGGTCTTTAGAGCGTCGAGATAAATCTGCTGACGTGCAGGTGCAGATGGATCGACACGCCCGGAGATTCTGGCGGTGTAGTAATGAACCGTTTGTATCTGGTTTTGGACCTTTAGAAGTTCCGCAGATAGAGCCCTAAGATCAAGCCACTTGAACTGCGGACTTTCCCTGAGCATCCGGTAGTAAAGATTGAAGCCGTCGATATAGACGTTGGTTCGCATTCGTGCTCCAACAAAGCAAAAGCCGTCGTGACTAATCACAGACGGCCTTTGGGCCTGCGGCACGCCGCAGGTGGGTGATGGTTAATTTTGGCCGATTTCGGCTAAAAGCGCAAGCACTATTCGCTACGCGCCGACAGACTGAGGAGCGCGCCGCCAGGCATAAAGCGGAAATTGATTGGCGAGCTCCGCCACTTCGCCGCAAATCCGCTCGAGCGCCGCATCGTCGTTGCGCCGTGCCAGCGCCTTTTCGATCCACGCCGCAATCTGCCGCATCTCCGGCTCCTTCATGCCGCGAGTGGTGAGCGCCGGCGTGCCCACGCGAATGCCAGAGGCCTTGAGCGGCGGATTCACGTCGTACGGAATCGTGTTCTTGTTCACAGTGATGCCGGCCTTGCCCAGTGCCAACTCTGCCTCCGAGCCAAGAATGCCCTTCTCGAAGACATCCACCAGCATCAGGTGATTATCCGTGCCGCCCGAGACGATGCGGAATCCCGCCGCCTTGAGCTCCGCCGCCAGCACACTTGCGTTAGCCACAACCTGTGCGGCATAGACCTTGAATTCGGGCCGCAACGCTTCTCCCAGCGCGACCGCCTTCGCAGCCACAATATGCATCAGCGGACCGCCCTGCTGGCCTGGGAAGACCGACCTGTCGATCTCCTTGCCGATCGTCTGTTCCGGCTTCGGGCCAACGACATAATCCTTGCCGCAGACGATCAATCCAGCGCGTGGCCCGCGCAGCGTCTTGTGCGTTGTTGTGGTGGTGATGTGCGCATGCGGCACAGGAGACGGGTGAACCCCGCCCGCCACCAGCCCGGCGATATGCGCCATGTCAAATACATAGACCGCGCCAACCTTGTCGGCGATCTGGCGCATCCGCTCGAAGTCCCAGAGCCGAGGATAAGCGCTGCCACCGCCGATGATCACCTTGGGTCGCTCGCGCTCCGCAACCTCCTCCATCTGGTCGTAGTCGATTCGCTCGGTGTCCTTCCGCACACTATAAAAGGTCGTGTGGTAGAGCTTGCCGCTAAAGCTCAATTTATGCCCGTGGGTCAGGTGGCCGCCGTGAGCCAGGTCGAGGCCCAGGATCGTATCGCCCGCCTTGAGCACCGCGCCATAGGCCGATGCGTTCGCCTGCGAGCCGGAGTGCGGTTGCACGTTGGCATACTCGGCGCCAAAGATCTGCTTGGCCCGATCGCGCGCCAGATTCTCCACCACGTCGGCATACTCGCAGCCGCCGTAGTAGCGCCGCCCAGGGTAGCCCTCGGCATACTTGTTGGTGAAGATCGAGCCAGCCGCCTCCAGCACCGCTTCTGAGACGAAGTTTTCGCTGGCGATCAACTCCAGCCCCTCGTGCTGGCGGAGGGTTTCCTGGTCCAGGGCTGCGGCCACTATCGGGTCGGCTTCGGCAAGAGGCAAAGACATGCGGTCACTCATAGAGAGATTCTAGCGCCTTCCCCCTTCCCGGGCAGTTCCGTCGCTGCAGAGCCAACTCAAGTCCCTGGTGGGGCAGCCGATACAGAAGACAGGAGGAATTGCGCCGCAGCTTCTAAACCGCTGCGGAGTACGCACGGTTCCCCAGATCCGCCTCCACCCTGCCGCTCTCGCCCGAGGGCGGCAGGGCGCTAGTGTGTGCGGAGCGCTCCCGATCCCCATTCGCCACATCTCAAAAATCGTGCCACATGGCAAGACTCGGGCCTGAAGAGAGAAATCCCTCGGCCACCTGATTTCCGAACTGGCTCACGCTAGTCAGTGAATCGAATCAACTGGCTTGGTTCCTGTCGCATCTTCTTGGATAATTGAGTTGGATTACTCACGATGAACTGCTGGAAAAGACTTGTCCTGCCGACCACCCTTGTTCCCGCCCTTCTGGCGGTCGTTGTTCCGACGGCAGCGTCGCAAAGCTCCGGAATCAACCCGGCCTTGCTGACAAAAGCCAACGCGGGCGACCCTGCCGCTCAGATCGGCGTCGGCGAGAGTTACGCCGCAGGCAATGGCATTCCGCGCGACCTCAAACTGGCCGCGGACTGGTACCGCAGAGCCGCCGAGAAGGGCGACATCGCCGGCGAGCTGCATCTGGCCGCACTCTATCGCGACGGCGGCAAAGACTTTCCCCGCGACATGGAGCAAGCTGCCAACTGGTATCGCAAGGCGGCTGATCAAGGCGATGTGAACGCGCAAGCCACTCTCGGCCTGCTCTATTTCCTCGGTCAAGGTCTTCAACAAGATTATGTCGAGGCGTACTTCTGGCTCGATCTGGCTGCGGCTGTCAAAGGCCCGAAGCAGCAGCAGTACGCCGCCAACCGGCAGCTGATCGGCACTCACATCACCACCGATCAGCTGGAAGAGGTCCATGACCGCGTGGCCAAATGGCAAGCTGCGCACCCGCGCCCCGCCGCTACCGAATAACGTGCGAGCTATCCTCAAGATAATTTGCGAACTTTTCCCCAGGAGCGGTTTTGTATCAGGGCATGATTTCAGTCGTGCCAAAAAAGGTGCTATATCAACAAAGGGTGTTAACCACTGAGAGAACATAAACGAGGCATGAAGCCCACATTGAAAACACGCGTAGGGCGAATCCAGGTCTTGACCGCTCTTGCCTTTCTTTTTGCAATGGCCCCACTCGCGGCCCATCCGCAAGCTCCTGTCGCAACGCTGACGCCTGCGCCTGTCATCGCAGGCTCACCGGAGCTGATTCACGTCGATGCCGCCGGTGCGTCCGGCATCGAAGGTGAATGGCTAGGCCGCAAGCTCCAGTTCTTTCGCGGTCGAAACGGGAATGTGTGGTTTGCGCTGGCCGGCGTCGACGTTGAAGCGCCTATTGGGCCTTCGACGCTGAAGATCACTGCCCACCTGGTTCAAGGCGGCGAACGAGACCTTAGCCAGCCAGTCGAGATTCTTCCTGCGCATTATCGCACCGGCTCGCTGACCGTCGCACCGAAGTTCGTCGAGCCCGATCCCGAAGCGCTCAAGGAAATCGAGGCCGACCAGCAACTCAAGGAGAAGATCTTTGCGACGAGCGCCGGCGAAGCGCTCTGGCAGCGCAGCTTTCGCGCGCCAGTCTCCGCTCCGCAAACCGCAAGCTTCGGCACGCGCCGCACCTTCAACGGCAAGCTGGCGAGCATTCACAAGGGGATGGACTTTCGCGCGAAGACTGGAACGCCGGTCCGCGCCGGCAACAGCGGCATCGTTGTGCTGGCACGCCCGCTCTACTACGAGGGCAACTGCGTCGTAATCGATCACGGGCTGGGGCTCTTCACGCTCTCGATGCACCTGAGCCGGATCGACGTGCAGGAGGGGCAGCATGTGGCGACGGGAGACCTGCTAGGCCTCAGCGGCGCGACAGGCCGAGTTACCGGCCCGCATCTGCATTGGGCAGTGCGTTGGCAGGGAGCATATCTCGACCCAGCCAAACTGCTGAGAATGGATTTGAATCAAGTGCGTTGATTCCCGGCCGCATGATGCTGTATCTGTGGCGCCGGTCTCCGGACCCGCACTTGGTACGAATTCATTCGGTCAGAGACCTAGCGCGAGACGGCTTCCTCTTCAACCTCATGCGCCCGAACGTTTGCAGGGCTCAAGCCCGCCGCTTTCTCGTCGCGCAACGCCTTGTAGGCACGATAGACAAACCAGCCCAGATACCAGCCGTCGATGAACTTGTACGGCGTCTCGCCCGTGGTGTAGTGGCCGCAAGGCAGCACGCGCGGCTCAAAATCGATGCCCGATTCGCGGAATGCCTCAACCACCTTCAATGAATACTCTTTGGGGAAGGTCAGGTCGTAATCGGCGTAGACGACGAGCACCTTCTTCTTGTCTCCGGCAGCCTCTTGGCCGGCGATCTTGTCGTAGTAGTAGCAGGGGCTGGCGGCGGCCCACAACGCCCGCACGCGGTCCTGGTCAAGCCCGGCCTCGGCCAGCGCCTGCTTCACATGCCGCGTGCTCTGGCCCGCCCAGGTCACATCTCCAAACGCAGTAGACGCGTGGTTGAACGCATTCACTCTCAAGCGCGGATCGTGCGCGCTGGCCAGGTAGGCATAGCAGGAGCCGAGGCTCGTTCCCAGCACACCGAAGTGCTCGTAGCCCAGCTCCTCAAGCCAATCGAGGCAGCAGCGAATGTCGACCACTGCCTGACGGCAGGCCGAGAGCGTGCGTCCGATGTTGGCGCTGACGGCGTAGTCTGAGCGCTCCAGTTCCGCCGGTCGGCGAATGTCGTGGTAAGGCATCGAGAGCCGCAGCGCCGAGACGCCCATCTTGTTAAAAATCGTACAGAGCGAGTTGTGCCCGAGCCCGTCCGAGTTCCACTGCGGCAGCACCACAATGGCCTGCTTGGGCCGCGCAGTGTCTTTGTGTGCCGGTGCAGGATACCAGCGGGCACACACCAGGTCGTTCTCCGGATAAGGCGTCCGTTCCGGCGATGTGAAGCGCAGATACTGAGCCTTAGCCAGCTTTCCCTCGGCGGCCTGCTGCTTCATCGCCGCGTCCTTGGCCAGCGTCTCTGGGCGCACATTGGTGGGAAACAGCTCCGGGTGCCGCTCTTCGATGCGATAGTCGGTTGGTTTCTTGTAGCCAAAGAAGGCGTCGCTGTGGCGGATGAGGAACTGGTTGACGCGGACCATGGCAGCTTCGGCCTGAGCTTCGTTGCCCGCAACTTCAGGCCCCGGCAAAACATTTCTGAAGCCGTGCTCGCGCAGAAACGGCTCAATCCACTCGAAGCCCCACTCCAGCGGACGCACCACGCGATTCTCGTCGCGCGTCGTCAGCCGCGTCTCCCAGTCATACATCCAGCGTGCGTATTGCTTCTTGAACATTGGCTGATTCAATTTTAGCAGCGCCGAGCGTGAGTTCAACCTGACTGGGTTGCGCCCTGCTCTTGAATCCTCTTCATTGTCTGCCAGTATTCATTCAATTGAGCGCGCCCGGTGCTGGATAACTTTACGGTGGTACGGGTCTTCTTTCTTTCCAAAACCTTGTCGATAGAGATCAGGCCGGCCTCCTCCAGCCGCGTGAGTTGCACCGAGAGATTGCCTTTGCTTAGTCCCGTTGCGGTTTGCAAGAAAATGAAATCGGCGCTTGAGCAGGCGGAGAGCACGGTCAGAATCGCGAGCCGCGCCGGTTCGTGGATGACGCGATCAACCTCCGGAAAGCCGGGCTGAATCTCAGGCATCGGCATCCTCGCGAGGAGGAGTACACAAGCTCATCAGCAGCAGATGATCGGCGATACCCAGAGCCAGCAGTACAAGGCACTGGATGATGATGATGATTCTTCCGTCCGAGTGGGCGATCTGAAGGAAGAGCGCGGAGGAGATCACCACCAAACCGGCCAGCGCGAAATAGATGCGGCGGACCGGAAGATTCTCAGTATTGAACAACGGACTTATCCATACAATCGTGAATGCATACGGAAAGAATCCGTGGAAGTGGGACACAAAGATGCAATAAACACCCCAAATTAGAGAGCCCCAAAACAGGGCCCAATAGACACGGCTTTTAGGGAGACCAATCCACGTAGGATTGAGCCAGCCAAATCGGCGGCTATAGTACCGGCCGCCCAGCCATGTGAAGACGCCCGCAAGACCCACTGCAATAAACGGGAACACATCTCGGGCTGGTCCTTTGATGTAGGTGAAATAGGCAGAATTGTTCAGCGGTTGGATAGCCACTAAGTAGAGCCACAATGGTGAGGTGCGAATACCCTGCAACTCGTAATAGTAGTGGGTGAGATAGGTCAGGCGGCTACGGTCGTCCATGTTTATGGTTTATATCATAAACCGGTTTACAGATCAAGAATTGTTTTTACCGGCATTAAGTTCACGCAGTTCGACCTGCTCTTTTCAGCACCAGATACTCCGTGCCAACCCATCCCAAACTCAACAGCACAATCAGCGCGATGATCGCCTGCGAGATCACGCAATAAAGGCACCAGACCTGGAGCACTAACTCTTCAATGAAGGTAAGCCGCAGTGCAAAGCCCAGCCCCACCAGCGCACAGAGAAAGACCAGCGCCCGCTGCCGCCAAAAGGCCAGCCCGCCCAGCACCAGGTACCCGGCAATGCCTATCATTGCTACCGGAATGTGCTCGACTTCGGCGAATGGGCTGTGATTCACAACCCCGCAGTCCCACTTCTCGTTGATCGAGCAGGGCTGGGTGTCAGTGCAGTAGTGAACGTGCAGAGCCAGCGCGGAGACCACCACGCCGGCCAGGGCCAGGATTGCAATCAGATAGCGCATCTCGAATCCGATGCTACCAGAGCCGCCCCGGCACGCTACTATGGACGCCATGGGTGAAGTCACTGGCCAGACGGCCGTTAGCGGTCGCCGCGTCGCCTTTTTCGGAGGCAGCTTCGACCCGCCGCATCTCGGTCATCTGGCCGTCGCGCGAGCCGCCAAGACAGCGCTCCAGCTCGATACTATCCTCTTCGCTCCGGTCGGCGCACAGCCGCTCAAGCCGCAGGGATCGACTGCTGATTTTGCTCACCGTCTCGCCATGACTCGACTGGCAATTGTTGGCAATCCCGGGTTCGACCTATCACTGGCCGATGCCCCCAAGTCTTCCGGAGACCCAAACTACACGCTGGAGACGTTGCGCAATTTGCGCGCGGAGATGCCTCCCGGCAGCACCCTCTTCTGCCTCATGGGAGCAGACTCGCTCGCCTCGTTCCGGCATTGGCATCGCGCTGCCGAGATTCCGTTTGTAGCCCCGCTAATCGTCGCCTCGCGTCCCGGCGAAGACCTGCATAACCTCAAAGCCTGGCTTCCTTCCGGGCTCTCAATCGAAGCCAGTCCTACCCAGGACAACACAGAGTCGGAAATTGAACTCCGCCGCTACCTGCTCCGCAATCAGATGGGCGAGATCGCACCCTTCTACCTGCTTCCCGGCCTTCACTTCGAAATCAGCGCCACTGAGATTCGCGATCAAATCCGAGCAAGCAATCGGGCACGCACTCACGAGCAAGCCGTGGGGCCGGCCGCCGAACGCGAACTGCTTCCCGCCCCCGTATCGGATTACATCCGTACCCACGGCTTGTATCAGTAACTTGCCCCAGTCCGGTCGAAAGGCTACGATGAAGCTCGGAGAGCTATTTCCAAAAGAATGACGACCGACCAAGAGCAACTCAAGCGCATCCAGGTTCGCAATCAGGTTCAAGCCGCTGCAGCAGCCTGCGAAGACAAAAAAGGCGTAGACACCCGCATCCTCGAACTCGACCCTATCGACGCGGGATTGTCCGACTTCTTCCTGGTCACCTCGGCCACCAACGATCGGCAGGCCATCGCCATCGCCGACGAGATTGAGATGCGGCTCAAAAAGGAGTTTGGCGTCTTTCCCAACTCCGTCGAGGGCCGTCGCAAGGGCGACTGGATTCTCCTCGACTACGTGGACTTTGTGGTGCACGTCTTCCTGGTCGAGCGCCGCGCCTTCTACGACATTGAGCGCCTGCGCAAGTCCGCCCGCCCGCTCACTCCAGTCGAGTTCGATACTGAACTGAAGGGAGCTCTCGCCGAGAAGACCCTGGCCGTCCGCAACAAGGCCTCTGCGAAGAAGGCCTCTGCCAAGAAGGCCGCCGGCAAAAAGGTTGCGCCGAAGAAAGCGACGGCAAAGAAGGCCGCTGCGCCCCCCAAGGCCGCCAAGAAGGCAGCCGCCAGGAAACCAGCCGCCAAGGCGGCCAAAACCCCCGCCAAGACATCACATAAATAGCGGAGGCCCAAGCCACTTAGATTCGGACCAATGCTATACTCAGGGAGCGTTCCTGTGACCGCATAAACTCCGGCTATTTCCGGAGGGGTGAGCAGCGACGACTTTTGGAGGAGTACCATCGCACTCGACAAACGTTCGGCAAAGTCCTTTATCCGCATCAACGAAAAGATTCGTGCGCGCGAAATCCGCGTCATCGACGAAAACGGCGAACAACTGGGTATCCTGGCGCCCTTTGAGGCAATGAGGATCGCCCGCGAACGTGGCCTCGATCTGGTCGAGGTATCAGCCAACGCGGTTCCGCCGGTCTGCCGCATCCAGGATTACGGCCGCTTCCTCTACGAGAAGGAAAAGAGCGAGCGCGCCGCCAAGAAAAAGCAGAAGGTGATCACGGTCAAAGAGGTCAAGTTCTCAGTGACCGTCGACGAGCACGACTATCAGACCAAGAAGAACCAGGCAGTCAAGTTCCTCAACGGCGGCGACAAGGTCAAGGCCAGTCTGCGCTTTCGTGGCCGGCAGATGGCCCACCGCGACCTGGGCTATGGCATCATCAACAAGCTGATCCAGGACATCGGCGACGCCGGCATCGTCGAATTCATGCCGCGCATGGAAGGCACGATCTTGCACGCCATCCTGGCACCGTCAAAGAAGCAGGAAGCGCCCAAGCCCAAGCCAGTCTCGCCTCCAGCTCAGGCAGCCCCGCCGCGCCCGCCGGTTCCGCCTCAGGCGCAATAATTCGCAGCGACTCCCACGACGATTTGGGTGCTCCATCCTTCCCGCGATCTTTTCTGGGCTCTTTTCTGGAAGGGTGGGACACCTCGGACCTCGCACCTGTCAACGACGGGGCGCCCGGCGGATGTAGAGTCGGTCCTTGATTCTTATTGGTTTTCGGATCACCTTGTGCGCGCGGCGGCGAGGGCGTGAATTTCCTTACCCAATTTGCTGCGATTCATCGCAAACTGGATAAGTAAGTTGATAATGTTGCCGGTGACCCAATAAAGTGACAATCCCGAAGCGCAGCGCCATAGCGAAAAACCCATGACCGCGGGCATCAGAATGGCGAGACTCCATCGTTGGGAAGGACTCATGACTGGCGCCGGTGTAATGCACTGCGTTAGAACCATGCTCCCGATGATAAGCAGAGGCAAAACGTGCAACGGATCCGGCAATGATAGGTCGGTGAGCCACAGCCAGTGCGCTTGGTGTAACTCGGCCGCGTTCCGCAGCACACTCATATAGGCAAACAGCAGGGGCATTTGTAGGAGCAAGGGCAGGCAACCGCCAAACATATTTGCCTCTTCGGCCTTGTAGAGAGCCATCATCTCCGCGTTCATTTCTTGCCGCTTGGGGTCGTTGATCTTGAGGTGTGCGTAGCGCTTCCTGAGAGCGTCTACCTTGGGTTGAACGCGCATCATCTTAAAGGAGGATTTCATCGACATCATCCGTGGCCAGATGATCAGGAGATTGAAGATCACGGTTAGAACGATGATCGACCAGCCCCAATTGCCAATGCCGTGGTCGTGGAGAAAGCGCAGAGCTACATAGAGAGGCTTGGCGATGAAAGTTAGCCGCCCAAAATTGCTGGAGGATGAGATGGACTGGCCGCCAGCTACTCGCGAGGGAGCTTTGCCGATCTCCTCATGAACGGTTTGCTGTTGCAATTGACTGACTGCAGTCGGCACAGATTGTTTGGGCTGCCGAACGTACTGAATACCGAAGAAAAGCACGAAAGCAAGCATGAGAAGGACCAGCGATGAGCGCACATCGCCATTGCCATCGCCGCGATTTCGAGATTCAAGATTAGGATTATGAATTTCACGCAAAGGTCACCTTTTCCTTCCGGGATAGTGTCCCGGAGAACCGTGGGAAGCGAAACGCATGCATGGCTACCGAAGGTCGCCATGCGCTTGTAACCCACTGGAATCAGGAAAAGAGGGGAGGGGGACGCTGGAAGGAGGGTGCGAGACTTGGCCCCGGAGCTACCACATACAAAGGTTCGCCAACCCAACGATCTCTCCGGTCCGAGGTTGGAGCAACCCACGATGGCGGGAGGGCCTTGAGGCAGGCGGAAATGACGCAGTAGACCGCCGGCGAGCGCGCAACTACGAACATGAGCAGAACGGTCAGCAGGAGGAAGGAGACCATCCCGCTCATCCCTGCAAACAAAAGCGACTGATAGTACGGAAGGCACAGTACAAAGAAGCAGAGCAAATGATCCGAGGCCCTTTGCCAGTAGACCTGAGGCTTCATGACTTCCCTTCCCATATGCGCCATTGTACTTCCTGAGAGGCGCGGCATCGTGTGGGTCCGACATTCAGTCGCTCAATGCAGCCATCGCAACCTAAGCGAGCTTTTCGGCGGCACCGGCAGCACGATGAAGCCCTCGCGCCAATGCCCCTCCTCGCGGCGCGGAGGATTGCCGACAATGCGCGCGCCAGCGGTGTCGCGCTCCTCCAGCGCCAGCCCCGGCAGGCCACCGACAATCGCCTGCAACTGATCGTGGTTCGGAGGCCGGTTCGTGGTAAACGGAATCAGCGCCCGCAGCGCTCCATAGGCCGCGGCCAGGTCGCTCACCTTCGCCCGGCGTTTGGCCGGCAGCGGTCTCAGCCCAAGCGACTTCCACGCCGCGAACGGGTAGCTCTCGACCAGCACGCGCTCCTGCGATGCCCCTGGCTGCTCGCGCGTCGACAGCCTGCACCAGCCCCGGCGGCAGAGCGCGTCGTAAAGGTCCAGGCAAAACTCGGCAAAACGCCGGTAGCTCCGCGGCTTCACGATGCCGGGAAGGCCTGTCTTGGCCGCTGTGTTCAACTGCCGTTCGCTCATGCGCGAGTGTTCCAGGCCATTCGATCTCGACTTCCACGCCTGCGGCCCATCGAGCATCATCACGCGGATGCCGCGCACTCCGCAGAGGTGATTGAGCCGCCCAGCGAGAACCTCAGCCTCCACCGGCCCCACATCGTTCCATGGAATGATCTCGCAGGCTACCTGAGCCTCGGCCTCTCGCTCCAGCACAACAATCCCCAGATCGGACCAGCGGCGGGTTGCGAGATCTACAGAGAGGACGGCCATCGTCCTAACCCTACTCGGTGGCTTCGCGCAGGACAATGGTGAGCCTCCTAGATTGTCGACCGATGAGACGCAATTGAAACCACGAGTAGAAACGGGACAGCCAGCCTCATCCACCTGTATTGCAGACTATTTCTAGCGTTCTGCTAGCCTGATTCTGGAGCAGGTATCTTCCGAGTCCCCCTGAGCCGGCTATCCGCCGGAAATACCCCCACCCCCCACCCCTTGGGAAAACCGATTATAGGCCGTCATTCCTCTTGTAACTTATTAATAATAAATAGTTTAAATGTTTTACTGATTGAATAATCAGGGAACAAAAGCCCCTGATTTGGCCCCATTTTGGGTCTCAACAAGAGCTTTTCTAAGCCGTTTCGAGCCAAATGGAGCCCCCCAGACTCACCAATTCTGAGCCGTTTCTGACGACTGAGCTCTGTTGTATACTGATAGAGCCTCAAGAGGGCAGGGAAAGTACTGTCTCACGGGCGATAGCCGGGACGATCCGAGATCAAAATGACCGCTCCGGTAGACAAAGAGAAGAAGATGCCCAAGTTGAAGACCCATACGGGCGCGAAGAAGCGCTTCAGCAAGACTGGCACCGGCAAAATCAAGCGGGGCCAGACGAAGACGCGTCACATCCTTACTTCGAAGCCGCCAAAAGTGAAACGTAAGCTGGGCCGGACCCTGCTGGTTTCCGATGGCGACTACAAGAAGGTAGCGCGCATGATTCCTTACGCCTGATCGCTGCACCGCTCCCAGAAGGGACGGCGCTTCAGGGCCCCCGCAAACGCGTTGCACGGGCCCCCGGCGAGTTGGAGCCAAGCCGCTCTGACGGAATTGCCGAGAGATCAAGGATTGCAGAAAGCGAGTGAAGAGGTGAACAGCCCGGCCGCAAAAGGCCTGGGCCTCCTGCCTCCAGCCGCATCACCGAACGCAAAATGGAGAAGACCCGATGCCCCGCGTAAAACGCAGTACCAAGCGGAGTGACCGCCGCAAGAAGATTCTCGATCGCGCAAGCGGTTATTTCCTTACAAAATCGAAGCTCTATCAGGCGGCCCAGGAGGCCGTCGAGCGCGGCCTGAAGTTTGCCTACACGGGCCGCAAACAGAAGAAGCGCCAGTTCCGCTCGCTGTGGATCGTACGCATCTCGGCCGCGGCCAAGCTGAACCACATCAGCTATTCGCAACTGATCAACGGCCTGAAGAAGGCGCGGATCGAACTGGACCGCAAGATCCTGGCCGATATCGCTGTGAAGGATGCGGCGGGCTTCACGCGGCTGGTCGAGCAGGCCAAGACGGCGCTGGTCTCGGAGAAGCAGATCAAGAAGCTCCAGGAACAGAAAGCAAGCTAAGCAAACGAACGAATAAAGCGGCCCGGAGTCCCTTTGTGGATTCTGGGCCGTCTTGTCTCAACCGAGGCTGGAAGGAATCGTGTGCTTAGCGCGATTGGGACGAGACAGTCTAAGATAGGTCACGCTTCATCATTGCTCTTCACATGACTGCTCGAAGAAAGTCCCGTCAAACAAAGCCGCGCTCGCACCGCCTGCTTCTGGTGTGCGTGGTTGCGTTTGCCATTTTGCTGCTGTTTCTGCGGATGCTTGTCTTCGTGCATGGACATGTGCGGCGGTGAGTGTGGAAGGCAGGCTCGTTTGGCATTGACTCCAAGCCCGAAGAGCCCGCTTTGTGTCAGGGCACGACTTCAGTCGTGCCGCTCAGCCGCCTCTAAATCTCGGGCTTTAGCCCCTGCGCGCTTCTGCTTCTTCATGAATGCCGATCCGGCCTTGTACTCCTCGGGCAAGCTCACGAGGCCTGCTGTCACTGGATTTTTGTAGATGTACTCCCTGTGTTGCTCAAAGCTCCGCTCATCCTGAATACGCACATCGGAATATCCTCGCTGCCAAATCTCGCCTCGAAATCCCAGTTCCTTGCCGGCCCGAAAGGAAAAGCTGCCTTTGATCAACTGCATCGCTTTCTCAAGACTTATTTCGCCAGGAACGGTCATCAGGATGTGAACGTGGTTTGGCATAACAACAAAGTCGTGAACGATCAACTTTTCGGATTGTGTATAGGACCGCAATACGTCAATGAAGAGATCTGCCATGCGATCGGTTTGGAAGAGGGATCTTCCGCCCGCTGTTCGTGTGGTCACAAAGAATCTTCGCGGGCATCCTGTGGCGTTGTTTGGGTCCGATGGCCGGGAAGGTTTCGACATCGCAGGGGCTAAAGCCCGTCTCCCTTCAATACTCGCTTTCGGCACGACTGAAGTCGTGCCCTGACACAAAGCTTGGTCAGACGTGGGCTGTCCGTCGCAAAAACCTAGAATCGGTTTTCTGTGATCCATGTGAACACTTCGTCAGCCACAGAGAATCGATCAGCCGGGTTCTGCTCAAATCGTGCGCCAAGCAGATGTGCGTTCCGTTCCAAAGGTATCTCGAAGTATCCGCCGCCTTTCAAAAATCCCCGAACATACAGGTCGGAGAACCTCTCAATCCCAAGCTGCCGGTATTGCTCTACATGCACGAGTTCATGGAAGAGCAATCCATTCGTGAAGGGCTCATGCGATACCACAGTGTCCGAAAACGTGATTGCGGCCATTGTTGAGAAATTCGGTAGGTTTTTGAAACCGTAGCCGAACAACAGCGGATAAAAGTCTGGGTTAGGGACACGCTCTCCTTGGAGCGTGAGCAATTGAGTCTCAGCCAGGATTTGTGGCGTAAAGAATCCTGCCATTGAAGTGTTTTGTTGCCCCGACAGCGGCGCCGCTGCGGATATATACCGATCTCGCTGAGTCGCGATGTACTGAACTACTAAGTTCGATAACTGTGCGATCTGCGCAGGAGAAAGATTCGGCGTCGCCATAAAGTGCTTTCCTAGCCTTTGCGGCCGCGGATAGCTTCCTTGGCTTCGGCGTGGCCGGTGGCGGGGACTTCGGGAATCTCTGCCTTGACTGCGCCGATGTTCAGCTTCTTGCGCAGCTCGGCGTCCATCTTGGCGAAGATGTCCTTGTTCTCCTTGAGGAAGGTGCGGGTGTTTTCGCGGCCCTGGCCGATGCGCTCGCCGGCGTAGGCGTACCATGCGCCCGACTTCTCGACGATATTGTTGGCCACGGCAAGGTCAAGCACGTCGCCCTCGCGGCTGATGCCCTCGCCATAGAGGATGTCGAACTCGGCCTCGCGGAAGGGCGCGGCAACTTTGTTTTTGACGATCTTGACCTTGGTCCGGTTGCCGGTCACGGCGTCGCCATCCTTGATGGCCGCGATGCGGCGGATGTCGACGCGGACCGAAGAATAAAACTTCAGAGCCCGGCCGCCGGTGGTCGTCTCCGGGTTGCCGAACATCACGCCGATCTTCTCGCGAATTTGGTTAATGAAAATAAGCGCCGTACGGGACTTTGAGACGGTGCCGGTGAGCTTGCGCAGCGCCTGAGACATGAGCCTCGCCTGCAGGCCTACGTGAGAGTCGCCCATCTCGCCGTCAAGTTCAGCCTTGGGAACGAGCGCGGCGACCGAGTCGACGACCAGCACGTCGATGGCGCCCGAGCGGACGAGCGCCTCGGTGATCTCGAGGGCCTGTTCGCCGGAGTCGGGCTGAGAGACGAGCAGGTTGTCGACGTCCACACCGAGCTTTTTGGCGTATGCGGGGTCGAGGGCATGCTCTGCATCGACAAAGGCCGCCATGCCGCCTGCCTTTTGGGCCTCGGCTATGATCTGCAGGGTGATGGTCGTCTTGCCTGAGGACTCAGGGCCGAAGACCTCGGTCACACGGCCGCGAGGCACTCCGCCGACGCCTAAGGCCGCGTCAAAGCTGATAGAACCCGTGGAGATAACGGAGATGGGAACGAGTGCTTCTTTGGAACCGAGCCGGACAATCGACCCTTTGCCAAACTGTTTTTCGATCTGTGCAAGGGCAAGTTCAACAGCCTTGCTGCGGTCATCGGCGATTGCCATGGTGGAGGCTCCTCAAGGAAGGTGCTCGTCCCGCACAGATCCCGATTTCCCCACAGGAAACGGCGCGGCGGCCTGGATTGGATTTCGATCGGATTGTAGCAGGGCGGGTCAGCAAGAGGATAGGGGAAAATAGCGAATAAAGAGAGAAAATTAGCAGAACGTCTCCGAATCCTTCTGTTGCATCATAAATCGAACATTGCATCATTTGCTTATTTGATACATAATGAACACATGAGAACCACAATTACACTCGATGCCGAGACTCATGAGTTCGCTTCGAACTATGCCTACGCCAAAGGAATCACCCTCAGCGCGGCGATCGATGAATTGATTCTCAAGGCGAAAACGGCACCGGAGCCAAAGCCGGATATTCGGATCGGCCCAAGCGGGCTGCCGATGTTCCCTTCGACGGGAAGAACGATCACCTCCGAAATGGTGAAGAAGATCGAGGAGGAAGAGTTTGACCCGAAGAATTTTGCTTGATCTAAACGTTCTGATCGCTCTTGCAGAGCCGGGACACACGCATTTTCAAAGAGCGCAGGAGTGGTTCAAGTCTTCCGGCGCGAAGAGGTGGGGCGTGTGTCCGCTAACCGAGGCAGGATTCATTCGAGTCACAACGAATCCGGTATTCAACCCCGGCCCGCGCACTATGGGTCAGGCAATCGCAGTTCTGGAAATGCTGAAAGCCAATCCCCGGTATTGGTACTGGGGGATCGAGGATAGCTGGGTTGACCTCGCGGCGCCGTTCGCCGCGCGCATCTCAGGCCACCAGCAGGTGACCGACGCATACCTCCTCGGTCTTGCGATCAAAGAAGACGGTGTGTTGGTGACATTTGACCGACGTATCAGGTACATGGCAGGTCGCGAGTTCGCCGGCAACCTTCTTGTTCTGGAGTGACGAAGAGGCAGGCAAGTCTATACGGTGTAGGCGCCGATGCGCGTCTCCCGGCCCGTGAGCGAATCGCAAGCGCGGTCCAGAGATTCGTACTCCTGGTCGTGATCCTTGCGGAAGGCGCGAAAGGCCTCTTCGCTGGTCCAGCGGTCGATGGTGAGGTAGTTGCCCGAGATGTAGGCGTCGCGCAGCAGTTCTGTGCCGCGGTAGTCTGGCGAGGAGCGGAAGAGTTGCGCCCAGGCGCCATCAGGCGAATAGGCGGCCTCGAAGCCGGCGACCTTCTCCTCGGAGATCTCAAACTGCCAGACAACAACGAACATGGGCGGCCCCAATCTTTTCTCTATGGTAGCGCAGGAGACAGCGTGGCTGCGAAGAAGCTGGCGTCTCTTGCACGCTGCGAATGGCAGCTCTTTAGTGCTAGAGAGGAAAGACCGAGACCGGCTCTGTTGCGCTTGCGAAGATCTCAGATCCTTTTGAGATTGGCGAACTTTTCCATCAACTTTTTCATGCCGTGGTGGGAGAAGAGGACGGTCAGCTTGGCGTCTTCGCCATCGCCTTCGCGCATGACGATGGTTCCCTCCCCGTACTTGGAGTGACGGACTCGCTGGCCTTTCTTCAGATTGGCCGCGCCGGAGGAGGCTGGAAGGTCAATTGCCGGCCGGGGCAAAATGGGACGCGGCATCGAACCGGGCTTCCCATCACCACTCCTGCCGCTGAAGAAGCGTGCAATGTTGTCGATGGAGTGTGGCGAGTCTGCGTCCTCGCTCCTGGAATCGCTTTTCTCTTTCGACGAGGCTGGTCTGGCGCTGGCAGTCATCCATGGAGCGACAAAGGGCTTGCCCTTGGAAGCGGCGCCGAATCGAGCTCCCGCGCCGGGGTTGGCGGGCGAGCGCGGGGCCTCCTGATTCTCGTCCTCGTAGTTGTAGTGCCGGTCGCTGAAATCGCTTCCTGAGCTTGAACGACGTCCGAAAGTGTTGGGATAGCCTGGGGTGGACCAGGAGGATGCCTGGGGACGGCCGCCGAGGTTTTCGATCAACTGACCGGGAACTTCTTCCAGGAAGCGGGAGGGGATACTCATCTCCGGTGCATCGTTACCGTAGCGCCGCCTGTGGTGGGCGCGGGTAAGAATCAGCGAGTTCATCGCGCGGGTCATGCCGACGTAGCAGAGGCGGCGCTCTTCTTCAAGTTCGTCGGGGTTGTTGAGCGTGCGGGAGTGGGGAAAGAGACCTTCTTCAAGTCCCGCGAGGAAGACGAGCGAAAACTCCAGCCCTTTGGCTGCGTGCAACGTCATCAGCGTAACGCGCGCATCGGGGTCGATCTGGTCGGTGTCAGAGGCCAGAGCGGCGTGATCGAGGAAATCGGCCAGAGTCTCGCCGCGAACCTCGGCGTCGTGCGCGGCATTGACCAGCTCCTTCAGGTTTTCGATGCGGCTGAAGGCATCCGGTGAGCCCTCGGTTTCGAGAGCTTTGATGTAACCGGTGCGGTCGATGATGAAACGGATCAACTCGGGAAGCGTGGCCGCATCGCCGGGAGCGCGGAAGGCCGGCTTCTCTTCTGCGTCTTCCTTCTCTTCCGATTGAGGTTCCGACTTGGCCGTTTGCTTCGGCATCTTCAGGAAGGGACGTTTAGGCTCCACAGAGAAGGGAGAAAAGTGGCTAGCGTCAAGCAGCGGAATTTGGTTCTCATTCCCACCAAACTCAACGCCAGTCGCTGCCTCGGCGCTGTCAGGGTCGACTGCGCTCGCGCCAAAGCCGAATCCGGTATCGCCGTCCTCCGCCCGCGCCTCGGCCACATCGGCCGCAAGCTTGCCCGCGAAGTCGGGATCCATCATGGCCTGCGCGTCGAGGATGAGCTGGCGAAAGGACTCGATGGCCATCAGTGCGCGCGTGGGAGTGAGGTGCTGGGCGATAGCAGCCGCGAGAGCATTCCATGTGGAGGCATCGGTCTCCAGAGCCAAGCGTTCCAGGGTCTCCAGCGTCGTCTTGCCTATGCCGCGTGCAGGCACGTTGATCACTCGTTGCAGCGCCATCGAATCGTGGGGATTGCGGACCAGGCGAAGGTAGCAGAGCAGATCCTTGATCTCCGCGCGCTCGTAAAAGCTGAAGCCGCCGACCATGGTGTAGCTGATGTTGTAGCGGCGTAGCGCCTCCTCAACCAGTCGCGACTGGGAGTTGGTCCGGTAGAGCACGGCGCAATGCGCTTCAACGCCGTCGGCACTGGCTGCCGCGTCGCGAAGGAACTTTTGAATTCGATCAGCGATGAAGAGAGCTTCGTTTTCGCCGTCTGGAGCCTCGTAATAGCCGATCAGGCCCCCGCCCTGGCGATCGGTCCAGAGCTTCTTGCCCTTGCGCTGCAGGTTGTTTGCAACGACAGCGCCGGCGGCCTCGAGAATCACCTGCGTCGACCGGTAGTTCTGTTCCAGCCTGACGATGCGAGCATTAGGAAAGTCCTTCTCGAACTCCAGGATGTTGCGAATATCGGCACCGCGCCAGGAATAGATGCTCTGGTCCTCATCGCCGACGGCGCAGACATTTTTGGCTTCACCCGCCAGCAGCTTCATCAGCTCATACTGCGGACGATTTGTATCTTGATACTCGTCTACGAGCAGGTAACGGTAGCGGCGCTGGTAGCGCTCGCGGGCTGCTGAAGAGACTTTGAGCAGCCTTACAGCTTCAAGCAGCAGGTCGTCGAAGTCGAGGGCGTTGTTTTTGCGCAGCTCTGCCTTGTAGCTCTGGTAGATATGAGCGATGCGTTCGCTATTCGGATCCTTCGATGCGAGGTAATACTCCTGCGGATCGACCATGTGGTTCTTGGCCCAGGAGATGCGGCCTAAGACGATTCGAGGTGTCAGCTGCTTGATATCCAGGCCCATCCGCCGCATGACCTGCTTGACGATGGCCTGCTGGTCGTTCTCGTCATAGATTGCAAACGAACGCGTGAGACCTTCGCCGGCAACCTTCAGTTCCTCGATGTCCCGGCGCAGCAGACGTACGCAGAGCGAGTGGAAGGTGCAGATCAAGGGCTTGGCCAGCGAGCTGTGATCGAGCAGCCGGTCGACACGTTCACCCATCTCGCTGGCCGCCTTGTTGGTGAAGGTGACAGCCAGAATCGAATCGGGCGCGATGCCTTTTTCGCGAATGAGCCAGGCGATACGACTGGTAATGACGCGGGTCTTGCCCGAGCCGGCCCCGGCGAGGATGAGCAGAGGACCTTCGGTAGCCTCGACTGCGGCGCGTTGTTCGGGATTCAGATTGGAGAGCTGCGGCTGCAATGCGAGTCCGGGCGGGAAGAGTCCTGCCTCTAGTGTACCGTTAACGGGGTTGTCAGCTCTGGCTGCGCGCTATCCTGAAGATACGATGACATCTTTCAATAGTTCTCGCCGCCGCGTGGCCGTTTACTGCGGCTCCGCCGACGGAGCCGACCCCGCGTTTCTAGCCGAAGCCCGAGCGCTCGGCGCAGCCATTGCCGCTCGCGGGCTGAGCATGGTCTATGGCGGCGCCAACGTAGGGCTGATGGGCGCTGTGGCCGATGCGGCCCTGGCTGGCGGAGCCAAGGTGATTGGCGTGCTCCCCGCGGTGCTTGAGGGCCGAGAGATCGCCCACACTGGGCTGACCAGGCTCGATCTGGTACCCACCATGCACGAGCGCAAGGCACGCATGGCCGAACTAGCCGATGCCTTTCTCGTTCTGCCGGGCGGCTACGGCACGCTCGACGAGCTGCTTGAAGCGGTCACCTGGGCGCAGCTCGGACTGCATGCCAAACCGGTCATCCTCATCAATACCGCTGGCTACTGGAATGGGCTGCTGGCTTTTCTCGATTCCGCCGTTGCAGCCGGATTTGTGAAGCAAAGGAACCGGGATCTGCTCCGCTTGACCGCAAATGCCGAAGAGGCGATGAAGATGGCAGCGAAGGGCTAGAGCCGCTGCGATCCTCGTATACTCGACCTAGCGCATGTCTACTCACCTCGACAAGATTTTGGCGACGACGCGGGCTACGGTGGCCGCATCGAAGGCCCGCATGCCCAATGCGGAGCTGGAACGGTTGGCCGCTCTGCACCAGCCGCGAGGCTGGGCCGCTGCCTTGCGACAGCGGGCTGCCATGAACCCCGCGGTGATCGCGGAGATCAAGAAAGCCTCGCCATCGAAAGGGCTGATACGCTCGGACTTCGACGCGGCCCAACTCGCGCGGAGCTATTTTGCGGGCGGCGCGGCGGCGCTGTCGGTCCTGACGGATGAGCCGTATTTTCAGGGCAGTCTGCGTAACCTGGAGCTGGCCTCGGCCGCAGTTCCATTGCCTTGTCTCCGCAAGGACTTCATCGTCGACGAGTATCAGATCGCAGAGGCTCGGGCGCATCGCGGAGATGCAATTCTGCTCATTGCTGCCGCGCTCAATGACGGGGAGCTTAGCCGTTTTGCCGAGACGGCACATACGCTTTCACTCGATGTGCTTGTCGAGGTGCATACCGCTGAGGAACTGGACCGAGTGCTAGCGACATTGGGCGAGACCGGGGCCGACGCTATAGGAGTGAATAACCGCAATCTTAAGACCCTTGAGGTTCGGCTAGAAACATCGTTTGAACTCGCGACACGGATTCCACGCGCTGTGGTGCGTGTGGCCGAAAGCGGCATCGCGGCGCCAGAGGATCTGGCCGGGCTACGCGCAGCGGGCTTCGATGCTTTTCTAATTGGCGAGAGCCTGATGCGGCAGCAGGACCCCGGCGCGGCGCTCGCGACTTTGATGGCAGGAGCTGCAGCAGCACGGTCGGGCGCGGCACGATGAGTATCTGGATCAAAATCTGCGGCAACACTTCGCTTGAAGATGCGATGCTCGCCGTCGACGCCGGGGCCGACGCGGTGGGCTTTGTCTTCGCGCCCAGTCCGCGCAAGGTGACAGCGGCGGAGGTTGCTGCGATTACTCCGCAACTGCCGGCAACGATCGAAAAGATCGGTGTCTTCGTCGATGCAGGACTTGAGGAGATTGTCTCCACCGTTCAAGTCTCCGGTCTGACGGGCATTCAATTGCACTTCGACGCGAAGGCAAAACTGCCGGCAGATATTCATAACCGGCTGGGGCCACAGCTTCGCATCTTGCGCGTCTTGCACTTCAACGCCGAAGCTGCCAGAGAGCACACCGCGCAGATCGCCGGGTACGCGCGGGACCCGCACGTGAATGGACTGTTGGTGGACTCGCGCACCGCATCTGCAGTAGGCGGCACGGGTGTTGCCTTTGATTGGACCGAGGCGCGCAAGAGCATCTTCAATCTCAGCAGCAGACTGAAGCTGGTGGCCGCCGGGGGGTTGAGTCCGGCCAACGTGACTGAAGCCATTGCTGCGCTGCGCCCATGGGGACTCGATGCAGTCTCGGGTGTCGAGGCTGCGCCAGGCCGCAAGGATCCGGCCAAGGTGCTTGAGTTTGTTACTCGTGCAAGGAGTGCGGACAGTGTTTAGAGGACTTTCATAAAGTGGGATAACTCGTCGGGGCGAATCTGGGTTGTCTCGCCAGGGTCCGGTCGGTATGAGAAACGCTCTGAGTTTCGGCGGAAAGCGTGAGATGCTGGCGCAGGGATTGCGTTGGAGCGGCGCATCGTTCCTGCTCTCCCAGCTTCCGTCCCAAGATTTGCTTTTGGTTTTGACCTATCATCGCATCGGCAATCCCGATGGCGATCTCTTCGACCCGGGCGTCTTCTCGGCGACCGCTGATCAGTTCTGCGATCAGATCTCATGGTTAAAGCGCCATCATTCGCTCGTGAATCTAGAGGAGGCGCTATCGTTTGTCAGCCAAACGACCGGAGAATGCAAGAGCCGCTGTCGCGTTCTGATCACGTTTGACGACGGTTATCTGGACAATTACGAAATCGCTTATCCTATCCTCCGCTCGCACGGCGTGCAGGCGGTCTTTTTTCTTGCGACCAGCATGGTCGGTTCTTGTCATCTTCCATGGTGGGATCGTATTGCCTATCTGATGAAGACTGCGAGAAGGCGCCAGTTTTCGATAAATCATCCGGTTCGATTGGCAGTCGATATCGATAAGAACGGAATGGCAGAGAGCCTGCGATCGGTTTTGCTCTCCTATAAGAACCCAGAGAACTCCGACTCTGAGCCGTTCATCAGAGAGTTGAAGCAAGCATCGATGGGCCAAGATCCTCCCAGAACGATGCGGCGATTCCTAAGTTGGGACGAGGCTCGGGAGATGAGCAAGGCCGGAATGATCATTGGCTCCCACACACGTTCCCACCATGTGCTTAGCCAATTGGATCCGCGCGAGCAATACGAAGAACTCTCTACTGCCCGCACGATCCTGAAGAATCAGCTCGGGATCGAAGTCGATGTGCTCGCCTACCCGGTTGGCGGCAGGACAAGCTTCACCGACCAGACGCAAGTGGCGGCCCGTGAAGCAGGGTATCGCGCAGCTTTTTCGTTTTATGGCGGCATAAATCTTAAGGGGAAAAGATCTGCCTACGACATAAATCGAATCGGCATCAATAACCAAAGTTTGCGCCGTTTTCGGGTTCAAACAGGAGTGTGCCGGGCCACGGGCAGATTTTGGCCGTAATTCTTCTTCGTTTATGCCGCCGTCTAACAACCCCAATCTTTCGTGATCATTAGATACACCTGAGGCAACAATCAGGCGCGCTTGCTCGGCCTTCCACCCATGGCGGTTCTTGGCGCAAAAGACTTCGCTCTCTCTGTGACTTCAAAGTCCAGCATGAACGATTTCCAGAATTCCGCCTTAGCAGGTTGCTCCGGTTGAGACTTCCCCATATAATTTGCGCAACAAGTCCATGCCGCTTTCGGCAACTCACGCATTCATGGCTTTGTGCAGAATGTAGTCGGGGAAGCTCCGCGCAATACCGGACACTGCTATTGGAGGCGGGAAGACAGCTATCGACCCTGTCATCGTTGCCATGAAAGACCACCAGGAATCAATGCCGGTTCGAGAAGTGCTCGATCTTCGCCTTCGCGGTGTTCTCATGGATAATCCCAGCACAAATCTTGAACGGCTCTCGGGCAGATTGTCTTTGGAAGGTCTCAACCCGGGGAGTCTCATCTTCACAGATGACTCTCGCCTGAGTGCGCCTCAGCATTTTATTTGCCGCGCTCTCTCGTTCACAGTCTCCTTCTTTGCGTTGCTGGTCTGCCTTCCGCTCCTTCCCTTCATCGTCCTCGCCGTGCGACTTTCTTCGCCGGGCCCGGTCTTCTTCAGGCAGACTCGCGTCGGACAGCGCGGGCGTCCGTTCACCCTTTATAAATTCCGTACCATGCGGCAGGATGCAGAAGAAAACGGGGCCATTTGGGCGATCAGGGACGATCCGCGTGTCACTTCGGCCGGAAAGTTCATGCGGAAGACTCGGCTCGACGAGATTCCTCAGTTGTGGAATGTCCTGCGCGGCGGTATGGCCTTTGTCGGTCCCCGCCCGGAGCGCCCGGAGTTTGTGCAGTGGCTCAGCAAAGAGATTCCCTTCTATGACCTGCGTCATATGATTCGCCCAGGAATCACCGGTTGGGCGCAGGTCCGCTATCGATACAGCGCAAGCTTGGAAGAGACGAGACGAAAGCTCGAATACGATCTTTATTACGTCAAGAATCACTCGATAGGTCTAGACCTGCTGATCATGTTGGAGACCATCAAAACCATCATCCTGCGCGAGGGTGCGCAGTGAAGATTATCTTCTGCTTGTCTGTGGCGGCATCATCTAACCGCATCTGGGATACCTGCGGTCATCGAAACGCTTCTCTGTCTGAATCCATTGGAAATAGCCGGATGTAGAATCCTAATGAACGAGCCGCATCGATGAGAGGAATTTTGGGCCGAGATGGATCACAAGAAACGGTGGATCATTCCGATGCCAGAAAACGGCGCCTCGGCGATCATTCAAAGGTCGTTATGAAATGCTAGACAAAAGGATGAAACGGGGCACAGCGATCATCATAGGAGCGGGCCCGGCCGGGCTGACAGCCGCAATCGAGTTGCAGCGCTCCTCGGGCATCAAGCCCATTCTTCTCGAAGCCAGCCACGAGATCGGCGGCATCTCGCGAACCGTTCGCTACAAGGGCAACCGCATGGACATTGGCGGCCACCGCTTCTTTTCGAAGTCGGACCGCGTGATGCGCTGGTGGCTGGACCTGATGCCTGTCGAAGCCGGCACAAGCCAGGATGGCGAATTGCGCTATCAGGGTCAGCAGCGCGAGTTGCCGCCAACCAACGCGGCCGCCGACCCTCAGAGCAACGATCTCGTCATGCTGGTTCGCCAGCGCAAGAGCCGCATCTATTTCCTGCGCCGCTTCTTCGATTACCCCATCAGCCTGACTGCGGCGACCTTCAGGAATATGGGGCTGGCCCGCACTGTCCGCTGTGGCGTGAGCTATCTGCGCTCGGCGCTATTGCCTCAGCGTGATGAGCGCTCGCTCGAAGATTTCATCATCAATCGCTTTGGCAAACAGCTCTACCTCACTTTCTTCAAATCGTATACAGAAAAGGTGTGGGGAGTGCCTTGCAGCCAGATCAGCGCCGAGTGGGGCGCTCAGCGCATCAAGGGCCTTTCATTGCAGGGGGTGGTGACACATTTTGTCAGGAAGGCCTTTGGCTCGAAGAACTCCGGCATTGCTCAAAAATCAACCGAGACCTCGCTGATCGAGAAGTTCCTCTATCCCAAGTTCGGTCCCGGCCAGCTTTGGGAACATGCAGCCGATCTTGTACGTGCGTCAGGCGGCGAGATTCACCGAGGGATCGACATCGACCGTATCAACGTGGCGGGGAAAAAAGTGGTGTCGGTCGAAGGCCTGAACGATGCCGGCGAACGCGTGACCTTTGCAGGCGACTATTTCTTTTCCTCCATGCCGGTACAAGATTTGATTCGTGCGATCTCAACTTCCGTTCCCATCGAGGTGGGCGAGGTCGCCGAGGGCCTTATGTACCGCGACTTCATCACGGTAGGCCTGTTGGCGAAAAAGCTCACCGTCACTGAGAAGGACGGTGCGCCGTTGAAAGACAACTGGATTTATATTCAGGAGCCCGATGTAGTTGTCGGGCGTCTCCAGATCTTCAATAACTGGAGCCCTTGGCTGGTCGCCAGCCCAGGCAAGGTGTGGATCGGTCTCGAATACTTCTGCAATGATACCGACCCGCTATGGAAGCTCTCCGATGAGGAGATGGCCAAATTCGCGACTGGAGAGATCGCCAAGATCGGCATTCTCAAAGCTGAGGATGTCGAGGACTCCCACGTCGTCCGTGTTCCGAAGACCTATCCGGCATACTTCGGCAGCTACGACCGCTTCGACGTGATTCGCAATTACACCGACAGCTTTGAGAATCTCTTCCTCGTTGGCCGCAATGGAATGCATAAGTACAACAATCAGGATCACTCGATGCTGACGGCCATGACCGCGGTGGAAAACATTGTCAACGGCGTCACATCGAAGGAAAACATCTGGGCCATCAATACCGAGATGGAGTACCACGAGGAAAAAGCGGAGAAGTAAGCGTGCTCGCGGTATATCCTGAAGAGTTGCCGCTACAAGGCACGCCGCCTGCCGCGGCCGGAAACTCCAGGACCCTTATGCCCATCAGCACGCAGACAATCGCCATTCACCTGCCCGACGGGGCCGTTCGCGAAGTACCCGCCGGCACGACTCCCTTTCAAATCGCCAACGAGATCTCGCCACGCCTTGCCGCGGCTTCCGTGGCGGCGCGACTGACCCCGCTCATCGGCTCGACAACGGGAGGCGCCGCATCTGAGAGCGACTCCGCAGAGGCAGCGATGTATGCCGCGGAGAATACAGCCGTCCCGCGTTTAGTAGACCTCTCAGCACCGCTCACCGCGGATACGCGGCTCGAGTTGGTTAAAGAGAGTGACCCAGACGCGCTCAAGGTCGTGCGCCACTCGGCGGCCCACGTGCTGGCGACCGCGGTGCTGGAACTCTTCCCCGAGACCAAGCTGGGCCATGGTCCGGCCACGGACTCCGGTTTCTTTTACGATTTTTATCGCGAAAAGCCCTTCACGCCGGAGGACCTGGCACTGATCGAGGCGAAGATGGCCGAGGTAGTGGCGCGCGACGAGAAGTTTGTCCACGAGTACGAGCCGCGCGAGCAGGCTCTGGCGGAGTTTGAGCGCGACGGCGACTTCATGAAGACGCACTTCGTGACCAAGTTCACGGTTCCCGGCGACGAGGTCAGCTTCTATCGCAACGGCAAGTTTGTTGATTTTTGCCGAGGGCCTCATGTGCCCTCGACGGGCCGGGTGAAGGCCATCAAGCTGACCAATCTTGCCGGCGCGTACTGGCTCGGCGACGAAAAGAATCCGCAGCTGCAGCGCATCTACGGCACGGCGTTTTTCTCGCAGAAGGAATTGGACGCCCACTTCGCTCGTCTCGAAGAAGCGGCCAAGCGCGATCATCGCCTGCTGGGTAAGCAACTGGACCTCTTCAGCATTCAGGAATTGGCCGGCGCGGGGTTGATCTTCTGGCATCCCCGCGGCGCCATCATCCGCAAGGTGATGGAGGACTGGATGCGTGACGAGTGCTTGCGCCGCGGCTATCAGCTCGTCTACACACCGCATGTGGCGCGCGTGAATCTCTGGCAGACCTCGGGTCACGAGGGCTTCTACTCAGCCAACATGTTCACGCCGATGGAATTGGATGACGCGATGTACCGCATGAAGCCGATGAACTGTCCATTCCATATCTTGATTTACAAGAACTCGCCCAAGAGTTATCGCGACCTGCCGGCGCGCTATGCGGAGCTGGGCAACGTTTACCGCTATGAGCGCTCGGGAACGATGCACGGCCTGCTGCGCGTCCGCGGCTTCACGCAGGACGATGCTCACATCTTCTGCATGCCCTCGCAGATCGAGAGCGAGGTGGCCGCGTGCATCGACTTTGCGGAAGCGGTGTTGCATACCTTCGGCTTCAAGGAGTTCAAGGTCGAACTCTCGACGTGGGACCCGAACGATCGTGCCCACTATGCCGGTTCGAACGAGAACTGGGATCTTGCCATCAGCTCACTCGACACCGTGCTCAAGTCGAAAGGCATCGACTATAAGACCATCCCAGGCGAGGCAGCGTTCTATGGTCCGAAGATCGACGTAAAGCTTGTCGATGTGCTGGGCCGGCTGTGGCAGCTCTCGACCGTGCAATTCGACTTCAATCTGCCGGCGCGCTTCGAGCTGGAGTATGTCGGCGAGGATGGCGAGCGCCATCAGCCTGTGATGGTTCACCGAGCGCTCTTCGGATCGGTGGAGCGCTTCTTTGGCGTGCTCATCGAGCATTACGCCGGAGCCTTCCCGCTCTGGCTCTCGCCGGTGCAGGTGGGCCTGGTGCCTATTGCCGAGCGCCATCTCGACTACGCAAAGAAGGTCGAGGCAGAGTTGAAAGCCGCCGGCCTGCGAGTGGAGGTAGACGATCGCAACGAGAAGATGAATGCCAAGATTCGCGACTTCGCCAATCTGAAGACGCCGTACATCCTCGTCTTCGGCGACAAGGAGCAGCAGGCCGGCGCCGTCAGCGTGCGCACGCGCGGCAAGGGCGATCAGGGCTCGACGCCGCTGGCGGAGTTCATTGCCAAAGCCAAACAACTGGTAGCGACTCAATCGACAGAGCTCTAGAAGTCAAAGAGATTGTTGCACCGGTTACCGAGCTGCCTTGGAGGTGCTACGCGTTGATCGCCATGCCCTCTACTGCGCCATAGGCGTCGAGCAGCGACTCGGCCAGCGTCGGATGCGCGTGGATGGTGTACATCAGCTCCTCGACCGTGCCCTCCAACTCCATCACCGCCACGGCTTCGGCGATCAACTCTGTGGCCTGGACACCGAGAATGTGGACGCCGAGAATCTCGCCGTACATCGCGTCGGAGACGATCTTCACAAAGCCGTCGTGACTGCCAAGGATGGTGGCCTTCGAGTTCCCCGCAAACGGGAACTTGCCGACTTTGACCTCATAGCCCTTGTCTTTGGCCTGTGCCTCTGTGAGCCCAACCGACCCGATCTGCGGCTCGGTGTAGGTGCAACTGGGGATGCGGTCGCGGCGAATGGGGCGGAATTTGCGGCTGGCAATCTTTGCGACGGCTATCATGCCTGCCATGCTGCCCACGTGCGCCAGCTGCGGCAGGCCAGAGACGATGTCGCCGATGGCAAAGATTCCAGGCTCGGTTGTCTCCTGGGCCTCATTAACCTTTACCAGACCTCGCTCCAACTCGATGCGCGTCTTGTCGACGCCGAGATTGCCGGTGAGTCCCGCGCGGCCCACGGCCACCAGCACCTTTTCTGCCTCCTTCACCTGCGTTTTGCCGTTCGCGTCGGTGAAGGTCACCTTCGCGCCTGTCTCGGTCCTCTCGACTTTTTCGACTTTTGCGCCGGTGTTCACGTCAATGCCGCGCTTTTTGAAGAGGCGCGTGATCTCCTTGGAGACCTCTTCGTCCTCGACGGGAACGACACGCGGGAGGAACTCGACGATGGTCACCTCGGAGCCAAAGGTGCGGAAGAGCGAAGCGAACTCCATGCCCACCGCGCCGGCGCCGATAACGATGAGCGACTTGGGAACCTCGCTCAAGGCCAGAATTTCGATGTTCGTCAGAATGCGGTCATCGGCTTTGAGGCCAGGAAGCATCTTGGCCTCGGAGCCGGTTGCGAGAATAACGTTCTTGGCCTGGACATTCGAGAGCGTCTCGCCGCTGGCGACCTCGACTGTGTGGAGGCCATCTTTGGCAGGACCGGTCAAGCGGCCAGCGCCTGTGATGACGGCGATCTTGTGCTTCTTCATCAGGAATTCGAGGCCTTTGACGTGCTTGGTGATGATCGCGTCTTTGCGGCGGAGCACCGCAGCCCAGTCGAGCGTGGGCGTCCCGATGGATTGAATGCCGAAGTCGGCTGCGTGTTGCAGATGATCCCAGATCTCGGCGTTGAAGAGCAGTGCCTTGGTCGGGATGCAACCGACGTGCAAGCAGGTTCCGCCCAGTTTCTCTGTTTTTTCAATCAGCGCGACCTTCAGGCCATACTCCGCGCCGCGAATGGCCGCTGTGTAGCCGGCCGGTCCGCCGCCGATGATTGCAACGTCGTAGATTGTTTCGGGCAAGGGAAGCTCCATTCCGGTGCGTCGCGTGAGCGCCGCATTCCACCGTTCAGTCTAATGGATGTGGTTGGAGAGAGCTTTGGAGATTCTTTGGCGCTTGTGTCTGATTTCGGGCGGAATGGCAGGAGTTTGCGCGCGGCGACCTCTCTGACCCCGTGAGGCTAAATCATTCATTTACAATCTCTTAAATAGTAACAAAATAATTACCTGCAAGGTTTTTGAAAACATTTAGAGGGTGTGGGTAGGACGCATTGGTCATTGGATGGAGATCAGGGGACAGTAAAGCTCCACCGAACATTTCTATTGTGCGCCAGGGAGCGGTATTTCTGTGCAAACGATTCGAGAGCGTCGTGGATCCATGCAACTGCGCTGGCGGGCATTGGCCACCGCTTGTGGCTTCTTTCTACAGACTGTTCTGAACCAATTCAGCCGCCAGGCGAAGCGTCTCCAGTTCGTCGCCGAAGGCCTCGGTCCAGTGCACCTCCGGCTCGCGGCGAAACCAGGTCAACTGGCGCTTGGCGTAGTTGCGATGGCCCTGCTGCGCCGCGGCTATCGCTTCCTCGGCCGACCAAGACTCCCGCAGCACGCACAGTGCCTGGCGGTAGCCGAGCGAGTCGAGCGCCTTGACCGTGCCATAGCGGTCAAGCAGATTGCGGGTCTCCTCGACCAACCCCGCGGCAAACATAGCGGTGCAGCGCCGGTTTAGCCGCGCATAAAGCTCGGCGCGCGCCGGGTTGAGTCCGATGCGCAACAGGCGAAAGCCGGTGAGCGGATCGCGGGCCAGAACCTGCGACATCGGCTTACGCGCCGTGAGGCAGACCTCGATGGCGCGAATCAGCTTGGCGGTGTCGTTCGAGTGAATGCGCGTAGCCGAGGCCGGATCAAGACGCTGGAGAAGCCTAAGGAGCCAACGTTCGCCATGCTTCAGGCAGCTTTGCTTGAGGCGCTCCCGCAGTTCGTTCTGGCGCTCGGGACCGGCAAAGAGCCCCTCTGTGAGGGCGCGCAGATAAAGGCCGGTTCCGCCGGTCACGATGGACAGACGTCCGCGGTCAGCGATCTGGCGAAGGGCAAGTCGTGCGCGGCGGCTATATTCGCCCGCGGTAAATGGCTGGTCGGGGTCGGCCACGTCGATCAAGTGATGCGGCAGGCGAGAACGCTCTTCAGGCGTTGGCTTGGCTGTGCCGAGGTCCATGCCGCGGTAGACGGCTACCGAGTCGCAACTGACGATCTCGCCGCCGAAGCGTTGGCCCAGCGCCAGCGAGAGTGACGTTTTACCGCTGCCTGTCGGACCCAGAAGCAGGACAGCAAGTGGATCAGGCGCGCCGGGGCCGCTCTCTAGAGTTGGCGCAGGACTCACGGCCGCCACCAGCCCGGTGCAAAGATCCATTTGGGATTGGTGCGCAATAACCACGAGATCAGGATCGCAGCGGCCACGAGCAGCAGTCCCAAAACGAGGTTGCGGAGATGGGCTCGCGCCTGATCGCGGCGCGCAGCCTCTTCGGCAACCTGCTGAAGGTGGGGCTTGATACGAGTCTCAACCATTGCTGATCACCGGGCCAATTCGACTCGGCGCATTTCACCTATTCCGTGGCGCAACAATTCGATGAGATCCTCAGGAATATTGGCGTTTGGCCTCGTCAACGTGTAAAAAGCTTGCGACACAGTGGGGATAAGCTCAGACCACTTCTCATCCGTCTTGATCGTGCCTTTAAAATCGTCGGTTTCGTTTATCGCGGTGGAGTTTAGTGCCAGAATCCAAGTTTCGATGTTGCGTCGAGGAATAAGCCGGGCGATCGCTTCGTCTTGGATGCGCATGGCTCGGACACGAGGTTCTTGCGATTGCGTCAATCCTCTATCCATCTCACCAATTCGTTGAGCAATGGTGCTGGTATCGGCATCGACGATAGCGATCAGCCATGTCTGCATTCTTGCCCTCGCCAGCCTGTAAGCATTCACCTGAATTGGGAAGTTGTTCACAACAAACGTGAATGCGCTACCGCGTTGCGAGATCACTGGGCGAACGCCGCTGAGGATTCCGCATCTCCTCAAGTAGGAACGCGTAAATGAAAACGTTCTATTGTCTTCGCAAAGCACAATAACCGCGGTCGGCTTACTCATTTTCTTCCCACCCGCGAGCGATGGTCTCGGCGGGATCCAGCCCCGTGTCGGCTACTTCTCTATATGCCTTGGTTCTTACGTGACCGTTTTCCTCGCGAGAGAACAGCAAACCGTAATCCCGAGCCCAATAATTCAGTATTTCCGGGTGGTGGGAGATAAGGATGAGTTGCCCCTTGTTCTCTTCAACCGCATCCTCCGCAGCCAACAACCACGGCTGAATCTCGCGCAAGGAGAGACAGCTATCCGGCTCGTCAAAGAATACCGTTTGACCTCTGGCGATCAAGAAGTGAAGGATCATGTAAATGGCAATCAGATAGCGCTGTCCATCAGAGAGTTCATGGAGTGAAAACGTCATCTTTCCCTGTGCGGGCGAAGTGAAGTCCGCACGAAGTTTCTTTACGCCGTCATCTTCCGAGGAAAACCTCAAGTTCAGGAATCCTGCTAGAACCTCCCTCATAGCCGCTCGGTATACATCATTTCCATCTGGGTCAGCCTCGACAAGACGGCGATACCACGATGCCATGTATTCCATCTCATAGTCGGGATAGATACAAGCGGCATCGGCGGTTTCTTCCATCTTGGTTTCGTATGCGTCAATTTTGAAGCAATGGACAGTATCCATCCACTTCACAAACTGATAAACCAGGGGATTCCCATAGGATGCAAGTTGAAGAGAGGATTCTGTTGCTTCGCCGCGCAAAAATGAAGATAGCTCTTTCCCTTCAAAACTGGAGCGCATCTCTCCATCCACCAACTCGAAAGAAAGAACCCAATCAACAGTCAGTCTTTCCATGCTGACTAACGGAACGCTCGATTTGGATGAATAGCGGATTTCAGCCCTATACACGAAAAGCTTCCCGTGAATCTCGGCTTCAATCTCGAATACTTGTAAGGGACGGTCCTGCCAGCGGGTGCGCGAAGACTGGGTGAAGGGTATGTCGCGTCCCTTGATGAACTCCTTAAGCAGTCTTACCGCCTCCAGCAGCGACGACTTCCCGCTACCGTTGGCGCCCAACAGCAATTGTTTCCGCTCCGGCTTGTACTCGAAGTTCACGAAACAGCGGAAGTTGTCGATGTAAATGCGTTTCAGCATGGCAAAATTATACGTCCATTGCCCCCTGAACATTCCTCCGTTTGACTTCCCTACCCTGGTTTGCTCAGATAACCTTTCGGGGTTTGAAGTGACTAGAAAGAACGGGGAAGCAACGATGAAAGTGCTGATTTTGGGTTCGGGGGGAAGGGAACACGCGCTGGCCTGGGCGGTGAAGCGCAGCCAGCGAGTGACGGAGGTGGTTTGCGCGCCGGGCAATGGCGGCATGGCGGAGATTGCGCGTTGCGTTCCTGTGGATTTGAAGGACCTTGCCGCGATGGTCCGTTTGGTCGAGGCCGAGCAGCCGGGGCTGACGATCGTCGGCCCCGAGCAGCCGCTCTCGCTGGGCGTGGTGGATGCTCTTCAGGAGCGCGGCCAGCGGGTCTTCGGGCCAACCAAGGCCGCGGCAATGCTGGAGACGAGCAAGAGCTTCGCCAAGCGCTTCCTGCAGCGGCACAACATTCCCACTGCCAAGTATGCGGTCTGCACCAGCGCCGCCGAACTCGAAAAGGCTGTCGAATTCTTCCATCCGCCGATCGTGGTCAAGGCCGACGGGCTGCACGCGGGCAAGGGCGTGATCATCTGCGATTCGCGCCAGACGGCCATTGAGGCGGCGCAAGGCATCTTCTCTGGCGCACTGCTTGGAACGACGGAGCAGCAGGTCATCATGGAGGAGTTTCTGGCCGGCGACGAAATCAGCTTTCTCTGCCTGGCCGATGGCAAGAACGTGAAGGCGCTTGTGCCTGCGCAGGACCACAAGCGCATCGGAGAGGGCGATACAGGGCCCAACACGGGCGGCATGGGAGTCTACTCGACCGACGCGATGCTTGACCCGGCGATGACAGAGTGGATCTTGCATCACATTGCGCAGCCCACTGTCTATGGCATGGCCAGCGAGGACGCGCCGTTCACCGGCGTGCTCTACTGCGGGCTGATGATGACCCCGCGTGGTCCGCAGGTGCTGGAGTTCAACGCGCGCTTTGGCGACCCGGAGACGCAGGCCATCCTTCTGCGCCTGGAGAGCGACATGGTCGACGCGCTCGATGCCTGCATCGACGGCCGGCTGGAGGAGACTGAGCTGCGCTGGAGTCGAGGCGCCTCGGCGTGCGTTGTCGCGAGTTCGTCGGGCTATCCCGGCAGCTACAAGACCGGCCTTCCAATCATCGGCCTAGCCGATGCAGCGCGGGTCCCCGGCGTGCAGGTCTTTCACTCGGGCTCTTCCCGAACGGGCGACCAGGTGCTCACGGGTGGAGGCCGCGTGTTGGGAGTTACGGCTGCGGCTGTTTCGCTTGAGGAGGCGCTGGGGCGGGCCTATGAGGCCATGGAGCTGATTCACTTCGACGGAATGTATTACCGGCGCGATATCGGTCATCGCGCCTTGAGGAGGAAACAATGACACCTGACATCACGCTTGCGGAGTTGCTGGCCTGGAACGATGAGGCCTCCAACATCTGGAAAAAGCATCTGGATGCCAACCCGGCGCTGCTCGCTTTGCCCTGCGACATCGGCGGAACCACGAACGTGCAAGGATTCGTCAGCCACATCTGGGGAGTGGAGCTGCGCTGGAGCCAACGGCTCGCCGGCCTGCAGCCGATGGACAAAGAGAAAGCGCCCCAGGGACCGCTCGATGTACTCTTTGGTTTTCACACCGAGGCAATGGAGAACTTCCGCTCGCTGCTGAAGGATGGCAGTCAAGACTGGGAAGAGACGATGACCCTGGACTTGCCTCAGTTTGCGCCCGAAAAGCGGATCGTCTCCCGGCGTAAGGTGGCGGCGCACGCGCTCTTCCACAGCCAGCGGCATTGGGCTCAATTGGCAACGCTGGTGCGAGCCGCCGGTTTTCCCTCGGGATTCTTCGGAGACATCCTGCTCAGCTCTGCTCTGACATAGACATCGGCTCTGAGCCCAATTCGCGCGCCGTCTTGGACTGACCTTGCTGCCGCTGGAAGCACGAACGGCAGAGCACAGGCCTGCCTTGAGTCGGTTTGAAGGGCACGGTCGTTGCCGCGCCGCACTCCGAGCAGTTGGTCCGAGTCTCCGGGCGCACCCTGGAGCCCCCGCGGACACGCTTGGCCTTGCATTGCTTGCAACGCTTGGGGTCGTTTTTGAAATCTTTGTCGTGAAAGAAAAGCTGTTCGCCAGCGGTAAAAACAAACTCTGTGCCGCAGTCGCAGCATTTAAGGATTCTGTCCGTAAACTCCATGGCCGACTTCCCAAAGAAGGGAAATACACCGAAATCGGCCGTGAATCCATTGACTTTGCCGGTCCCGTTTCCCTGTCTTCTTTCGTTAGTCCACAACAAGGGGCCCGGGCCGCAGCTACTCTTGCGGCTATAGCTCGTCTCACTCACCAACGGCGAGACGATGAATACGTTATCACGATGTGTCTCTGTGGCGCCAGATTATTTCACGAGGGAAATGCGAGAGGCCGCCCCGGCCCTGCCGTGGATTTCTGGCACCTGAGTTTTCTGGCAGGTCGCCGGAGCGGCGCATATTGAGTTGTTTTGAGGCTAGTCAGCCTCTTTACGAGCCTTCTTGCGATTCCGCTTGCGCGCCAAAGCTGCCTTGACGCGCTTCTTCTCGCCGGGCTTCAGGTAGTAGGAGTGACGCTTGACTTCCTTGATGATGTCTTCCTGCTGCACCTTCCGCTTAAACCGGCGAAGAGCATTTTCGAGCGGCTCGCCTTCCTGTACGCGAACCTCTGCCAAAGAATCCCACCTCCAAACATGCCATGGGGCTTCTTTAGAATACTCGAAAAATAGAATTTGGCATAGAATCGGCGGCGGCTGAGGGTGCCCGCTGGTTCGTTCGAATTGCGGTATGAGGACTCGGCAATTCCCTGGGGCGGCGCCCGCTGTGCTTTTGTTTTACACTCGCAGCAGGGGCGCTGGGTTCCCGCGAGGTTGATTCGACATGATCCGCAGCTATCAGGGGCGGCTGCCCCAGATTCCCGCCAGTTGCTACATCGATCTCTCCGCGCAGGTGATCGGCGACGTGACGCTGGGCGAGCACTCCTCCGCGTGGATGAATGCGGTCCTGCGCGGCGACGTGCACTCGGTGCGCGTCGGAGCCAACTCCAACGTACAGGATTGCGCCGTTCTCCACGGCCAGCGAAATGCCTTCCGGGTGGTGGTGGGCGACTGGGTGACCATCGGCCACAACGCCACAGTGCATGGCTGTGTGGTTGAGGACGCGGTGCTTGTCGGCATGGGGTCCGTCCTGCTCAATGGCTGCCGCATCGGGGAAGGCTCGATTATCGGCGCCGGTGCTGTCATTCCGGAGGGAATGATCGTTCCACGGCGGACGCTTTGGACCGGTGTTCCCGCAAAAATGCGCCGCGAACTCGGCGACAAGGAACACGCGATGATCCTCGAATATGCGCAGAATTACTTGGACTATACCAAGATCTACTTGAACGAACCGATTGGCTAGCTTCGCCTAGACCGGCGGTGGATTCCGCTCCGGAATGTCTCTCTGGTGCCAGTAAGGATAAACGGGCCGTGTCGCGCTGGCCGTGTCGAGCTTCGTTACCTGCTGCGTCGTTAGGTTCCAGCCCACAGCCGCCAGGTTCTGCCGCAACTGCTCTTCATTGCGCGCACCGAAGATAACCGATGAGACCGTGGGACGCTGCAAGAGCCAGTTCAACGCCACCTGGGGAACACTCTTGCCGGTCTCGGCGGCCACGGCATCCAGAGCATCCACAACCTTGTACAGGTATTCGTCAGAAATCTGCGGGCCGGCGTGGCCCGATTTGTGGAGGCGGCTCACCTCGGGCAGCGGCTGGCCGCGGCGAATCTTGCCGGTGAGCCGGCCCCAGCCCAGCGGACTCCAGACGAGCGCGCCGACCTTTTGATCGATGCCGAGCGGCATCAGTTCCCACTCATAGTCACGGCCGATCAGAGAGTAGTAGACCTGGTGCGCCACAAAGCGCGTCCAGCCGTAGCGGTCGGCGACAGCCAGCGACTTCATCAGGTGCCAGCCGGAGAAGTTCGAGCAGGCGATGTAGCGCACCTTGCCCTCGCGGACAAAGGTGTTCAGCGTATCCTGCACCTCCTCGACGGGCGTCATCGCGTCGAAGCCGTGCATATGGTAGATATCCACGTAATCGGTACCCAGTCGCCGCAGGCTGGCTTCGAGCGCCCGGCGCAGATGATAGCGGGAACTGCCTCGGTCGTTAGGCCCCTCGCCGGTGGGAAAGTAGGCCTTGGTCGAGATCAAGGCCCCGTCGCGCTTGCCCTCGAGAGCTTTGCCGAGAATCTGCTCAGAGAGCCCGTCGGAGTAGCCGTCGGCCGTGTCGAAGAGGTTGACGCCGGACTCGAGGCAGATGTCGATCAGCCGCCGCGCCTCGGCGACGTCGGTCTCACCCCAGGCTTTGAAGAATTCGTTGCCGCCGCCAAACGTCGCGGTGCCAAAACAGAGTGCAGAAACCTTGAGGACCGAGCCTCCCAGAAATCGATATTCCATAGTGGTTTCGATGCTAACAAAGACGAGAGGATGCAGGGTGCGCCGAAGGGGTCAAGCAAGTTTAAATCGGGGTTGTGACTCGATTGACAGACAGGCGTAATCGCAATACACTGTGCATACAGTCGAATACGTGGACGACTAAAGATTACAGAACGTTATATTAGGAGCTTTATGCAAGGACTAGGTTTCGATTGGGATGCGGCGAATCTGGATCATATCGCCAGGCACGATGTAACGCGGAAAGAAGCTGAGCAGGTGATACTTGGAGACCCGCTCGATGTAGAGATGCAGATTGCGGAAGACGGTAGCGGAGAAGAACGGCTTCAGCATCTTGGAGAGACAGCAACGGGTCGGATTCTGCAACTGATGACAACATGGCGTGACGGGAAAGTGAGAGTGATTTCCGCGTGGGATGCGCCCAAGGCATTGAAGTTGTATTATCTGGCCGAAATGAGGCGCCTTTATGGAGACACTGAAGATTCCGAAGTTTGAAAACGAGGCGGACGAGGCCAACTGGGCCTTTGAAAACCGCGAGGGACTGGCTGCAGCATTTCTACAGGCAGCACAGGAAGGCCGAGTGCGGCAGGGCACGCTGAAACAGCGTGGAGTAACACCGCCGACAACGATTCGGCTCGCTCCGGAGGATATTTCACGCGCCCGAACGCTGGCCGAGCGCCGCGGACTGCGCTACCAGACTTATCTCAAGATGCTGCTTCATGAGGCGCTAGAGCGGGAGGAGCGGCTGGCGAGTTAGACTCCCTTTGCGATTCGACTCAAGTTGCGCCCCGATTCAAAGCCGTAGGAGTGAAATTCGTGCCCTTCGCCCTTTGCAAAAAACGCGATGGATGGGGTACCTAAACATTGGGGGTCAGCTTAAGCGCGGGGCACCCGGCGTTATTAATGCGTTAAGAGCGGCTTGACGAATTCCATCGGCCTGTTTATGAAATTCGTCGTACAACTCCCCATAGACCGTCTCGCGTTGGGCCATCTTTTCGATCTTCACTATGTTTAGCGCAGACAGATCACTTTGATTAGTGATGCCGCTTGGGGAATCTATGAATTGAGTGAGTTCCTCTATCTTTTTGATCCTTTCAGCGGCATTGCTTGTGAAGCTAACGAAAGCATCAATCATTCCCCCATTATCCAAAATGTCTGCGATGAAGATTACATTCCTCATCGCGGAGAGTATATCTCGAAAGGCTGGGAGCAACCCCTTGGTCAGTTCTAGCCATTCGACATTTTTGAAGACGTGCGGCAATTTGATATCAGCGGCCGTGAATCTTGACAATACGGCGCTCCAGTCCGCTTTTTTCTGGTCGAGAACCCATCGCTCATGCTCCCTCTTACTCGCAGCGCTGAAAGACCAAAGCGCAATCCCGACACCACCCGCAACTGGAATGAGGCCGGAAAGGGGTTGTACCAACCACTTCCACCTAGGCTCAGGCACAGCTTGCGTGCACTGAACGACAACCGGCGCTTGCGTCACTTGGTCCACGAAAAACGCGGCGATTGAAGTGATGGGATGGATCGTGGCTTCCACCTTGTATCCTAAGATGTTGACTAAGGGCTGGCCTGGTTCTACTGAGGTGGGTCGTCCGTGAATAAGTCGTTGAGCCACAAAAGTGCGAGTACGCCCAAAACAATGCCAGCCGCAATTTTGAGGATCAGACCCATTCCGAGAGGTTATCACTATGAGCCAGACACTGAAAGCAGTACGCGGGACGCGGGATCTTTTGCCGCCGGAGACCGCGCTTTGGAACCGCATCGAAGCTACCGCACGCGACGTTTTTGCCCGCTACAACTTCGGCGAAATTCGCACGCCGGTCTTTGAAGACACCGCCCTGTTTGCCCGTGGCGTGGGCGAAGAGACCGACATCGTCTCGAAAGAGATGTACACATGGGAGGATCGCGCGCGGGCGCAGTCAGAGAAGACACAGACGCTGACCCTGCGCCCCGAAAATACCGCAGGCGTGGTGCGCGCTTATATCGAACACCAAATGGGCGAGAGCGGGCAGTTGCAGAAGCTCTACTACATCGGGCCGCAGTTCCGGCGCGAGAGGCCGCAGAAGGGGCGCTACCGGCAGTTCTACCAGATTGGCGCGGAGGTGATCGGGCCTCCATCGGCGGGCAGCGAATCGCCCTTGCGCGACGCTGAGGTTTTGGAGATGCTGGCCACGCTGCTCGATGAGCTGGGCATTAGCGGCTGGACGCTGGAGCTTAATTCCGTAGGCTCGCCGACAGACCGTGCCCGCTATAACGATGCACTTCGTGCCGCTCTCGTTCCCGTGGTTTCGCAGATGTGCGTGGATTGCCAGCGGCGTGCCGTCACCAATCCGCTACGCGTATTGGACTGCAAGGTGCCGGCCGACCAGCCCATCATCGAGACGCTGCCCAAGATTGCCGACTATCTTGACGACGGATCGAAGACGCACTTTGCCGCGGTTATCGCTGCTCTCGATGCCGCTGCGGTGCCTCACAACCTGAATCCGCGGCTCGTGCGCGGCCTGGATTACTACACCCGGACGACCTTCGAGTTCACTCACGGTGGCCTGGGTGCGCAGAACGCCTTGCTCGGCGGAGGCCGCTACGATGGGCTGAGCGAGGCCATCGGCGGACCGAAGGCGCCGGGCATCGGCTTTGCGATGGGGCTGGACCGGCTGGTGCTGACGCTGTTGGCTCAGCTTGACCAAAAGGCGGCTCCGAAGGCAGACGCCTTTGTTGCTCCGTTGGGTGAAAACATGAACGCGGCCGCTCTGGTGCTGGCGCGCGAGCTGCGCCACGGGGGGCTCTGGATCGAACTGGGCGAGGGCAGTTTCCGGTTGAAAAAGTCTTTTGAGACTGCCGACAAATGCGCCCGTCAGATCGTCATTCTTGGCGAAGACGAGCTTAAATCGGGGATCATGACGGTGAAGAACTTCTCGACCGGCAATCAAACCAAGGTTCCTCGCGCGGAACTGGCGGCGTTTTTAGCCGAACCCGCCGCCTCTTGAGTTATGCCCTCGAGCACCTGAGTACCCGGCCCGCGCGGCGACTCACGGTCATTGCTTTCGCGTGTAATGAAAGACCGCTGCCGGCATTTCGTGGCCATCGGCCTCGTAAGACCATGCCTCGTCATGATGGTTGGCATCGATGAAGGTGATGACCAGACCCACCATGTGGCCGTCACCCGGTCCGATATTGGTGCCATCCTTAAAGCGGAATGCGATCTGGTTGGGGCCAGTAGCGGCGACCAGTTGCAGGCGGGGCTGGTTGTGCGCCGAGCAGTAGTGCGTCGCCAACAGGCTGGGTCCGTCGGGATGAAAGATGGTCACCATCTCATGCGGGGTATCCTTGTCGAGCAGGTGCATCATGGCCGAACCGTCGCCGGTCATGCGGATCTCGAGGGTGGTTTCGGACGGCTTGCCATCCTCTTTCACGGCGCCCTGCCACTGACCGACGAGAGAACGAAGCTCGATCCACTCGGGGGAGCCGGGTGCTGCGGCGTGCTTCATCTCAGAGTGACTGGGGGCTTGCGGTTGCGGCGCGGACGCCTGCGCCAGCACTGCGGCAGGCGAAAGGGCCAACGCGAAGAGCAAGAGCGGTAGGGGACGTATGTTCATTTGGACCTCCGTTAGTTCAGTGAACGTGACTGGACGATCGATTGTCCCTTAGCTGATTGCAATTTTTGGCTGCCGATCGGCTCGGGATCGGGTGAGCAGAAGTTTCGGGGATGTCGTTCGACGGGGAGAAGTAAGTGCGGCTTCCAGCTTGCGCTTCTCTGGCATCATAGCTCGATTCCTGCCGGAAGGGAATAGGCGGACCGGGCGATTTCGGACACTTCGAACAGGCCCGGCGCGTCCCTTCCATTACAATCAAAAAAGAATGGCACTCGATTTTCTAGGATCCCTCGAACGGACGCACCACTGCGGCGAATTGCGCGCCGCCAACGCAGGCCAGCAGGTTGTTTTGATGGGCTGGGTCAACCGCCGCCGCGATCATGGCAACCTCATCTTTCTCGATCTGCGCGACCGCAGCGGGATCAGCCAGATCGTGCTGGACAAGGAGTTGACCCCGGAGGGCCATGCCAAGGGCGAGATGGTTCGGCCGGAGTACGTCGTTGCTGCGGTCGGCAAGGTTCGCCTGCGCGATCAAGACGCGATTAATCCCAAGATGGAGACCGGCGAGATCGAGATCGAGGCAACCGAACTGCTCGTCCTGAACGACACGCGTCTCGCGCCCTTTTCGCCCGCAGAAGAGGCGATTCAGAACGAAGAGGTCCGGCTCAAGTACCGCTACGTCGATCTGCGCCGGCCTGAGATGCAGCGCAACTTCCGCCTGCGCCACGACATTGTTATCGCCATTCGCGACAACCTCAGCCAGCAGGGCTTTCTAGAGATCGAGACACCGATTCTGACCAAGTCCACTCCCGAGGGCGCGCGCGATTTTCTCGTTCCCAGCCGCGTGCATCCGGGTGAGTTTTACGCGCTGCCGCAGTCGCCGCAGATCTTCAAGCAGATTCTGATGATCTCCGGCTTTGACAAGTACTTTCAGATCGCCCGTTGCTTCCGCGATGAGGATCTGCGCGCCGACCGCCAGCTCGAGTTCACGCAGGCCGATCTGGAGATGAGCTTCGCGCAGCAGGAGACGGTCTTTGCCGTCGTCGAGAAGTTCATGGCGGCGGGCTTTGCCGCGGCGGGCGTTGCGCTGCCCACGCCGTTCACCAAGATCACCTACGATGATGCGATGCGGCGCTTCGGCTCGGACAAGCCGGATCTACGCCTGCCCGGATTGACCGATGTGCGCACGGCCTTCACGGATGAGAATCTGGCAGCGCTGCAGATCGATCCGGCGCTGCCGGTGGTGGCCTTCCGCATTCCCAACGTAGGCGAACTGAGCCGCAAGGAGCGCGAAGATAATCACCCGGCCTTTGATCTTAAAAAGGGCGCCAAGTTCATCGACGACTTCAAGCGGCTGGCCAAGGGCTTTCCCGACTCAGCCGTCAAGGTGCGTGAACTGGTGGGCGCGTCGGAGGCTGACTTCGTCATCATCGTCGCCGGCGATCCGGCTCATCACATCAAAGCCAGCGACACGAAATTCGAGGGCCGCCTCAGCGAGCGCGAGATCAACGTCTATATGGCGGCGGGCGGCTTCCGGACGGAACTGGCAAAGAAGTACGCCGACCGGCACGGGGCCTTCGCCGTTACCGAGAAGGTTGTTCAGGATGCCGCCGCGCGCAACGCGAGTGAGACGATCGACGGCTCGCAGGCCTTCCAACCGATCTGGATCATTGACTTCCCTATGTTCGAGTACGATCTGGCGCTGGCGAAGTGGATGCCGGCGCATCATCCCTTCACCGCGCCGCACGAGGCAGATATGGCGAACCTCGTTAGCGATCCCGCAAGCGTACGCGCCAACTGCTACGACCTGGCGATGAACGGCCTGGAACTCGGATCAGGCTCGATTCGAATTCATCGTAAGGACATCCAGCAGCAGATCTTCAAGTCGCTCGGCATCAGCGATGAGGAGGCAAAAGCGCGCTTCGGCTTCTTCCTCGATGCGCTGGAGTACGGAACTCCGCCGCATGGCGGCATCGCGCTGGGCATCGATCGCATTGTGATGCTGTTGGCGGGAGCAGCCAGCTTGCGCGAGGTCATCGCCTTCCCGAAGTCAGCCAAGGCCATCGACCTGATGGCTGAAGCGCCGACGACTGTGACTGAGCAGCAATTGAAGGAGCTACATATTCGCGTGGCACTCAAGAGCTAATATCGCGAGGGACGGTCGGGATCAAAGGGTATTTTCATGATCTCCGCATCGCTTTTCAGTTCCCACGTCTCTGCCAAACGGATCTCAGCCATGCAATCACAAGTCCGAAACCTGCGCCAATCATCAGGATTGTTTAAAGCAGAACGGCCCGGAGCGATGGCTCCGGGGCCGTCTGTTTGGTGCGCATTGGGTGCGTGAGGCTCGGCTTCGCTGGCTGGCGCACGAAGCGATAGAATGGGTGTTTTGCCGGGCAATCGGCTGCGCATGTGCTAAGAGCGGCCATGGCCCAGCCGAACCTTATCGTTGAGGCGCTGAAATGAGCCGTCTGTTCGCTCGCCTGTTTGCCTTTCTCGTTATTTCCGCTGGGATTCCATTCGCGATGCATGCAGCGTCAGCGCCCTTGCCCATCGTTCTTACCGGCGCCGACCGGCGGCCTGCGATATCGCTCGATGGCGATTGGGCCTCGATCGTCGATCCTTACTTCTCGGGCCTCTTCAGCTTTCATCATGAGGAGAAGAAGGACGGCTGGTTCAAGAACCGCAAGGCCCAGCCCGGCGACCAGTTTGTGACGGAGTATGACTTTTCCAAGGCTCCGACGTTGAAGGTGCCTGCCGACTGGAACACGCAGCGCGATTCGCTCTTCTTCTATGAGGGGCCGGTCTGGTATGAGCGCGACTTTACTTATCAGCCCAAGGAGCACACGAGGGTATTTCTGCATGTGGGCGCGGCGAATTACAAGTCCTGGTTTTGGGTGAACGGCGAAAAAGTCTGCGAACACGAGGGCGGCTACACGAGCTTCAACTGCGAGGTGACGGACGCGATTCATCCGGGAGATAACTTTGTGGTGGCCGCGGTGGATAATACAAGGCACGAAGACGGCGTACCTACGCTTGAGACCGATTGGTGGAACTATGGCGGACTGACGCGGTCGGTTTCGCTGATCGAACTGCCGGAGACATTCATCGATCAGTACGATGTGCATTTAGCCAACACGCCAGAAACGGAACTCAAACCTCACGGAGATGACTTCGGTCTCATTGGCTCTTTGCATCTTGCTCACATTGATGGCTGGGTGCACGTCGCTGGTGGCAAGGCCGGTGATAAAGTGGGGATCGGAATTCCCGAACTCAATTCAACGGGTTCAGGCGTACTCGATGCCAACGGTCGGGCATCAGTTCATCTCATAGCTTCAAAGTTCGTCCGCTGGTCACCGGAAAACCCGAAACTATACGAAGTTAAGATCACCGCTGGCGCTGATACCATCACCGATCAGATTGGCTTTCGTACCGTCGAAACCCGAGGCGCACAGATCCTGCTCAACGGTAAGCCGATCTTTTTGCGCGGTATCTCCATTCATGCCGAGGCGCCTTATCGCACGGGTCGCGCAAACACCGACAAAGACGCGGAGACGCTGCTGGGATGGGCCAAAGAACTGGGATGCAATTATGTGCGGCTCGCGCACTATCCGCACGATGAGTCGATGTTGCGCGCAGCCGATCGCATGGGGCTGATGGTGTGGTCGGAGAATCCGGTCTACTGGGCATTGCAATTCGACAATCCAAAGGTGCTGGCGAAGGCTGAGCAGCAATTGGACGAGGAGATTGGAACCTCGCGCAATCACGCTTCGATTATTTTGTGGTCGATGGCTAATGAGACGCCGAACACCGAGGCGCGGACGCGCTTCATCGAAACCGAAGCCGCTCACGCGCGGGAGCTCGATCCAACGAGGTTGATCACAGCGGCGCTGCTGGTGCGCGCCGAGGGACACGCCAAGATTGTGGATGACGCGCTGGGCAAGGCACTGGATGTGATCGGTGTCAACGAATACATCGGGTGGTACGAAGGGAAACCTGATACTGCCGATGTGACCGAGTGGCGCATCGACTATGACAAGCCGCTCATTGTGAGCGAGTTTGGCGGCGATGCAAAGGCAGGCCTGCATGGCAGCGAAGACGAGCGCTGGACCGAGGAGTATCAGGCCAATATCTATCGCCATCAATTGGCAATGCTCAATCGCATTCCGCGGCTTCGCGGAATGAGCCCGTGGATTCTGATGGATTTTCGTTCGCCGAACCGGCCGCTGGTGGGAATTCAGGATGAGTTCAACCGCAAAGGGCTCATCTCTGACCAGGGCCAGAAGAAGCAGGCTTTTTTTATTCTGCAGGGGGCCTATGTGGAGAAGAGCGTGGGCAAGCCGGAATGAAATGAAGGGTATAAGTACCGAGATCAACAAGTGATCCACAAACGCATGCAAGTGAGTTATTCTTGACTTATGACCAATGAATCCATTCTCGCTCTTATCGACGCTGAAATTGCAAAGCTCACGAAGGTCCGCGCCCTGCTGGCCGCCACTGGTAAGGTTGCCGCCAAAGCAGCCGAGATCATGACCAAGAAGACTGCGGAGACCGCTCCCGCCGAGAAGACGAGAAAACGCCGCCGCCTGAGCGCCGCGGCGCGCAAGAGAATTGCCGATGCGCAGCGCAAGCGCTGGGCTGCGCAGAAGGCCAAGAAGTAGTTCGAGCCGGAGGGCGCCTGCCGCCCTCTTCTCACCACAGCGCAGATTACCTTATATTCTGAGACCGGCATCGCGGAGCGGTTCCTTGCCTTCACTGCGGCGTTGGGCTAATATATTGCCGTCGATCCATCGATACTAAGAATTCGGAGGTGCGCAGTGAGCCGTCCTCTTTACGTTGTGGCGCTATGCGCGATGGCACTAGCTTTTACCCTGCCCGCCACGGCGCAGCAGCCCGCCGATCACAAGGATACCGCGGAAGATCTGCGTCTGCTGGCCAACGAACAGATCAAGTCGGGCGCAACGGAGGAGGCTCTGGCAACCTGCGACCGCGCGCTGGCCGCCGCAGAAAAAGAAAAGCCGGCCGATGGGCAGCCCGACACCGCTTGGAGGGACGAGAGATCGAAGATCTATATCGCGCAGGGCAACGCGTATCTCAAGCTTCACCGCAATGACGATGCGGTCGAGTCTTACAATCGGTCCGCTGAGCTGGCCGCCAATCCGGCGATATCATATTTCAACATTTGCGCCGTTCTCTACAACTCAGGACTGATGGAAAAGGCGATTCCGGCATGCCGTAGAAGCGTGCAGGTTGACCCTTCTCGGGCCAATGCATGGCTCATCCTTGGATCGGCGCTCTTCACCTCTGCGCCGATGGACGCCAAGGGCAACGCAACGATCACGGACGAGACTCGAACCGCGCTGAATAAGTATCTCGAGCTGGAGCACGATGGTCCGCACGCGGCCGACGTTCGCGCGATGCTGCAGATGGCGAAGTAGACCTGCCGGGCGAGAGTTTCCGATTCCCGTAAAGCTGCGACGTTGATCCAGCCTTAGACGAGTGGCGTCATCACCAGCATGCGCGGCTCGGTCATCTCCTCGATGGCCGAACGGATGCCTTCACGTCCCAGGCCCGAGTCTTTAACGCCGCCGAATGGCATGGGGTCGAGACGCCAGCTCGGCGTATCTCCCACGATCAAGGCTCCGACTTCAAGTTCGCGATAGGCTGTGAGGATGAGGCCGGCATCGCGCGTGAGCAGGCCGGCCTGCAGACCATACTTCGAGTGGTTGGCTTCGGCCAGTGCCTGTTCGAAGTCGTCGTAGGGCTCGATGACCACGACCGGGCCGAAGAGTTCTTCGTCGCGCACCTTCATGCCCGGTTTGGTTCCGGTGAGAATCGCCGGCGCCACGAGGGAGCCCTTGCGCTGACCGCCTGTGACCAGCTTGGCGCCGCCTTCCACGGCTTCTTTGATCCAGGCTTCCACTCGCTCCGCATCGGCGGACCGGATCAGCGGACCCACGTCGGTCGCCTCCATGGCGGGGTCACCCACAATCAGCTTGCCGGTTGCCTCGACGACCTTCCACAAGAAGGTCTGGAAGATGCTGCGTTCGGCAAAGACTCTCTGCACGCTAACGCACGACTGGCCCGCATAGCCGAAGGCCGCATGCGCGGTGCGGAGGGCAGCGCCGTCAAGATCGGGCCAGTCGCGATGGACGATGAGCGCGGCGTTGCCGCCCAGTTCGAGCAGGACGCGCTTGCGGCCCGAATGAACTTTGAGCTCCCAGCCGACTTTGGCGGAGCCGGTAAAACTGACCAGCTTGATGCGGTCTTCTTTCTCGGCCAGCCAGGCGGTGTCTACATTGCTTAGCGTCAAAACGGCGAGAGCCTCCTCAGGCCAGCCGGCCTTGAGGATCACCTCGCCCAGCGCCAATGCGGTAAATGGGGTTTCGAGCGCGGGCTTGAGAATCACAGGGCAGCCGGCGGCGAGCGCTGGCGCCACTTTGTGCGCCACGAGATTCAACGGGAAATTGGCGGGCGTGATCGCCAGCACCGGCCCCATCGCGAAGCGCTGCACAAGACCCCATCGGCCTTCGTTGCCCTCGGTCAGGTCAAGAGGAATGCTCTCGCCGCCCAGGCGCACGGTCTCTTCGGCAGCGGTCTTGAAGGTGAGCACGGAGCGATCGACTTCCGTGCGGGCCATGCGAATCGGCTTGCCGGCCTCGGCAACAATCAACTTTGCGAAGCGCTCCTTCTGCTCGATGAGCGCTGCGGCCACGTCCTCGAGGATCTCGCGGCGCTTCCAGCGCGGCAGAGCGCGCGTGCGGCGCAGTGCCGCAACGGCATGGTTGAGGGCCTGGCGCGCGTCGGCACGAGTAGCCGCGGTCACGCGTCCCACCAACCCCTTGTCCCAGGGCGAGTGCACCTCAAAAGCGTCGCCATCAATCCACTCTTTGCCGCAAAGCAGAAATCCCGTTTGTGTTCCTGGCCGCATCTTCATGGTCTTGAAACCCCCAGTTGCTCTGCACTGGATTCTACAAGGGCTGGGTGCGGAGGGCAGAATGCCGGCGCGAAGCCGAGTGGCCTGTGAAACGAATTCCCGACACGGTACACTGTTTCCCTATGATTCATGACGGCCGAAGCCGCAAACTTCCCTTCGATCCTGCCGAGGCGCTGGCGCATCTGCGCGCAGCCGACGCGAAGCTGGGTGCTCTGATCGACCGCGCCGGCCCATTCACGCTCAAGATCGATACGCTGCCCTCGCCTTTCGAGTCGCTGCTGGAGTCGATCCTCTACCAGCAGTTGCATGGCAAGGCCGCGGCCACGATTCATCGGCGGGTGCGCGAGTATTTTGGCGGCGACCCAACTCCGCAACTGCTGCTCGACACACCCGACGAACCGCTGCGCGCCGCGGGGGTCTCGGGAAACAAGATCAAGGCGCTGCGCGATCTGGCAGCGCGCACGCTGGATGGCACGGTCCCCACGCACAAAGCGATCATGAAGCTCTCGGATGCTGAGATCGTCGAGCGGCTCACCGAGGTTCGCGGCATCGGCCCATGGACTGTTGAGATGCTGCTGATCTTCCGCCTGGGCCGGCCCGACGTGCTGCCGGCCACCGATTATGGAGTGCGCAAGGGCTTCGCGCTAACCTTCCAGCGCGTGCCCCAGAAACGGGCCCTGGCCGCCGAGGATCTGCCGAAGCCCGAGGTTTTGTTCAAAAGAGGAAAACGCTGGGCGCCGTTCCGCTCTGTGGCCAGTTGGTACCTTTGGCGAGCCTGCGATCTTGCCCGGAACACTGCGCCGGCCGGGCGATCCAGCCTACAATAATGAAACACAGCTTCTAGCTACTAGCCTCTAGCTACTAGCTTCCGGCAATTTCGGTTGTGCTGCATGGCTTAAGCACTGGGTGCTTTTAGCTAGAGGCTAAAAGCTAGCAGCTAGGAGCTGTTTTTGATGCCCGCAGGTAAGCGCTTTATTTGCATTCACGGTCACTTTTACCAGCCGCCGCGCGAGAATCCGTGGCTGGAGACGGTCGAGACCCAGGACTCGGCCGCGCCTTACCACGACTGGAACGAGCGCGTTTGCGCCGAGTGTTATGCGCCCAACGGGGCAGCGCGAATTCTCAACAGCAAGAACCGCATCATGCGCATCGTGAACAACTATGCGCGCATCAGCTTCGATTTTGGCCCCACGCTAATGAGTTGGCTGGTGGAGAACGCGCCGCGCACCTACCGCATGATTCTGGACGGCGAGCGACGCAGCCGCAAAGCCTTTCGCGGCCACAGTTCGGCGATGGCGCAGGTCTACAACCACGTCATCATGCCGCTAGCCAGCCGCCGCGACAAGATCACGCAGATTCGCTGGGGAATCGCAGACTATCAGCGTCACTTCGGCAGCGCGCCCGAGGGCATGTGGCTGGCCGAGACCGCGGCCGACAACGTATCGCTGGAACTGATGGCTCAGCACGGGATCAAGTTCACGGTGCTCGCGCCGCATCAGTGCAAGCGCATTCGTCCTCTGAAGGATGGCACCAGCTGGATAGATACGCCTGGCGCGACCGTCGATACCACTCACCCCTATGTTGTGCGTTTTGACTCAGGCATCTCGATCGCGGTCTTCTTCTACGACGGGCCAACTTCGAGAGCAATTGCGTTTGAGGGGCTGCTCAACTCCGGCGACAGCTTTGTCGCGCGGCTCAAGGCGGGGTTCAAGGACAATACGCAGCCGCAGCTCGCCCACGTCGCGACCGATGGCGAGTCCTATGGCCATCATCACAAGTACGGCGAAATGGCATTGGCGTATGCGCTGCGGCTCCTCGAGAACGACAAGAACGTCAGCCTGACCAACTACGGCGGTTTCCTCGAGCAGTTTCCCCCGGAGTACGAGGCCGAGATCGTCGAAGATACATCATGGAGCTGCGTTCATGGCGTCGAACGCTGGCGCTCCAACTGCGGATGCAACGGCGGCCATCCAGGCTGGAGCCAGGCATGGCGCGCGCCGCTGCGCGAGGCCCTGGACGAACTGCGCGACGGACTCGTTCCGATGACAGAGCTGGAGGGCGCGAAGCTCTTCAAGGATGTCTGGGAGGCGCGCGATGGATATATCGACGCCGTGCTCGACCACAGCCCGCAGTCGGTAGAGAAGTTTTTCCGCAAGCACCAGCTTCATCCTCTGACTGTGACGGAGCGCGTGCGCGCGCTAGAGCTGATGGAGATGCAGCGCCATGCGCAGCTCATGTACACCAGCTGCGGTTGGTTTTTCGACGATATCTCAGGCACCGAGACGGTGCAGCTCATCGACTATGCCGCCCGGGTTTTGCAACTGGCCCGCGAGGTCTCGATCGAAATGGGCGCACCGCTCGAACCAGCCTTTCTGGCGAGGATGGCCGAGGCCCGCTCCAATGTTGCCAGGGCCGGCGACGGAGCGCAGATCTACAAGGAGCAGGTGGCCACGAAGCAATTGGGTCTGGAGCAGGTGGCGGCCCACTACGCCATCAGCTCGATCTTTTCATCGTTTGCCGAGGAGACCGACCTGTTCAGCTTCCGCGTCTGGCGCAACTCTTACGACGTATACACCTCTGGGCGAGGACGGCTCGCGCTGGGCCGGGTGAAGATTGTCGGCGCGATCACGGGAAAGCAGCGGAGCTTCTCCTTTGCCGTGCTTCACTTTGGCGACCAGAATATTACTGCCGCCGTGAAAGCGTATGAGATGGAAGACGCTTCGGCCTTCGAGGCCTTTGCCAGCAAGGCCGCGGACTTTGTGCAGCGCGCGGACTTTCCCGAAGTGATTCGACTGCTAGACCGATACTACGGCCACATGGACTACTCGCTCACTTCCCTCTTCGGAGACGAGCAGCGGCGGATTGTGGAGCTGATTCTGACCTCGACACTCTTGGACATCGAGAACTCGCTTACCACCATCTACGACGACCACGCCAGCCTGTTGCACTTTCTCTCGCAGGCCGGGCTGCCGAAGCCGCCTGCGCTCACTCTGGCCGCAGGATTTGCGATCAATGCAGGCCTCCGTAAGGCGCTGGAGAGCGAAACGATCGACCAGCCGCAACTGCGTTCCTTCCTCTCGCTGGCCAAGGCGGACCAGGTTCCGCTCGACACGGCGACACTCTCGTATATCGCCGACCAGCGCATGAAACGCGCGATGATCGATCTGCAGATGTCCTCCGGTTCGCTGGAGATGCTGGATCGGGCGCTGATGCTGGCCCGAACGCTGGCCGAGTTGCCCTTTGATCTGAATCTCTGGCAGGCGCAGAACATCTGGTATGAGATTCTGCGGACCACCAGCTACTCGCTTACCGCATTGGCGGCCGAAGATCGGCCGCGATGGGAGAAGACCTTCAGCGATTTGGGGACTTGTCTTTCGATCGATTGTGCGGCGATTGGAGCGCAGGACCCTGCCGCGGTAACTACCGGCGACTAGAAAATGTAGCGTCAACATGCCGTTCACAGAATTCCTGAAGATCCCTCCTCCCGGTTGATCTCGCAATTTCAGCCTCTCATCCGCTTTTTCAACCCCTCGTCTGAGAGAGCGTGCAGGCAAGCGCCGCCTTGTCTACTCTCAGAATGAGCAAGAAAACGGAAAGGGATGGACGGATGAAAGAACTCGTCAATGTCGAAGGAGTCAGCCGAAGGTTCTCTCTTGACAACGGGCAAGCCAGGAACCCTGCCCACAGTTATGTGACGGCGCTGTCAGACGCCAGTCTGCGCGTGACGACGGGCGAGTTCCTGGCTATTTCAGGCCCCAGCGGCAGCGGTAAGACAACGCTGTTGAACCTGATCGGCTGCATCGACCAGCCCAGCTCTGGCCGGATTCTTGTCGACAGCGTCGACACGTCCAGACTGTCGCCCGGCAACATGGCCACGCTACGGCGCGAGAAGATCGGCTTCGTCTTCCAAACCTTTAACCTGATTCCCGTCTTCACTGCTGCTGAAAACGTCGAGTATCCGCTACTAATCAAGGGGGTCGCCAGCCGAGAGCGCCGTTCGCGCGTGGCTGAAGCTCTCGATGGCGTCGGTCTCTCGGCCCGCGCCAACCAGCGCCCCGATCTGCTCTCTGGCGGCGAACGCCAGCGCGTCGCGGTTGCGCGTGCCATTGTTCATCGCCCCTCGCTGGTGCTGGCCGACGAGCCCACCGCCAACTTGGACACGCACAACGCCACCCAGCTCATCGACCTCATGCACGGACTTAATCGCAGCCTCGGTCTCACCTTCATCTTCTCCACGCACGATGCGCGCCTGCTAGAACACACCGAGCGCATCGTCCGGCTCTGCGACGGCGAAGTGGTTTCCGATAACTCGACCGGAGGAGGCAGCCGTGGCTAAGTTTCTTCTTCTCGCCTTTCGCAACATCTTCCGCAATCGCCGCCGCACCCTCATGACTCTCTTCATGGTGGGCGGAGGCGTGGCAGGATTGCTGCTGGCCGGTGGGTACTTCGCCTTCATGACGCGCGGCCTCCGCGAGAGCACTATCAGGAACGGCCTCGGCCACTTGCAGATCTTCACCGCCGATCACTTCAATCGCGACGAGGTTCGCGTCCTTGACACTGGCATCGACAACTGGCGCCAGGTGGCCGCAAACGTGAAAACTGGTGGTCACGTGCGTGGCGTTGCACCACGCATCGAGTTTTACGGTATGGTTTCGAACGGGGAGAAGTCCTCGGTCTTTATGGGCAGCGCCGTCGATCCAGAGGCCGAAAAGAGCCTTGGATTTATCTCTAATGTTGTTTCGGGGCGTGATCTCGACATCAAGCCTTCAGGTGAAGTCGAGGCTCTCGTCGGCGCAGGTCTCGCCAAATCGATGAACGTAAAGGTCGGCGATGGGTTAACTCTGCTGTCGATGACCTCGGATGGCGCTCTGAATGGCGTCGATGTCCAGATCGTGGGAATCGTCAATTCGGGCATCGCCGCGATGGATGCACGTTCTCTCTGCATTACGCTGGCCTCTGCCCAGCGTCTGCTGCAAAGCGATCGCGTCACCAACCTCGTCGTCGGTCTCGACGCAACCGAAAACACCAATCAGGTCGCGGCTGGGCTAGCTCCTCGTCTGCGGGGCGCATCGCAGCAACTGGTCCTCAAGAAGTGGATCGATCTTGCGACGTATTACAAGCAGGTGAATTCGATGTTCAACGGCATCTTTCTTTTTATGGGAGTCATCGTCTTCTTCATGGTTCTCATGTCGAGCGTCAACACGCTGCTGATGTCGATGTTCGAGCGCACACGCGAGATTGGCACCATGCTGGCGATGGGCACTCCGCGCGCATGGATCGTTGCGCTCTTCATGGTCGAAGCCGCGCTGCTCGGCTCGATGGGCGCAATCGTTGGCATCGTCGGAGGCAATCTTGTCGGCTGGCTCATCAACGCTTCAGGTCTGCACATGCCGCCGCCGCCTGGTTATACGAACAGCATTCTTTTTCACGTACTTCATGTGCCGGCTCAAATGATTGGTTCATCCCTGCTGGTGATCGTCAGCCTGGCGTTTGCATCCATCCTCCCGGCGGTGCGCGCATCCCGGCTTAGAATTGCGGAGGCTCTATCTCATGTCTAAGATCAATCTTGTATTGCGCAGCTTTTTGCTGCTGTTTGTCGCCGGCCTTTTCTTCGCCTGCGTGCTTGTAAGCCGAGCGGCAACCCCGGCGATTCCTGACGCCGCGGCTCTTTTGAAGCACTCGGACATCTATCGCAACGGGTGGCCTTCGTTTGTCCTTCGAGTCAAGATTACGCACTATGAATCAGAAAAAGAGGACGAGGAGAAACTCTACGAAGTCTCGCAAAAGGGAGCCGAGAAGAGCTATGTCGAGTTTCTAAGTCCTCGCGAAAAGGGCCAACATCTGCTGATGCTGGGCGACGATATGTGGATGTATCTGCCCGATACTAGCCGGCCGATCCGCATCACTCCGCTCGAACGGCTCAACGGCGACGCCTCGAATGGCGACGTAGCTCACACCAACTACGCCGTCGATTACTCGCCGGTATATCTCCGAACGGAGAAGGCCGGGACCGAAGAGTGCTACGTTCTCGATCTCACCGCCAAGCGAAAGGGAGCGACTTATCAGCGCATTCTCTATTGGCTGCGCGCTGACGATGCGCGCCCGGTGAGGGCCGAGTTCTATCTCACATCGGGCAAGCACATCAAATCTGCCACATTCGACGACTACACATCGATCGGGGGCAAGATCCAACTTCGCCGCTGGACTCTCTACGACGAGATTCGCCATAACTCACGCAGCGTGCTCGAATACTCGGGCATCACGCAGCGCGATCTACCCGACAAGCTCTTTTATCAGGGACGAACGGACAGGTTCTGAGATCGGCGGAAGAGAATGCTCAGGGTGAGCAAAATGAACGTCGCACTCGCATTTTCGCCTTTGCTAATCCTCGCTGCGGCTTGCTTCGCCGTGGCGCAGGACCCGCCGGCGGAGCAGCGCAGTGATTTCCGCTATTCCATCTCGGTGATCAACGATGCAACGTTCGATAGCAATCTTCGCCCGCCACTGCCGGCAACGGCCAGCATGCTCACTGATCCCTCTGTGACTCTGCTCCAGAATCAGTTGCTGCTGGAGCCGTCATTCACTTTTCGCTTCGAGTCTCGGTGGAGTCTTGTATCGAGTGTGGTGGGCGTGGCTGATTCGTTTCACGGCCTCTCTGCAGCCGACTTCGATCTTCCTCCAGGTAATGCCGCAGCCGCTGCTGCTCTGAACTCTGCGATTGAGCCGTATACGAGCACGCACGCCCAGCTTCGAGTGAAAGAGGCCTACGTCGGACTCTCGGCGGGCGACTTCGATTTCATGGCGGGACGCAGAATTGTGCGCTGGGGGACCGGTTATGCATTTAGCCCCGCTGGAGTGCTGGACCCGCCGCGCGATCCAACCAATCCTACCGACCGCCTGAATCTCAACCAGGGACGCGACATGGTGAAGGCCGATTATGTGCATGGCCCGCAGGCATTGTCGCTGGTCTGGTCGTCTGCCGCGCTTGCTCCGGCGAGCGCAAATCTGCACGACACCACCGCCTTCCGATATAACATTCTGGTGCGTGGATTCGATACTTCGCTGATTGCCGGTGATGACCGCGGCGGAGATCCCTTTGGGGGGCTGACCTTCACGCGGGTCTTTGGCCAGGCCTGGGAGTTGCACGGCGAGGCCGCCTGGCGCGAAGAGGGCGCAGCGTTGATCGGCGGGAAGTACACCACGCCGATCGGCATCTCTTTCATTGGTGAGTTCTATACTCCACCGAACACTTCCTACTATCGAGACGCGTTTGTTTCTCCGCTTGCAGGCCGCCAGCACTACGCGCTTCTCTATGCGGGCAAATCGCGCCTGCGTGAGTTGCCTGGCTGGAAGCAATGGGACCTTAGCGGGTCTGTGGTCACAAATCTCGACGATCGGAGCTACACCGCAATCTTCGATGCTACGCGGCGCTTCGGCAATCACCTCTCTTCGTACATGCACGTGGAGATTCCGCAGGGCGGCAAGAACTCCGAGTACGGCGCGACTCCGTATTCGGCAGCTACTTCCGTGGGGGTGCGTTTTCAGCTATGAACTTTGCAATTGACAAGCTCGTGCCAAAGCTCCGTGCGGATCGCAGTCGATCCGGCGTGGGCGCTATTGATGTTTTCAGGTCCGTCGCAATTGCGGCAGGATGCGCTTTATTGGTTTTTCTGCTCTTCCTCTCGCTGGGGAGATACCGGCTCTCGCAGACCGGCCGCGAGCTTATTTTCGCGTTCACGTATTGCATTCTCATCGCATTCCCGTCTATTGTGCTTCTCACCAGGCTGTCTCATCGCTATACCGAGCGATTTCCCCGTCTCGTGGTTCTCATGCAGGCGGTGGTTCTGGTTTGCACGGCACTCGCAGGGAGTTTAGGCGCCGGCGTGGTCTTCCAGGTTATCCGTTTGCTTCCGCGTGACGCGTTCTGGCATGAATTCCGCACGACCGCTCCTTTCAGTGTCGTGATCTCTCTCATGTTTGGACTCAGCATTTCTGCGTATGAAACCCTGCGCTACAAGCTGCAGACAGCCGCGCTCGAACTGCGGACCAAACAGGTGGAGCAGGAGCGCGCTCACAAGTTGCTGGCGGAGGCCCGGCTCTCCTCGCTCGAATCGCGCATCCATCCGCACTTTCTTTTCAATACTCTCAATTCCATTGCGGCGCTCATTCCCAGAGATCCGCAACTGGCCGAGGATACGGTCGGCAAGCTGGCCTCGCTGCTTCGCTTCTCGCTTGGCACACGCCAGAGCGGTCTCGTGCCTCTCAGTCAGGAGCTCAAGATTGTTCGCGATTACCTCGAAATCGAGAAAACTCGCTTCGGACCGCGTCTGATGTATCAGATCGCCGCGCCCGGAACTCTGGACGATGTAAAGGTTCCACCGCTGTCGCTGCAATCGCTGGTCGAGAACTGCGTGAAGCATGTCGTTTCAAAGCGGCAACAAGGGGCTACGATTGAAGTGACTGCGCGCGAAGATTCCGGTCGCATCCTTCTAGAGGTCATCGATGACGGACCCGGCTTTTCGCTCGATGCGATGACGCCCGAGCACGGTCTTGGCAACCTCATCTCGCGGCTTGAGCTGTTGTTTGGCGACGGCGGCAGGCTTGAAGTGAATCGCAGAAACGGCAAGACGGCAGTCAGCCTGTCCTTTCCTGGATAATTGGAGTGCGTATGAACGACTCTCCGCTGCGCGCCTATCTCGTCGATGACGAACCGCTGGCCATCGAACGGCTCGAACGGCTGTTGGCCGGCTTCAGCGTCCTAGAGATCACCGGCAGAGCGACCGATCCAGCTCAGGCACTGGAGTTTTTGAATGGCGAGTCCGGCGAGACCGTCGATGTTCTCTTTCTCGATATTCAAATGCCAGCTGTCAACGGCTTCGAACTGCTGTCGCGGCTCAAACGACAACCATTCGTCATCTTCACTACCGCGTACGACGAGTATGCGTTGAAGGCCTTTGAGGTAAACTCGATCGACTACCTGATGAAGCCGATCGAGCCTGAGCAGCTGGCGCGCGCGCTCAAGAAGCTCGACCGCCTTCGCTCGTCGGTCAGAGCGGAGTGGCAAAACAATCCTGAGCTGCCCGCGCTTCTAAAGGAGCTCGCCGCATCGCTCCGAGGAGAGAGGGCCGCGTATCCGCGTCGCATCGCGTCGCGGGTTGGCGAGCGCATCGTCTTTCTAGAACTCGATGCCGTGACGCACTTTTTGGCCCAGGACAAGCTCACCTATGCAATCGTCAATGGGCACCAGCACTGCGTCGATCAATCGATCGCAGAACTCGAGCAGCGACTCGATCCCGGCAGGTTTTTGCGCGTTCACCGATCGGCGCTTGTGAATGTGGACTGGATCCACGAGGTGAATTCGTGGTTTGCGGGTAAGGTTATTCTGTCGCTCAAGGATCCCCAGCGCACGCAGATTCCTATTGCCCGGGATCGCGTACGTCTGTTGAAGTCCCGGCTGGGATTCTGACGTTTCCTGCATAATTCACGATCCGATTTGGTCTTTTTCAGACGCGGCCTCCTCGAAGCCGGAGACTATTCCCGACTAGTAACGTGACTTTTTCCTCGAAAGCCCTGAAACGTTCCTGGGCGGGTCCGCACTATACCATGTGCGGCGGCCCTGGACTTGGGCACATCGCGACGTGAAAAGCCATGCAATCCAGCACAACCAATGGTTTGCTGCAGCAGCCAGAGTCGAGCCATGCACATTGGCTGGGGGTGGAGGCTTTCGCGGTTTCCAGTTCAAGAGGTCTCGTGATGGTTTCCCCAGAAGCTAACGGCGCGGCGAAGGAAGATGCCTTTTTGAGAGAGGCACCTGCGCCGATTCACATCGTCTTCCCGAGGAAGACGCGGCCGGCAAGCTCTCCGCAGTGGCGCCCGCAACGAGAAGATCCGGCGGGCGTAAACGTTGAGAGCAATAGCGCCGATGTTCCTCCGCTGCCCGACCGCCCTGACGGAACCGGGGCCAAGCTCATCGACAAGATCAAGCGGGCAACCGGTCCTGGAGGAGCAAGCCAGGAGGTCGATCTAAGGCCGCTGAGTGCCAGCGAACTGCATCGTCTCTATGCGAGCACATCGGTTCCGGAGCATCGCTATCTATCGCGCACGTTGACAGAATCTGTCAACTCGCTAGAGATCGGAGCGCACCCGGCTAAATGGCTCGCCGGCATCAAGGGCATCGATCTCACGAAGGTGGTCAACGCCTGGTTGAACACCAACGGCAGCACCGAATACGAGCAGTTGTACTGCATCGGTTTGGATCCGGACACCAACCTGCTTACCGGCGTGGTCAAGGTAAAGAAGGGCAGCGGCTACTGCGGGGGAGTTTGCACAAGTGGAAGCAGAGAGTACGTCGCCTTTTGGGTTGATTCGGGTTCGGGATTCCAATACCAGGGGACATCATCGGCGGCGGTGTACGACTTCGGGTGGCTTCCGGCAAACGGTCTTGAATACCACATCTTCCTGCCGGTCGATCTTCTCACGCAGATGCAGGCTCAGAGCGAAGGCGCAACGACAGTGAAGGTGCGGGCGGTCCTCTCCTGGAATATACCCCCCTCGACCACGGACCCAAACGCACCGGTCGTTTGGGGCAACAGCATCGAGATCAGGATCCCGATTCCGCTTAGCAAGAGGGCTCATGCGGGAGATCGGGGCGAATTCAGTGGCTTCCCCAGCGCAGGCGGACTCTGCTTCAAGAGAGGGCTCCGTCTGCGGCCACCGAAGAAAGAGAAGGAGCTCAATGACTGAACGCACTTTTGTCTTGTGTTTTGCTCTGTGCGCGCTGGCTGTCTGGCGAGTTGCTCACCTGCTGGCTGCGGAAAACGGTCCCATGGACCTGATTGTGAGGCTGCGAAGCGCGCTTGGTTCCGGGATCCTTGGCTGCCTTATGGATTGCTTTGGCTGTTTGAGCCTGTTGATCGCATTGGCGCCGGCTCTCTGGCTGAGCAACAGCCGCATTGAATTTCTGGTTGAATGGCTCGCGCTTTCTGCCGCTGCGACTCTGTTGGAGCGGGCGACGCAGAGTCAGAGAAAGCAGATTCGTATAGCTCCCGTTTCAACGTCGTATATCGACAAAGTCATCAGCGGAGTGTGAGAGCGATGCAATTTAAGAAATTGGCAATTGAGAGGCGATCTCCGAGGACTCTGGCCAGTCCAGGCCGGCTGGCATGGCTCGCCATGAAGCTTTGCAGTTCATTTGCGCATCGGTGGTTGAACCTCTGCGAAGTTGGCTTCGAAGAGCTTTTGTGCGCTTTTCGCATGCGGCATCTCTTCGCGGGCGTGGATTTGGATTTCGCTGCCGTTCCGCAACCGGGCTCAACACTCGATTCCGGTCATTTTCTGGAAGATCAAGACTTCTACCATTCGGATCCTTCCCCAGATATCGCAGGAGGCCAATCGCACTTCGAGATCTCCTGGAGAACACCCTGGTTGTACCTGGCGTTCCTATTGCTGGTTTGGTTGCTCTTGTTCTGACACGGCCGTGAAAGGGCCCCATCGCGGGCCCGCACGACTTAGCTAGGCGCCAGCCCTTGAGCTGGCGAGGTTCCTGGAGGCTCCTTCATGTTGCGCCGTCGAAAGCAGAGCGAGTTGAGGACCTTTGATCGCACACGGAATGCAGCCATGAATCTCTACTACAAGGGGCAGCCGCTGGTGAGCGTGCGGGGCCCGATTACCGGTAGCGCCTATGAGTTTTCGTCGGCACAACCGGTGCAACCTGTCGACCCCAGAGACGCTCGGTTTCTGCTTGCGAGTCCTCTGTTTAAGCTTTCAAGATGAGCCCGGCTACCCTCCATCACGACCCCCAGCGCGACTCCGTCCAACGACGGCCGCCTCGGCACCGCGCAAAGGTGCACGGAAATCATGTGCCTGCAACGTCTGGAATGTTATACTTTGGACCATTCGTTAAGGCGGGGTCATTCTTGCAATTTCATTCATTCGACGCAGGTTACGTTGATAACCTCTGCGCTGGTGACCACCGGACGCAGGAGCACTTTGTCGGCTACTTTACGGGGCTGCTCCAGCTCAAGCTCCGCTCGCGGCTGGGGTCTCCTCAGGCGATCGAAGATGTGCGCCAGGAAACATTTGCTCGAGTCTTTTCAGTTCTGCGAAAAAATGGCGGTTTGCGCCAGCCCGAGAGCCTCGGCGCTTTTGTAAATACGGTATGTAACCATGTGCTGCTCGAGCATTACCGCTCCTCCAGCGGCGGGGAGTCCCTCGATGTCGAGGGCCGGCCAGAGCTGCCCGACAAGGGCGCGGATGCCTTGGAGATTGCGGCTGCGAGCCAGATCAAGCGGAAGGTCCGCGAGATTCTGCTCGAACTGGAGCCGCGCGACCGCTCTCTGCTCAAAGCGGTTTTCCTCGACGAGCGCGACCGCGACGAGGTCTGCCAGGAGTTTGGCGTGGATCGGGATTACCTGCGGGTGTTGCTCCATCGGGCCAAGCGGGAGTTCAAAACCGAGTACATCAAGCGCCTCGGCGGCCCAATGACCCTGGGAGCAAGTGCCTGAGAGGCGGGGTGTTGCGGACGACTTGAAACGCTTTCGCGTCTCCGGCCACTATCAGAGGTTACGCCGTATTGAGGAATGATTGTATGGAACACAGCGAAGCTTTAGAACAGATGGTCGCCGAGCGTTATCTGCTGAATGAGTTGACTGCCGAGGCGCGCGAAGAGTTCGAGAAGCATCTTTTCGATTGTCCTGAGTGCGCACTCGATCTGCGCGCAGGGGCTGCATTTGTTGAAGAAGCCAAAACTCAGTTACCCGAGCTGACCAGCGCCCGGTCTGCTCCCGCTTCATCTCGCCCGGGCGAGCTCAAGATCAAGCGGTCATGGTGGGCGAGCATGTTTCAACCGGCGTTTGCCGCACCGGTCTTTGCTACTCTGCTGCTGATCATCGGCTATCAAAACCTGGTGACTTATCCGGCGCTTCGGGCCTCGGCTAACCAGCCTCGCCTTCTTGCATGGGCTCCGTTGCACGGTTCTGTGCGCGGCGCACAACTGACCATCACTGCCGACCGTCGCCACGGTGTGGCGCTTCCAATCGATCTTCCTGCGCAGCCCAGCATCGGGGCCTACACGTCCTACTCTTTTGACCTCTATAGCCCGCAAGGAAAGCTCACCTGGACGGGCGTGATTCCCGCCCCTGCCGACGACGCCAGCGAATCCCAGCGCGTCTCGCTCGTCATTCCCGGAACAACGCTCAACAGCGGCGCATATACCATCACCGTCTCTGGTGTCGCGGCGCAAGGGAATCGCACGGAGATCGACAAATACGTCTTCAACCTGCATTTATCTGATTGACGCATCTCGGTTGACACCATAGAATTCACTCGACCATAGAAAAAAGGAGTGGGGATACGTCTATGCCAGAGAAGAACGAAAGAGTGCACCGTTATCATGCGGAGGCGTCGGCGCTGAAAGGCCATCTGAAGCTTCCTATCGCGCAAGAGATTGAGCCTCAGGTCCACACAAAACTTCCGGAGACGGGCGGATACCTGACTCAACGCACCGAGATTTACCGCATCGAGTCGATTATCTCCTTCCGCTCTGCCTTCACTCATGTCGGGGGCAACCGGAGCGACAAGCCGGGCGGCGGCTTTACCACCCTGACCACCACGGTCGTCGAAGGCCTCAATGTTATGGAGGTGGTGACGGCCGATCGGGTTGTTGGGCAGATGATCACAGAGCATCCTCTCGATGGCTACATACCTTCGATCTCGTTTCTGGGCACGCGGTTCGATAATCTCCGCATCGCCGGCCACCCGGTTCATGTGGAATTCGATCAGGGGATCTTCGGCCCCGAACCCGTCAATGACGTACCCTACACTCGCGAGCCCGGCTTTGTGAGCCGCGTCGGCCGCCAGTACGATCGCATCCGCCAGAACAAGAACCTCCCCGAAGCGCTGCAGGAACGGTACAATCGACTTTCCTCTACTCTTGGCGCTTCGGAGGAGGCCGAATGTTCGCTGATCAATCAGGTGGGTGGGCTCTTCCCTGGCACAATCGCTGGAAACGTGATCAGGGTTCCGGGCTTTGGCACGGTCACGCTGGCCAAACTGGTCGTGAAGCACGAGGATCCGCACGCCGAGACGAAAGTCCCAACGAAGACGACCTTCCACCTGACAATGATCGATCTCGAACTGGGCTGCGCAGCAAGTGGCAACGTGCCGATCGGAAATGGCACTTCCAATGGTGGTGGGGTAGGATAACTCCCAGCTTTCGCTTGACAAGAGGCGCATATACCAATGTAGTATTTGTGCGAGGAGGAGTAACATGCTTGCTTGGCTCGCTTCAGTGATTGCGCTTCTTCTTCATCACAGTTCCGCAAACATAACTACCATTCACACACAGTCGACGAGTGCCGGAACAACTCAATCAATCCAAGTCGATGGCAATGTTCCGATCGGGAATGGCACTTCCAACGGCGGCCCCAGCTAGTCGAGTCGGCGCTGTCTCTGCTTTCATTGCCCCCTCTGATTCATCTCAAAGACGCGGACCCTGGCACTCTCGAGGTCCGCGTTTTGCCATGCTTAGACATACTTCACCTTATTATTTCAAGATGAGTGACCGCGTGCACGAGACAGCCCGCAATCTGATGCGGCTATGGGACTATGACGGCGCAATCCTAATCGTAGACCGAGAACTCGACCGCTGCAGTGATCTCGGCTCTTCGACCGATTTATGGCATTTGCGTTTCTTGCGCGCAGATCTGACCAGGTTGCGCGGACACACGGAAGAAGCCTTGGCGTATCTGGCAGCGAATGAGGCGGACTTTCCACCGGACAGCAACGATTTACCTTCGCTAATTGGCCTCAAGAACACCCGCGGTTATTGCCTTGGAATGTTAGGCAAATTCACCGCATCTGACGGGCTGCTGAAAGAGGCTGAACTGCTTGCAAGAGAGGCCGGACCACCTGAGTGGCTTTGTGAGGTTTGGCGCAGTCAGGCCTGGTTCTCGTACGTCCGGCACGACTTTGCAACATCAGATCTGCTATTCAGGCAGATCCTGCAACACTCTGAACAGGCCGGTGAATGGTACTTCCGAGCAATTGGGCTTTGGGGCGTCGGAAAGAACTTGATGATGCAGGGACACATCAATAGCGACCCCAAGCTGCTCAAGGAGGCACTGAATTGGTTCGAAAAGGCTCATGATTTATTTGCTGCCGCCGGAGTGCACGTCTTTGCCTATGGCGATATGGCTGTTTGCCATCTCGATCTAGGAGACGACCAGAAATCCTTGGATCTGCTCGAAGAGCTTCTGCCGTTTGCTGCGAGAATCGGCTGGGTGCACAGTTATCAAGTTACGATCGCTAACATTGGCAATGTCTTTCGGATCAGAGGCGACTATTTGCGTGCAATTGAGTACTATCGCTGCGCCGTCGAGTACGCCGAGGCTATTCGAGATCCTGTTTCTATTAAGAAATGGACCCAAAACATTCACCTCTCCTACCATCTCCTCGGTCAATCGATCGAACGGCTACGCTCAACACCTGCATCGGTATAAGCTTGAACCATGCTCCTAACCGGCCGTATCAGGTCGATCTTTCGCCCATTTGGATTGGCCACAGTCGTTATGCTTCTCATACCGCTAAGGGACACACGTCCGGAAGCGGCGCAAGAAGCCTATGAACAGGCTCGGGGGCATTTCGAACAAGGTAGGCTGGCCGATTGTCAACTGGAAGCGAGCCAAGGATACAGGGAATATCAGCTTTCGAATCCGGACTGGGCCGCGAAATTTCAACTCCTCGAAGCGGAAGCCATGGTGTGGCGCGGAATGTACGAAGAAGCACTGAAGGTCCTTTCCGAATCCCGTCCCTCGCCGAAGGATCCTAACGAAACCATTCGCAAACTAACGATTGAGGCAAGCGCACTTGCCCACCAGCAGCGACTGTCCGCTGCCGACACGCTGCTCCGTCAAGCCGATGAGCTCTGCAGAAATGCTGTTTACGACTCCTGTGGATATGTACTCCTTGGGCGTGGGAACCTCTCCATCAGGCAGGGACAAACTAACGAGGCAAGGCAGTTCTTTCTCGAATGTCTTCGATTTGCGAGAACTGACCAGGACCGATTCATGGAAACAAGCTCATCTTTGAATCTAGCTTGGACCGCCCTACAGATTAACCACTATGATGAAGCGATCGATTGGTCGAAAACAGCCAGGGAATCTGCTATCAAACTGGGCGCGAAGGACCTGGAGCAAGTCGCATTGGGGAACGTCGGCTGGGCTTACTCTCAGTTGGGGGATAATGAGCGAGCGCTGGAACAGTTGCTCGAAGCTGAGAAAGCTGCCGCAAGTCTTGGGGACGTACACTACGAACTCAAATGGATCAGCAATGCCGGATATATCTATCACGATGCCGGTGATCCAACGCGAGCCACACAGTCCTATCGTCAGGCGCTTTTTCTCGCAAAGCAAATCGACAGCAAAGAAGACATCGCAAACGCGTTGGAAGACCTGGCCCAGATTTCAGTTGAGACCGGCAAACTGGAGGATGCGAGCGCATACCTGAGCCAGCTAACTCTGATGGTGAGCGCGGGCAACATGCGGTTGAACGCGTATATCATGCTGACGCAAGGAATGCTGGCTGCCGCCAAGCACCAGGACCAACAGGCGGAGATTCTCTTTCGCGCGGTCGAAAGCAACCCTGCAAGTCCCACGATGACACGCTTGGGTGCCGAGAATCAATTGGCCAGGCTATTCGAGCGGCAAGGTAAGACGCGGGAGGCTGAGCGGATCTATAAGTCGACTCTGAACGACTTTGAATCGGCGCGGGCGCAACTCAAGAGCGAAGATTCGAGACTTCCCTTCGCCGCCAACGCTGCGGGCTTCTACGACGACTACATTCACCTGCTGGTGCAACAAGGGAAGAGCGACGAGGCGCTGGCCGCGGCCGATCAGAGCCGCGCACGGACGCTGGCGCAAGGGCTGGGCATGGCCGGGAGCGAAGAGCATCTTCACCGCGCGGCCTTAAATCCACGTCAGATTGCGCAGAAGACCGGCGCGACGCTCCTCTTCTACTGGCTCGGCGAAAATCAATCCTATCTCTGGATCATTACGCCGGCGAAGATTGCTCTGATTCAGCTTCCAGCCCAGGCTGAGATCGTCGCTCGCGCCGAGCGCTACCGCAAGGCGCTGCTCGATGTTGAGGACCCGCTTCAAACCCGCGATGAGGATGGGCTGGCACTCTATCGCTTGTTAGTCGCTCCTGCCGCGAAGCTCATCCGGCGCGATGCTCCGGTGATGATCCTGGCCGATGGAGAGCTGAGCAAGTTGAACTTTGAAACGCTGCTGGTTCCCGACGCGAGCCCGGATCATGGCCAGCGATTGCATTACATGCTCGACGACGCGACCCTGCTCTCTGCGCCGTCGCTGTCGATGCTTGCGGCGGCAAAGCCCGCAAGAAATGCCGATCGAAACCTGCTGCTGCTCGGGGCCCCTGTTTCGCCTAACCAGGACTATCCCAGCCTTCCCCTCTTCGGCACAGAGATGACCCGGATTGAGAGGCACTTTGCACCGCATCATATGGCCGCCTTCGCTGGACAACAGGCCACTCCCGCTGCATATCTCGCGGGCAATCCGGGGCAGTATTCCTATATACATTTTGTCTCTCATGCGGTCGCCAGCCGCACGGACCCGCTGGATTCGGCGATCATCCTTTCGGATTCGGCGCCCTCCGGCGGTAAGACGAGCGATGCCTCCTTCAAGCTTTACGCGCGGGACATTATGCAGCATCCTATCGATGCCCGGCTGGTCACCATCTCAGCCTGCTATGGGACCGGCACTCGCTCGTATGCCGGGGAGGGATTGGTGGGACTCTCATGGGCGTTTCTCCGCGCCGGCGCGCACAGCGTCATTGGCGCGCTGTGGGAGGTCAGCGACGATTCGACCCCTCAGCTGATGGATACGCTTTATCAAGGCATTGAGAGCGGGCAAGATCCAGCGACCGCGCTGCGCAACGCCAAGCTTGGCTTGCTGCATTCGCAGAGCAGGTTTCATAAGCCCTTCTATTGGGCTTCATTCCAAATCTACACCCGGCGATAAGCTATTAGCGCTTGTAGCGCGGCAGAACACGGCAGCCGAAGCTGCCGCGCTCTGCCGCTGGTTGCTGTGCGCATCAGAACTTCAGTCGCAGGGCCATTTGAATCTGACGAATGTTGTAGGCGAAGGTGCTGTTGTCGGTGCTGGTGATGGACTTAAACGGTGTACTGGTATAGGGCACCAGATCATTGGTGAGCGGAAAACCGGTGACACCTTCAGAGACGGTGTAAGCGCTCGCTCCGATGCCGGTAACGTTCTGGTGGTTTGCGAGGTTGAAGGCCTCGGCCAGGAACTCCAGGCTGTACCGCTCCTTGACCACCAGGCGCTTGGAGAGCCGCAGATCGAGAACCCAGGTGCTTGGCATCTTGAGGGCGTTGCGATCGATGCCCGGAATACGGTTCGCACCGCCGGAGCCGTTAAAGGAGCTAGTGCTGATGATCGATTGCTGCGCCGACGCTCCGGGTGTGGTATAGAGCTTGGAGGAGGAGCCGCTGATTCCGACCGAATAGGGCAGGCCGTTCTGCGCCTGATAGTCGGGCGCGATCTCATAATCGTTCAAAAGATAACCAAGCGGGCCACTGAAGTGCCACGGGGAGGCTCCCACGGTGTAGATCACCAGCCGGTTGGGCACGTTCTGGTTGGAGTTGCCATAGTCGAGCCGGAGGTTGGCCGGATCGAGCAGTGAGGTGGCACTGGCGCCTGTCGTGTTGTTTTCGCCGAAATCCAGAGCATGTGACCAGGTGTAGTTGGCATCGAAGGAGACATGGTGCGAAAGCCGGTGCTTGTACTCGGCAATCAGAGCGCTGTAGTTCGAGTTGACTCCGCTGAAGATGTCGGTGATCGAACTGAAGTTTGGATTGGGACGATGGTTGGCGTTCGCGGTGGCAAAATACACGTTTGCCGTGAGTGTGGAGTTGTTGGTTAACGGTCCTGTCTGATTCGGATCGACAACGGTGAAGCTGACGGGAGTGGGAGCCGGCAGATTGGTATCGACAAAATCGGGCAGCCGCCTTCCCCATGAGCCGAGCCAGGCGAGGCTTACAACGTCGCTCTTACCGAGCTGCCGTTCCACTGAGAGATCCGCCTGATGAATCTCAGGCGTCTTGAAGTTGCTGGCGAAGAAGAAGGCGGTTGTGTTGCCACTGGTCCCTCCCAGGCAACTCACCGGATCGATCTGAGGAAACACCGGAGCGCAGTTGGCGCCCGCATTGATGGTGGGATTACTCTGGCCGGCTGAATTACCGCTTCCGATCAGTGCCTGATAAATCGTCGAGTTGATCGCGCGCGCATAGAACATGCCGTAGCCGCCGCGGAGGATCGTCTTGCCACCGCCCAGGAGGTCGTAAGCGAAGCCCACGCGAGGACCGAAGTTGGTTTTGTTGCTCGGTAGTGATGCAGTCTGCGGAATCGCCGAGTTGACCAAAGGCTGGCTGGGCATCTGCTCCACCTCCCAGCGCACGCCCATCGTGAGCATCAGCCGAGGATTGACCTTCCACTCATCCTGCGCAAACAGAGCGTAGTCGTTGGTAGTGAAGTCCAGACCGGGCAATCCCGCGCCCTGTTGGTAGTAGGCGTAGTTCTCTGCGGTTTTGCCGGTGACGGGGTTCGTCGCAAGATACAGATCGGCAAAGTAGTTGCCGAGCGGCGTGTTGCCGTTATAGGTGTAGCCTCCGTACTGATCGTAGAGGTTGGAGATCAGATCGTCGGTGTGGATGAAGTCTTCGCCAAACTTGAAGGTGTGATTGTGACGCATCCAGGCCACGGTGTCGGCAAGCTGCCAGCGGCGTTCGTCGGGCAGAGCCGCGCGGTTGAGGAACTGAGCCGTGCCGAACTGGAAGAAGCCGCTCAGATAGATATTCGGCGGCAGGCCGAGCGGATTGGGATAACTACCCGAGGTAAGCAGGTTGTTCTGCTCATACGGCGTTGGCGGCTGATTGAATTCGAACTCGAAATCTCGCCCGTACATGAAGCGGATCTCGTTGCTGAGCGAGTTGGTGAAAAAGGTGTCGAGCTTGGCGACGAGCCAGTTATCGCGAACATAGTCGTTGCCGAAGCTGGCCAAGCCGTAGGCCACCGCCGGTGCGGTCTGTATGCCCGCCGGCGAGGTCCAGCGCATGCGGTTGGCTTCGACCGACGCGTGGTTTTTCTGATTGACCTGCCAGTCGATCTTGGGAAAGACGATGGTCTGATCGCCTGTGCGCGGCTCGGTGCCGAGCATCGTGGTCAAACCGGTGATTCCGTTGTCATAGAAGGTCGTGGCTGCGGCCGTGGAGAGTCCTGTGGCCTTAGAGAGTTGGGCAATTTGAGCCGTCGCGTAAGTGCCGGTCAGATTGTAGAAGTTGGCATTCGCGCTGGTTCCCGTGATCGTCGCAGCGGCGGGAAATGCATGATAGAAGCGGTCGGCGGCGAGGAAGAAAAAGAGTTTGTCTTTTAGGATCGGGCCTCCAACACCGAAACCGAACTGGCGGCGCAAGTCGGTGGGCTTGAAGGACTGCACGGAGTAAGTGATCGGGGTTGTCGAAGTCTCGACGGGATGAGTGACATAACCGTTCTCGGCTGCCCAGGCGCTGTCACGGTCGTAGTAGTAGCCTTCGCCATGAATGCTGTTGGAGCCGCTCTTGGTGACGGAATTGACAATGCCGCCGGCAGACCTGCCGTATTCGACCGAGTAGTTCGATGTATTCACCTGAAATTCATCAACCGCAGCCTTGATCGTCGAATAGCCGGCGCGGGTGCGCCCACGTTCCTCTGAGAAGTAGGCCTGGTTATCGTCGGTGCCATCGATCGTGACGTTATTCAACAGCGTGCTCTGGCCGCGGAAGCTGAGCAGGCCGTAACCGTTGCTGTCGTTGACCACGCCGGGGGTAAGCAATGCGAAGGCTGACCAGCGATAGTTGTTCTCCGGAAGATCGTGCAGAGGCGTCTGATCGACCACGCCTGCAAAATCCGGCGACGTTGTATTCACCAGTGGCGCTTCGTCGGTCACTTCAACGGTCTGAGCGGCGCTTCCCACCGTCAGCCTCGCTTGAACGTCGGTGAGCACGCCCACCTCGACGGTCAGGTTGACGGAGCGATACGTATCGAATCCAGTGGCCTTGATAGTGACGCTGTAAGCGCCGGGCTGAAGGTGGACTAGGCGGAAGTAGCCAGAGGCGTCGGTGAGTGTGTTTTGCGCGGCATTCGTTCCGCTGTTCTGGACCGATACTGCGGCGTTGGGGACCGCTGCCCCACTGCTATCCAGGACAATGCCTCCGATCGCGCCATCGACGGCAGTTTGGGCGTGGGCGATGGAGAAAGCAGCAACCAGAACGAGAAGCAGGGACAGAGCTACAAACTGGCTCCGGTGAACGATTTTCATCGGTATAAGCCTCCTAGAGATTTTGGGTGCGTGTTCTTGAAATACGTGTCTCAAACTGACATTGCATGCGGCAGGTTCCGCGCTCGGCCGGCTAACTACCGCCCAGAGCGGCAGATTCATCGTGCCCGGCGCTGAAGCACCAGCGCGTGAGTTCTTCTATAACAGTCCCTTCGTGTCGTTGCAAGGGCCCGCACAGGCCCAGGGGAAGGGCCCAAAATCACAATCGCATATTTGCATGAAGGGAGAGTTAAAAAGACGGGCGTAGTCATGATTCGGCGTGAAGGCCGTGTCCGGCGGATGGAATGCACTCGGAGCCCATCCAAGCACTGCAGAAGGTGTTGCGACGGGCTGGCTGGTACGGACCTTATGAGGAGAGCGAATTCGGGGAAAAGATCGTGGCGGCGCGAGCTGGCGCACTGGAGCAGATCGAAAGTAGCGAATCTCCGGTGAAGGCCAAAAAACGTGGAGCAGGCCAGATGGTCTGCTCCACTTTGCTTTGCCCGGTTCAGCGGCATGCTTTGCAAGCCCCTATTTGCAAAGCGTTCCGTTGACCGAGAATGACGTTGGGGCCGCGTTGGTGACGCAGTTCCAGCTTCCATTGAATCCGATGCCGGTGAAGGTGGCGCCTGCGGCGACGCTTCCGTTGTAACTCATGTTAGTTACCGTCACGGTGGCGCCGCTTTGGGTTTCAGTACCATTCCAGAGTTGAGTGACCTTCTGCCCATTGGCGAAAGCAAACGTCAGAGTCCAACCGCTGAGGGGAGCGGTTCCTGTATCGGCGAGGAGATTGTTGCTCCGAAAGCGGTCGCGTTCTGCGGCGTTATCGTATAGACCACGTGGCAGGAGAAGGCGCTGGGGTTGATGGTGTAAGCCGCCGAGGCGACTGCGCTGTTGTTGTAGCCGGCAGCCACAGATGAAAATTGTGCGAGAGAAAGAAATGGTCGGGGAGAGAGGATTTGAACCTCCGACCCCCTGGTCCCGAACCAGGTGCTCTACCAGGCTGAGCCACTCCCCGAACTTGGGTTGCAGGAGCGTATCATTGGGGCGCGGCCTGGCGCGTTTTCCCCATCAGTTACGCCTCAACCAGTGTAGCAGAATCGCGAGTCCCGCGGGGTGCTGTCTCGGCGCGCCCACACATGGCCAGGTTTGGCAACTTTGGGCCGATGCGCGGACCACCGGCCCTTGGTCACCAATCCTCAGAAGATCACGCACAACGTTAGTAGCAGAATCGAACGACGTAGTGACCCGGTAACGCAGTTGTGGCTGCGTTTTGTTTGATTGTCAAGATTCCGGAGGTTGCCGTGGCCACCTCAAGAGTCGCGTTGGTCGTGGGCGGGCCGCCTCCGAAGATGCTGGCGATCAAACTGGTCTTGAGTGAACTCGATCCGGAGGTGCTGCCGTTGTTACTGGTGCCAATCCAGGTGAGTTGCTTTGACGATGGGTCCTGATTGATGAGCGCATCCATCAACTCACTGGGCTCCTGCGTGCCACCATTGGCTAGTGTGAAACTTACTTCGACGCGCACCGGGGTCTGCACGGCCGGCAACAGAAAGGTTTGAGATCCGCCGGGCTTAAGCGTGAATTGCAGTTCGGCACAGTTGCACTCGACGCGCTTTGGCTCCAGAGGTACCTGGTTTTGTGCTTGAGCCGCAACCGCGAAGCTAACTAAGCACAGAGATGAGATGAGCAGAAAGCTGAGTCTATTCCGCATAAACGTGTCCTCCTTGGGGTCCGGAGTCCAAACAAGGGTCCAAGACTGCCGGCAAGGCCAGCAACACTACCTGGTCCTTGCGTTTATAGGGATGTAGAGTGGTGGGCCGTTTCACTAAGTTCCTAACGCCACGGAGGAGAACCTAAACCTTCGCCCCAGCAAGCAAAGACCGCTTGCCGCGACCCCTAGTCAGTGGGGACTCCGAACTGGGGGCACCCACCCTCATTTGAATGATCTGCCCTCCTGAGACCGTGGCCAGCCGCGACTCGACGCGGGCTGAGAGCGCATGTGCGCATAGTGTTCGCTCCGGCGGGGCAATTGAGTACACTTGATGGGTATTCCCGGCACCCGGAGGAACGCACGCGTGAGCTTTACACCATTTGACCCTCTCTCCTTCAAAAACACGAAGATCAACGACGCTGCTTTGGGAGCGCTGAAACGTGAGATCGAGAACATCCTCAGTTCCTATGTAGGCTGGTACGATCCCTTTTGTGAACTCATCCAGAATGCGCTTGATGCCGTGGAGGCCAGGGCTGAATACGAAAAATCGGCTGGCACAGAGGCCGCCTACCAGCCCCGAATTGATATCCGGATTGACCTGGATGACAATGCGCTCACAGTCACAGACAATGGCATCGGCCTCGACAAAGAGAAATTCGAGTCTTTTCTCGCACCGAATTTCTCCTTTAAGACCGGAAACACACGGGGCCATAAGGGTGTCGGCGCGACATACGTGGCTTACGGGTTTAACTACATCCGGGTTTCCACGAAGGTTCCGGGCTTCGAGGCATCAGGGAGGATTCTGGGCGCTAAGCATTGGCTTCAGAGCTATGGGACGGGAACTAACCCGAAAGTGGAACCAGACGACTCTCCGCGAGTTGACGCAGCATTTGACCAGAACGACAGGGGAGTCTCCATCACCGTGCGCTTCGACGAGACAACACATCCGAAGCGCCTGGACTGGGTCGGGGCGCAGGATGCGCCAACGTGGATGAAGATTCTGTCTATCAAGACAGGTTTGGGGTCGGTTCTGAAGGACACAACGACAGTAATCAATTTGGAGGTGGTTGCCCAAAAAAAGACAACATCTCTTTCCCGGATCGGAACCGGGTATTTCTGGCTCCATGAATTTGCTGCAAAGACAATGACATTTCGCGAACTCTCAAGTGCATCCTATGCGCTATATCAGAGATTCGGGGCCGGGCATAAGATGCCAGACAAATACAACAACCTGGACTTCATCTATGAATCTTGGAGCGCTGACGATTTGATAGAACTGCTTGGATCCTCACTGGACGAGGAGGAACTTGAGGTTATCAGAGCCCACCAGCCCACTGTAAGCATGGAGTTTGGGTCGAGCGCCAAACTGTGGACAAGCTTCAACGAGTCGTTGGGCTTGAGGGCGAATTACAGGGTACTTCTCAGTGGCATACAACTTGCCGCAAACAATATGCCACAGGGAGACACCATTATAGTGCCCCTTGCCCGCAATATCGGACGACAGAATCAGGTGCATTTTCTAATTCATTTCGATAGTTACACGCCCGACTTAGGCCGAAAGGGGTTCCACCGGGAATTGAGTGATTTCGCAAAGAGCGTCGCGAAGAAAATCACAGAGAATCATCTAGCACGCTTCCGGAATCGACTCAAGGCCAACACCGGCGTGGCGACTGACTTAGTGAGGGAGTTGGAAATCAGCGAATGGAAGAAGGAAATGCTTGAGCACGAGAAGGCGCAACCTCTCGTTCTGAAGAGTAAGCACTTCTTTATTCCCACCGAACGGGTGTCAATCCTATCGAAGCCGACGCGTGAGCAAGATGTCATTGCTTTATTCCACCAACTGATCGCAGGTGGGGTAATTCGGGGGATCGTTGCAATGTCTACCAACGAACGGTTTACCTATGATGGATTGTTCAAGGTTGGCTTCGATCTCAGACCGGAGATATACGCATATTCAGTGGAGGCAAATCCTCTTGGTGTTCCAATCACGACCGCAGAGGCTTTGCAGGGAAAAGTCACGGACCCACGAGTTCTTGAGTACAAATTCTCCATAGATGGACTTGTTGAAGACTTTGATGAGCAAAACAAGAACATGAAGGACATCGATCTCTGCATTGCGTGGGAAACAGGCGCGCTTTACAAGGGTAGATTCGGCATGACTTCTCTCCTTTTGCCCGAAAACGCCGATCAAAGGCAGTTCCATGGAGTGACCCACATCCTGAACGATCTCGACTCCGGAAACAAAATCTGCGAGCTGATTATCTTGAGTGACTTGATCGATTACCTGAATGATCAGAAAGGTACTGCAGAAAAGCAGCGAGCTAAATACGAATGACTTAAGCATCCTCGCACATTGGTTGTTGTACTCTACGTGCCAATAAGACTCCGCAGGTTCCTAACCAAAAACACCCATGTTACCTGTGATTTTCAGTTGTTGGCAGACCGAGTTTACATTTCTTGGTGGGATTTTTGTATGCGCCGATTCGCAGCGCCCCTACGGGGCGCTGATCTTTTGGGGGGATGGTGTTCACCGGGTTGCGCCGCGCTCCACCCGGGGCTATTCTCCTTCGCTCCACTCCGGGAGTGGGCGGTTCTGCACGAGTATCCTGCCTCCAAGGTCGGGTATAAGAAGTGCAAGAAGCAACAGCAGGTCCTTCGACTCACCACCCCCAGGCTAAAGAAGACGCCAGGGGCCCCTTTCGCTCAGGATGACAGCCAGAATTTTGATGTGAGCATTGGAGACGGAAAATTGGCGTGTTTTCGGAAATCGCGAAGACGAGAAGGTCGGTCGCAGCCGCGCCCTTACCGCAGAAAAGCGGAAAGGACTGGGGCACGGAGCACTTGTGAGTGGAGTTGGCGGCAGAAAAGCAAGGGCGCAGCTTGTGGCTGCGCCCTTTTGTTGATGCGGATGATTGGGAGTTAGGCGTTGGTGTGGGCTGGGCCGGCCATCTTCTCTTCCAGGGCGGCCTGCGCGGCTGCCAGCCTTGCCGTCAGCAGACGGAAGGGCGAGCAGGAGACGTAGGTGAGTCCGATCTTGTGGCAGAACTTGACGGACTCCGGATCGCCGCCGTGTTCGCCGCAGATGCCGAGCTTGATGCTGGGGCGGGTCTTGCGGCCCTTGCCAACGGCCATCTGCACCAGTTGCCCGACGCCCGCCTGATCGAGGGTGGCGAAGGGATCCTGCTTGAAGATGCCCGCCTTCATGTAAGCCGGCAGGAAGTGGTTGATGTCGTCGCGGCTGATGCCGAAGGTGGTCTGGGTGAGGTCGTTGGTTCCGAAGCTGAAGAACTCGGCCTCTTCGGCGATCTGATCGGCGGTCAAAGCTGCGCGAGGCAGTTCGATCATTGTGCCGACCATGTAATCGACCTTGGAACCCTTCTCCTTGAAGACTTCGTCTGCAACGCGGCGGACGATGACGGCCTGGTTGCGCATCTCTTCGATGGAGCCGATGAGCGGAATCATGATTTCGACATGCGGATCGCCGCCCTTGACCTTGGCCGCTACAGCGGCCTCGATGATGGCGCGAACCTGCATCTCGGTGATCTCGGGGAAGGCGATGCCGAGGCGGCAGCCGCGCAGGCCGAGCATGGGGTTTTGTTCGTGGAGCTCTTCGACACGCGCCAGCAGCGGGCGCAGCTCCTTGAGCTTGGGCGAGCGGGGCTTGGACTCTTCGAGGCGCGCGATCTCGACGAGGAGGTCTTCACGCTTGGGCAGGAACTCGTGCAGCGGTGGATCGAGGAGGCGGATGGTGACCGGGAGCGACTCCATCGACTTGAAGAGGCCGGCGAAGTCGGCGCGCTGCATGGGCAGGAGCTTCTTCAGCGCGGCGCGGCGCTCCTTCTCGCTGTCAGAGAGAATCATGGTGCGCATGTGCTCGATGCGGTCCTCGGCAAAGAACATGTGCTCGGTGCGGCAGAGGCCGATGCCCTCGGCTCCGAACTGGCGGGCCAGCTTGGCGTCGCGAGGAATGTCGGCATTGGCGCGGATCTTGAGGCGGCGGACCGGGTCGACCCAGGCCATGAACTTGACGAGATCGGGATCGTCGGGCTGGGCGTCGAGGGTCTTGAGCTTGCCGTTGATGACGCGGCCGGTGGTGCCGTCGAGTGAGATCCAATCGCCTTGCTTGAAGGTCTTGCCCTTGACGCGGAGTTCCTTCTTGGCCTCGTCGACGGTGCAGTCGCCTGCGCCGGCTACGCAGCACTTGCCCATGCCGCGAGTAACGACGGCGGCGTGAGAGGTCATGCCGCCACGCGAGGTGAGGATGCCGGCGGCGACTTCCATGCCCGCGATGTCCTCAGGGGTGGTCTCGCCGCGAACGAGGATGATGACCGGATAGCTGCCGTTGCCATGATGCTTGACGGCGTCTTCAGCGGTGAAGACGATCTGGCCGACAGCTGCGCCGGGCGAGGCGGGCAGGCCAGTGGCGAGGACCTCGATCTTCTCACCCTTTTCGACCAGGCGGGGAACGAGGAAGTCGTAGAGCTGGTTGGGCTCGACGCGGTGGATGGCTTCTTCCTGCGAGATCAGGCCCTCCTTGACCATGTCGATGGCGACGCGAACGGCGGCCAGGCCGGTGCGCTTGCCGTTGCGGGTCTGCAGCATGTAGAGCTTGCCATCCTGGATGGTGAACTCGAAGTCCTGCATATCGCGGTAGTGCTTTTCCATGCGGCTGGTGATTCCCTTGAGCTGCTGATAGCAGTCGGGCATGACGCGCTCGAGTTCGCTGATGGGCAGTGGGGTGCGGACGCCGGAGACGACGTCTTCGCCCTGTGCGTTCATCAAATATTCGCCGAAGAACATCTTCTCGCCAGTGGCGGGATTGCGGGTGAAGCCGACGCCGGTGCCGGAGGTTTCGCCAAGATTGCCGAAGACCATAGCCTGCACGTTGACGGCTGTACCCAGCCAATCGTCGATGCGATTGATGCGGCGATAGGTCTTGGCGCGCTCGTTCATCCAGCTGCGGAAGACGGCGTCGCGGGCGCCAACCAACTGCTCCTTGGGATCCTGCGGGAAGTCCTTGCCGGTCTCCTTCTTCACGAGCTTTTTGTACTCGGCGATGATCTCTTTGAGGGCGGCGGGCTGCAGTTCGTAGTCGAACTTGACCTTCATCTTCTTTTTAACGCCGTCGAAGATGTGCTCAAAGCTCTTCTTGGGAACGTCGAGAACCACGTCGCCATACATCTGGATCAGGCGGCGATAGGAGTCATAAGCAAAACGGGGATTGTTGCTGCGCTTGGCCAGCGCTTCAACGGCCTGGTCGTTGAGGCCGAGGTTCAGGATGGTGTCCATCATGCCGGGCATGGAGAACTTTGCGCCGGACCGGACGCTGACCAGCAACGGATTGTCGCCCGCGCCGAGCTTCTGGCCCTGGAGCTTTTCCAGCTTATCGAGGGCGGCGTACATCTGCCCGTCAACGGCGGGGCTCAGAGCGCCGCGCATGTATTCACGACAGGACTCGGTCTGAATCGTGAATCCCGGAGGCACCGGCAGGCCAGCGTTGGTCATCTCGGCCAGACCCGCGCCCTTGCCGCCCAGGACGTCCTTCATTTTTCCATCGCCGTCGGCCTTGCCGCCGCCGAAAAAGTACACATATTTGGTTGCCGTCGAGCCTGCTTTTTCAGCAGACGCCTGCTCCAGAACGCCCTGCGTCATGGGTTACTGCCTCCGTCTCTTGGATTCCGCCGTGCGGCACGAACGAGGGGGTGGCGAGGCGAGGGCTCAGCGCAACAACGGGAAAAAGTTGAAGCTTTCAGGCTGAGCACGTGCGGGTCATCCATGCATCGGACTGCACTGCGCGGGATTGGTTAGAGCAAAACCAGGGAAACGATATCCAGATTGGCTTTTTTCAAGGTCGCCGCTCCCTGTTGGCCGCGTCGACTTGAGTGTGCTTGTTCCGAGATACATTCTCCCTTGTTTTGCTGTAGTCGTACTACGAATACCGTTCCAAGTATACGGTTGCCTGTGTTGATGGTCACATCGATTCTTGGGACGTTCAGGCTGGGTACCATTAGTGAACTACGATTCCCGCAATTTGAGACATACAGGGATGCTTCGTGCCAAAACACGAGTGATTCCGGGGAAATCACGCAGCGGGGAATTCGAAGCAGGGGCCGGAATACGATTTTCTGACCGTATTGCGGGACACCAGGATCCGTTCCAGCCCCACCAATGAGAGGATCTCGGCAACGTGCGGCGTGGGATTCACGACAGTGAAACAATGGCCTGCTTCATAAGCATTTGCATGCAGCGATATTAGTGCCGCGATTCCGGCAGCGTCGATGCGCTGGACGCTGCTCAGATCAAGGACCATGCTCTGCCGGCGCACCTGCGGTGCCAGCCGGGAGAGCATGGCCTGCTCGTTGCCTCGGACCAACTCTGTAAGCTCTATCACTTCGGTTACTGCCACAGCTTCACCGGCTGGGAAGTTTACGGTTTCCATCGGATTGGGAATCGTGCCGGTCATTGAGACTACCTCCTTCAAGAAAGACTCATGCATGAGGACAGCCGATTTGAGGAATGGGTTGCAAATCCTATGCAGTTGCCCCACGCTCTACTTGGTGCACGCAGACGGCCAAAGCCGCAAGAGAAGAAATCTGGTGGATTCACAGGGGATAGAAAGCAAGTCAACAAACTGTGCCACGTTTCGGGGTGTTCGCATGTGTCTGACGATGTCTGCGATTGAACACTCTGAATATCTATACGCAATCGGCGGCCCGACTGGTTCCATCGCAGATGTGAAATGGCCAAACTATTGAGACTTCGACCTCCGCCCGCTGATAGAGAATTGGGTAGTGGATCAGTCTTCGCTCCATTCCGCAGCAAAGCCCGGCTCTGTCATGAGCAGAGAGCGGGCGCGCGGGCTGGCTCTTCAGGCTGGCTTTGCAGAGGCCGGGCTGGTTGCGCTGCCCCATGCGAACCAGGATCGGGATGCCGCACGATTCGATGAATGGGTGGGAGCGGGAAGCGCCGGTACCATGCGCTATCTGGAGCGGAAGGCCGCGAATGGCCGGCTGTTGCGTTCGAGGATCTCGGTTCCCTTCCCATGGGCGCGTTCGGCGGTGGTTTGCTGGGCTAACTACAACAGTCAGCATTCGCGCTCAATCGACCCGGCAGCCGAGGACGCCGGATGGATTGCGCGTTATGCCTGGAGCGGCCGCAGAGATGCCGAGGGAACGCTGCGACCGAGCGATTATCACAAGGTGCTGCTCAAGCGGATGAAGGCGATTGAGGAGCGGCTGCGCGAGGGGTGCGGGCCCTTTGAGGCTCGGGCCTTTGTGGATACCGGGCCGTTGGTCGAGCGCGCTCTGGCTGAGGCCGCCGGGCTTGGCTGGACGGGAAAGAATACCTGTTTGATTGATACGAGGCGCGGGTCATTCGGTTTTTTGGCGGTGCTGTTGACTTCGCTTGAAGTGGCGGCTGGCGAGATGCCGCTCGCGGTTCCTGACCGCTGCGGGAACTGCCGGCGCTGCATTGAAGCCTGCCCAACGAGTGCGCTGATTGCTCCCTACAAAATGGATGCGACGAAGTGCATCTCCTATCTGACGATCGAGCATCGAGGAGCCATTTCGCCGGAGTTGATGGAGGGCATGGGGCGACAGGTCTTCGGCTGCGACATCTGCCAGGATGTCTGTCCGTGGAACCGCAAGGCGGCGATCAGCAACGATCCTGAGTTGGAACCGCGCCCGGAGTTGATCAATCCTGCGTTGGAGGCTTTGGCGTCGATGGAGGAGTCGGAGTTTGAGCGGCAGTTCAATGGCTCGCCGGTGCGCAGGGCAGGGTTCCTGGGGCTTAAGCGCAATGTAGCCATCGCGATGGGCAACTGCGGGCTGCGACGGTTTGAGCCCTTGTTGCGGCGAGGGGCCGAGTCTGCGGACGATGGGCTTCGCACGGCGGCGCATTGGGCATTAAAGAAGCTCAACATGGTTTAACGCAAACGGGCTATGCTAGAAGAAATAGTCATGCATAGAGGCGCGTTGCGCGGATAGAGGAGTCCGCGGCGATGCATTGACCTAAGAGAAGGAGCACGTCGTGGCTGAAGAGCAGGTAATCGAAAAACAGAGTGAGACAACTGTCGAGGTTGTGAAGACAGTCGATGTGGCGGAGCCGGCCAAGCAGTCGAAATGGTATCGCTGGAGCAAAGACGGAACGGCTTTAGTGCAATCGAAGTGGTACCTCTGGCGCAAGGACGGCAAGGCACTGGTGGCTTATCTGCTCGACAGCGAGGTACACACCTTCGCGTTCAGCGTCGCGGCCAACGTGATCCTTTCCTTCATTCCTTTTATTGTCTTGCTCTATCTTTTAGCGGACACGGTCTTGCACCGCGCGGACACCGTCTTTCACCGCTCTGAGATGATGCAGCACGTGATCAACGACATGGTTGCTTACTTCCTGCCTTCAAATCAGGGATTCATAGCTCAACACCTCGCCGATGTAGCCGCCGCCTCCTCGAAACACGGTGTTCAGGTCTTTTCGGTCGTCATGATTCTCGTGGCTTGCACAGGCATCTTTCTTCCCCTGGAGGTGGCGCTGAACCAAGCATGGGGCGTGACGAAGAGTCGCAATTATCTTCACAACCAAGCGATCGCTTTTGGATTGGCGACCCTTATGGTGGTTTTGGGCATCGGCAGCATCCTAATGAATGCTCTCGCGCGCTGGGTGCTCAGCTTGGTGCTTATTCACACCACCCATATCAGATTCATCGACTTTGTTCTGAATATTACTTATCAAGGGACCAGCTTCATCTTATTGGCCGCGACGACAGGATTCGCCTCGATTCTTTTCTTCTTCTCGATCTACTGGTTACTGCCCAATCGCAAGGTGCCGTGGCGCCCGGTACTACGCACATCGATCTACACCGGAGTGATCTGGTTGGTTTCGAAGTATCTGTTTGAGGCCCTCCTGCCACATATGCATCTGCAGGATCTTTATGGCCCGTTCTGCGTGTCGGTGAGCATCTTGTTCTGGGCCTATACTTCAGGGTTGATCCTTTTCGCCGGAGCGCAGTTCAGCGTGGCGCGGATGGGAAATGGGAAGAGCGAAGTTACTCCGAAGCACGAACAGGTTCAGGGGTGAGTTAGTAGAGTTTTTAATTCCGCCTCGATTATTTTTGGATCGGTCTCGCCTAGAAACATCGCGCGGACAATTCCATCCCTGTCGATGAGATAAGTCAGAGGCAGTCCCAGCACGCCGCCGTAGAGTTCGCCTAGTTTCTCATCGCCCATCGCAGAGGGATAGTTCAGCTTGAGTTTTGCCGAGAGTTTGAGCGCCAGCGCTCGGTCGTCGTCCATCGAGATTCCGATCACCTGAAATCCTTGCGCGCCATATTGGCGCTGCCATTCGGCAAAGGTTGGCATCTCGGCCTCGCAGGGACCGCACCAGGTCGCCCAAAAGTTCAAGAGCACGACCTTGCCGTGAAAGCTGGCCAGATCGACGCGCGCGCCGGTCAAGTCGAGAAGAGTGAACTGCGGAGCCTTCTTATTGAGCGGCGATTCACGGTGAATCGGGAATTGCGCGTTGGCGGCGAGGCAAATGCCTAGCAGCAGGCTACCCAGTGATAAGCGGCAGGTCGCGCCCGACATTCTAGGAACAACCCCAATCGTGGTTCGTGGTTTCCCACCCTTTCGCAAAAAATAAAGCGAAAGGATGGGGCACGGGGCATTGCGATGTCTCGGACTCCGATGTTTATTGGCCGCGTTCAACCGGATATCCTTTATCGGCCCAATCGCTTCCGAGGTTTTTGGCAATATAGAGAGCCCTCACATTTGTAAATCCCATGTCGTGCAGCAGATTGTAAGCCGGAGCAATGTTGGGGCAGCGGTTCCATGGGCAGCAGCCGCAATAGAGCACGATGAAGCTCTTGCGGGGGAGCGCGTCGACCCTTGTCTTGAGCCGATCGAGCCCCTCGGGCTGTACGCCGGGGCCAGCGTACTCTGAGCCCGCGATGTGAGCCTGAGCAAAGAGCATGTGGGAGCCGACCTGCAGGACGAGCGGCTTGCTAGCCCCCTTGGCCTGAAGGATGCGATTCAACTCCTCGGGTGGAAGCAATTGCGCGGCGGGAATCGAGAAGGCGCTATCGGGCGAAGGCGCGCCGCCAAACTGCGCATGAATCTGCGAGTGCGCGGCCAGGAATAACGCCAGAGATGCGATCGTTCCGATCAAGCGGCGGAGGGCAGGTTTCATTGCACCACCAGTCTAGATGTCGAGGTTCTTCACGTCGAGGGCGTTGTCTTCGATGAATTTGCGGCGCTTTTCGACGTCCTCTCCCATGAGAGTTGCGAAGATCTCTTCCGTTTCGACGAAGTCCTCGAGTTTGACCCGGAGCAGTGTGCGATGCTCGGGGTCCATGGTGGTCTCCCATAGCTGCGTGGAAGTCATCTCGCCGAGGCCCTTGTAGCGCTGCACGTCGTAGCCCTTTTTGCCTTGTTCGACGATGTAGGTGAAGAGCTCGCGGGCGGTCTGCTTCTCGACTGGTTCCTGCAAGGCGCGAGCGGCGCGGCGGGCTTGCTTGGCTTCAGCCTGGCCCTCAGCGCTGTCGGCGTCTGCGCTCTCGCCTTCACCCGTGTTAGAGGCTGTCTCAGCAGCAGCGGCTTTGGCGGCGTACTCGATGAGGAAGGGCGGCTCGAGAAACTCTTTAATGAGCGAGTATTTGGCCATCATCTGACGGAATTCGGGACTCGATGCCAGCGTCCAATCGACGTGGCGCTCGGCGCCCTGGGAATCGGTGAAGTGGATCGACCAGGTATGATGCTCCTCGTCCTCGACCGGCGCGCCGAGCGACTTGAACTGGAAGTCGGCTTCGCGCTCGGCGAGATCGGCGTGGAGCTGCGCGAGCTTGGGCGGAACGTCGCTCTCGGATTTTGAGGCGAAGTCGGCGCGGTGAATCAACTCGGCGCGAGCCAGCAGTTCGGTCAACTGCTCGTTGTGAATGTGCCGGTCAACCTTCTCGACAAATCCCAGATATTCATTGAGCGTGGCCATGAAGCGGTTCAGATCCGCGCCTTCGATATGGCTGGCTGCCTCGCCATGGCGCACGATCATGCCATCCGCAGCGCGGTTGACCATGACTTTGACAAACTCATGCTCGTCTTTGATGTACTCTTCGCGGCGGCCCTTCTTGATCTTGAACAGAGGCGGCTGGGCGATGCAGACATTGCCGCGCTTGATCAGTTCCGTCATATGGCGGAAGAAGAAGGTAAGCAGCAGTGTGCGAATATGCGATCCATCGACATCGGCATCGGTCATAAGAATGACTTTGCCGTAGCGGATCTTGGCAGGGTCGAAGTCATCCTTGCCGATGCCGCATCCTAGGGCGGTAATCAGGGCGCGGATCTCCTCGTGGCCGAGCATCTTGTCATAACGGGCCTTTTCGACGTTGAGGATCTTGCCTCTGAGTGGCAGGATGGCCTGGAAACGCCGGTCGCGGCCCTGCTTGGCGGTGCCTCCGGCGCTCTCGCCCTCGACCAGATACAACTCGCAACGGTCGGGGTTGCGCTCGCTGCAGTCGGCCAGTTTGCCGGGCAGGCCGCCGCCGTCGAGCGCGCCTTTGCGACGAGTGAGGTCGCGTGCTTTGCGTGCTGCCTCGCGAGCGCGTGAGGCCTCGATGGCCTTGTTGATGATGCGCCTGGCGATGGGCGGATTCTGTTCGAGAAAGCCTCCGAGGCGTTCGTTGACAAAGGCCTGCACAGTGCCGGCGATGTCGGAGTTGAGCTTGCCTTTGGTCTGGCCTTCGAACTGCGGCTGCGAGAGCTTGACGCTGACCACGGCCACAAGTCCCTCGCGGACGTCATCGCCGCTCAGATTCTCCTTCATGTCCTTGAAGAGGCCGAGCGACTGGCCGATGGCGTTGATGGTGCGAGTCAGAGAGGTGCGGAAGCCGGAGAGGTGCGAGCCTCCATCGACTGTGTTGATGTTGTTGGCAAAGCTAAAGACCGTTTCGGAGTAGCTGTCGTTGTACTGGAGGGCGATCTCGATCTCGACATTGTCGCGCGTCGCCTCCATCATGATGGGCTTGTCGTGGAGCACGGTCTTGCCACGATTGAGGTGCTTGACAAATTCGGCAATGCCGCCGGCGTATTTGAACTCTGCGCGGCGTGCTTCGCCAGTCTTGGCATCGGCGGTGCGTTCGTCGGTGAGGGTGATCTCGAGACCCTTGTTGAGGAATGCCAGCTCGCGGAGGCGCTGCGCCAATGTGTCGTAGTTGTACTCGGTGGTCGAAAAGATCGTCTTGTCGGGCAGGAAATGAACTTTGGTTCCGCGGCGCTTGCTGGTGCCTGCCTGGCGCAGATCGCTGGTAGCCTCGCCACAACTGAAGTCCATCTCCCAGGTGTAGCCATCGCGCCAGATCTCGACGTTGAACTCCTGCGAGAGCGCATTGACGCAACTGACACCGACCCCATGAAGACCGCCAGAGACCTTGTAGGTCGACGCATCGAACTTGCCGCCGGCATGAAGCTTGGTGAGCACCACCTGCACAGCCGGCATCATTTTGCCGTTCGAGAGCGGCATCATGTCGACGGGAATTCCACGGCCGTCATCGACGACAGTGATGGAGTTATCGACGTGAATGACGACGTCGATCTTTTTGGCGTAGCCGGCCAGCGCCTCGTCGACCGAGTTGTCTACGACCTCGTAGACGAGGTGATGCAGGCCCATGTCGCCGGTCGAGCCAATGTACATGGCCGGGCGCAGGCGAACGGCCTCAAGGCCCTCAAGGATCTTGATGTTTTCGCCGGTATAGTTGCCGTTGCCGCCGCTATCGCCATTGTTGCCGGGTGGGATGCCGCCAGATGCTTCAGATGCCATGGATAACCTTCGTCAGAATTTCGCTTTCAGCTTGACTGGCACAGACCTCAAACATGCAATTCCGGGCCGGAATTTGGAGGTCTAACCGATTGAAAGTCAGAGGCTTTCAAGAGAAGTTTCCTGCTGTTTATTTTACCACGCAGCGAGCCGCCACACGGGTCGTTGAGGAGCGGATCAAGCCGCAACTACGAGTGGGATTTGGCCCCGATGAAAGCCGCTTAGGTAACCGCTAAAGTTACTGCAAGTTTATCCACATGAAATAGCTTGACTTAATGTCTTTTGTGGGTCTACGATTTGTGCGAACAGAAGATCGTTCATTTGAGTTTTTGATATCGCAAGAGGTTACCAATTATGAAGCTTACGGTACGCATTTTCGCAATCCTGGTTGTCGCTGCTGGCGTCGCCGCCGCTGCAACCACGCCGAAGTCTGTTCCAATGATCTCGAGCCATCAGTCCGCGACGGACAAGGCGCCTTTTCCGCCGCCGTGCGACCCCGACAGCCCGTTTGCGTGCCCCGAACAACCAGGTGGCGGAGGCAACCCCCAGTAACCGCGGGTAATCCCCGAAAGTACCCGAATCAATATTGATTTGTGGTTGAGCGGTCGCTCATCTCGCGCTATCCTAAGAAGGCTCTTAGGATGGGGGAGAGGCGAGCAATGTCTTCGCAAGGTTTAATAACTCTGATGAGCTTCGCGGAGTTTGGGCTCTGGGCTGCGCTGTGTTTAATGTTCTGGGCCCAGAACCTGGACCGCCGCTTCCCGGCGATGGGCGCCTATCTGGTGCTTCGCCTGGTGTCGATGCCGGTGCTGCTGGTTCTTTTTTATGGCCAGTCGCAGCACTGGTTCAGCGGACGCGCGTATCTGTGCTATTTCTGTGTTTATTGGGCGGTCTATATTGCCAGCGCGGTGATGATCTTCTTTATTTGCCAGGAGGTCTTCCGCTCTGCGCTCTCGGCCTTCACCGGGCTTCAGAGGCTCGGAATAGTGGTCTTTCGTTGGGCCGCTTTGGCTTCGACCTTCGCCAGTTTCTCGACTCTTTCCTTTGCGCATCTTCAAATATCGATGGTTCCGCTGATCGCTTACAGACTGATGCGCTCGATAAGCATTCTCGAGATCTGCCTGCTTGGCTTCCTCTGCCTGAGTATGAATGCGCTTCGGCTTTCGACACGCAGCATGACCTTCGGGATCGCTCTAGGACTTGGTCTAATGTCGTCGAGCGATTTCATCCTTGCTTCGTTTGTCTCCCGAAGCTCTACCTGGACATCGCCTCTGCAGTTCCTGTGCGAGTCTTTGATCCTGGTTTCGCTGGTCAATTGGTTCGTCTACGCGGCGCTGCCTGAGAAGGCCCGCCAGCCACTGATGCTGCCGGTGAGCTCCACCATCCTGCGCTGGAATGAGATTGCCTGCGCGCTGGGACACACTGGAACCCAGGTTGCGGTGCAGCAGCCAGCCAGTGGGTTCTTCCTGAGCGATGTCGAGAAGGTAGTGGAGGATGTTCTCACACGGAACATGAAAGGCCGCGAGTCGGAGTCATAACAAAAGGTCAAGCAAAGAAGAAGGCCACGGCAACGCCGCGGCCTTCTTCTTTTGAGAGAGAGCCGGAGCTACTCGGCTGCTACAGGCTCGATGGAGGCAAACCTTCCGCGGTTGCCGTGGTCGGTAAACTTCACCCGGCCAGTAACCTTGGCAAAGAGCGTGTCGTCGGAACCGATGCCTACGTTCGCGCCGGGCTTGATCCGCGTGCCTCGCTGGCGCATGATGATCGAGCCGCCCGTGACCAGCTCGCCGGCGAAGGCTTTGACGCCCAGCCGCTGTGCATTGGAGTCCCTACCATTTGTGGAGCTGCCTCCGCCCTTCTTATGTGCCATTGCCGAATCCCCTTCCTTATCTTGTCTTGACTCTCGCGCTGTCCAGTTCTCGCTCGCCGGCCGTTAGACAGCCGCGCTGTAGGTCACGCCGTCGGCCTCGATCGTCTTGATGCGGACTTCGGTGAAGTTCTGCCGATGTCCTTGCATCTTCTTGTACTGCTTCTTCCGTTTCAAGTGGAAGACCAGAATCTTGTCTCCGCGTCCATCGCCTACGACTTCAGCGGTCACCTTGGCGACCGCCGGCTTGGCTACGGTGCCAGGCTCGCCGGAGACGGCAAGCACGTCGCTGAACTCGATGGTCTTGGCTTCCTGATCCTGCGAAACCACGCTCTCAATCTTCACCACGTCGCCTGGTGCGACCCGGTATTGTTTACCGCCGGTGCGAATAACCGCGTACATAACCCCTCCAGCGCAGGTCGGCTTGGCCGGTGCGCTTCTAAAGAAAATAGCTCGGGCGGAAACTTCCGTACCGCGGTACGCTCAAGCCCTTCAATCTTTCGGGCGAACGTCTGGCTCCGCAGCCACAGGCAGGAATCGCCAAACTAGAGTAGTGTACCGGGTCTGCGGGGTAAAGGTCAATTCTACCCAGGAATCGGTGCCGTCAATGACCGCGCACAGCCACTCAATGAAACGCCGGGGACTCGGAGGTCATCGGAGGGTCGCTGCCATTCAAGGCTTTACCGTCACGACATAGAACAGGATCGCAAAATAGTGAGCCACGCTGCCGGCCAAGACACACAGATGCCAGAGTGCATGAAAGTAGCGTAGCCGGTCCAAGGCAAAGAAGACGATGCCGAGGGTGTAGGCCACACCACCAGCTCCGAGCCAGGTGAGTCCCGGCCAACCGAGCGCGCGGGTCAACGGCACCACTGCTACCACGACAAACCAGCCTTGTGCCAGGTAGACCAGCGCCGAGGCCACCTGATAGCGCCCGACGGCAAAGCTCTTGAAGACGACCCCGGCAATGGCCAGTGACCACTCGATGCCAAAGATGGTCCAGCCCAGCGGACCGCGCAGGGTAACGAGAGTAAAGGGCGTATAGGTGCCGGCGATCAGCAGGTAAATCGCCGAATGATCGAGGACGTGCAACACATGGCGCGCTCGCGTCCTCACCAGCGAGTGGTAGAGTGTGGAACAGACATAGACCAGCACCAGCGTCAACGAAAAGACGCAGCAACTCACGATCAACCGCTCCGTGCCTTGCGTCGATGCGGCAATCAATGCAATCGCTCCGGCGACGGCCAGCAGAGCGCCGATGCCGTGGGTAATGGCGTTGGCCAGAATGTCGCCCAGATGGTAGTGGGTTTCCACAGACAGATGATAGCTCCTGCGCATGAGTCACTTGAATGAAGAGGCCCAAGAAAGCATTGACGGTTCGGAGTCGGCTCTGGAAGCAGGTGGACGATTGGCGTTAAACTGCCGATGAACTGATTACACCAGCGGCAGAGAGCGCGAACTCCGAGGCGCAGCCGAGCGGCACGTCGCACCTGTAGGCGGAGGAAAGAGATGAAAGGCCATTTCCAGGTGGGACCGGGCAACTGCGCAACCTCGCCGGCGGGGTACAAGGCGGCGCCGGAGGCCGAGAATCACCCGAGACACGTTTGGCGGTTCGTTGACGATTTTCAACTGCTTGCGGGAGAGGATTCAGAGCCCGACGCTCGATTCTTTATAGAAAGCTGGACCATCGGCACCACAGCGGCAGTGAAGAGCTTTCAGGGCAGACGCCAGAGGCGGGCGGAGCCCGAGCATCCAAGAGACGAGTTCCGTGAATCCGGCAGCGTCGATGTGCCGTCGCCGGTGCAGGAAAAGGCTCTCTCTATAGAGTTCATTGCCGCGGCCTCGGCCTCAGCAGTTACGGGATACTCGAGTGCCGGTCAGGCGCCTAAGTCGCCAGAAGAAGAGGCTGCCCGGGCGCAAGAACAGGCTTGGCAGGAGTGGGAGAGGCTTGCCGAGGAGCACGACCAAGGTTCTGGCGCAATCCTGCCGATGCCCCTGGAACAGGCCCGTCGACTGCTGGGAGTGACCGCGGCGAGTACGCGAAAACAGATCAAAGCTGCGTACCGTCGCATGGTGAGCCAGTGGCATCCAGACCGCCTCGAACTTGGGACCGAAGAGGTTCGCCAGCTTGCCACGGAACGGATGGCCGCAATCAACGAGGCTTATCGTCTGTTGGTTCGCGAGCAGCGGTAGGAGTCTTCCGGATCTGCGTAAGTCCACCGCGCGACCGGCCTTGAAACCTGGCTTTAACAATGACGTTCCAAGCTCGAGCCGAGCACGGGCCCCGAGTTGATGAGGGCCATGGTTTGGCCGTAGTCTTGGGCCTAGAGGCTTGCTCCTTGACGGTCCCCAAAACTGCCCCAGCTCTGACAACCAGTCCCGCTCAAAGCGCCCCGTCGCTGCTGTTGCGCGCGCTGAGGAAGGCCTTTGGCGAAGTTGTCGCCGTGGATGGCCTGGATCTGGAGGTTGCACGCGGCGAGTGCTTTGGCCTGCTGGGGCCGAATGGCGCGGGCAAGACAACGACCATCGAGATCTGCGAGGGGTTGACGGCGCCTGACGCGGGCACAGTGGAGCTGCTAGGACTCGGCTGGCAGACAAACGCCGCTGAGTTGCGCCAGCGAATCGGCATTCAATTGCAGGAGACGCAGTTTCCTGAGAAGCTGACCGTCGAGGAGACGCTGCGCCTCTTTCGCAGCTTCTACCACCGTGGGATTCCGGTGGACGAGTCGATCAGGACGGCGCAGCTCGAAGACAAGCGCGGGGCACGTGTGGGCACGCTCAGCGGCGGCCAAAAACAGCGGCTGGCAATGGCTTGCGCGCTGGTGGGAGATCCCGAGCTTCTGTTTCTGGATGAGCCGACGACTGGCCTCGATCCGCAGGCGCGGCGCCATCTGTGGGATCTGGTGGACGAGCTGAAGAAGGCGGGGCGCACGATCATCTTGACGACGCACTACATGGAAGAGGCCGAGCGGCTCTGCGACCGCGTGGCCATCATGGATCACGGGCGGAGGATCGCGCTGGGAACTACGCGGCAACTGATCGCGTTGGTAGGAGCAGAGCATATTGTCGAGTTCGCAGTTACAGAACGCGAGACGCGCGAGGTGAATGTTGCGCTGCTGATGGCGATTCCGGGCGTTCAATCGCACCGCGTGGATGCGGGGCTGCATCAGCTCTCGGTGAGCGAGCTGCACACATCTGTGCCACTGATCTTCGCGGCGCTCGACAGCCAGGGGCTCAATCTGAGCGAGTTTCGCACGCACTCTGCGACGCTTGAGGATGTTTTTGTGAGCTTGACGGGGAGGACGCTGCGCGATGAGTAGATTTGAGACCAGCTCTCTCTTTCAACTGACGGTGATGCGCATTCGGCTTTTTTTGCGCGAGCCGGAGGCCATCTTCTGGACGTTTGTGTTTCCGATTTTGCTGGCGGTGGGGCTGGGAATTGCCTTCCGCAATCGCCCGGCGGATGTTTTGCATGTGGGCGCGACGACGACGCAACTGACCCAGGCACTGGGATCGGAGAAGGGACTAACCGTTTCGACGACGGACGAGGCCACGGGCACGCACGAGCTGGCTACGGGGGAGATCGTGCTGCTGGCGATTCAGCGGCCCGATGGTGTGGCATACAAGTTCGACGATACCAATCCGGATGCGCGGACTGCGCGGCTCGTTGCGGATCGCGCGATTCAAGCGGCTGCGGGGCGGCGGGAGCCGGTGCGCGCCGAGAATCAGTTGGTGCATGAAGCGGGCTCGCGCTACATCGACTTTGTGGTGCCGGGGCTGCTTGGCATGAACCTGATGATGTCGGGGATGTGGAGCCTAGCCTTTGCCATTGTGGATGCGCGGCAGAAGAAGCTGCTCAAGCGAATGGTTGCTTCGCCGATGCCGCGCTGGCAGTATCTGGCGTCGTTTCTTTTTTCGCGGCTGACGATGCTGATCGTCGAGGTTGCGGTCTTCCTGGGTTTTGCCGGCTGGGCCTTCGGAGTGCCGTTTCGGGGTTCGCTGTGGCAGCTGGGACTCTTGTGCGTGCTCACTTCGCTGGCCTTTGCGGCGATGGGGCTGCTGTGCAGCTCGCGCGCGAAGACGATCGAGGCCGCATCAGGGCTGGTGAATCTGGTAATGCTGCCGATGTGGATTCTCTCGGGCATCTTCTTTTCGGCGTCGCGGTTTCCAGCCTCGATTCAGCCGCTGGTGAAGGCTCTTCCGCTCACCGCGGCCATCGATTCGCTGCGCGGCAACATGCTGCAAGGGCTGAGCCTGGGCCAGATGGCTATGCCTGTTGCGGTTTTGCTGGCGTGGCTGATTGTGTCGTTCGCCGTCTCGCTGCGGATCTTCCGCTGGAGATAAACGGCGCCAGAGTCTCGGCTCGTTGGAATAACCATTTCGCGCGCGCTCCAAGTTGATGGTGGCTCTCAAGCGGCACATCGAGCGCGAAGGATTGAGCCAGAATGAGGCGGCCAAGGTCTTCGGCGTGACTCAGCCGCGCATCTCCAACCTGATGCGCGGGAAGATTGAAGTCTTCGGGCTAGATATGCTGGTCAACCTGCTCTCAGCCGCCGGGCTGCCGCCTGCGGTGGGGCAGACGCGCTTCGCGCATGGGGTTCGTGGTTTCCCGGCTCCCCAATTGCGAGGGCTCTGGGCACCCGGCGTCCGACTGGGAAAATCAGGCATCCTCTAATTGGGCTTTGAGCAGACTAGAGAGATACTCTGTAAGAAGTGTAAGGTCATAATCCCCTGCGTCCCATGCCCGATCAGCCGCTTTCAGTGCTTCATAATATGGTTGTCTGTTCTCTCGTATCCGTTCCGGAACTATCTTTTTCCCTGGTAGTAACCCGCCAGCTTTGACGCATATCAGGTAGTAGCAGGCAGCTCTCGCAGTTCGTCCGTTGCCTTCGAGAAACGGATGAATCCAATTCAGCCGCCAAAGGGCATAGGCCGCCAGAGCTGTCGGATGGTCGTGAATCGTCCAGTTCTCATGTATCAGGGAGAAGAAGCGATCCATCTTGTCCGGGACTTGTCTATAGTGCGGTGGGCGGTGGTTGCCAACATAAATCGGCTCTTCCCTATAACGCCCGCCAAACTGCGAAATGTTTGCAACCGCTGCGTGGTTGAGCATCCAGAGGGTGTACTTATCAAATGACTCGATCCCCTTCTTTATGCCTATTTCGATGCAATTGAGAAGAAGATCATATTGCCTCAAGAGGTTTTGCTCTTGAACCTTGGCAAAAAGCGCGGGATCGTCCTTGTCTCTAACGGACATTTCGACTTTCTGTCAACGACCCGATCGAGGCCGTCTCTACTCACTCAACTCAAGAGTCTGATGCTCTCGGATGCGAGCCTCACACTCTCCTTGGTAATGTAGACCGAATCGGGAGCGTTACCGAATGCAAAGCTGATCCTCTGTTCGCGCAGCTCATCATTTGAAACTGTCCGGCTCATGGACGCAGCAAGAAGGCTGAGCAATTCCGGGTCCGGAGCAGCGACGTTTTGGAACTGTTTTCTGTCAGCCATGATACTTTCCCTCTCTCTGGTTCCCATCTGGATCGGTGCTTGAAGGACTGCGGTACTTGAGACAACAGCAACTCAGAGATTCCGCGAAAAAATCTTCCTTGTGTCCATCTATTTGACCATCGAGAACCGAAAAAGTCCATCCCTGTTTTTGGAGTGTACAAACTTGCTCAATTACTGTCTCGCAATAATGAAGTCCGTGGCATGAACCAACCTTGTGAAGACAAAGCTCTTCCCTCAATGGGAATCGGGCTCGGGCTGGCGATTTTTATCCTCCGGGCTCACACCGGTACACTTGACTTTGAACGAATTGAAATTGTGCAGGAGGCTCCCATGGCATCGATCATTCTTCCTTCAGGTCCGTCGGAGCCGCGGGCGGGGCGGTTTGGCGTCTATGGCGGGCGGTATGTGCCGGAGACGCTGATGGCGGCGCTGGTCGAACTGGAGCGCGAGTACGATCTGGCCAAGGCTGACGCGGCCTTTCAGGCGGAGCTGGCCGAGCTGCTGAAGAATTATGCTGGGCGGCCAACGCCTCTCTACTATTGCAAGCGGCTGACGGAGCAGCTGGGCGGGGCAAAGATCTATCTCAAGCGCGAAGACCTGCTGCATACCGGAGCGCACAAGATCAACAACGCGCTAGGTCAAGGCCTGCTGGCAAAGCGCATGGGCAAGCGACGAGTAATTGCCGAGACCGGCGCGGGGCAGCACGGCGTGGCTACGGCTACGGTCTGCGCGCTGCTGGGCCTGGAGTGCGTGGTCTACATGGGCGATGTGGACATGGCGCGGCAGGAGCTGAATGTGCTTCGTATGCGCCTGCTCGGCGCGGAGGTGCGCGGGGTTTCGTCGGGTTCAAAAACTCTCAAAGACGCGATCAGCGAGGCGATGCGCGACTGGGTTACGAATGTCCGGACGACTTATTATCTGCTGGGGTCGGCCTTGGGTGCGCATCCCTATCCGACGATGGTGCGGGACTTTCATCGCTGCATCAGCCTGGAGATGAAAGAACAGATTCTGGAGCGTGAGGGCCGGCTGCCGACCGCCGTGATTGCGTGCGTGGGCGGCGGGTCGAATGCGATTGGGGCGTTTTATGAATTCATTAATGACAGACAGGTGCGGCTGATTGGCGTCGAGGCTGGCGGGTGCGGGACGGAGTTGGGGCAACATGCGGTGCGCTTTCGCGGCGGATCGCCGGGGGTGTTGCAGGGGACCTATTCGTATGTCTTGCAGGATGAAAACGGGCAGATCGCGCTGACGCATTCGGTTTCGGCGGGGTTGGACTATGCATCGATCGGGCCGGAGCATGCGGCGCTGCATGATTCGGGGCAGGCGGAGTATGTCTCGCAAGATGACGCGGCGGCTCTGGATGCGGTGGTGAAGCTGTCGCGGACGGAGGGGATCTTGCCGGCGCTCGAGAGCGCGCACGCGGTGGCCGAGGCGCTGCGGATTGCTCCGTCGATGGCGGCACATGAAATACTGGTGGTGAACCTCTCTGGACGCGGCGATAAGGATATGGGGATTTTAGCGCGGGAGTTGCATTTGTAACCCGGTAACCCGATGATAGAGCGTTTAAGGTTCGTGGTTTCCCAGGTGCCCAAATGCGAGGGACCTGGGGCACCCATTGTCTTTTTGACAAAAGTGGCGAGTTAGCGGATTTCGATGGCGATACGATTCGATCACAAACCCGAGAGTAAGCCCGGCCTGGTGGTTTATCTGACGGCTGGCGACCCTAGCCTCGATGCCACGCGCGAGGTGGCCATTGCGGCTATCGATGCGGGTGCCGATGTGATCGAGCTGGGCGTGCCTTTCAGCGATCCGCTGGCCGATGGGCCGGTGATCCAGCGCGCCATGGAGCGGGCCGTTGCGCGGGGAGTGAGCCTCACGGATGTTGTTAAGCTGGCCGGCGAGATCCGCGCGGCGCGGCCCGATGCTGGCCTCGTGATCTTTACTTATTTGAATCCGGTGTTGTGCTTTGGAATGCGCGCATTTGCCGATGCAGCCGCGGCAGCGGGCGCCGATGGCGTTTTGCTGACCGACATGATTGTCGAGGAGGCGGGCGAGTACGTTCGAGAGATGGCCCGCGTGGGGCTTGCGCCGATTTTCCTGGCCGCGCCGACGAGTCCTGACGAGCGGCTTGAGGCGATTGCCGCGAATTCGAAGGGATTCATTTACGCCATCTCCCGCGTGGGCATTACGGGCACGCAGCAGAGCATGACCTCCGACGCCTCAACATTGGTTGCGCGCATCCGGCGATGGTCTGGGCTGCCGGTGGCCGTGGGGTTCGGCATCTCGAATAGCGAACACGTCGCTCAGGTGGGCCGGTTCGCGGATGCCGCGGTGGTCGGCAGCGCGATTGTGGAGTTGATTGAAAAGTCGACTCCCGAGGCAGCGCCCGGCGCGGTGGCTCGATTTATCAAGGGCCTTCGCCTGCCTCAGGCGGCGCTGGCCCGGTAAAGAACCCCCGCAGACGGCCCGCGTTTTACCTTGCGCGCCAGTTTGGATGGATTCAACTTTTGTTCCGATGCAACCGGGGCCGGACTCGTTCTGAAGGGCCGGGCAGCCGGGCGCAAGACGAGGATGAGATGACGCTGGAAGAACTGCGAGAACAGATTGATGTGCTGGACCGCAAGCTGGTTGAGTTGCTGAGCGAGCGGGCCCGCGCGGCGAAGATGATCGGTCACCTTAAGGCTGCGACATCGCTGCCGGTTTACGAACCGGCGCGGGAGAAGGTGATCTACGCGAATGTGCGAGCCGCGAACAAGGGGCCGCTGCCGGACATCGAGCTGACGCATATCTACGAGCGCATCATCGACGTGATGCGGGCACTGCAGAGGGACGAGTTGGCATCGGAGAGGAACGCCCAGGCGAGTACCGCCGGGCAAGCCGCGGGCGCACAGTTACCCCAGCGACAAGAATCCGTCGCCGGGGACCCCTGTGAGACGCCTGAGACTGGGACGAAACTATGATCGTAGCGATGCAGGAGCGAGCCACCGAAGAGCAGATCGATGCAGTCATCGACGCCATGGTGGAGATAGGACTTGGCGTTCATCGAACGACGGGAGCAAGCCAGACGATTCTGGCCGGTGTGGGACCAACCGCGAATGTGGATCTGACGAAATTTGAAGTGTTGCCGGGCGTGCTGGACGTGCACCGCATCTCGTCGCCGTATAAGCTGGCCGGGCGAGCGTTTCGTCCCGAAGGCACCGTAATCGAGTTCGCCAACGGCGTGAAGATCGGCGGCAAGCAGGTTGCCGTGATGGCTGGGCCGTGCGCGATTGAGAATCAAGACCAGATCATCACCATTGCAAAGTGCGTGAAGGCTGCGGGCGGGGCTTTCCTGCGCGGGGGAGCCTACAAGCCGCGCAGTTCGCCGTATGCCTTTCAGGGGCTGGGGATTCCGGGGCTAAAGATGATGTACGAGGCCGCACGGGAGCATGGACTGTTGACGGTGAGCGAGGTGATGGAGATCTCGCAGATCGAAGCGATGCTGTCTTATACCGATCTGTTTCAGGTGGGCGCGCGCAATATGCAGAACTTTAACCTGCTGCGCGAGCTGGGGCAGATACGCAAGCCTGTGCTGCTGAAGCGCGGCATCTCGGCGACGATTGAGGAGCTGCTGCTGTCGAGTGAGTACATCATGTCGGGCGGCAACTACGAGGTGATCCTATGTGAGCGCGGCATTCGCACCTATGAGACGGCGACTCGGAACACGATGGACATCTCGGCGATTCCGGTGATTCACAAGCTGTCGCATCTGCCGATCACGGGCGATCCTTCGCACGGCACGGGACGGCGGGATATGGTTCCGGCGATGGCCAAGGCTTCGGTGGCAGCGGGCGCGGATGCGCTGATTATGGAGATTCACCCGAATGCGGACAAGGCCGTCTCGGACGCTGCGCAGACTTTGTATATGGAGCAGTTCAGCGAGCTGATGGGGCAGTTGCGGGTGATTGCTACGGCGGTGGGGAGAACGCTGTAGCGTTTCGAATCGTGAGTGCCATTCGTTGGGCGAATAAGGGAAGGGTACGGGCTTCAGCCCGTACATCAGCGGGCAATAAGTCTTGGGCTTTAGGCCCTGAGGGAGGTTCTTGATCGGACACTGCAATCCCTCAGCGGCTAAAGCCGGAAATGAATTCAGCTGTTAATGTACGGGCTGAAGCCCGTACCCTTCAACGTCAGGATCTTTTGACAGATCAGTTGAAGCAAGGAAAGATACATGCTC